>NZ_SPLL01000009.1:0-70437 GCF_004959845.1 Neptunomonas sp. XY-337 | reverse complement strand
TCGAAATCGTCGGTATCCGTGAAACTCAGACGACAACATGTACGGGTGTAGAGATGTTCCGTAAGCTGCTTGACGAAGGTCGTGCAGGTGAGAACGTTGGTGCACTGTTGCGTGGTACTAAACGTGACGAAGTAGAGCGTGGTCAAGTATTGGCTAAGCCTGGTTCAATCCAGCCGCACACAAACTTCGAATGTGAAGTATACGTACTGTCTAAGGATGAAGGTGGTCGTCACACGCCATTCTTCAAAGGCTACCGTCCACAGTTCTACTTCCGTACAACGGACGTAACAGGTTCTTGTGAACTGCCAGAAGGCGTGGAAATGGTTATGCCAGGCGATAACGTTCAAATGAACGTAACGCTGATCGCGCCAATCGCAATGGACGAAGGTCTGCGTTTTGCGATTCGTGAAGGTGGTCGTACAGTAGGTGCAGGTGTTGTATCTAAAGTAATCGCATAATATTTTATTGTGTGTAAAAAGCCTCCCTTTTTAGGGGGGCTTTTTTGTTTTGGTTAAAAAGTGTTCGAATGGGCTTGACCTAAATGGTCGTGCTGAGTAGAATTTGCGTCCCCTTCATTCGAGGGGAGGCCATTTTTTGGTCTTTAATAAATTTTGAATAAGTGTGTGATCAAAAATGCAAAACCAGAAAATCAGAATTCGTCTGAAAGCGTTTGATCATCGCCTGATCGACTCTTCTACGCAAGAAATCGTTGATACAGCGAAGCGTACGGGTGCTCAGGTGCGTGGTCCGATCCCGCTTCCAACTCGCAAAGAGCGTTACACAGTATTGATCTCTCCGCACGTTAACAAAGACGCGCGTGATCAATATGAAATTCGTACGCACAAGCGTGTTCTGGATATCGTGGAGCCTACAGAAAAAACTGTTGATGCTCTTATGAAGCTGGATCTCGCTGCGGGTGTAGAAGTGCAGATCAGTCTAGGCTAATCAAGCACTGCGCAGAATTATTTGTTTAATGAAGCGCTGTTTGTGGAATGCGCCTGAAATGGGCAGCCGTAGTGGGTAACAGCCCCGTACACAACTGGCAAGAGGTAAATATAATGTCTGTAGGTTTAATCGGACGCAAAGCGGGTATGACTCGCATCTTCACTGAAGATGGCGTATCCGTGCCAGTCACGGTCATCGAGGTGGATCCGAATCGCGTGACTCAGGTTAAAACTGTAGAAGCTGACGGCTATCAAGCTGTTCAGGTTACTACGGGTTCTGTTAAGGCTAACCGCCTAAGCAAGCCTGAAGCTGGTCATTTTGCGAAAGCAAATACTGAGGCCGGTCGCGGTTTATGGGAGTTCCGTCTGTCAGGTGATGAAGAAATCAATGTTGGTGATGCACTAACAGTTGAGCGCTTCGAAGCAGGTCAGAAAGTAGATGTTACTGGTCAATCAAAAGGTAAGGGTTTCCAGGGCGGCGTTAAGCGTTGGAATTTCCGTACTCAAGATGCGACTCACGGTAACTCGCTATCTCACCGTGCTCCGGGTTCCATTGGTCAGTGTCAAACTCCTGGTCGTGTTTGGAAAGGCAAGAAAATGGCAGGTCACATGGGTGCTGAACGTTGTACTGTTCAGACACTTGAGATTGTGCGTGTAGACGCAGAACGCAACCTGTTGTTGATTAAAGGTGCTGTTCCAGGCGCAACTGGCGGTGACGTAATCGTTAAACCAGCTGTTAAAGCTGGCGCCTAAAGGGGGTTGTGATGAATTTGAATCTGGCTGGAGCCAATGGATCGGTCGAAGTATCCGATCTGGCATTTGGTAAAGAATTCAACGAAGCGCTGGTACACCAAGTAGTTACTGCTTACTTGGCTGGTGCTCGTCAGGGTACAAAAGCACAGAAGACACGTTCCGAAGTTGCTGGCGGTGGCGCTAAGCCATTCCGTCAAAAAGGTACGGGCCGTGCACGTGCAGGTACAATCAGTTCTCCTATCTGGCGTTCAGGTGGTGTTACATTCGCTGCTAAACCACGTGAGCACGCTCAGAAGGTAAACAAAAAGATGTATCGCGCAGCTATGCGTTGCATCTTCTCCGAACTAGTTCGTCAAGAGCGTCTAGTTGTTGTAGAGCAGCTGTCTTTGGAAGCACCAAAGACTAAGCAGTTCGTGGCGAAGATGAAAGAGCTTGAGCTGGCAAACGCGCTAATCGTGACAGAAGATCTAGAAGCTAACCTATACTTGGCGGCTCGTAACGTACCGCACGTTGATGTGCGTGATGTTGCAGGTATCGATCCAGTAAGCTTGGTTGGTTTTGACAAGGTATGTGTCACTGTGGCTGCTCTGAAGAAAATTGAGGAGGCGCTGGCATGAACCAGGAACGTCTGTACAAAGTACTGTTAGGTCCTCATATCTCTGAGAAAGCAACTATCGTCGCTGATAACTCTCAGCAGGTAGTTTTTCGTGTGGCAAAAGATGCTACCAAACCTGAAATCAAAGAAGCGGTAGAACAGCTGTTCAACGTTAAAGTTGCTGGCGTAAACGTTCTAAACGCAAAGGGTAAGACCAAGCGTACTGCGCGCGGCTTCGGCAAGCGTAGTGACGTTCGTAAGGCGTATGTATGTCTTGCAGAAGGCTCTGAGATTGATTTCCTTGGTGGCGAATAAGAAGGGGTTAAATCATGGCAGTTACTAAGACAAAGCCAACCTCTGCTGGACGTCGTCACGTAGTTAAGGTTGTTGGTGCGGAGCTCCATAAAGGTAAGCCTTTAGCTGCGCTGCTTGAGAAAAAGAGCAAGTCCGGTGGACGTAACAATAATGGCCGTATCACTACGCGCCACATCGGCGGTGGTCATAAGCATCACTACCGTGTTGTTGACTTCCGTCGCAATAAAGATGGTATCCCAGCGACTGTTGAGCGTTTGGAGTACGATCCAAACCGTTCAGCGCACATTGCGTTGTTGAAATATGCTGATGGTGAGCGTCGTTACATTATCGCTCCTAAAGGTGTTTCTGCAGGCGATAAGCTGGTTTCTGGTGCGGATGCGGATATCAAAGCAGGTAACACACTGCCTTTGCGTAACATCCCACTAGGTAGCGTGATCCACTGTATCGAGTTGAAGCCTGGTAAAGGTGCTCAGCTTGCACGCTCAGCGGGTACTTCTGCGCAGTTAGTAGCGCGTGAAGGTGCATACGCTACATTGCGTTTGCGTTCCGGTGAGATGCGCAAAGTGTTGGCAGAATGTCGCGCGACATTGGGTGAAGTTAGCAATAGCGAACACAGCTTGCGTCAGCTAGGTAAAGCTGGTGCGAAGCGTTGGAGAGGTGTACGTCCAACGGTTCGTGGTGTTGCAATGAACCCAGTTGATCACCCACATGGTGGTGGTGAAGGCCGTACTTCTGGTGGTCGTCACCCAGTATCTCCTTGGGGTGTGCCAACTAAAGGTCATAAGACTCGTAAGAACAAGCGCACGAACAAGCTAATCGTTCGTCGTCGTTCTGCTAAGTAACTAATTTGAGGATACAGCTGTGCCACGTTCACTGAAGAAAGGTCCATTTATCGACCTTCACCTGTTGAAGAAGGTAGAAGCTGCGATTGAAAACAACGACCGTAAGCCAATTAAAACTTGGTCTCGTCGTTCAACGATCTTCCCGCACTTTGTAGGAATGACGATCGCAGTTCACAACGGCCGCCAGCACGTTCCAGTTTTCATTTCTGAAGACATGGTTGGCCACAAACTAGGCGAGTTTGCTGTAACGCGCACGTATCGCGGTCATGCGGCAGACAAAAAGGCCAAGAAGCGTTAATAAGGGGATAGAAGATGGAAGTCGCTGCTAAATTGAAAGGCGCTCGCATTTCTGCCCAGAAAGCGCGCTTGGTTGCCGATCAGATTCGCGGTAAAGCCGTGGGTGAAGCCTTGAATATCTTGGCTTTCAGCCCGAAAAAAGGGGCAGCTATCGTTAAGAAAGTGCTTGAGTCTGCAATTGCAAATGCAGAGCACAACAACGGTGCTGATATTGATGAGCTGCGTGTCTCTGCGATCTTCGTAGATGAAGGCATGACAATGAAGCGCATCAAGCCGCGTGCAAAGGGTCGCGCTGACCGCATCCTGAAGCGCAACTCCCATATCACCGTTAAGGTGTCTGACTAAGGCTGAGTGCTAGGAGAGTTCGTTATGGGTCAGAAAATACATCCGACCGGTATCCGACTTGGTATCGTTAAAGATCACACATCTGTGTGGTATGCGGACAAGTCTGAATACGCAAGCAAATTGCTAAACGACCTTGAGGTACGTGAGTACCTAGAAGGTCAACTGAAAAATGCATCTGTTAGTCGCATCGAGATCGAGCGTCCTGCACAGAATGCAAAAATCACCATTTTTACTGCACGTCCAGGTATCGTGATTGGTAAGAAGGGTGAAGATGTTGAGAAGCTGCGCAACAAAGTTTCCGACATGATGGGTGTGCCTGTTCACATCAATATCGAAGAAGTTCGTAAGCCTGAACTTGATGCTCAACTAGTAGCGCAAAGCGTTGCTGGTCAGCTAGAACGCCGCGTTATGTTCCGTCGTGCTATGAAGCGCGCGGTGCAGAATGCAATGCGTCTAGGTGCAAAAGGCATCAAGATTCAAGTAAGTGGTCGTCTTGGTGGTGCTGAAATCGCGCGTGCTGAATGGTACCGCGAAGGTCGTGTACCTTTGCACACTCTACGTGCAGATATCGACTACGCAACTTACGAAGCACACACTACGTACGGTGTGATTGGCGTTAAAGTCTGGATCTTCAAAGGTGAAGTTCTTGGTGGTATCGAGCAGGTACGCGCTGAGAAGAAAAATCCACCTAAGAAGAAAGGTTCTAAGTGAGGTAAACGTCAATGCTACAACCTAAACGACTGAAATTCCGTAAAGTGCAAAAGGGCCGCAACCGTGGTCTTGCACAGCGCGGCAGTAAAGTTAGCTTTGGCGAATACGGCCTAAAAGCAACTGGACGTGGCCGTATTACAGCACGTCAAATTGAAGCAGCACGTCGTACCATGACTCGTCACGTTAAGCGTGGTGGTAAGATCTGGATTCGTATTTTCCCAGACAAGCCTATCACTACTAAGCCGCTTGAAGTGCGTATGGGTAAAGGTAAAGGTAACGTAGAATACTGGGTTGCTCAAATTCAACCTGGTCGCGTACTGTTCGAAATGAGCGGTGTGCCAGAGGATCTTGCAACAGAAGCATTCAATCTTGCTGCTGCTAAGCTTCCTGTATCTACAACCATTGTCAAACGGACGGTGATGTGATGAAAGCTAATGAACTGCGTGAAAAGTCAGCTGAAGAGCTTCAGCAGCAGCTGCTAGATCTTTTGAAAGATCAGTTTAACCTGCGCATGCAGAAGTCCACTGGTCAGTTGGCGCAGACTCACCTCCTGGGTCAGGTTCGTCGCGATATCGCTCGCGTTAAGACACTACTGAATGAAAAGGCAGGTGAAAAATGAGCGCTGAAAAACGTACTCGTACTGTGACTGGTCGTGTTGTCAGTGACAAGATGGATAAAACCATCACGGTCCTGGTAGAGCGCAAAGAGAAGCACCCAATTTACGGTAAATTCGTAAAGCGCTCCTCCAAGCTACACGCTCATGATGAGAAGAACGAATGTCAAATGGGTGATCTAGTAACGGTACAAGAGACTCGTCCTTACTCTAAGAGTAAGACTTGGGCACTTGTACGTGTTGAAGAGCGCGCTGCGAAGGTGTAATATATGCGCCTTCGCTCCATTTGATTAGGAATTTGCTACGTTGCAAATTTCAAAAAGTTTTGGAGTAGACCATGATTCAGACTGAAACTATGCTTGACGTCGCTGATAACAGCGGTGCTAAGCGTGTACAGTGTATTAAGGTCCTGGGCGGTTCTCACCGTCGTTACGCTGGTGTGGGTGATATCATCAAGGTGACTGTTAAAGAAGCCATCCCACGTGGTCGCGTAAAGAAAGGTCAGGTTCTTAATGCAGTAGTAGTACGTACCCGTAAAGGTGTACGTCGCCCGGACGGATCAGTAATCCGCTTTGATACCAACTCAGCGGTTCTATTGAACGCCAACGGTGCCCCAATGGGCACTCGTATCTTCGGCCCGGTAACGCGTGAACTTCGCTCTGAGAAGTTCATGAAAATCATTTCCCTGGCGCCTGAAGTGCTGTAAGGCATTAATTCTTCGGAATTATTCCTTTTAAAACGTCACTCTCGAGAGGGGGTGGCGTTTTTGAGCATGAGAGGGTAGTAGGAAGCGATATAGGTATATTATGCGCAAGATTAAACGTGACGATGAAGTGATCGTCATCGCAGGTAAAGATAAAGGTAAGCGCGGCAAAGTATTACGCGTACTTACTGACGATCGTTTGATCGTTTCTGGCATCAACATGGTTAAAAAACACACTAAGCCAAACCCGATGCTAGGCAAGCCAGGTGGTATCGTTGAGAAGGAAGCAGGTATTGCTACTTCTAACGTGGCGATCTTTAACCCTGCTACGGGTAAAGGTGACCGTGTAGGCTTCAAGACTCTTGAAGACGGCACCAAAGTTCGCTTCTTCAAATCTAACGGCGAAGTCGTCGGTAAATAAGGAGCGGATACCATGTCAAGATTGAAAGCACTTTACGCAAACGAAGTTAAGCAGTCTTTGAAAGAAGAGTTGCAAAGCCCGAACGTAATGGCTGTACCACGCATCACAAAGATCACTCTAAATATGGGTGTCGGTGAAGCGTTGGGCGACAAGAAGCAGCTGGAAAATGCTGTTAATGATATGACTGCAATCGCCGGCCAAAAACCTGTGGTTACTTTGGCGCGCAAATCTATCGCGGGCTTTAAAGTACGTGAAGGTTGGCCAATCGGTTGTAAAGTTACTCTACGTGGCGAGCGCATGTGGGAATTCTTAGATCGTCTGGTTGATGTATCTATTCCTCGTATTCGCGACTTCCGTGGTTTGAATCCTAAATCTTTTGACGGCCGTGGTAACTACAGCATGGGCGTTAAAGAGCAAATTATCTTCCCTGAAATCGAGTACGACAAGGTTGATAAGCTGCGTGGTCTAGATATCACTATCACGACTACTGCTCAGACTAATGACGAAGGCCGTGCGCTGTTGGCTGCACTAGGCTTCCCGTTCAAAAAGTAAGGGATTAGATAATGGCTAAGTCATCTATGAAGGCGCGTGAAGACAAGCGCGCAAAAGCGGTTGCTAAATTTGCTGAGAAACGTGCTCAGTTGAAAGCGATCATTAAGAACCCAGCATCTAGCGACGAAGAGCGCTGGGATGCTCAAGTTGCGCTGCAGAAATTGCCGCGTGACGCTAACCCTGTTCGTCAGCAGCGTCGTTGTCAGCTGACAGGTCGTCCACATGCGGTTTACCGCAAGTTTGGCCTGTGCCGTAACAAGTTGCGTGAAGCGGCTATGCGCGGTGATGTTCCGGGTCTTAAGAAGGCAAGCTGGTAAAACAGTTTGTTGAACGGTAAGCACGATGGTCTGGGCTAGTTAGCTACCGCATCGTGCTGCACAATTGAGGAAGTTAAACGCATGAGTATGCAAGACACACTAGCGGATATGTTTACACGTATCCGTAATGGTCATATGGCTGAGAAAACAGCCGTATCTATGCCGTCTTCCAAAATGAAGGTTTCAGTGGCAGAAGTACTGAAAAGCGAAGGTTACATCACTGGCTACAATGTAGAAGGTGAAGGTAAGCCATTGCTTACAGTCGAGCTGAAATACTTCGATGGTAAGCCGGTAATCGAAGAAATTAAGCGCGTTAGTCGCCCAGGTCTTCGTATCTACAAAGGCGCTTCGGACCTACCGTCTGTTGCAGGTGGTCTGGGTGTGGCAATTGTTTCCACGTCTAAAGGCCTTATGACTGATCGCGCTGCACGCGCTGCTGGTATCGGCGGCGAAGTTGTTTGCACGGTATTCTAAGGGGGTTTCATGTCTCGTATAGCAAAAAATCCCGTAGTAGTACCTGCTGATGTTGAGTTGAAACTCGACGGACAGCTCGTCAGTGTTAAGGGTAAGAACGGTCAGCTATCTATCGATCTGCACACTTCTGTAGAAGTTAAGCAGGAAGGTAACGAAGTCACTTTCGGCGCACGCGATGGCTCTAAAATCGCTCGTGCTATGTCCGGTACAGCTCGTTCTTTAGTAAACAACATGGTTGTTGGTGTAGCTACAGGCTTCGAGAAAACCCTTCTTTTGCAAGGTGTTGGTTATCGTGCAGCTGCAAAAGGTAGTACGTTGAACCTGACGCTGGGTTTTTCACACCCAATCGATTATGAATTGCCTGAAGGCGTATCTGCAGAAACTCCTAACCAGACTACAGTGGTTATCCGCGGCGCGGACAAACAGCGTGTTGGTCAGGTAGCAGCAGAGATTCGCGCTTTCCGTCCACCAGAGCCTTATAAAGGTAAGGGTGTACGTTATGCCGACGAATACGTTCGTCGTAAAGAGGCTAAGAAGAAGTAAGGCAGGGTTATGAACGCTAAGAAACAAGCTCGTATTCGTCGCTCACGCCGTGCTCGCCTGAAAATGCGTGAACTCGGTGCTGCGCGCCTGTGCGTTAACCGCACACCTCGTCACATTTACGCTCAATTGATTTCAGTCGACGGTGGCCAAGTATTGGCATCTGCGTCAACTGTAGAGCAAGCGCTACGCGCTGGTGCGACGGGTAATGTTGAGGCTGCAGGTAAAGTAGGCGCTCTTATTGCAGAGCGTGCTAAAGAAGCAGGTATCACGAAGGTTGCTTTCGACCGCTCTGGTTTTAAATACCATGGTCGTGTGAAAGCTTTAGCTGACGCAGCCCGTGAAGGCGGCCTGGAATTCTAAAGGGGTCGATGATGTCAAATCACGAACAAAAAGATGGTGAACTGCAGGAAAAGCTGGTTCAAGTGAACCGTGTAGCTAAAGTTGTAAAAGGCGGTCGTATTTTCGCATTTACAGCATTGACTGTAGTTGGTGACGGTAAAGGTCGTGTTGGCTTTGGCCGTGGTAAAGCGCGTGAAGTGCCTGTAGCTATTCAGAAGGCTATGGAACAAGCACGTCGTAACATGGTTCGCGTTGAGCTAAATGGTGATACTTTGCAGTACCCAGTAAAAGCTCGTCACGGATCATCGAAAGTCTATATGCAGCCTGCTTCTCAAGGTACTGGTGTTATCGCCGGTGGTGCGATGCGTGCAGTATTGGAAATCGCTGGTGTCCACAACGTTTTGGCGAAGTGCTACGGCTCTACAAACCCAGTTAACGTTGTTCGCGCAACAGTTAAAGGTTTGCAAGAGATGCGTGCTCCAGAAGACGTTGCTGCTAAGCGTGGCAAGACTGTTGAAGAGATTTTGGGGTAATCGAACATGGCTAAGACTTTGAAAGTTACACTGGTTCGCAGCCCAATTTCTACACTGCCAAATCACAAGCTTTGTGTGAAAGGCCTGGGTCTGCGCCGTATCGGGCACACAGTTGAAGTAGAAGATACTCCTTCTGTGCGTGGTATGATCAACAAAGTCAACTACATGGTTCGTGTAGAAGGCGAGTAAGGGGAGTTCGTCACATGCGTCTGAACACTCTAAGTCCGGCTGCCGGCTCCAAACCTGCTGCGAAACGCGTTGGTCGCGGTATCGGTTCAGGTATTGGTAAAACAGGTGGTCGTGGTCATAAAGGCCAAAAGTCCCGCTCTGGCGGTTCTGTAAAACCGGGTTTTGAAGGCGGTCAAATGCCATTGCAGCGTCGTCTGCCTAAGTTTGGCTTCACGTCCCGCAAAGCTCGCTTCGTTGCAGAGATTCGTTTGAACGAGTTGGCTAAAGTTGAGTCTGAAGTGATCGATCTAGCAGCGTTGAAAGCTGCGGATATCATCTCTGAAGAGATTAAGTCGGCAAAAGTAATTTTGTCTGGCGAAATCAACAAAGCAGTAAACGTTAAAGGCCTTCGCGTTACTAAAGGTGCGTTAGCTGCAATCGAAGCTGCAGGCGGCAAAGTCGAGGCGTAAATGGCTAAGCAAGGAACAATACCAACCGGCAATCAAAGCGGATTAGGCGAGCTTTGGTCTCGACTGCGATTCGTTTTGTTGGCGATCATTGTATACCGTATCGGGGCTCATATCCCGGTACCGGGCATCAACCCAGATCGTTTGGCCGCGTTGTTTGATCAGAATCAGGGTACCATCTTGAGTCTATTCAATATGTTTTCCGGTGGTGCACTGGAGCGTATGAGTATTCTCGCATTAGGTATCATGCCCTACATCTCTGCATCTATTATTATGCAGTTGATGACGGTAGTGAGTCCGCAGTTGGAACAACTGAAAAAAGAGGGTGAGGCTGGTCGACGCAAGATAAATCAATACACACGTTACGGCACTGTTGTGTTGGCCACGGTTCAGTCATTTGGTATGGCGGTGGGCTTGGCTAACCAGGGCGTTGCATTCTCAGCTGGCGCAAGTTTCTATTTCGTTGCTGTTGTTACCCTTGTAGCAGGCGCTGTTTTCCTTATGTGGTTAGGGGAGCAGGTAACGGAGCGTGGTATTGGTAATGGTATCTCCATCCTTATCTTTGCGGGTATTGTTGCAGGTTTGCCTAGTGCAATTGGGCAGTCTTTCGAGGCTGCTCGCCAAGGTGACCTGAATATACTTGCGCTATTGGCTATAGCTGTCTTAGCGGTGGCAACTGTTGGGTTTGTAGTGTTCATGGAACGCGGTCAACGCCGTATTACCATTAACTACGCGAAGCGTCAGCAGGGTCGTCAGGTTTTTGCAGCTCAGTCTAGTCATTTACCTCTGAAGGTTAATATGGCGGGTGTTATTCCTCCAATCTTCGCTTCAAGTATCCTGCTATTTCCAGCATCTGTTGGTCAGTGGTTTGGTCAGAGTGAAGGTATGGAGTGGCTTCAGGACGTAGCTTTGGCGCTGGGTCCAGGTCAGCCGCTTTATATTATCCTATTCGCAGCAGCGATTATTTTCTTCTGCTATTTTTACACAGCGATTATGTTTAATCCGCGTGAAGTGGCAGATAATCTTAAGAAATCAGGGGCGTTTATCCCGGGTATCCGTCCGGGTGAGCAGTCAGCTCGCTACATTGATTCCGTTCTAGGGCGTCTAACATTATTTGGTGCGCTGTATATTACAGCTGTATCATTGATGCCTCAGTTCTTGGTCGTAGCGTGGAATGTGCCGTTTTACTTTGGTGGTACTTCGCTGTTGATTGTTGTCGTGGTCGTAATGGACTTCATGGCTCAGGTGCAGTCGCACTTGATGTCCCACCAGTACGAATCTCTGATGAAAAAATCAAATCTCAAAGGTGGCGGCGCTGGCTTTATGCGCTGAGCGCCCTAGGAGTGGATCATGAAGGTACGTGCATCTGTTAAAAAGATTTGCCGTAACTGCAAGATTGTTCGTCGCAATGGTTCCGTTCGTGTGATCTGCAAGGTGGAACCTCGCCACAAACAACGTCAGGGTTAAGAACCTGACTTCATAGAGGAAGGTGCGCGCTTGATTTATTTTTGATCAAAGCGTATAATTGCGCGCCTTCTATGGCATATAGAACATAAGCTCATGCATGATTGAGCATAGTTAGATGGAGTAAGTTGAATGGCTCGTATAGCTGGCGTCAATATTCCTGACAATAAGCATGCGGTTATTTCTCTGACTTACATTTATGGGATTGGCCGCACTACAGCAAAGAAAATTTGTGAAGCTGCGAATATCGCTGAAGCCACAAAGATTTCTGAGTTGACTGAAGAGCAACTCGATGTAGTTCGTGGAGAAGTTGGCAAGTTTACTGTCGAAGGTGACCTACGCCGTGAAGTGTCTATGAGTATCAAACGTCTCATGGACCTCGGTTGTTTCCGTGGAATCCGTCACCGTCGTAATCTGCCGGTTCGTGGACAGCGTAGTAAGACCAACGCGCGTACGCGTAAAGGTCCGCGTAAGCCGATCCGTAAATAAGTGTTAAGCGATAGGAATTTCCAATATGGCTAAGCCAGGCAATCGCACACGTAAAAAAGTTAAAAAGCAAGTCGTAGATGGGTTCGCTCATATTCACGCTTCTTTTAACAATACAATTATCACCATTACCGATCGCCAAGGTAATGCACTGTCTTGGGCGACTTCTGGAGGCTCCGGCTTCCGTGGTTCCCGTAAAAGTACGCCATTTGCTGCTCAGGTAGCTGCAGAGCGTGCTGGTCAGGCTGCTTTGGAATATGGTTTGAAAAATCTCGATGTGTTTGTAAAAGGTCCAGGACCAGGTCGTGAATCCGCAGTTCGTGCGCTGAATGGATGCGGCTACAAAATTACAAACATTACTGACGTGACGCCAATCCCACACAATGGTTGTCGTCCGCCGAAGAAACGTCGTGTATAAACTGGAGACGGTATAATGGCTAGATATCTTGGACCAAAGTGCAAGCTGTCCCGCCGTGAAGGTACAGACCTATTCTTGAAGAGCGGCGTTCGTGCCCTGGACAGTAAGTGTAAAGCTGAAACTGTTCCTGGTGTACACGGTGCTCGTCGAGGTCGTCTGTCCGATTACGGTCTACAGCTTCGTGAGAAACAAAAAGTACGTCGTATCTACGGTGTACTGGAACGTCAGTTCCGTAACTACTACAAAGAAGCGGCTCGTCGCACTGGCTCAACAGGTGAGAACCTGCTTCAGTTGCTAGAGACGCGTCTTGACAACGTGGTATATCGTATGGGTTTTGGTGCGACTCGCGCTGAAGCTCGTCAGATCGTGTCACACCGTCAAATCACTATTAACGGTCAGGTTGTTAACATTCCTTCCTACCAAGTGAAAGCGGGTGATGTGGTCGCAGTTCGTGAAAAAGCTAAGACTCAGTTGCGTGTTAAGAACGCATTGGAATTGGCTTCTCAGCGCGCTCCTATCGAGTGGGTTGCTGTTGACGCTGGCAAAATGGAAGGCGAATTTAAAGCTGTTCCTGAGCGTAGCGAGCTATCCGCTGATATTAATGAGCAGCTGATCGTAGAGCTGTACTCTAAGTAATTCATGAACTCTTGATTGGTGGAACTATGCAGCGTTCTGTAAATGAGTTTCTGAGTCCTCGTCATATTGACGTTCAGGAGATCAGTAATACTCGTGCTAAAGTGACTTTGGAGCCACTCGAGCGTGGTTTCGGTCACACATTGGGTAATGCGCTTCGCCGTATTCTTCTCTCCTCTATGCCAGGTTGTGCTGTAACCGAGGTTGAGATTGAAGGCGTTTTGCATGAGTACAGCACTATTGAAGGCGTGCAGGAAGACGTAATCGAAATCCTGCTCAACCTTAAAGGCGTCGCTATCGCACTGCACAACGGTGATGAGGCAACTTTGACGCTGAGCAAAACAGGCTCCGGTGCTGTGACTGCTGGGGATATCCAGTTAAATCAGGATGTCGACGTTGCAAACCCAGATCACGTGATCTGTCACCTGAACTCTGGCGCTACTCTGAACATGCAGCTGAAAGTAACTCGCGGTCGCGGTTATGTTCCTGCTGATTCGCGCCTAAGTGACGAAGATGAAACTCGTGCTATTGGTCGTCTTCAGTTGGACGCGACTTATAGCCCGGTACGCCGTGTTTCTTATGTTGTCGAAAGTGCTCGTGTAGAGCAACGTACTGACCTTGATAAGCTAGTCATTGATATCGAGTCAAACGGTACGATCGATCCAGAAGAGTGTATCCGTCGTGCAGCGACAATCCTTCAACATCAACTGTCTGTATTTGTTGATCTTGAGGATGCTGCAGACCAGGCTAAAGACGAGCCAGCTGAGCCGGAAGTAGATCCGATTCTGTTGCGCCCAGTCGATGATTTGGAATTGACGGTTCGTTCCGCTAACTGTCTGAAAGCTGAGCAAATTTACTACATCGGTGATTTGATCCAGCGGACAGAAGTTGAGTTGCTTAAGACACCAAATCTGGGTAAGAAGTCGCTGACAGAGATCAAAGACGTACTAGCGTCCAAAGGTTTGTCTTTGGGCATGCGTTTAGAGAACTGGCCACCGGCTAGCCTGAAGAACGACGATAAAATCGCATCGTAAGATGCGGTTTTAATTGATCAAATTGGTAAGGAATTTACAATGCGTCATCGTAAATCTGGTCGCCAACTGAATCGTAACAGCTCTCACCGTAAAGCAATGTTCAAAAACATGGCTAACAGCCTGTTCGAACACGAGCTTATCCGAACTACTTTGCCGAAAGCAAAGGAACTTCGTCGCGTTGCTGAGCCGCTGATTACTCTGGCGAAAGAAGACTCGGTTGCTAATCGCCGTTTGGCATTCAGCCGTACTCGTAGCAAAGAAGCTGTGGGTAAATTGTTCAACGAGCTGGGCCCTCGCTATGCGAACCGTCCAGGTGGTTACATCCGCATTTTGAAATGTGGTAACCGTCCAGGCGATAACGCGCCAATGGCTTATGTTGAGCTGGTTGACCGTCCGGTTGCAGCTGAAGAAGTAGCAGAAGATTAATTTTCTGTATATTAAAAAGCCCGGCTTAGCCGGGCTTTTTTGTGCCTGAAAAACTCCAGAATCATATCAATAGTTGCTGTTTCTGAGCATCGGCGCGAGGAAACGGCCTGTATGTGATCGTTCGCAGTCTGCGACCTGTTCAGGTGTGCCTGCTACCAATATCTCACCTCCCTTGACCCCACCTTCAGGTCCGAGGTCTACGATCCAGTCCGCAGTTTTTATCACATCTAGATTGTGCTCGATGATGACGACAGTATTCCCATGATCACGTAAGCGGCTGAGTACGCCGAGAAGCTGTGCGATGTCGTGAAAGTGCAAACCTGTTGTAGGTTCATCAAGGATATAGAGGGTCTTGCCGGTATCGCGCTTGGAGAGCTCTTTAGCTAGTTTTACCCGCTGAGCTTCACCACCAGAGAGGGTAGTGGCTGCTTGACCAAGCTTGATGTAGGAGAGTCCCACATCGATGAGTGTCTGTAAGCGACGGGCGAGGGCAGGGATCGCATCGAAGAACTCTCGTGCTTCCTCTATTGTCATCCCGAGCATCTCGTCGATATTTTTGCCCTTATATTTGATCTCGAGGGTTTCTCGGTTATAGCGCTTACCCTTACACACATCGCAAGGCACGTAGATGTCGGCTAGGAAGTGCATCTCGACTTTAATGAC
The DNA here is from genome assembly GCF_004959845.1 of Neptunomonas sp. XY-337. Classification (NCBI taxonomy): domain Bacteria; kingdom Pseudomonadati; phylum Pseudomonadota; class Gammaproteobacteria; order Oceanospirillales; family Oceanospirillaceae; genus Neptunomonas; species Neptunomonas sp. XY-337. The sequence continues at coordinate 55,381 of NZ_SPLL01000009.1, read as the reverse complement.
GCCATCACCTTGGCAGGCTTCGCAACGTCCGCCTTTGACGTTAAAGCTGAAGCGCCCCGGCTTGTAGCCTCGCGAACGAGCTTCCTGTGTGCCAGCCAATAGCTCACGTATCGGCGTGAAGATTCCAGTATAGGTAGCTGGGTTTGAACGTGGCGTTCGGCCGATCGGGCTCTGGTCGATATCAATCACCTTATCAAAGTGTTGCAGCCCTTCAATGGCTTCATAGGGTGCTGGAGTTAGCGTCGTTGCTTTATTCAACGCAGTTGCTGCAATGGGGTAAAGTGTTGAGTTGATGAGAGTCGATTTTCCAGAGCCTGAAACGCCCGTAACACACGTCATCAGCCCGACTGGAAGTTCTAGTGTGACGTTTTGCAGGTTGTTGCCAGTTGCACCGCGTAAGACTAAGTTTTTGTTTTCTACTGGAGCGGTTCGCTCCTCTGGTATTTCGATGGCTCGCGCGCCGCTCAGGTATTGTCCAGTGAGGGAGCCTTTGTTACTCATAACTTGGTCAGGCGTGCCGCTGGCGACAACTTCACCGCCGTGTACACCTGCACCTGGGCCGATATCGATGACGTAATCGGCTAAACGAATAGCATCTTCATCATGCTCAACGACCAGCACGGTGTTGCCGAGGTCACGCAGGTGCTCCAGAGTGTTGAGGAGGCGTTCATTGTCACGCTGATGTAACCCGATAGAAGGCTCATCAAGAATATACATGACCCCCACTAAGCCTGCGCCAATTTGGCTGGCTAGGCGAATACGCTGGGCTTCGCCACCTGATAGGGTATCCGCTTTGCGATCAAGCGATAGGTAATCTAGCCCGACGTTAACCAAAAATGTTAAGCGCTCGCGAATCTCTTTAAGAATCTTCTCTGCGATCTCGCCCCGTTTGCCGGGCAGGGTCAGCTGGTCAAAGTACGCTAGTCCCTCCGCGATTGGCATTTTTACAAGATCGGGGAGCGAATGCTCATCGATAAAGACATGGCGGGCTTCACGACGGAGGCGGCTGCCGTGACAAGACGGGCATGGCTGCATATTGAGGTACTTGGCTAAGTCCTCGCGCACCATATCGGACTCAGTCTCTTTGTAGCGGCGTTGGAGGTTGTTTAATACGCCCTCAAAAGGATGAGAGCGAGTTACACGATCGCCACGATCATTGATGTAAACAAACGGTACCTCTTCACCACCGCTTCCTTCAAGAATCAGTGCCTGCTGCTGTTCGGTCAGTTGATTAAACGGGGTATCAATATCAAAACCAAAGTGCTCTGCCACTGCCTTAAGTTGCTGGAAGTAGTAAAGCGCACGGCGATCCCAGCCTTTGATAGCACCCTCGGATAGCGTCAATGAAGGGTCGTGCACCACCTTTGCTGGGTCAAAAAACTGTTTGATACCGAGACCATCGCAGCTAGCACACGCGCCATGTGGATTGTTGAATGAGAAAAGCCGGGGTTCTAGTTCTTGGATGCTGTGCCCGCACTGGGGGCACGCAAACCGCGCCGAGAACACCATGTCCTCTTTCTCGCCATCCATGTCAGCCACGCGGGCGATGCCGTCTGTAAGATTGAGCGCAGTTTCGAATGACTCGGCCAAACGCAGCTGTAAATCGCCACGGACTTTAAAACGGTCAACGACAACCTCAATCGTGTGTTTTTTCTTTTTGTCCAGCTCTGGGATGCTGTCTACATCGCAAACAATGCCATCGACACGCGCGCGCACGAAGCCCTGTTTACGCATCTCTTGGATAATATGCAGATGCTCGCCTTTGCGTCCTTCTACAACGGGCGCGAGCAGCATCAGTTTGCTGCCCTCTGGAAGTGCCAGCACTTGATCCACCATTTGGCTAACAGTTTGAGCCGCTAGCGGCAGGTTGTGGTCGGGGCAGCGTGGTTCGCCCGCACGAGCAAACAGCAGGCGCAGATAGTCATAGACTTCGGTGATTGTGCCAACGGTGGAGCGGGGGTTGTGCGATGTTGATTTTTGCTCGATAGAGATGGCGGGAGATAGCCCTTCGATATGATCGATATCCGGCTTTTCCATCATCGATAAGAATTGGCGCGCGTAAGTAGAAAGCGATTCCACATACCGGCGCTGGCCTTCAGCATATAGCGTATCAAAAGCCAGTGATGACTTACCCGACCCAGATAGGCCGGTAATCACAACCAGCTTGTCTCGTGGAATGTCTAGGTCGATATTCTTGAGGTTATGCGTGCGCGCACCCCGAACCAGAATGGTGTCCATGTTATCCCCGTTGCTGTTCCGCAAAAGTTCCGAATTATAAGGTACAGGCTGGGGATGGGCTATGTTATCCTTGATCAATTAAAGTGCGATCTCAGGTATATACCTGTTTTATAAAGTTAGAGCGAGGCAAAAAGTTCATGGCACGTGGCGTTAACAAAGTCATTCTAGTGGGTAATTTAGGTGGTGATCCTGAAGTTCGTTACATGCCAAATGGCAATGCTGTGACCAACGTCACTATTGCAACTACGGATTCATGGAAAGACAAGCAGACGGGTCAACAGCAAGAACGTACAGAGTGGCATCGTGTTGTCTTTTTTGGTCGTTTGGCAGAAGTGGCAGGTGAATACTTACGCAAAGGCTCGCAAGTTTATATTGAGGGCGCGCTACGAACGCGTAAGTGGCAAGATCAGAGCGGCAACGACCGTTATACCACTGAGATTGTGGTTGATATTAATGGTCAAATGCAGATGCTTGGCGGCCGCGGTGGCAATGATAATAGCGGCTACAGCCAAGATCCTGGCTATGGTATGCCGCAACAGCGCCAGCAAGCGCCGCAACAGCAGCAATCGATGGCACCTCAGCAACAGCCGATGCAGCAACAGCCGATGCAGCAACAGCAGGCACCGCAGCAGCAAGCGCCGCAGGCTCAGCCTCAATCTGCACCTAATTTCGATGATTTTGATGATGATATTCCGTTCTAATGAACGTTTGATTCTTCATCCAAAAAGGGCCCCTCTACGTAGGGGCTTTTTTGTCTTAAGTGTAGCGCGCGACTTTTGCGTGCAGTGATTTATAACTGTTAAGGAGGCTCCATGTCTGATGAAAGCAATCTCCAGACGCCGGATGGTAAAGCTAATCCGATAGATACCGATTACCAAGTAGGGCAAGACAATGTCGCGCTCCAAATTGGCCCGTTCGGGCTCGATATCCATAACCGTGTCTTTTTGATCGCCGGTCTCACCGTTGTAGCGTTTGTTTTTCTTACCTTGGCGTTTCAAAACCAAGTGGCGCCCTTGTTCAGCGGTATGCGCACGTGGCTTACTACGAACTTAGATTGGTTCTTTATGAGCGCAGGTAACATTTTTGTGCTCGTTTGCTTGGGCTTGATTGTATCGCCATTGGGGCGGGTCAGAATTGGCGGCACAGAAGCTACGCCTGATTACTCCTACCTCGGCTGGTTCTCCATGCTATTCGCGGCAGGAATGGGTATTGGTCTGATGTTCTTCGGTGTATCAGAGCCAATGTCCCATTATGCGAGCTCTTTCGGCGGCACCAGTGTCGCCGATGGTATCCGTACTGACTGGGCGCCACTGGGGGCTGCAGCGGGCGATGCAGCAGAAGCAACTCGGCTTGGTATGGCGGCTACGATCTACCATTGGGGGCTGCACCCTTGGGCTATCTATGCCATCTTAGCGCTCGGCTTAGCGGTCTTCTCGTTTAACAAGCAATTGCCGCTGACGATGCGCTCGATTTTCTACCCTTTGCTGGGCGAGCGTATCTGGGGGTGGCCTGGCCACATCATCGATATTCTAGCGATCTTTGCAACGCTATTTGGTTTAGCGACATCGCTCGGGTTTGGTGCATCTCAGGCGAGTGCCGGTTTGAACTATCTATTCGGTATTCCAATGGGCGCAACGACGGATATTATCCTCGTGATTTTAATCACAGCGGCAGCGCTGGTGTCTGTGGTCGCTGGGTTGGACGCTGGTGTTAAGCGCCTGTCAGAGATCAATATGACCTTGGCGATTCTGTTGTTGCTCTTTGTCATTGTGGTAGGCCCAACGTGGATGATTTTATCTGGCTTCTTCACCAATCTGGGAGCATATGTGGAGTACCTGCCGCAGCTCGCCATGCCGTTTGGGCGTGAAGATGTTAACTTTGCCTCGGGCTGGACAGCATTCTACTGGGCATGGTGGATCTCTTGGTCGCCATTTGTGGGCATGTTTATCGCGCGTGTTTCTCGTGGTCGTACGGTCCGGGAGTTTCTAATTTCGGTACTGATTGTGCCATCGCTGGCGTGCGTTCTCTGGATGACAGCGTTTGGTGGTACCGCCATCGATCAGTTGGTGAGCCAAGGCTATGAAGCGGTTGTGGGCGCTGATCTGCCACTAAAACTGTTCTACATGCTGGATGCGTTGCCGCTTTCGGGCATCACATCACTGATCGCGATTATTCTAGTGGTGGTCTTTTTCGTGACCTCTTCGGACTCAGGCTCGTTGGTGATTGATGCAATCGCAGCAGGCGGCAAAATTGATGCGCCAAAAGCGCAGCGTGTCTTCTGGTGTAGCTTTGAAGGCATGGTGGCGATCGCCCTGATTTTAGGCGGTGGTTTGGCTTCTTTGCAGGCGATGGCCGTCTCCACCGGGTTGCCGTTCACCATTATTCTATTGATTGCCACCGTTGCGGTACTGAAAGGTCTTGCATCGGAACCGCGCTCGGTTTAATACCGAGCGCCATAGCGCTGTTACGGGGGAGATATGCAAAGCGAACAGGTTGAGATCTACCAATTTCTGAGTACGATCGCTCCGTTTAGTTTGCTCTCAGCCGCCTCGCTCGAAGAGGTGGTTGGGTCTGTAGAGATCGGTTATTTCAAAGCCGGAACGCAGATTCTCTCCCTAGGTGATGCGATCAATGATCTTTGCTGTGTGCGCAGCGGGGCGGTCGAGGTCTTTCGGAAAAATGGTGAGTTATACAATCGGCTAAGCCAAGGCGGCGTGTTTGGCTATCAGGGGTTGTTGGTGAATCGCCATGTGCGCTACCCAGTCTGTGCCTTAGAGGATACATTGATCTACTACATCTCCGGCGCGGTGTTCCGTGAGATGCTTGATCGTGAGGAGGAGTTTGCCGACTTTTTCGCGGTTGAAGATAGCACCCGGTTGCTGCAGGTTGTCTCGCGGCAGGAGAAAAGTAGCCCCCTGATGACCTCTAAAGTGAGTAGCTTGATTGGCCGTGAGCCGGTTACGTTGCTTAGCAGTGCGAGCGTGCAGCAAGCCGCACAGCTGATGTGTGAAGAGCAGGTCTCGTCGTTGTTAGTGTTAGAGCCGGTTACCGATGACGCAGATGATGACCAGCTAGTCCCTGACTTAGAGGCCGGTCCACATTATATCCGCGGTATTCTAACCGATCGTGATCTGCGTGAGCGCATCATTGCGCAGGGACTAAGTTATGAAACGGCCATTGATGAGGTGATGTCACAGAGCGTGGTCACCATCAATAGTGATGACTTCGTGTTTGAGGCGATGATGACGATGTTGCGGTCTCACGTCTACCACCTACCTGTACTCAAAAAAGGCCGTCCACTGGGTGTGATTAATCTGGCGGATATTGTTCGCCACGAATCCCAAAGCAGTCTCTTTATCGTGAGTAATATTCTGCACCAAACCACGTTGGAGGGGTTGGTTGCGTTACGTGATGAAGTCAACAGTAGTTTTGTACGCTTAGTTAATGAAGATGCAAACTCGCAGATGATCGGTACTGCCATGGCGATTATCGGGCGGACTTTCAAGCAACGGTTGATTGAACTGGCGATCGAAACGCTGGGCGAGCCACCGATTGAGTTCTGCTTTTTAGCGCTCGGCTCCATGGCACGCGATGAGCAACTGATTGTGACCGATCAGGATAACGCGCTGATTCTTGATAATAGCTATGACCCCCAACAACATGATTCGTACTTTGAGCAGCTAGCTGAATACGTATGCCACGGGTTAGCGGCGTGTGGCTATGCGCTGTGTACCGGTGGCATTATGGCTACAAACCCCGTTTGGCGTATGACGCAAGCGGAGTGGGAAGTGCGCTTTTGTGACTGGATCGATAATCCGACGCCGCGCTCATTGTTGGATAGCTCTATTTTCTTCGATCTTGATGGGGTTTATGGCCGAACCGAATGGGCCGATCAGCTGAATTCGCTGGTCGCGCGGCGTGCGAAGCGCAGCCAGCGCTTTCTGGCCAGTATGGCGCGCAATGCACTGTTACGCACACCACCATTGGGATTCTTCCGCACGTTTGTGTTGGAGCAGGATGGCGAGCATAAAAACTCTATCAATCTAAAGCGCCGCGGAACCGCGCCGCTAGTGGATCTTATTCGTGTCCACGCTTTGGCCATTGGGTCTTCGTCGCGCAATTCGTTTGAGCGCTTGGACGATATTGTTGAGGCAAATATTCTGCCTCCCGGACGCGGTGAAGATATCAAGGGAGCACTGGAGTTTATCGCCTTGGTACGCATTCGCCATCAAAAGCTAGATTTAGAGAAAGAAATTCCACCTGATAACAATATTGAGCCGGAGAACCTATCAAACTTCGAGCGGCGTAATCTCAAAGATGCCTTTCAAATTGTTAGCGATGCGCAAAAGTACCTGACGTTCCGTTACCAGCCAAACCGAGCCAATTAGGACGATGTTATATCGCAGTTTGAAAGATACTACGCCCGTTGCGCCGCGTTTAGATTGGCCGGCGATCTATCAGCGGCAAGCGGATGCGGCACAGGATCGTCGGCTAAAGCGCTTTTTTCAAGCGGGTTTACCGGCGCCAGATAGTAAGCTGGCCGAGCTAGAGTTTGTTGCTTTGGATTTAGAAACAACAGGCTTATCGGTTGAAGTAGATGATATTGTCAGTGTGGGTATGGTGCCGTTTACGTTGCAGCGAATACGTTGCAGCGCCTCACGGAATTGGGTGGTACGCCCGCGTACACCTTTGCAGGAGGAGGCGATTGTTATCCATGGCATTACGCACTCAGAAGTGCGCCAAGCACCGCGGCTTGGGTCGATTATTGGCGAAGTGCTGGATGCGCTAGAGGGCAAAGTTGCTATTGTCCATTGCAAGAGTGTGGAGCAGCAGTTTCTTGGTGCTGCGCTTGAGCGCTTAACTGGGCAGCGCTTACTGTTTCCAGTGATTGATACGATGGCTCAGGAACGGGTCATCTGTGCCAAGCGCCCTGTTAGTTGGTGGCAAGCGATATGGGGTCGCAAGCCACTGTCACTGCGTTTACCCGACTGTCGACAGCGTTATCATCTTCCCCATTACACGGCTCATCACGCGACCCTAGATGCAGTAGCTGCTGCTGAGCTCTTTATTGCGCAAGTGCAGCACCACATCGGTGATGAAGCGCTGCTACGTGACCTCTGGGAATAGCGCTGAAAGGGATTTTCTCGTGTAATCATACGCTTGTATTTGGCCGCGCTGCTGTGCATCATGGAGTGAAAACAACAGGGTGTATGTTAGTGCATGATGAAAGAGTGGGTTGACGCAGAAACGATTACGATTGTAGTCACAGGTGGTGATAGCCAAGTTGCACAAGACTTAGTGGCTTTGGCTGCCAAAGATAAGCATTTTAAGCTGATTGCACTGGATCAAGCCAAGCTGGATATCACGCAACCTGAAACGGTACGTCGCGTGATCGATGAGCTGATGCCTGACTACCTCATCAATACCGCTGCTTTTAATCGTGTTGATGCCGCGGAGCAAAACCCTGAACTGTGCTATCGCGTTAACCGTGATGGGGTAAAGAACCTCGCGGATATCTGCGGTGAGCTGTCCATCCCGCTTATTCACCTCTCCACTGATCACGTTTTTGATGGCCACTATGCCAGCGGTTATGCCGAAGGTGATGATGTTTCCCCACTCGGTGTTTTTGGTGACAGTAAATATCAGGGCGAGCAACTGATTCGCCAGTTTTGCTCGCGTCATATTATTTTGCGTGTGAGCTGGGTCTTTAGTGATCGAGGTGATAACCATCTATTACGAACATTGACCAAAGCACGGACAGCATCAGAGATTGAAGCGGCGGATGATCGGCAGGGTTGTCCTACCTCTTCAGCGGATGTGGCGCGAGTCATTTTAGCGATGATTCAGCAGCTTCAAAATGGTGCTGATTCCTGGGGAACCTATCACTACTGCGGCGCTGAAGTCACCACGCGATATCGCTTCACGGAGGCGATTTTAGCGGCTGCACGCCAGTATGAAGCACTGCGCGCTGAAAAGATTGTACCGGTCTCGAAAACCGAGCTTAACTCCGAGGCGGAGCGGCCTGCGTCGTCGGTACTGAAGTGTAAAAAGATTTTGGCGCATTTTGGCATCCGGCAGCGCCCTTGGCGTAATGAGTTGCCCGCAGTGATGCGGGCAATTTATCAGCCAGATGAGGCAACCGCTTTGCAGGACAAAGCTAGTTAAGCCCAAGGTGTCGCTGAGTGTGTGATCGCAACCGCTAAAATATATCCAACAACGGCAAGTGCAGCGATAAAGGCGAGTGTGCGCACAGTTTTTGTCTTACCGCGGCGCAGTGCTATAACGCCAAGACCGATATAGGCGAACAGCGCGATGAGTTTAGCGGTGACCCAATCTGCTTGAAATGGATATTGGCTCAAGGTAATGGTTAGGCCAATAGCGCTCACTAGCAGTATCGTATCGATTACATGGGGAAGGATGCGAAATACTTTTTTTGAGATCCATTGGGCGTTATGCAGCATGCCGATTCCGCGGCTCACAAAGAGCAACAGACTTAAGCCGACTGCGGTCAAGTGAAGATGCTTAAGCATCGGGTAGAGTTCAGCCATAACATAGACTCCTATTAAGGTTTTGCGTATTAAACGCGCAACCTATTAGGTGTGCAAGTCAGATAAGGAGAGAGTCATGGGTTACTCGGGTCAGCACGCGTTGATGCCGGTGGCAGAGGCGCTTACGCAAATTCTTGCCAGTGCACCAGCGGCACCAGAAACAGAAACGGTTTATCTCGAGCAGGCTGTTGCTCGTGTGCTGGCTGAGTCTCCGACCTCGCCTGTGGCTGTCCCACCGGCTGATAATAGCAGTATGGATGGCTATGCCGTCAGTAGCCAAGACTGCCAAAACCCAGCGACGACAGTGCCTATATCGCAACGTATACCGGCCGGTAGTGCGCCATTGCCGCTTGAGCCAGGCACGGCCGCCCGTATTTTTACGGGGGCTGAAATGCCAGCAGGAGCTGACGCTGTTGTGATCCAAGAGAATGCCACTGAGGCAGATGGGCACGTAGCGTTCAGTGGCCCGATCAGTGCTGGCAGCAATGTGCGTCCCAAAGGGCAAGATATCGCACTGGGTGCAGAGGTCGTATATAAAGGGCGCCGGTTACAGCCTGCCGATATTGGTTTGCTTGCCTCCACAGGGATCGATAGCGTGCGAGTTTATCGGCCAATTAAAGTTGCGATCATCTCAACAGGAGACGAGTTGGTTGAGCCAGGTTCATCGTTAGGTGCTGGTAAAATTTATAACTCCAACCGTTTTGTCTTAACCACATTGCTGGCTAAGCTGGGCTGCGAGGTCGTGAATATTGGCCGCGTTCAAGATGATCTTGCGGCGACGACGGATGCGCTGGAGCGCGCGGCAGAGCAGGCTGACTGTATCCTCAGTACTGGGGGTGTTTCCGTGGGAGAGGAAGACTACGTCAAAGCTGCTGTTGAAGCGTTGGGCGCGTTGCAGCTGTGGCGTATGCGCATCAAACCCGGTAAGCCGCTGGCATTTGGTCATGTAAAGCAGATACCTTTCTTCGGCCTACCTGGGAACCCTGCCTCCAGTCTCATCACGTTTACGCTTTTCGTGCGGCCCTTTTTACTGAAAATGCAGGGGGCGCATATAGAGCCTCCGCTGCGTCTATCCGTTGCGGCGGGTTTTGAGCGCAGCAGTGCCGGCTCGCGTGAGGAGTATATGCGAGCACGTTATGAAAACGGTGTCGTTAATATCCACCAAAACCAAAGCTCCGGTATGCTGTCTTCAGCGTCTTGGGCGAATGGGCTTGTGGTGGTTTATCCCCATCAGACGGTGGCAATGGGAGATCTAGTTGAATTTATTCCGTTTTCTGAGCTTCTCAATTAATCTGCGTAGAGCTATTGGGTAGATGCAGGTAAAATAGCGGTTTTTTCCAGCTTGGCCGACTTCATGACCGACACTGTAAATACTGATCCCTATAAAGAGATTCGCCCCTACAACGACTCTGAGGTAGAGCAGGTGTTAAATAACCTGCTTTATGATGATGAGCTTATCAGTGCGATAGCGCAATATCAGTTCCCGTCGCTGCCTAAGTGGTTAGTGAAGTGGCTAAAGCCTGTTGTGCGTATCGCCCTAGCGCGTGAGTTTGGCGATATCCAGAGTATTCAGCAGTTTCAGGCGACTGTTGCCAAGTACATGGCCAAGATGATCGCTCGCTCCACCACCAAGCTCAGTTGCACTGGGGTTGAAGAGCTTGATCCTGATGAGGCTTACCTGTTTATCTCCAACCATCGTGATATCGCGATGGATCCTGCATTCGTGAACTGGGTACTGTATCAGTGCAAGATGAACACGGTACGCATTGCGATTGGCGATAACCTGCTGAGTAAGCCCTACGTATCTGATCTGATGCGTTTAAATAAAAGTTTCATTGTGAATCGCTCGGCCAAAGGACGCGAGATGATGACCGCGGTGACTCAGTTATCCTCTTACATTAACCACAGTATTGAACAGGGCGACTCGATCTGGATTGCCCAGCGTGAAGGCCGCGCGAAGGATGGTAATGATCGCACTGATCCAGCGTTGCTAAAGATGCTCTATATGAGCCAGCGCAAAAAGGGCAGTTTTGCTGATGTGGTGAAGAAGCTCAATATTGTGCCGGTTTCGATCGCATATGAGTACGACCCCTGTGATCGCGCTAAGGCGCGCGAGCTGGCCTCTCTTGAGGAGACGGGAGCTTACGAAAAAGCGCAGCATGAAGACATCAATAGTATCGTGAAAGGCATTACCGGCTTTAAGGGGGCAGTTCACGTGCACTTTGGTGAGGTGATTACTGAGTCGTTCGAAACGCCAGAGGCGTTGGCAGAGGCGATTGATCGGCAGATTCATGCTAACTATCACCTCCATGTTAGTAATCAGCTGGCGGCAGGTGTTGATAACACGAGTACAGATGAGCAAGCGGAGCAATTTAAGAACCGTTTGGAAGGTCTCTCGGAACGTGAAGCTGAGATCTTAAAGCAGATGTATGCTTATCCGGTCATCAATCAGCAAAAGGCGAACAGCTAAATGGCAAAGCTAACCCACATTGATGATCACGGCCAAGCTCAGATGGTAGATGTCTCTGAGAAAGCTGTGACGACGCGTGAAGCGCGTGCAAAAGCGACCGTGGCAATGAAGCCTGAGACGCTAAAACTGATTCTAGAGGGTGGGCACAAGAAGGGTGATGTACTCTCGGTTGCGCGCATCGCGGGTATTCAAGCGGCAAAGCGGACGAGTGATTTGATCCCTCTATGTCACCCACTCATGCTCAGCAAAGTGAGCATCGAGTTTGAAGCTGACGAGAAAAATGCACAGGTGCATATTGTGAGCTTCTGCCGCCTTGCCGGCCAAACCGGTGTTGAGATGGAGGCGCTGACAGCAGCATCGGTGAGTGCGCTGACGCTCTATGATATGTGTAAAGCGGTTGATAAAGGCATGGTGATTAAAGCCGTACAGTTATTGGAAAAGCGTGGCGGTAAAAGCGGTGACTGGCAGGCTGATGAGGTGTCAGCATGATTCAGCTAGTTTTTTTTGCGAGCGTGCGTGAGCAGTTAGGCCGCAGTAAATATCAGGTAGCGCATTGCGGTGGAATAACGGTTGATGAGCTGTTAACGCTAGTGGCTCAGGAGCTTGGTGAGAACGCCGCCAATCTGTTCGCTGATGCCAATCTGCTGGTGGCTATCAATCAGGAGATGGCAGCGCGCACCGATAAGGTTAATGACAGTGATGAAGTGGCGGTCTTTCCGCCAGTGACAGGTGGATAGAATGAACACATTACGCGCAGGGCTTTACTACATTGGCTTCTATGTGGCGACAATCATCTACAGCTCGCTCGCCATGCTAATTGCGCCGCTGTTCTCATTCCGGCAGCGCTTTTACCTTATCACGGGCATCAACTTCTTTTATATTCACTGGCTGCGCATCTGCTGTGGCGTAAAAGTGAATATCGAGGGGCGTGAAAACCTACCTAAAGAGGGTGCGTTTGTGGCAATCGCCAACCACCAAAGTGAGTGGGAGACAATCTACTTTCAAATTTTGATTCGCCCGCAGTGTATCGTATTAAAAAAAGAGTTATTGAAAATTCCTTTCTTCGGCTGGGCGTTGGGTCTATTGAACCCTATTGCGATTGACCGTAGCCAGCGCCGTGGCGCGTTAAAGCAACTGTTGGGACAGGGCAAAGCCCGCTTGGAAGAGGGCATTCCGGTGTCGATCTTTCCACAAGGTACCCGCCTGCCAGTTGGAGAGCGTGGTAAGTTTAACAAAGGTGGTGCAATGCTGGCGGCCAGTGCGGGTGTTCCGGTGGTGCCGATCGTACATGATGCAGGAAAGTATTGGCCGGGTAAGAGCTTTGCGAAAACGCCGGGTACGATCACTTTGCGTATCGGTAAGCCTGTGGCGTCACAAGACCGCACAGTCGATGAGATTCACCAAGAGTCTGTGGGCTGGTTATTGGCGCAGATGGATGAGCTGGAGGGTGTTAGCTCGGTCGATACTGCAGCATAAAATCTCTAGATATAAAAAAACCGCCTATTGGCGGTTTTTTTGTTTTAGCCCATAGGCTCCGTTTTGGCGGGAGGCTATGGGCTGGCGTGCGTTTAGTCAGCCATACGCTGGAATACCAGCGTCGAGTTTGTACCGCCGAAGCCGAAGCTGTTGCTCATGACGCGGTTGAGCTCTACGCCATCCTTACGCTCTGTTACAACAGGCAGGTTCGCAGCTTCTGGGTCGATCTCATCGATGTTTGCTGATGCACAGATGAAGTTGTTCTCCATCATAAGCAAGCTGTAGATCGCTTCTTGAACGCCTGTTGCACCCAAAGAGTGGCCCGTTAGCGACTTGGTGGAGCTAACCGCTGGCATTTCTGTGCCAAACAGTTCGCGCATCGCTTTCAGCTCTTGGATATCACCTGCTGGCGTTGAAGTACCGTGAGAGTTGATGTAGTCGATATCACCATCAACCGTACTCATCGCTTGCTTCATGCAGCGTACCGCACCTTCGCCAGAGGGTGCCACCATGTCGTAGCCATCAGACGTTGCACCATAGCCCACGAGCTCTGCGTAGATTTTTGCGCCGCGCGCTTTGGCATGTTCATAGTCTTCGATAACCAACATGCCTGCGCCACCTGCGATAACGAAACCATCGCGGTTAGCATCGTACGCACGTGATGCTTTTTCTGGCGTATCGTTATATTTGCTCGATAGAGCACCCATCGCGTCAAACATAACCGTCAAAGACCAGTGCAGCTCTTCACCACCGCCGGCAAAAATAATGTCTTGTTTGCCAAGCTGGATCTGCTCCATCGCGTTTCCAATGCAGTGTGCGCTGGTGGCACATGCAGACGTGATCGAGTAGTTAACGCCTTTGATCTTGAAAGGTGTTGCCAAACAAGCAGATACGGTACTGCCCATGGTGCGTGTAACACGATAAGGGCCAACGCGACGAACGCCTTTATCACGCAAGATATCAGCGCTTTCAACGATATCTGCAGACGAGGCACCACCAGAACCTGCGATTAGGCCGGTGCGCTCATTAGATACTTGCTCTTCTGTCAGTCCTGCATCTGCAATGGCTTGTTCCATTGCTAGGTAGGAATACGCAGCAGCGTTACCCATAAAGCGGCGCAGTTTTCGGTCGATTTTTGACTCAAGGTCAATATCGATGCTGCCTGCAACATGGCTACGGAAACCAAGTTCTTTGTACTCTTCTTGGAATTTAATACCAGAACGCCCCTCTTTAAGAGACTCAAGTACTGTTTCTTTGTCGTTTCCTAGGCAGGATACGATGCCCATACCTGTGACTACAACGCGTCGCATAAATATTATCTCCTGTCGCTCGGATCTTATTATTCTGTATATCGTGAGAAGCCTTGCTCTTTGGTGTGCAAGGCTCGCTGATTAGAAGTTGTCAGTTGATGTGAACAGACCGACACGTAGATCCTTTGCTGTGTAAATCTCGCGTCCGTCAACAGAGACGGAGCCATCTGCAATGCCCATAACTAGCTTGCGTTCAATCACGCGCTTAAGCTCGATATGGTAGGTAACTTTCTTGGCTGTTGGCAGAATCTGACCGGTGAATTTAACTTCACCTGAGCCGAGTGCACGGCCACGGCCTTTGTTGCCGCGCCAGCCGAGGTAAAAGCCAACGATCTGCCACATGGCGTCGAGGCCCAAGCAGCCAGGCATAACTGGGTCTGTTGGGAAATGGCACTCGAAGAACCACAGGTCCGGATGAATATCCAGCTCCGCAATAATCTCACCTTTGCCAAACTGGCCGCCATCTTCGGTGATCTTGATAATGCGGTCCATCATTAACATGTTGCCAACTGGCAGGCGAGCATTGCCAGGGCCAAACATTTCGCCATACCCGCATTTCAACAGGTCTTCACGTTCGAAAGAGGATGCTTTAGTCATACGAAACTGTCTATCCAAAAAAATTTTAGTCAAAATATCCGGTGATTATACCGGTTTGCGGCGAACGAAGCACGATCTGAGTCAGGTTAATTGACCAAAGGTGCACGCGCACGAGAGAAGAGGAGAGGATATGGAGCACGACTTTTGGCATCAGCGTTGGGAACAAGGGCGCATTGGCTTTCATCAGGGAGGCATTAACCCTTACCTTAGAGAGCATTGGTCTGAGCTGGCGCTTGATAAAGGCAGTAAGGTGTTTGTGCCGTTATGTGGTAAGTCGTTAGATATGCTGTGGCTGCAAGAGCAGGGCTATGGTGTGTTGGGGTGTGAGCTAAGTGAGGCGGCCTGTCGAGCGTTCTTTGCTGAAAATATGCGAGTGCCCGAGCTCACTCAGCAAGATATCGGGCCGGTGTTCTCCAGCGATAACATCACGCTTTTAGCTGCGGATATTTTTACCCTTGAGGCGGCACATCTGGCCGATGTCGCTGCAGTATACGACCGTGCGGCGTTGATTGCGTTGCCAAAGACCATGCGAAAAGACTATGCGCAGCTGCTGATAGATCGGTTGCCACTCGGTTGTCAGTTGTTGCTGGTGACATTGGAGTTTGACGCCGATGCGGGTCCACCGTTCTCTGTGCCGCAGCGTGAGGTTGAGGCGCTGTTTAGTGGCCGCTTCATGGTCGAGCGTTTGGCGGAGGTGGCGCTAAGTGGTGAACGTGATGCCGGACGCGTTGAAGTGGTATATCGGCTAACGGAGG
Source organism: Neptunomonas sp. XY-337 (assembly GCF_004959845.1). Lineage (NCBI taxonomy): Bacteria > Pseudomonadati > Pseudomonadota > Gammaproteobacteria > Oceanospirillales > Oceanospirillaceae > Neptunomonas > Neptunomonas sp. XY-337. The sequence continues at coordinate 39,987 of NZ_SPLL01000009.1, read as the reverse complement.
CACGTAGCGCTATTTAAGCGCTACGTTTTACCGCGATGTGAGCCAGTTGCTCGAGCGTCGCTTTAAATGATGAGTCTGGTAGCGCGGATAGCGCAGCTATCGCTTGATCTGCTTGAGCTTGGGCAGCGTTTTGCGTGTATTCGATCGCGCCGGTGTCCGTTACGATCTGCATGATGGGGTCTAGGTCTTCGAGACCGCCTTTGCGAATGGCTTGGCGAATCAATTGGCGACCTTCGCCATCTGCTTGTTTCATCGCTTGGATGAGGGGCAGTGTTGGCTTGCCCTCTGCAAGGTCGTCACCGACGTTCTTGCCCATCTCTTCGGCGCTGGACAGGTAGTCCATCACATCATCGATTAACTGGAATGCAATGCCCAAATGGCGACCGTATAGCTGCAAGGCCGTGCGTTGCTCTGGTGTCGCACCTGCTAAGATAGCTCCCACCTCGGTGGCTGCTTCAAACAGCATGGCCGTTTTGCCGATAATCACCTGCATATAGGCTTCTTCGGTGGTGTCTGGGTTTTTGCAGTTAAGCAGCTGTAATACTTCACCTTCAGCAATGACATTGGTTGCGTTGGATATCACCTGCATGATCGCCATGTCACCAATGTCTACCATCACCTGGAAAGAGCGAGAGTAGAGGAAGTCACCTACCAATACGCTTGGTGCGTTACCCCATTTTGCATTTGCGGTATCTTTGCCGCGGCGCATATCGGAGTTATCAACGACATCGTCATGCAAAAGTGTTGCCGTGTGGATAAACTCAATCACAGCGGCGAGGGAGATATGTTGCTCTCCTTTGTATCCGCAAGCGTTGGCAGCTAGCAGCACCAACAGTGGTCGTAAGCGCTTACCGCCCCCTTCGACTATATAGTGTCCAATCTTCTCTACCAGCGGCACATTGGAGCCTAAGTGATTGATTATATAGTCATTGACAGCGTCAAATTGTGGTTCGATGAGCGGATTTAACTGGTGTGGTTGCATGGGACAACTTTAGCTGAATGGATGATGTATAGCGCGAATGCTAGGTGTTGCAGCATGGGGTGTCAAGAAACAGTGACAGCATCAATAAGTGTGCTTGTTTTGATCGATTGCTTTCTGTACAATGCTCGGCCCTAAGCGTGTCCAAAACCGCTCCCTATTATATGGGTTCCCCATTAGAAGTAGGCTTTATTTTTAGTAGCTGGGCACGCGTAAAACTGGAGAATAGCATGTTTGCAGTAATCGTAAGCGGTGGTAAACAGTACCGCGTACAAGAAGGTCAAACACTGAAGCTGGAAAAGCTGGGTGTTGAAGCGGGCTCTACTATTGAGTTCGATCGTGTCCTAATGGTTGGTAACGGCGACGACGTTAAAGTTGGTCTGCCTGTTGTTGATGGCGCGAAAGTAACAGCTGAGGTGGTTGATCACGGTCGTGCTGATAAAGTAACGATCATCAAGTTCCGTCGCCGCAAGCACAGCATGAAACGTCAGGGCCACCGTCAGTGGTTTACTGAAGTTAAGATCACTGGAATCAGCGCGTAAGCGTTTGATTGAATCAGGAGATAGGTAATGGCTCATAAGAAAGCTGGTGGTTCTACTCGTAACGGTCGCGACTCCCAATCGAAGCGCTTAGGTGTTAAGCGCTACGGTGGTCAAGTTGTGTCTGCAGGTAGCATTATCGTTCGTCAGCGCGGTACTAAGTTCCACGCAGGCAACAATGTAGGTTTGGGTAAAGACCACACGCTGTTTGCTAAGTCAGACGGTGTTGTGAAGTTTGAAGTAAAAGGCCCTAAAAACCGCAAATACGTCAGCATCGTATCTGCATAAGGCAGGTCTTCGTTGCTGAAAAAAGCTCCGCCTTGCGGGGCTTTTTTTGTTTCTGATATTTGCGTGCGCTAAGTTAAGATCTAGGGCTCTTGGGAGGTGAAAAATGAAATTTGTTGATGAAGCGACGATATCGGTTGAAGCGGGCAAAGGTGGTAATGGCTGCCTGAGCTTTCGTCGAGAGAAGTATGTTCCCAAGGGTGGTCCGGATGGCGGCGATGGTGGTGACGGCGGTTCCATCTACTTGGAAGCAGATTCAGGGTTAAACACCTTGATTGATTATCGCTACACGCGCCGTTATAAAGCGCAGAATGGTGAAGGCGGTATGGGGCGTAACTGTACCGGCTCAAAGGGTGAAGATCTTATTCTGAAGGTGCCGGTGGGCACCACGGTGATAGATATCGACACCAATGAAGTCCTAATGGATTTAACTGAAGTTGGTCAGCGCGAAAAAGTGGCGCAAGGCGGTTTTCACGGGTTGGGTAATACACGCTTTAAAAGCAGTGTGAACCGAGCGCCGCGCCAGACGACTAACGGCTCTGCAGGTGAGCTGCGTAACCTTAAACTCGAGCTCAAAGTGCTTGCGGATGTCGGTTTGCTGGGGTTGCCAAATGCGGGTAAGTCGACGTTTGTGCGCGCGGTATCTGCAGCAACGCCAAAGGTGGCTAACTATCCATTTACAACACTGGTGCCTAGTTTGGGGGTTGTGCGTACCGAGCGTAACCGCAGTTTTGTGGTTGCTGATATCCCGGGCATCATCGAAGGTGCTGCAGAGGGTGCGGGCCTTGGTATTCGCTTCTTGAAGCATTTGGCGCGTAACCGTGTCTTGCTACATCTTGTGGATATGGCGCCGTGGGATGAGGTGACACCAGCGCAGGCAGCGGCTGTGGCTGTTGAAGAGTTGGCGAAATTTAGCCAAACGTTGGCTGATCAGCCGCGTTGGTTGGTGCTAAATAAAATCGATATGGTGCCTGCCGAAGAGCTCGAAGAGCGCTGTCAGGCTGTTGTAGATGCATTGCAGTGGCAAGGGCCGGTGTATCGTATTGCGGCGATTAGTGGTGAGGGTACTCAGCCTTTGGTTGGTGATCTGCAGAACTTCTTGGATGAGCGTGCTCAGGCGTTTGCGGATGATCCAGAGTTGCAAGAACAAGAGAACGAAGTGCGTGCCATGATTGATGCAGAGGCGCGGCTACATATCGAGCGCTTGCGTGCAGAGATGCGTGCGCGTAAAGAGGCGGCTGAAGATGACGACGACTTCGATGACGATGATTACGATGTCGATGTTGAGTATGTGCGGTAGATAGAGGGAGTTGTTGTGGCTGCAGGTCGTGACAAGTTAAAGCGTGCCCGTCGTTGGGTGGTAAAGATTGGTAGTGCGCTGCTGACCAATGATGGTCAGGGTTTGGATGTGGCTGCGATCGAACGTTGGGTCGATCAGTTGGCTGAGCTCAAACGGGATGGTGTAGAGCTAGTGCTGGTGTCATCAGGTGCCGTTGCTGAAGGGATGACGCGTCTTGGATGGACGAATCGGCCCGAAGACTTGGGTCGTCTTCAAGCTGCGGCTGCGGTTGGTCAGATGGGTTTGGTGCAAGCTTACGAAGCCAATTTTAGTCGCCATGGTATGCAAACTGCGCAGGTGTTGTTGACGAATGATGACCACAAGGTGCGTAGTCGTTATCTGAATGCGCGTTCTGCGCTGCGTATCCTGTTGGATATGGGTGTTGTCCCTGTTGTGAACGAGAACGATACCGTGGCGACGGATGAGTTTCGCTTTGGCGACAATGATACGCTGGCTGCGTTGGTGGCTAATCTCGTGGAAGCGGATGGCGTAATCTTGTTAACGGATCAGCAGGGTTTGTTTACCGCTGATCCGCGGACTGACAAAAGTGCCACATTGATCTCCGAGGCGCGCGCTGAAGATGAGGCGATCGTGGCAGTTGCTGGCGGTGGTGGAAAGCTGGGGCGCGGTGGTATGGCGACGAAGGTGCGGGCTGCTAGGCTGGCTGCGCGCTCAGGTGCTGTCACCATTATCGCCAGTGGTCGAGAGGATGATGTGCTCTTGCGTGTGCGTCGTGGCGAGCAGGTGGGTACGCTCTTAACGCCAGAGCGCTCACCCATGGCTGCGCGGAAGCAGTGGATCGCAGGGCATTTGCAAGCGCGTGGCACGCTGGTGCTTGATGCAGGGGCTGTGAAGGCGCTGCAAGAGCGTGGTAAAAGTCTACTGCCCGCGGGTGTGATCGGTTTGAGTGGTGACTTTACGCGGGGTGAGATGGTGCTGATGGCAGATGAGTCGGGCAATGTGATTGCGCGCGGGCTGGTGAATTACAGTGCTGAAGAGTCATCAAAGCTGATGGGTCACCCGAGTGCAGACATTGGTGCGTTGCTGGGCTATGTTAGCGAGGAAGAGTTAGTGCATCGTGATAATTTGGTGTTAGCGTAACGCCAAATTATGGACATAAAAAAACCGGCTGATGCCGGTTTTTTTTATAAGCAATAGCTTATGCCATTGCTTTGATGCTTGCGTTCATGCGGCTCTTAGTGCGGGCAACTTTGTTCTTAGGGAAGATGCCTTTGTTCACTGAAGAGTCCATGATTGGCTGAGCAGCTTTGAAAGCTTCTGCAGCAGCAGCTTTGTCACCGCTTTCGATGGCAGCAGCAACTTTCTTCATGTATGTGCGAACCATGGAGCGGAGGCTAGCGTTATGCTGACGACGCTTTTCCGCCTGGCGAGCACGTTTACGGGATCCTGCGGAGTTAGCCACGATCCGGCTCCTTATATAGTCAAGTTAAAAAGTATCCAGCACATGTTGTACTAGATTTGGAGGGCGAAATTATTCATATTTTCTGTACAGGTGTCAATAAAAAAGCAAGAAATTTTCTAGGTAAAGGATTAACATGCGCGCAGCAATAACGAAGGGACGTTGAGAGTGGATAAAGATGTAGCAGCCCAGCAGAAGGTGCCAAGCCTGTTGCGCTCGAGTGGTGTTGTGGGTGTGATGACGATGCTGTCGCGTATTTTGGGGTTGGTGCGTGATGTCGTCATTGCCAACTTCTTTGGTGCGAGTGATAGCGCGGATGCTTTTTTCGTTGCCTTTAAGATCCCTAACTTCTTGCGTCGCCTTTTTGCAGAGGGCGCCTTTTCTCAGGCGTTTGTGCCAGTTCTATCCGAGTATCGTGAACGGCGTGCGTTTGCTGATGTACAGCACCTTGTTGGCAGCGTGGCTGGAACGTTGGGTGTGGTGCTATTGGTGGTAACACTGCTGGCGATTTGGGGGGCTCCGGTGGTTACTACGCTCTTTGCACCCGGTTTCTCAGATCAGCCTGCGAAGTTTGCGTTGGCTGCGCAGATGCTTCAGATCACCTTTCCCTATCTGATGTTGATCTCTCTAACGGCATTTGCTGGCGCCATTCTAAATAGCTATGGGCGTTTTGCAGTGCCTGCGGTTACCCCCGTGTTATTGAATATTAGCTTGATCGCATCGGCATACTTTTTAGCTCCGCTCTTTGATGAGCCAGTTGTGGGACTGGCTTGGGGTGTGCTGATGGCGGGTGCGTTGCAGTTGGCGTTTCAACTGCCCTTCTTGCGCCACTTAAAGCTGCTGCCTAAGCCTGTTTGGGGCTGGCGCGATGAAGGCGTGCAGCGCATATTGAAATTAATGTTACCTGCGATGTTTGGTGTTTCTGTGGCGCAGATTAACTTGTTGCTTGATACCGTACTGGCATCGTTTCTGCAAAGCGGCAGCGTCTCTTGGCTCTATTACTCGGATCGCTTGTCAGAGCTACCACTAGGCGTGTTTGGTATCGCCATCTCTACCGTGATTTTGCCAAGCCTCTCACGCAAGCATGCGAATGCGTCAGCAGATGCATTCGCTCGTACCCTAGATTGGGCGTTTCGCATGGTGTTGCTGATCGGTTTGCCTTCCGCTCTGGCGCTTATTTTACTAGCAGAGCCGCTACTGATTACGCTGTTTAAGTATGGGGCCTTAACTGAGCGTGATATCGCGATGGCCGCGATGAGCTTACGCGCGTATGGCTGTGGTTTGCTTGCGTTCATGCTGATCAAAGTTTTGGCACCCGGATATTTTTCGCGCCAAGATACGAAAACGCCGGTCAAAATAGCGGTGCAGGCGATGGCTGCAAACATGGTATTTAATCTTGTTTTGATCTGGCCGCTGCAGCATGTTGGGTTGGCACTGGCAACCAGCTTGTCTGCTTTTTTGAACGCTGGGTTATTGTTGCGTGGGTTGTTGAAAGAGGGCGTTTTCGTTTGGCAGCCCGGGTGGGGTTTGCTGATTGGCCGCCTGATGCTTGCGCTAACTGTTCTGGCCGGTTTGATTCTCTGGTTAACACCGGCTGAGGGTGATTGGTTCGCGGGGGATGTCTGGTGGCGAGCTATGACAATGCTGCTGGTTGTAGTAGCTGGTGTGGTCGGATATTTCGGTACGCTGCTCTTAACGGGGATGCGAATCCGCGATTTTCGCGCTGAGTAGCCGTTTTGGGTACTCGTTGTATGTTATCTGAGCTATAATCGCGCGTTTATTTTCCAAGCTTTTGAGATCCATGGAACTGATTCGCGGACTGCATAACCTCAGAGAAAAGCATCGTGGCTGTGTTGCAACTATCGGTAACTTCGATGGTGTGCATCAGGGGCACTTGCGCGTTCTTGCGCAAGTTAAAGCTAAAGCTGCTGAGCTGGGCTTGCCGACAACGGTCATCATATTTGAACCGCAGCCGCGTGAGTTCTTCGGAGGGGAGAATGTACCGCCACGCCTGACCCGCTTTCGCGAAAAAGTGGAACTGCTGCAAGCTCAGGGTATTGATCGTGTGGTTTGCCTTGGCTTCAATAAAACGCTGCGGAGTATGTCTGCAGCAGCTTTCGTCGATCAATTGCTGCTCGAAGGCTTGGCCGTCAAGCATTTCGTGGTGGGCGATGACTTCCGTTTTGGCTGTGATCGCTCTGGTGACTACGACATGCTCAAAGAGGTGGGTAAGCAACGAGGGTTTTCGGTTGCGAACACTGAAACTTACCTGATTGATGATGAGCGAGTCAGTAGCACTCGTGTGCGTAATGTATTGCTAGACAATAACTTCGCACAAGCGCAACGATTGCTAGGGCGCCCTTATTGCATTAGCGGACGCGTGATGCATGGCCAAAAGCTAGGGCGGCAGTTGGGTGTCCCAACGGCGAACATCCGTATGCACAAATATGCTGCACCCTTGCATGGCGTATATGCCGTCACGGTTCACCATCAAGATCAACTGCTTGGCAACGGCGTTGCTAACATAGGCATGCGCCCGACGGTATCGGGTACGCAGCCGGTGCTGGAAGTGCACCTTTTAGACTATTGTGGCGACCTCTATGGCACGCTGCTCAGGGTAGAATTCAAAACATTTTTAAGAGCCGAGCAAAAGTTCGATGGGCTGGCTGCTCTTAAAGAACAAATTTCGAGTGACATTGAGGCTGCGAGAAGCTTTTTTGCACACTAACTAAACGTGGAATAAGTGCGATGACCGACTACAAAGCAACACTGAATCTGCCGGATACGGCATTCCCGATGCGCGGCAACCTAGCCAAGCGCGAACCCGACATGTTGAAAGCGTGGCAGGAGCAGGGGATTTACCAAAAGATTCGTGCGATTAGCGCTGGTCGTCCAACGTTTGTACTACACGATGGCCCTCCGTACGCCAACGGTAATATCCACCTTGGGCACGCTGTGAACAAAGTGCTCAAAGATATGATCATCAAGTCTAAAACACTGGATGGTTACGACGCACCTTACGTGCCGGGTTGGGACTGTCACGGCTTGCCGATTGAGCACAAAGTTGAGGTCACGCACGGCAAGGATATGGGCGCGGATAAAACCCGCGAACTGTGTCGTAGTTATGCGCAAGAGCAGATTGAAGGCCAGAAAGCGGACTTCATCCGCCTTGGTATCTTTGGCGAGTGGGACAACCCGTACAAAACCATGAGCTTTGCCAATGAGGCAGGCGAGATCCGTGCGTTGGCGAAAATGGTTGAAGGCGGTTACGTTTTCAAAGGTTTGAAGCCGGTTAACTGGTGTTTTGATTGTGGGTCTGCACTGGCAGAGGCGGAAGTTGAGTACGCGGATAAAAAATCATCAGCGATCGATGTGGCGTTTGTTTGCGAAGAAGCGGATAAGCTGGCTGCAGCCTTTGGTTTAAGTGAGCTTGCAAAGCCAGCCTTTGCTGTGATCTGGACGACAACGCCTTGGACAATTCCTGCGAACCAAGCGATGAATGTTCACCCAGAGTTTGAGTATGCGCTGGTCGATACCGGCGCCAAACTACTCGTTATTGCGGCTGAACTTGTCGAAAGCGCGTTGGAGCGCTTCGAGCTTGAAGGGGCTATCGTTGCCAAGACTGCGGGTGCGCAACTGGAACATATCAGTTTCCGCCACCCGCTTTACGAGCGTAGCTCTCCGATCTACCTCGCCGACTATGTTGAGTTGGGTGCTGGTACGGGCATTGTTCACTCAGCGCCAGCCTATGGTGAAGATGACTTTGCAACATGTCGCCGTTACGGCATGCAGTTTGATGAGATCCTAAATATCGTTAAGGGCGATGGTGTCTACATCGACGATCTGCCGTTGTTCGGCGGTATGGATATTTGGGAAGCAAATGGCGATATCGTCAAAGCACTGGCAGACGCTGATCGTTTGTTGTGCCACAAGACAATTAAGCATAGCTACATGCACTGCTGGCGCCACAAAACACCGTTGATCTACCGTGCGACGGCACAGTGGTTTGTGGGTATGGATGGCGTTGAGGGCCAATCAGGCTCACTGCGCGATAAGGCGCTTGCTGCAATCGAAGAGACTCAGTTTGTACCTGATTGGGGTAAACCACGCTTGCACAGCATGATCGCGAATCGCCCTGACTGGTGTATCTCTCGTCAACGTAACTGGGGCGTGCCTATCCCGTTTTTCCTACACAAAGAAAGTGGCCAGTTGCATCCTGAGACCGTTGCGTTGATGGAGCAGGTAGCGCAGCGTGTGGATGAAGAGGGTATCGAAGCATGGTTTAAGCTGGAGCCTGCTGAACTGCTGGGTGATGAGGCTGATCAGTACGAAAAAGTTACAGATACGCTAGATGTCTGGTTTGATTCTGGTACAACGCATTGGCACGTGATGCGTGGTTCCCACCCGATGGGTCATGATCAAGGCCCACGCGCGGACCTTTATTTAGAAGGTTCGGACCAGCACCGTGGCTGGTTCCATTCATCGCTATTGACCGGTTGCGCGATTGATGGTCACGCTCCTTACAAAGCACTTTTAACTCACGGTTTCACCGTGGATGAGAAGGGCTACAAGATGTCTAAGTCGCTCGGTAACGTGATTGTTCCGCAAGAGGTTACGGACACCTTGGGGGCTGATATTTTGCGCCTATGGATCGCATCGACCGACTACTCTGGTGAAATGGCAGTATCGAAGCAGATCCTGCAACGTACAGCAGACTCGTATCGTCGTATCCGTAATACATCTCGCTTCTTGTTGGCGAACTTGAATGGTTTCAACCCAGAAACCGATCTAGTGGCTCCTGAAAATATGCTGGCACTGGATCGGTGGGCCGTGGATGCGGCAGCACGCTTGCAGCAGAAGGTTCAGGAGGCGTATCGCAACTATCGTTTCTTGGATGTGTATCAGCAAGTACACCACTTCTGTGTACAGGAGCTAGGTGGTTTCTACCTCGATATTATCAAAGATCGCCAGTACACAACGAAAGCAGATAGTCTGGCGCGCCACTCTGCACAAACTGCGCTTTATCATATCGCTCAAGCGATTACTCGCTGGATTGCACCGGTGCTGAGCTTTACTGCCGAGGAGATCTACGCAGCGCTACCTGGTGAAAAAGGCGAGAGTATTTTCCTAGAGACGTGGTACGAGGGCTTGTTTGAGCTGGCAGATGACGATGCGTTTGGTCGTGATTACTGGGAGCGTATCTTGGCTGTGAAGAGCGCCGTGAATAAGGCGCTAGAAGAGGCCCGTAACGAAAAGCTGGTGAAAGCATCGCTATCAACAGAGGCTGTACTGTTTGCTGATGAGCAGATCGCTGCAGACTTGGCGCGTCTTGATGCTGAACTGCGCTTCGTTCTCATTACGTCAGAAGCACAGGTTGCGCCACTGGCTGATGCGATTGATGGTGCCCGCGCGACAGAGCTGGATGGTTTGAAAGTTGCTTTGAAAGCCTCTGAACATGCCAAGTGTGAGCGTTGCTGGCACCATCGTGAAGAGGTGGGTAGCAACGCAGAGCACCCAGAGCTGTGTAATCGCTGTATCGAAAATGTCTATGGCGAAGGCGAAGCTCGTCAATTTGCTTAAATCGCAGCGGCCGATGCCCACTGGGTGCATCGGCCAATGAGTGGGAAGGTGCTGTGGGTTCTCTAAAATGGTTATGGTTGACCGCATTTATTGTGGTCGCTGATCTTGTTAGCAAAGACTACGCGCAACAAGTGTTGAGCTACGGAGTTCCGAATCCAGTGTTTACTGGGTTGGATATGACACTTCTCTACAATACGGGGGCTGCGTTTAGTTTTTTGGCAGGAGAAGAAGGCTGGCAGCGCTGGTTTTTTATCGTGATCGCTATCGTGGTGAGTACCGTACTATTAGTGTGGCTTAAGCGCACTGAGCCGCGTCAGTGGTGGTTAGCGACAGGGTTGGCATTGATCCTCGGCGGAGCATTGGGCAATTTGCATGACCGGGTTTATCTGGGTTATGTCGTTGACTTTATCTCTGTTTACTACGATGTCCATTACTTCCCTGCCTTTAATATCGCTGATATAGCCATCACGGTGGGTACCGTTTTAATGATCATCGATATGATATTTTTTGAAAGCGAAGCCGATGAGAGCACGTAGCTGCGCATCGTGATTCGAGGAAGGTAGATATGACAGACATAGTTGTTGGCCCTGAGAAAAAAGTGACGCTTCACTTTGCAATCCGCTTGAAGTCAGGGGATGTGGTTGACGATAACTTTGCAGGTGACCCCGCTTCATTTGTGATTGGCGATGGCAATATGCTGGCAGGCTTCGAAGCTGCATTGTTTGGGATGAAAGCGGGTGAGCGTAAAACCCACGAGATCCTTCCTGAAAACGGTTTTGGCATGCCTAACCCAAGTAATATGCAGGTGATGGAGCGCAGTGCATTTGAAGGCATGGAGCTTGAGCCGGGCCTCGTGGTCTCTTTTCAAGATCCAACGGGGGAGCTTCCGGGTGTGATTCGCTCATTTGACGACAACAAAGTCGAAGTTGATTTTAATCACCCCCTAGCTGGGCAAACACTCGAATTTGATGTTGAAATCCTCTCGGTAGGTGAATAACCTCTGTAGTTAATCTGCGTCACAATGATGCAAAAGATTCCTTTCTGATTAATATGGCTTGAACGCCCGTTTGAGCCTATACTCATTTTGGCTGTACACAAAGTGCACAGTCTTGTCACCTAAACTTATGGATATTTGCACGGATCGCAGATGTAACAGAAAAGGGACTTTGGCACTTATGGAAAAGAATGGAACGTACGAAGTCAGCCCACCGTGGTTTTACTCTGATCGAGTTGATGGTAACGATGTCGGTTGCTGTGATATTGGCCGCTGTGGCGGTTCCTAGCTTTGTGGACTTTATTCGCAATCTGCGTTCGGCAACCGTCGCGAACGATTTAGTCACCTCTCTCAATACTGCCCGCAGCGAAGCGATCAAACGCAACGCGACGGTACGGCTGTGCCCTGGAGCTAATGGTGGTTGTACGCTCGACTGGAACCAAGGGTGGTCGCTGCGTGATGATGCCAATGCGCAACTGCAGGTCTGGATGGCACCGCCTCCGGGCGCAGCGATTCAGCAAGCGAACGGAAATGCCACGATAGAATTTAACGGTACAGGGCGCCTTACCAGTGCAGGCCCTGTCAGAATTAATGCGCGCTACACCGGCTGTACCGGCGATGCGCAGCGCGTCATTCGAATCAATGCGATGGGAAGAGTCAGTGTTACACGAACAAACTGCCCTTAGATGTCCCGCGGCGACTAATATGTTACCTCATCTGCGCGGGCAGCGTGGAGTGGGGTTGTTAGAGGTGCTGATTACGGTATTGGTGCTTTCGGTCGGACTTGTTGGTATGGCAACGCTCATGTTTGATGCAGTGCGCCTAAATACCCAGTCTTATCAGCGCACAATCGCGATCAACCTTGCTTACGACATGTCAGATCGAATTCGCAGTCATCAAGAGGAGGCTGAGGATGGCGATTTTGACCATGCGCGCGGTGCGGCTGCGCCGGGTAACACGGCGCCTGTTGATGCAGAAATTACTGAGTGGTTAGGTGAAGTGGCTAATCAACTCCCCGGTGGGCAGGGTGCCATTACCACTAACGTCAACGGCGACTTGGTTGAGTTTGAAATTGCCATATGGTGGGACGAAGACAGAGACAACGCCAACGGAGCGGAAGCAGTATACAACTTCCTGACGAGCCTATGACCCCATTAAATATGCGCTTTGCAAAGCAGCAAGGTCTCTCTTTGATCGAGTTGATGATCGCCATGCTCCTCGGATTGGTGCTCATGACTGGCGTGATCAATATTTTTCTTTCATCGAACCAAACATATCGTTTGCAGGATGCGTTGTTTCGAGTGCAAGAGACAAGCCGCTTCGCCCTTGAAATCATGAAAACTGATTTGCGCTCATCGGGCTTCGATGACTTTCTTGGTACCTATGGTGTCCTGAAAAACCTGAACCAGCGCAGTGTGTTTGGTGTTGAACAAGGTCAGCCCTCGACGCCTGAAATTGCGGCCAACAGTGTTAATGGTCGTGTCAGCGATGCCATGCTGGTGGATGGCAGTGAAACGCCCGCAGGGCTTGCTGTTTATTATGTTGCGCCAGATGCGGCTGCGAATGGGCAGCTAGCTTTGTTTCGTAACAACGCGGCGATCGCTGAAAATGTCGAGGGCCTGAATATTCAATATGGTGTCGATACAGACAGTGACCGGTTTCCAAATCGCTTTGCAGATGCCACTGCGATTACTGCCGCTGAGTGGTCATCTGGAGGTATTGTTGCAGTGAAGCTAGATCTGTTGCTTGCTGCTGGTGAGCCGGGGCTTGTATCTGATCCTCCTGCTGCACTGCCTGCGCCTTTTAATGGCGTCGATATCTCTGATGGGCGCCTCTATCGCATGTTCTCCACAACTGTAGCATTGCGTAATAAGGTGCCTTAAGAAATTGAGGAGTATGAAGTTGGCTGAATATCGTTATCCACGGAAAGAGCGCGGTGCGGCGCTGATTATCGGTCTTGTGATGATGCTGTTGTTAACAATGATCGGTGTAAGTGCCATGCAAGGGACCGGCATGCAAGACAAAATGACAGCGAATATGCGCGACTCCGAAATGGCATTCCAGAACAGTGAACTCGCTTTGCGTTATGTGGAACGGGGCTTTTTACAGTCTTTGGATAATATTGAGAAAGGTAATACGTGGGCTGGATGTACGTCGAACTGCCGTATTATTAATTCCGAAGAGGCTTTAGCCGTGGACGCTAAAACTCAGCTGTTTAGGAGCCCGGCTGACTGGGATGCTCGGGCGATCGATTATGGTGATTTTAAAAATATGGCCAACGCTGTGATCTCGCCAGTCTCCGATCAAACTGATTTTGATCGCATGGGCTTGAAGGCCAAGCCGAAGGTGCTGGTGGAGTATGTAGCGTTTACGCCGTTTAGTGCTGATATCGGAGATGGAGAGCAGCCGGGTCTAGACTACTACCGTGTCACATCAAAAGCTGCAGGCGGTACGGACGTATCTGAGTCCATCTTGCAGACACTATTTTCACGTCGGTTCGAATAGAAGGGAGAGAGTCTGTGTCGGGAAATAACTCATCATACCGTTTGCTGCTGGCCAGTGCGCTGGTGTATTCAGCGCACTCTTCCGCGGCCCCGCTAGATTTGGCGGATACCCCGCTATCTGTCTCGAGTAGTGTTGAGCCAAATGTCATGTTACTGATTGATAACTCGGGCAGCATGAACAATATGGTGTTTGAAGATGGCTTTGTTCCTGGAACGCTGGGCAATGCTGATCGTTGGGCGTATTTGCATACCAACGGTAACTATTATTGGATAAATAATGGCAACACCTATTATTTTGGCTACATGGATGATGGTAGTTGCTCTTGGCCACATAGGCGTTTTCTTAAACCGAGCACCAACACGCATAAATGTATGATTGCGCCAACGCCAGAAGGGTCAGGGGATACTCGATATTACGGCGAGTACCTCAACTACCTACTGGATAAGTACCCCAGTGGCACCGACCTTCGTGCTGTTGCGGGTTTTCCGCAGCAGACGCGTATGGGGGTGGCAAAGCAGGTAGCCTCTGACATTGTACAAAACACCCCGAAGATGCGCTTTGGTGTAGCGCGTTTTAATAGTTCCAACGATGGCGCTACTGTTGATCAGTCTTGTGGAGCTAACACCGCTAGTATTATCAGCTCCATATCCGGCTACACCGCTAGCACATGGACGCCATTGGCTGAAGCTCTCTATGAGGTGACTCGCTATTTCCGTGGGATGACGAGCCCTTATCGGAATGTCTCATACACAAGTCCCATTCAATATCGCTGCCAGTCAAACTTTACGATAGCGATTACTGATGGCTTCCCAACCCGGGACAAGACCTTTCCGACAAGCTTTCCTTCTGGCGATAAGGATGTGCCAGCAGGCAGTGCGTTTCCTGATTGGGATGGCTTGCACCCTGCTACGAGCTCAAGCCAGCACCCAAATTTTCCGCACTTTTCTGATGGTTTTGATCCTAACAGTGATGGTGAAGGTGGCACACTTTATTTGGACGATATAGCCAAATTCGCTTGGGATATCGACTTTAAAAATACCACTGCTCCAGATAATTCGGGGCAGAGCTACAACGACCCATTGTTCAAAGTACAAAACATGTACACCTATACCGTCGGTTTTGCGACGCAAAACAATATGTTGCAAGATGCCGCGCAGTACGGGAACGGTTTGTACTTCACGGCCACCAATGCTCAACAGTTAACTGACGTTCTTAAACGGGCGCTGCTAGATATCTCTGATAAATCCACGAGTGCCACGGCTGTTGCGGCAAATACCGGGCGTGTTCAGTCTGGATCCTCGGTATATCAAGCGAAGTTCCATACCGCTGATTGGAGCGGTGACCTGCTGAGTTTTGGGGTTGAGACAGATAAAACGAGCCCGGACTATGGCGATGTTTTAACCAGTGGTAGCGGTCCTCAAGGTGCGCAATGGAGTGCAGAGGATAAGATGCCCGGGTGGAACTCTCGGCGCATATTTACCAACCTAGGGAATAGCGGTAAGCGCTTTCGTTGGGGAACATTCAACGCTGCTCAGCGTACAGAGTTCTTCAATGGTGAGCAGGCGATGTTGCAGTACCTACGTGGGCGTAATACCAGCGATGCGAGTTTCGATGTCAGTGGTTACCGTACAAGAACCTCCGCATTAGCAGATATTGTTAACTCTGCACCTCAGTACAAAGGGCGTCCTAATGGGCGATATAAAGATAGCTTAGAAGGGCCCGATTACTCATCGTTTGTTGCTGCGAATCGCAACCGTGAACCCATGATCTATGTCGGCGCAAACGATGGTATGTTGCATGGCTTTAATGCCAACACAGGGGTGGAGCGTATGGCTTTTGTCCCAGGATCTTTGCTGCCTAGATTAAAAGAGCTGGCTGATACCGGTTATACCCACCGCTACTTTGTAGATGCGACGCCAACGGTTGTTGATGCGTTCGTGAATGGTGCATGGAGAACGGTACTGACAGGTGGATTAGGTAAAGGTGCGCAAAGTGTTTATGCCCTTGATGTGACTAACCCCGCCAGCTTCGGTGAGTCAGATAGCAATGCTGCGAACCTTTTCATGTGGGAGTTCACTGATGCCGACGATGCTGACCTTGGATACGTTTATGGGCGTCCAAAGATCGTTAAGATGCAAGATGGCCGTTGGTACGCTGTATTTGGCAATGGCTATAACAACACCGTGAGCGACGATCATGTCAGCGGGACAGGTAACGCGGTTGTTTACATTGTTGACCTTGCCAGCAAGAACTTCATTAAGCTCAATACTGGTGTGGGTGCGAGTGCCGATCCGACCGGTAAGAACCGGCCTAATGGAATATCAACGGCGACACCCGTTGATGTAGATGGCGACTTTAAAGCGGATTACATCTATGCAGGAGATCTATTTGGCAATGTTTGGAAGTTTGATGTCACCGGCAGCTCAACCTCTAGCTGGAAACTAGGCTATAAACTGTTTACGGCTTGCCCAAGCGGCAGTTGTGGTACAACTCAGCCGATAACGTCGGGTATATCCACTGGCTTTACAAGTGATGGTGTTGGATTGATGGTGTTTTTCGGAACTGGTAAACACCTAGAGATCGATGATAACAATGCAGCAGCCGGCGGGTTACAGAGCCTTTATGGCATCCTAGATAAAGGCGCACCGGTATCACGAAGCAATCTCCTTAAACAGATTATTACATCTGAGAAAACGGCAACATTTACCGATACAAAAGGTACTGATGACCCCGCTGATGATACGACCGAGCCTCGTCTGGTGAGAGAGACTTCTGACTACGCGATGACAAACGAGCAAGGTTGGTATCTCGATCTGAAATATGGCGCTGAAAACGGGGAGCGTGTTATTAACGCGCCTGAAGTGCGCGGTGATCGAGTCTTCTTTATCTCCACAACACCCGGAAATGATGAATGTTTACCTGGTGGTGTTTCTTGGATCTATCAACTTGGTAGTAAAGATGGCAAGCAGCTGCAATCGACTTGGGATCTTTACGAAGATGGTAAGTTTGATTCTAAAGACGGCCCTTACACGGGCGTCCAAGTGGGAGAGGCCGCTGGCTTCAATACCATGGTGGATGACTTTGGTGAGCAGATCTATCTTGGCTTAGAGCGCTTGGGAGCAAACGCAAACGCACTTCTACAAAACCGTCAGTCTTGGCAGGAGGTCACACAATGATGAATCTTTACCGGTGGACAATAGTGTTGATACTCGCATTAGCGAGTGCAATGGCCTCTGCCAAGCCGCTGTTCTTCATGGGCTCAATCGAAAAGATCAAAATTACTGCGGAGAAACGTGAGCTGGTGGTTGAAGGAGATCGCTATAAGATCGCTAAATATGCCCCAGTAACCGAGATGGGTAAGCCTATTTCCATAATGTCTCTCAAGCGAAATATGCAGATCAAGTTTGAGTACACAGTTGGCAAAAAGAAGCAGCTACCCCTAATTACAAAAATCGAGGTCTTTACGGAATGAAGCAGTTCGGCTTCTCGTTAATTGAGTTGATGATCTCGGTCGCTATCGTTGCCATCTTGGCAGCCGTTGCGTTACCGAGCTACCAAGAGCATGTTCTAAATACGTGGCGTGCTACCGCAACAGGGTGTTTGCTGGAGTTGGGGCAAGGGATGGAACGCCGGTTTGCGACAGCAACGCCGATGAGCTATGCCATTGGCGCTGCGGATTGGCCGTTAAGCGGCTGTACAAACGACTTAGCGGATCGTTACAACTTCCCGTTACCTGTTGTAAACGGCGCAGGCACGACCTACACGATTACTGCCGTGCCAAAGGGGGCTCAATCGGGAGATAGTAAATGCGGCACGCTGGGTATTAACAACCTAGGCGTGCGATCTGAAACCGGTTCGAAGGATGTCGCTTACTGTTGGCAGTAGTATGTAATTTCAGTGCTATGAATACCAAATGGATTTGGTGAGCATTGACTCGAAGTAGGCAACGGAAAAGCCTCACTCATTGAGCGGACAACAAGGATGTTGGAAGGGATATGGATATCAAAATCTCGCGTGCTCAATGCGGCTTCACGCTCATTGAGCTTATGGTGACCACTACAGTTGCGATCGTGCTTATTACGGTTGCGGTTCCCGCATTCACCGACCTTATCGCTAAAATCGATCTCAATACGGGTAGCCTGCAGGTACGAGAAGTCCTTCGCCAGGCCCGCTCGGAAGCTGTCAAAACAGGTAATGCGCTACACGTGTGCAGTGTTGCAGACGGCGTTTCCCAATGTGCGGGGACATCAGGCAGAGGGCGTAAGCCTTGGCAGCACGGGATGTTAGTCTTCCATGATGCCAATCGCGATAGGCGCTTTACGCCAGGGAGCGATACGTTGATCTATCAAGTTGATTTCTCCGCGGGGCTGGCAGTAAGCTGGGGTCGCGGTGATTACTTAGTCTATGCAGGCTCAGGCCGGCCAGCGCTTGCCAACGGTACGTTTGAGTTGCTGCACACCGCGAGTGGTTATCAAAAGAAACTCGTCCTCAACAATGTTGGTCGTATTCGATCAGAGCAAAACTGGTAGTTTGGTGGTGAATAGAGTGAATGATTTTGCAATCGTGGGTGCTGGCGTTATCGGTATGATGCTAGCGCGTGAGTTGGCTCAGGCAGGTGCAACAGTCGCACTGATTGATAAGGGCGAATGTGCGCGCGAGTCGTCTTGGGCAGGAGGCGGGATCGTCTCTCCACTTTATCCGTGGCGCTACTCAACGCCAGTGACACAGTTGGCGACATGGTCTCAATCGAGTTATCTGCACCTTTCTCAAGATCTGCTAGAGGAAACCGGATTGGATCCTGAATTGCGCCAGCGTGGTATGTATATGGTTGATGTGGATGATGAAGAGGACGCGCTGCAATGGGCGCAGCAGCACCATCGTCCAATGATGCGCGTTGATGCACAGCACCTCTATAATAGAGAGCCCAACTTTGCTCCGGGGCATAACTCTGCATTGTGGATGCCAGAAGTAAGCAGCATTCGCAACCCGCGACTAGGCGCAGCATTAAAGCAAAGCGTGGTCTTAAACCCTAACATTACTGTACATGAACATAGTGAGGTTACGGGGTTGCTGAGTGATGGGCGGCGGGTTTGGGGCGTGAAAACATCGCGCGCAGAGATCAAGGCAGCTCATACTATCGTTACCAGCGGGGCATGGACGGGCGAGTTACTCAAGCGTTTTGATGTGAGCTTGCCGGTGGAGCCGGTGAAGGGGCAAATGATGGTCTTTAATGCACCTGTTGGGCTGGTTAATCGGGTTGTGCTGATGGGCGGGCGTTATGTTATCCCACGTAATGATGGGCGTATTCTGGTGGGCTCCACATTGGAGTACGAAGGGTTTGATAAGCAGACGACAGATGTGGCTTTCACGTCGCTGCGCGATACCGCGATAGGCATTATTCCTGAGCTGGCAAACTACGATGTCGAGCATCACTGGGCTGGTTTGCGCCCTGGCTCTCCAGAGGGCATTCCCTTTATTGGCGGGGTGCCAGAATGGCAGGGCTTGTCAGTTAATGCTGGCCACTTCCGTAATGGGTTAGTGTTGGCTCCTGCGTCGACACGTCTACATGCTGACCTCTTGTTAGGGCGTGATCCGGTCATTGATCCGCAGCCTTACCAATTAGCAGGGCGAATGAACTAGACAAAAAAGCGCCGAATGGCGCTTTTTTATTGCCGCTGAGTGCTCGATCAATCGTAGATTGTTGGGATCGGCTGGCGTTTGTGCTCTGTTTTGGTATAGATCTCAATCAGGCGCTCCTGAACTGACGAGCTAACCGGCTTGCCCTCGAGGAAGTCGTCAATTTCATCATAGGTTAAACCTAACGCAGACTCGTCGGTTTTCTGTGGTTCCAAGCACTCAAGGTCGGCCGTCGGTGTTTTGTGAACTAAGGTTTCTGGTGCACCCAAGTAGTCGGCTAATTGGCGTACTTGGCGCTTACTTAAACCAAATAGTGGTACTAAGTCACAAGCCCCGTCACCCCACTTAGTATAAAAGCCGGTGATGTTTTCAGCTGAGTGGTCTGTTCCGAGTACTAAACCGCCCAAAATACCGGCCACTTGATACTGAGCGGCCATCCGCATTCTAGCTTTAGTATTGCCTTTGGCGAAGTCGACATGAGCATCGCTATGCTCCAGCAAACTGCCAAGGGCGGCGGTCACTTCGTTGTGTAGCCCATCGGCACCCGCTTTAATGTTGATCGTGAGCGTCTCACTGGGCTGGATAAAAGAGAGCGCGCGCTGGGCATCCTCTTCATCTTGCTGAACACCATAAGGCAAGCGAACTGCGATAAATTTGTAGGGTGCACTGTCGGTTTCAGCATTGAGTTGCTCAACCGCGAGCTGCGCTAAGCGCCCGCAAGTTGAGGAGTCTACGCCACCGCTGATGCCCAAAATAAGGTGCTGCTGACCTGACGAGCGTAGTTGCTGTTTGATAAAGGCAACGCGCTTCTCGACCTCTTGGGCTGGGTCTATGGAAGGCTGTACATGCATCGCTTGGATGATCTCATTTGCGGTCATTGTGTGCCTCTTTATTCAAAGATACCGAAGGTGGCTTTGTGATACCAAGGGCGCTTGGTTTCTTGCTCTTTCTGCGCCTCATTCTCTGGCTTTTCTAAGCCTTGCTTATCTTCTACTGTTGGGCGCGGTGGATCATCGGTTTCGCTCTCGGAGCCAAACAGACCAAATGTCGCGGTTTCCAGTAAGCTTGTATTCTTAACCTTGTACGATTTCAGCGGATAATTTGGGTAGTTTGCCAAGAGAACATCACGGGCGCTTTGTGCCAACTGCTGCTCGCCCAATAGCTCGTATGCTTGGTACATCACCGCGAGGGCGTCTGGCGTTGCCGGTGTCTCTTTGAGATTTTCCACCACGTAGCGGCCACGGTTAGCTGCCGCAATGTAGGCACCACGCTTCATGTAGTAGTTTGCGACGTGGACCTCGTAGGAGGCTAAGCGGTTTTTCAAAAACAACATGCGCTTTTGAGCATCGGGTGCATAGGAGCTATCAGGGTAGCGGTTAATCAGAGTTGAGAAACTTTCGAAGGAACTGCGTGCCGCACCAGGATCGCGCTGGTCGATGTCGATCGGCAAGAATCGCTGGAACATACTCTGATCTTGCTCAAAGGCGGTTAGCCCCTTCAAATAATATGCGTAGTCGATGTTTTCGTGTGAGGGATGCAGGCGTATAAAGCGATCTGCTGCGGCGCGTGCAGCTTCAGGCTCAAAATTTTTGTGGTATGCGAATATCAACTCAAGCTGTGCTTGCTCGGAGTAGCGCCCAAATGGATATCGAGCTTCGAGCATCTGCAGTTTTTCCACAGCGGTTTCATACTCTTGTTGCTCAAGGGCTGTAATCGCTTCGTCGTAAAGTTGTTGCTCTGGAATGTCTGGTAGCCGCTTTTCATCACCGCCAAACCACGAACAGGCTGATACAAAAAAGCACACTGCAATGACGCTAAAAACTCTTCCCAACCGCATGAATTAATCCCGATACGTTACCATCCGATTCTCGGCGACCATCGCCGGATCAGGTATACTGGTGGTTATTGGTTAAAAAACAGTTTATTTAAACACAACGGCGGGCGAAGCAAAATCACTGCTGTTATCGATTGGTAGATTGATGTCTGAAAAAATAGAACGAGAGGCGCTGGTGCCCGGTGATCTTACCGGCCAACGTTTAGATCAAATATTAGCGCAGCTATTTTCCGACTTTTCACGCTCCCGTTTAACGAGCTGGATTAAAGAAGGTTTCGTGACGGTTGATGGTAAGCAGATGAAACCGCGCGAGAAGCTTTTCGGTGGCGAAAAGATCGTTATTACCGCGCAGGTTGAAGAGATCGAAGACCATGTGGGTGAGGATATCCCTCTCGATATTGTCTACGAAGATGATGACATATTGGTCGTCAATAAACCTGCGGGCCTAGTGGTTCATCCAGCAGCGGGGCACCGCAGTGGTACGCTCATGAATGCGCTGTTGCACCACTATCCTGATATCGCGGTTGTACCGCGTGCGGGCATCGTGCATCGGCTGGATATGGATACAACCGGCTTGATGGTGGTCGCGAAAACGCTGCAAGCGCAAACGGAGCTGGTGGCTCAGCTGCAAGATCGCTCCATGGGCCGTGAATATGAGGCTGTCGTACAAGGTGTGATGACCGGCGGTGGTTGTGTGGATGAGCCGATGGGCCGTCACGCTAAGAGCCGTCAGAAGATGGCGGTTGTTGGTTTAGGTAAAGAAGCGGTGACGCACTACCGTATGCTGACTAAGTTCCGCGCCCATACGCATATCCGTCTGAAGCTCGAGACTGGCCGTACCCACCAAATTCGTGTCCACATGGCGCACATCAACTATCCGCTAGTGGGTGATCAGTTATATGGCGGACGTTTCCGTTTACCCAAAGGGGCTAGTGAAGCGATGCAAGAGGCGTTGCGCAACTTTAAGCGCCAAGCGTTGCATGCCAAAAAGCTTGAGCTTTGGCATCCGGTGACGGGGGAGCTGATGTCATGGGAAGTGGATCTACCCGAGGACTTCAGCGCGTTGCTCGATGTGCTGGCGAAAGACAAAGCTAATAACGACGACGAGTACTAGCGATGGAGCTGCTGACCCCACATTGGCCTGTGCCAAGCCATATTAAAGCTGTGGCAACAACGCGCATCGGTGGATATAGCCAAGGGCCGTACGCCGGTCTTAACCTCGGCGACCATGTGGGGGATCAGCCAAGTCATGTTGCAGAGAATCGGGCTCAGTTGCTAGAGCAGCTCGATCTTGAGCAGTCGCAATGGCTAACGCAGGTACATGGCACCCGATGTATAGAGGCGTTACCCGCGTTTCTGCATATGGCTCCAGAAGCGGACGCTTGCTATACCTCGCAAGCGCAACTGGCGTGCGTCATTATGACCGCCGATTGTTTGCCGGTGCTTTTTACCGATGGCGAACGTGTCGGTGCGGCTCATGCTGGCTGGCGTGGATTGGCCGATGGCGTGCTTGAAACAACCCTTGAGGCTTTTGAGCGTGCCCATACGTCTGTGTGGCTAGGGCCTGCTATTGGGCCTGCTGCGTTCGAAGTAGGCGATGAGGTGCGTGAGCGGTTTTGCCAATACCTGCCCGCTTCTGAGCAGTACTTTGTTCCCTCTGC
Organism: Neptunomonas sp. XY-337; assembly: GCF_004959845.1. Lineage (NCBI taxonomy): Bacteria > Pseudomonadati > Pseudomonadota > Gammaproteobacteria > Oceanospirillales > Oceanospirillaceae > Neptunomonas > Neptunomonas sp. XY-337. Next base: position 17,214 of record NZ_SPLL01000009.1, on the reverse strand, counting down.
AAATGCGGGCAAATGGCTGGCAGATATCTATGGCTTAGCTAGATTACGCCTTGCTGCGGCTGGTGTCACACAGGTTTATGGTGGAGGTTTGTGCACCTTTACGGATGCCGTGCGCTTTTTCTCCTACCGGCGTGATCGCACCACAGGCCGTATGGCAACCTTGATCTGGAAAACCGCGGCTTAACAACAGCCGCTGCCCATCCGAACGTTTCTTCCCGACATCAGTCAACTGTTCTATAAGTTGGATTTTTTTATCCAGTATAATGGATTTTATTCCTGTTTGCTGTAATCTCAAGCAGGATAAGTCGATAGGGAGGCGGTCATGAAGCGTCAGGTATTTTATGAAACACTCGAGACGCAGCTCGATGAGCTAAAAGCCGAAGGGCTGTTTAAAGCAGAAAGAGAGATCGCGTCCGCGCAAGCGGCTCACGTGCGGCTCTCATCGGGCGATGACGTCATCAATTTCTGTGCAAACAACTATCTTGGGTTAGCCAACGATGCACGCTTGATTGATGCCGCAAAGCGGGGGCTAGATGAGCATGGTTTTGGGATGGCTTCGGTACGCTTTATCTGTGGCACGCAAGATATTCATAAACAACTGGAGCAGCAGCTCAGCCAGTTTCTAGGCTTGGATGACGCGATTCTTTACTCCTCCTGCTTTGATGCCAACGGCGGACTTTTTGAAACCCTGTTGGGTGAAGAGGATGTCATCATCAGCGATGCGCTTAACCATGCCAGTATCATCGATGGCGTTCGGTTGAGTAAAGCGAAGCGGATGCGCTATGCCAATAACGATATGCAGGCGTTAGAGGAGTGCCTAAAAGCAGCACAGGATGCGCGGGTGCGTTTGATTGCCACGGATGGTGTGTTCTCGATGGATGGAGTGATCGCTAATCTTGCGGCGATCTGTGATCTTGCTGACCAGTATGATGCGCTTGTTATGGTGGATGACTCCCATGCGGTTGGCTTTATCGGAGAGAACGGGCGTGGCTCGCACGAATACTGCAACGTGATGGGGCGGGTAGATATCTTAACCGGTACTTTCGGAAAGGCGCTTGGTGGTGCCTCTGGTGGATACACCGCGGCGAAACAGCCAGTGATCGATTGGTTACGGCAGCGATCACGGCCCTATCTGTTTTCAAACTCACTGGCGCCTGCCATTGTACAGGCTACCCAAACTGCGTTGGCGTTAGTGGAGAGGGGTGAAGGTCTGCGCGAGCAGTTGCAAGATAACAGCCGCTATTTTCGCCAGCGTATGACAGCCGCAGGTTTTACACTGGCAGGTGCTGATCATGCGATTATTCCCGTGATGATTGGTGATGCGGAACTGGCGAGCCGTATGGCAGACCGGCTACTTGACTACGACATCTATGTGATTGGTTTTTCGTTTCCAGTGGTGCCAAAGGGAGCCGCACGTATTCGTACCCAGATGTCGGCAGCTCATACTCGCGCGCAGCTTGATCAAGCGATTGACGCCTTTATCCGGGTGGGGCGTGAGCTAGGGGTTATCCAATGAAAGCGCTTGCCAAACTGAAAGCTCAGCCAGGTATCTGGTTACACGACACTGAGAAACCGGCGCTTGGACACAACGACCTGCTGATCAAAATTCGTAAAACAGCGATCTGCGGGACCGATGTTCATATCTACAACTGGGATGAATGGGCACAAAATACCATTCCGGTGCCGATGACCGTTGGTCACGAATATGTTGGTGTTGTGGAGGAGGTCGGCTGTGAGGTGGAGGGCTTTGCGATCGGCGATCGAGTCTCCGGTGAGGGGCATATCACCTGTGGACACTGCCGTAATTGTCGCGCAGGCCGCCGTCATCTATGCCGCAACACCCAAGGTGTGGGTGTTGATCGCCCGGGGGCCTTTGCCGAGTACTTGGTTATTCCTGCCATTAATGCCTTTAAGATCCCCGACAATATCTCTGATGATCTTGCGGCTATCTTCGACCCCTTCGGCAATGCCTTACACACCGCTTTGTCGTTTGATCTGGTGGGTGAAGATGTACTGATTACCGGTGCTGGCCCCATCGGGATTATGGCTGCTGCAGTAGCCCGCCATGTGGGGGCTAGGCACGTTGTGCTCACCGATATTAACGACTATCGCCTAACACTCGCTCAGCAGGTTGATCCGCGTATTCATATTGTTAATGTTGCGCAGGCGTCGTTGGCGGATACGATGCAACAACTTGGCATGACTGAGGGCTTTGATGTGGGGCTTGAGGTGTCGGGGGCGCCGCACGCGTTTCGTGAGATGCTTAATCGTATGAATCATGGTGGCAAAATCGCCATGCTCGGCATTCCTGCTGCTGATATGGCCATCGACTGGTCTGAGGTTATCTTTAAAGGCCTAATACTCAAAGGTATCTATGGGCGAGAGATGTTCGAAACCTGGTACAAAATGGCCAGCGTGATTCAATCGGGGCTAGATTTAACACCGGTCATTACACACCATTATCCAGTTGAGCAGTTTCAAGCAGGCTTTGATGTGATGCGCTCTGGCCAGTCAGGTAAAGTGATCTTGAGTTGGTAGCTACGGGCGGCCTTTATGGACCACCAAAAACGCACGTAGAATGTCTTGTCCACGGTTTTCGATACGGTGGGCAATATCTGCAGGATAGCGCAACGTATCCCCCACTTGAGCATCGGTGTATACACCTCCATCGAGGGCGACGCGTGCTTGCCCTGCTATCACCGAAAGGTGCTCGCGAGTCCCGTGAATATGGGCCTCAGAGCACAGTTCACCACCAGGCTGCACAATCAGCTCATACCACTCCACATCGCTTGCCATATCCACAGGGTTAAGCGCGACGAGTTCGCACTGCTGATCTTGGCTAAGCAAGCGAGGTGTCGCTATGGCCTCTTGGCGCTCGATGCGCGGCCCCTCTGCTTGGCTTTGTGCCGCTAGCTGATCGATTGATACGCCCAGTGCTTGGGTAATATTCCATAGCGTGGTGAAGGTTGGGTTGGCGTTACCACGCTCAATCTCCGACAACATAGAGCGAGAAACATTGGAACGCTCAGCCAACTGCGCCAAGTTTAGTCCCAGTGCTTTACGGCGTTGTTTCATCGCGGCACCGACATTGGGTGTAGCAGCGTGCTTCACAATAACTCCTTAACGCATCCATCAGACTCGCGCCTAGTGTAGCGCACTATGGATGGGGGTGGACTATCTCGGTTTCGCTGCTTGAAGTTTGATCAGCATGACCGCATATATCTATTAGGAAAGCAGCTGTGCCGAATGCGGGCAGCGACATTAACGTAGGAGATGAAGATCTATGCGACAAGATAAACTCACACCCAAACTACAAGAAGCACTGGCCGATGCGCAGTCGCTTGCAGTTGGGAAAGATCACAACTATATCGAGCCAATCCACCTATTGGCAGCGTTCTTACAGCAGCAAGATGGCGCGGTACGCCCGTTGCTGCCTCAAGCCGGCGTTTCGTTACAAAGCTTAACCACAAAGGTCGCTGAAGCGCTGACGAACTTACCCGTCGTGCAACATCCCGATGGCGATGTGCAGATCTCCCGCGAGATGGGAAAGCTGCTCAACAATGCCGATAAATTGGCCCAGAAACGTGGCGACCAGTTCATTACCGGCGAGATCGTTTTGCTCGCGATGCTCGACGACAAGAGCGACTGTGGCCGGTTGTTAAAGCAAGCGGGTCTTACCAAAGCCACGCTAGAGCGCGTGATTGATGCGGTGCGTGGTGGTGAAAGTGTTGCCGATGCAAATGCTGAGTCAAACCGCCAAGCACTGAACAAATATTGTATTGACCTGACTGAGCGTGCGGAGTCTGGCGCGTTGGACCCGGTGATTGGGCGCGATGATGAGATCCGCCGTACTATTCAGGTGTTGCAGCGCCGGACCAAAAATAATCCTGTGCTGATCGGTGAGCCGGGTGTCGGTAAAACGGCCATTGTTGAAGGGCTCGCGCAGCGGATTGTGAATGGCGAGGTACCCGAGGGGCTTAAACGTAAACGCGTGCTCTCTCTGGATATGGGATCGCTGATCGCGGGTGCTAAGTTCCGTGGCGAGTTTGAAGAGCGTCTAAAAGCGGTACTTAACGAACTTGCCAAGCAAGATGGGCAGGTCATTCTATTTATTGATGAGCTGCACACCATGGTCGGTGCAGGTAAGGGCGAGGGGGCGATGGACGCTGGCAATATGCTCAAGCCCGCCTTGGCGCGGGGCGAGTTGCACTGCGTTGGCGCCACCACGCTAGATGAGTATCGCCAGTATGTCGAGAAAGATGCAGCGCTGGAGCGTCGGTTCCAGAAGGTGCTGGTGGATGAACCGTCCGAAGAGGACACCATCGCGATTCTACGAGGCCTAAAAGAGCGCTACGAGATTCACCATGCGGTAGATATTACCGACTCTGCAATCATCGCTGCGGCAAAACTCTCCCAGCGCTATATTACGGATCGCCAGTTGCCTGATAAGGCGATCGATCTCATCGATGAAGCAGCATCGCGTATCCGTATGGAGATGGACTCTAAGCCAGAAGAGATGGACCGTTTAGAGCGTAAACTCATCCAGCTCAAGATGGAGCGCGAGGCGTTGCGCAAAGAGAAGGGCAGTGCCGCGAAGCAGCGTTTAGCCGAGCTGGAGAATGCGATCACTGAGCAAGAACGTGCTTATGCAGAGCTGGATGAGATCTGGAAGTCAGAGAAGTCGGTGATGCAGGGCTCCCAAAAGATCAAAGAGGAGCTAGAGCAGGCGCGTATCGAGTTAGAGCAGGCACAGCGTAGTGGCGATCTAGCGAAAGCGGGAGAGCTGCAATATGGCCGTATCCCTGAGTTGGAAAAGCAGCAAGAGATGGCGCATCAAGCCGAAAGCTCAGATCAGGAAACAAAGCTGCTGCGTAACCGCGTAGGTGAGGAGGAGGTTGCCGAAGTTGTTTCGCGCTGGACCGGTATTCCGATTAGCAAAATGCTCGAAGGCGAGCGGGAAAAACTGCTGCGGATGGAAGATGCGCTGCACGAGCGCGTGATTGGCCAAAGCGAAGCGGTTACTGCGGTGGCGAATGCCGTACGACGTTCACGCTCTGGTCTGGCTGATCCCAATCGTCCGAACGGTTCGTTTCTGTTCTTGGGTCCAACGGGTGTGGGTAAGACTGAGTTGTGTAAAACCTTAGCGAGCTTCCTGTTTGATACGGAAGAGGCGATGGTGCGTATCGATATGTCGGAGTTTATGGAGAAGCACTCTGTTGCCCGCTTGATTGGTGCCCCGCCGGGTTATGTCGGCTATGAGGAGGGCGGCTACCTGACCGAAGCGGTGCGTCGCAAGCCTTACTCTGTGCTGTTGCTCGATGAGGTGGAGAAGGCTCATCCCGATGTCTTCAATATCCTGTTGCAAGTGCTCGAAGATGGCCGATTAACGGATGGCCAAGGCCGAACCGTGGACTTTAGAAATACCATTGTAGTGATGACCTCGAATTTGGGTTCAGACCTGATTCAAAACTTCAGCGCCGATGATGACTATGAGCTGATGAATAAAGCGGTGATGGAAGCCGTTGGCAGCCACTTCCGACCTGAAGTGATCAACCGGATCGACGAGGTGGTGGTGTTCCACAGCTTGCAGAAAAACCAAGTGGCAGGCATCGCGAATATTCAGCTTGATCGTTTACGTAGCCGCTTAGCGGAACACAGCTTGGCGCTCACGTTGACACAAACGGCCTTGGAAAAGCTGGTGGATGTGGGCTTTGAGCCTATCTACGGTGCGCGACCGCTCAAGCGGGCGATACAGCAGTGGATAGAAAACCCGCTGGCACAAGCGCTGTTGGCTGGGCGCTACGCGCCGGGTAGTGAAATAGTGGTTGATGTGGAAGCAGGAGAGTTTGTCTTCCGCTAGCGGCCATTTACCTCAACAGAGGCTCACCTTCGGGTGGGCCTCTTTGCGTTTTAGTTGGCGCACTCGCAAAGCGTAACCTATGTTTAGTGGATTGTAGTTTGCGTGATTGATGAGAGTAGTCGATGGAAAATCTGAAAGTCATCGTAGTCGATGATGCGAAGTTTATTTGTGAACATGTCACCAAAATAGTGAACGAAGCCTTTTTAGGCGCGAGAACTCAAGCGGCATACAATGGCAAGGAAGCGGTCAAACTGATGAGCGCAGAGACTTTTGACATTGTGCTCTGTGATTGGGAGATGCCGGAGATGAGTGGCCTAGAGCTGCTTAAGTGGACGCGCGCGCAGCCTCAATATCAAACCACGCCGTTCCTGATGATCACCAGCCGGGGAGAGCGCTCTTATGTGCTTAAAGCGATCCAAGCGGGTGTGAATGATTATTTGGGGAAACCCTTCACAGCAGATCAGCTCGTAACAAAAGTGCATAAGCTACTGGGCCAACCTCAACAAGCGCCAGATGCCGCAAAACAAGCCAAAGCAGGGCGTGTTTTGGCACAGGATAAACTGAAAGCAACGGGTACTCAAAAGCATGTTGCGAAGCCCAAAGGGATGGCACAGCTGCGTACCGGCGGACAAGTTTTCAAATGTGCCGTGAAGGATCTGAGCTTAAAAGATGCATTGATCGTCATTAAGAACGAAGGTAACTACCCCAGCGTACTGGAATCGGTGGTGGTGGATATCGAGGCGTTATCTGGTGATAGCGTGGCCCAAATGAATGGCTTTATTCAAAGCTTACAGGCGGTTGAGCCGCGTGTAGACTCCCCTTTTATCAATATTGTTGTGTCTTTTGTGGATGATGATCCTGATAAGATGGCGCACTTGAGCAAATATATTGAGGCCGTTCGGCGCTAGTGCTTTTGTTGCTGCAGCAAGGCGGCGATAATAGGGCACCTCAAACAAACCTTAGGAGCAGCGGTGCTTAGTTACCAGCATGGCTTTCACGCCGGCAATTTTGCCGATGTACACAAGCATTTTATTTTGTCGTTGATCTTTGCCGCTTTGAACAAGAAGGCTAAACCTTGGAGCTACTTGGAAACCCATGGTGGCGCGGCATGTTATGACTTTCGTTCTGAGCAAGCGCAAAAAACAGCTGAGTATCGCGATGGTATCCTGAAAATTTGGCAGCAGTCGGAAACCCCCGAAGCACTAGCTCCCTATCTAAATGAAGTGAAGGCCTTAAACGGGAACGGTAACCTTGCGCTCTATCCCGGCTCGCCTCAGCTGGCTGCCCAGTTTGCGCGTGAGGGCGATAAAGTCGCCATTATGGAGCTGCACCCTGGTGAATATCGGCAGATAAAGCAGCACTTTAGTCGTAATGGGCAAGTGGCGGTGCATCATCGTGATGGTTACGAAGGGGTAAGCGCGTTATTGCCGCCGAAGCCCAATCGGGGGCTGGTATTGATCGATCCGGCCTACGAAGTGAAAGCTGAATATCTTCAGGTTGCCAAGTACATAAAAGATGCGCAGCAACGTTGGCCAAATGGCAGTTTCGCTATCTGGTTTCCGCTTCTAAAAGCTGGGCAGCATCAAGCGATGATCGATAAAATCGTCGCATCAGGTATTCGGCGCATCTTTTTGTCGGAGTTTTTTGCTCAACCGAGTGACTCTGCACGCATGTTCGGTAGTGGCATGCTGCTGATCAACCCCCCGTGGCAGCTTGATCAGCAGATTGCGAGCGTCACCCCATGGCTGGCACAGAGATTAGCGATGGCAGGAGCAGAAAAGCCACGTGAGACGTGGCTTGTGCCGGAGTAAGGTGCTTAGTAGAGGGCCTGTTCATCCTTGACGATATCAATCAACAGCTCTAGGAACAGGTCGTCTGCATCGCTGTGCTCGATAGGGATCTTCACGTTGGTGGTGGCAGATAGCTCTTCGCCAATAAGCTGCAGCGCGTTAGGCTCGTTTTGATGCTTGCGCGCAATATCTTTGGCAATTTGGCAGATCTCTGGTTCAGCAAAGACTTTGCGGATAAATAGCATCAGCTCGTTAATCACGCGCTCTTTGTTCTTTAAACTTGAAACATTCATTGCAGTATTCTCCAGCTACTTTCAGCAACCAATATAACTCGACTTTAGTTGAGCTGCATCTGCCAAATAGCCTATCTCGTGAGGTCAGCCCTGTTTATGCGGCTTTTGGCCCATTTTTTCTCCTACCAAGGTTCGCTTTGCTGCGGTTGAACAATAAATAGCAAAGTGGGAGAATATTGCCTCTTTTCTTCGCCCGTTTATGGTAGGCAACCCCGAACTAAGCGGCGAAACTAAGCACTACCCAGCTTAAGTCTCAGAAGGTCTGCCGGTACAAGCGATCCTTGACCAGCATTCATCCGAACATGGGCCATATGCACGGTGTGCTGTTGGCTTTATTCGTGTCTGTATTAACAAGATACCGAACACAGAACATGTTCAATTTGCAGAGTCTCTGAACTGTTCACTGCCGACGTGTAAGTCGGTGTCGATTTGAGGGTAAAAAAGTGGAATTACTATCAGGCGCAGAAATGGTTGTTCGTGCTCTCCGCGATGAGGGTGTGAAATATATCTATGGCTATCCCGGCGGAGCGTTGCTTCATGTCTATGATGCAATCTTCCAGCAGGACGAAGTCGAACATATTCTGGTGCGCCACGAGCAAGCTGCAACTCATATGGCGGATGCTTACGCGCGTGCTACCGGAAAAGCTGGTGTCGCGCTAGTGACATCTGGTCCCGGAGCGACTAACGCAGTCACCGGTATTGCTACGGCTTATATGGACTCGATCCCTATGGTCGTTATCACAGGTCAGGTGATGAGCCACCTGATTGGTGAAGATGCTTTCCAAGAGACGGATATGATTGGTATCTCCCGTCCAGTGGTGAAGCACAACTTTAGCGTGCAGCGTGCAGAAGATATTCCAGCGGTGATCCGTAAGGCGTTCCATATTGCGCAAACAGGTCGTCCTGGTCCGGTTGTTGTTGATATTCCAAAGGATATGACAACGCCAACTGATCGTTTTGAGTACGTCTTCCCGAAAAGCGTCAAAATGCGCTCTTATAGCCCAGTGACAAAAGGTCACAGCGGCCAGATTAAGAAAGCGTTTGATCTATTAATGGCAGCGAAGCGTCCGGTGATTTATTCCGGCGGTGGCGTCATTATGGGTGATGCATCAGATGAGCTGACAACACTAGCTAAGACGTTGAACTTCCCAGTGACCAATACATTGATGGGCTTGGGCGGTTACCCAGGCACGGACCGTCAGTTTGTCGGTATGTTGGGTATGCACGGTAGCTATGAAGCGAACATGGCGATGCACCATGCGGATCTGATTCTGGCGATTGGCGCGCGCTTTGATGATCGTGTTACCAATGGCACAGACAAGTTCTGTCCGACTGCTAAGATCGTTCACATCGATGTAGATCCTGCATCTATTTCGAAAACCATTCGCGCGGATGTCCCGATTGTAGGTCCAGCGAAAGGTGTTATCGAAGAGCTAATGCAGCTGATCAAATCCAGCAAAAAAATGCCGGATGTTGAAGCCCTGGATACTTGGTGGAAGCAGATCGATGAGTGGCGTACGCGTCACGGCGGTCGTTACCGTATCGATGACTCTGAGCTGATGAAGCCGCAGCAAGTTATCGAGATGCTAAGCAAGGTCACAGGTGGTGATGCGTTTGTTTGTTCAGACGTAGGCCAGCACCAGATGTTCGCGGCACAGTACTACAAGTTCAACAAGCCAAACCGCTGGATCAACTCAGGTGGTCTTGGCACAATGGGCTTTGGTTTGCCTGCGGCGATGGGCGTTAAGCTGAACTTCCCTGATGCAGACGTTGCGTGTGTCACAGGTGAAGGTAGTATCCAGATGAATATTCAGGAGCTATCGACCTGTAACCAATATGACCTGCCGGTGAAAATTATCTGCTTGAACAACCAGTCTTTGGGTATGGTTCGCCAATGGCAAGATATGAACTATGAGTCTCGCCATTCGCAGTCTTACATGAAGTCGTTGCCTGACTTTATTAAGCTGGCGGAGTCGTATGGTCACATCGGTATGAAAGTTGATCGTTACGCTGATCTGGAAGCTGCGATGACTGAAGCCTTTGCGCTGAAGGATCGTCTGGTCTTTATGGATATCGCGGTTGACCCGTTTGAGCATGTCTACCCGATGCAAGTACCGCGCGGTTCTATGCGCGATATGTGGTTAAGCAAGACGGAGAGGACATAATCATGCGTCATATTATTTCTGTTCTTCTTGAGAACGAACCGGGTGCTTTGTCGCGTGTTGTTGGTCTGTTTTCGCAGCGTAACTTCAACATCGAGTCATTGACCGTTGCTCCTACGGATGACGAAACCTTATCGCGCCTCACGGTAACAACGGTGGGTGATGATCGCGTGATTGAACAGATCACTAAGCAGCTAAATAAGCTGATTGATGTGGTTAAAGTGGTTGACCTCACAGAGGGTGAACACATCGAGCGCGAGCTAATGATGATTAAGTTCAAAGCATCTGGCGCGTTCCGTGCTGAGGTGAAGCGAACAGCGGATATCTTCCGCGGTCAAATCATCGATATCACGCCGAACACTTACACCGTGCAGCTAGTGGGCTCTAGCGCTAAGCTGGATGCGTTTATTGAATCACTCGGTACCGCCTCTATTATGGAAGTGGTGCGCTCCGGTGTATCTGGTATCGCACGCGGTGAAAAGGTGTTGAGCATCTAATCACTGAAAACTATCAACAAAAGCCGCTCATTGAGCGGCTTTTTTTTGCCATCATGGCGGGAGAAAGAGCGTAACATGAGCTATGCCGCTATTCTGTTTGATCACGACGGAACACTCGTAGACTCTGAGGGTACACATTTAACACTATGGCGTGAGGCTATCGCTCCATTCGGAGCGACGATAACTGGCGATGAATACTGGCAACGGTTGCTGGGCGTGCCCGCAGAGCAAAACGCGGCTGACTTGATTCAGCTGCGCCAATTACCAACAACTGTGCCAGACCTAGTGGCCACCAAGGAGCGCCTAACCCAAGCGTTTCTGGCCAGTAGCTACTTTCCGGCGATGGATAGCGCGGATGCACTTGTACGCTTTGCTGCTCAACACCTCCCCATTGCTCTGGTAAGTGGCTCCCAAGGGTTTTGTATCGAGGCATCGCTGCAAGGACATCGCTGGAAGGAACTCTTCACCGTGGTCGTGACGGCAGACGATGTGACGCGTAACAAGCCAGAACCTGATAGTTATTTAATGGCGCTTGATCGGTTGAATGTTGCCGGACGCCCCTGTATCGCGATAGAGGATACGCAAAGTGGTGTGAGGGCAGCGCTGGCCGCTGGGCTTGATGTCGTTGCAATTCGTAATAGCCACTCTGCGCAGCATGACTTTTCAGGTGCAACATATGAAGTCCCCCACTTAGCTGCTGCGTTTGCACTGTTAAAACCACTGATTGAACAGGAGTAGAAGATGCAACAACCTTTCAGCGTGACGCTCAAAGTGCGTGATTATGAGCTGGACATGCAAGGCATCGTTAACAATGGTGTGTACTTTAACTATCTCGAGCATGCGCGGCATGAGTTCTTGTTAGCAAAAGGCATCGACTTTGCTGCATTAACAGAGCAGGGCATTCATCTGGTCGTTATTCGCTCCGAGCTTGACTATAAGAGCTCTCTGAAAAGCGGTGATGAATTTGCTGTGCAGGTGGCGGTGGAGCGTATCAGCAAAGTGAAGTTTGGCTTTCGCCAGCGGGTGGTGCGCCTAGCAGATGAAAAAATCTGCGTGGAAGCACTGGTTATTGGCACGGCGTTGAATGAGCGTGGGCGGCCTTATCTATCGCCAGATATTGAAGCGCTGTTTGATGGTGCATAGCCCCTCGATCACTTAGCGGTCAGAAGCAGCGGGTATTCATTGTGTCTTTGAAAGGTAAAACAGGTTGCACTTATATTAGATAAATATAATATATGGGTTGAGTGTAATCTTTACCTAGAGAAGGATATAAGTCATGCCAGTGAACACTGATTTCGTCGGTACTCTGTTCAGCAATCTAGACGATCCGAACAAGATCACCGTTGCGTTTACAATGGGCGTTAAAGCGCTTGAGCAGGACCACTCTGCTACGATCATGCTGATGGTTGATGCAGTGCACCTAGCGCGGCCAAACAGTTTGGATGGTGTTGATATCGGCGCTCCTTTTATGCCGGCGCAAGAGCTACTGGAAGCGTTCATCACCAATGGTGGTCAAGTTGCAGTCTGTAAAGCCTGTATGGTTCACAACGGTGTAGCCGAGGATGAGATCGACTCACGTTTTGTGGTAATTAGTGCTGATGACGTGGTGCCTTTGATCATGAATGCGCAGGGCAGCTTACAGTTAACTTAGTACGCTATCCTGGGTTCTCTAATAACGAATAAAAAGGCCGCACGTAACGCTGCGGCCTTTTTGTATTTCAAGCGCCACTACTGATCTAACACAGACCAAAACGCCTGAATAAGGGGGTGGCGAAGTTTGCGGTTCAGTGCAAATAGGCCGATATGATAGGGCGCTAATTGTGGTTGTACATCGAGAACCTTTACCCGGTCAGCAAGCGGACTATTCTCCAATACGATCTGCGGAACGACCCCGATACCAAAACCGAGACTCACCATGCTCACGATCGCTTCGTTACCGGCAACCTGTGCATAGATTTTGGGCGCTATCTGTTGCTGCTGAAACCAAGCATTCACGCGTTGTCGCGAGACCCCCTCTTCAGACAAGATCATCGGTGCATCGGCCCATTGCGCCGCTTTTTTTGGCACGTCGAAATTGGCCTCTAGTGGCGCGATAAAGAGGAGGGGGGAGATGCCCACTTCGTTGAAGGCGAGTTCATTTGGGATATGGTCAGGACGTGCGGCGATGGCAATGTCCTCTTTATCACTCAGGATGTGCTGAATGGCGTGGTCTGGGTCACCGGTATGTAGCTTGATCTCTACCGCCGGGAAGCGCTGCCTGAAACGATTGAGAATATCGTAGAGGAAGCTGTAACTGGCTGTGACTGAACAGTAAACACTGATCTCTCCGTGCAGCTCTTCTGCCTCACTCAATAATCGTTGGCGCGTGGCATCCCATTGTGACAATGCATCACGTGCATACTGCTGAAATAGCTTGCCTTCATGACTTAGGCTAACGCTTCTGTTGTCACGATAGAGTAAAGTGACGCCTAGCTCCTCCTCCAGCTGCTTTATATTGCGGCTCAATGCGGATGGGCTAATGTGACACAGTTCGCTGGCGCGGCCAAAGTGTAGCGTCTCAGCGAGATGAAGATAGTTTCTGAGAGTGCGAGTATCCATAGCATTAGTATTGCATAAATCGCAATACATTGATGCTAATATTTCAATTTACGCAACTTTGCATATCGACTATCTTTGCACCATCGAATCAACGGATTCGCACAACATTTAATTTTTAGGAGCAAACCATGCAGGTTTATTACGATAAAGATTGCGATCTTTCTATCATCCAGGGCAAAAAAGTTTCTATCATCGGTTACGGTTCTCAAGGTCACGCACATGCGTGCAACCTGCAAGACTCTGGTGTAGACGTAACCGTTGGCCTGCGCGCTAGCTCCTCTTCCCGTGCTAAAGCAGAAGCTCACGGTTTGAAAGTGGCTGACGTTGCTGATGCCGTTGCACAAGCTGACGTTGTAATGATCCTGACGCCAGACGAGTTCCAAGGCCAGTTGTACAAAGAAGAGATCGAGCCAAACATCAAGCAGGGCGCTACTCTGGCTTTCGCACACGGTTTCTCTATCCACTACAACCAAGTTGAGCCACGTGCTGACCTTGACGTTATCATGGTTGCACCTAAAGCACCGGGTCACACGGTACGTTCTGAGTTCGTAAAAGGCGGCGGTATCCCTGATCTGATCGCTATCTTCCGCGACGCGTCTGGCAATGCGAAAAACCTAGCACTTTCTTACGCGATGGGCGTAGGTGGTGGCCGTTCTGGTATCATCGAAACAACGTTCAAAGATGAGACTGAAACTGACCTGTTCGGCGAGCAAGCAGTACTGTGTGGTGGTGCGGTTGAGCTGGTTAAGATGGGCTTCGAAACTCTGACTGAAGCGGGTTACGCGCCAGAAATGGCTTACTTCGAGTGTCTGCACGAGCTGAAGCTGATCGTTGACCTGATGTACGAAGGCGGCATCGCGAACATGAACTACTCTATCTCTAACAACGCTGAATACGGTGAGTACGTAACAGGCCCAGAGGTTATCAACGAGCAATCTCGTGAAGCGATGCGTAATGCTCTGAAGCGCATTCAAGACGGTGAATACGCGAAGATGTTTATCGCAGAAGGCCAGACTAACTACCCATCCATGACTGCACGTCGTCGTAACAATGCTGCGCACCCAATCGAAGAGACTGGTGAGAAGCTGCGTGCAATGATGCCTTGGATCGCGGCAAGCAAAATCGTAGACAAAGAGAAAAACTAAGCACCCATCTTAGTTGCTCTTAAAAAGCCTCTGTTGTGAAACAGGGGCTTTTTTGTTTCTGATGAGCGTTAGGGTGAGTCTTCGTTGATGTTAAGTGTTGCTGTGTTTGACCTGCGTAGTTGGAGTTGTCGGTCAACGGTATCGGAGCTGAGTTCTGCGTTGTAGAATACAGTTCCACCATTAGGATGAGCTGTAATGATCGAAGAAAACAAACCCTCAGAAAGCCATCAAGCTAAGCCTGAGCAAAAGAAAGTACATCGTGGTATCTATCTTCTGCCGAATCTTTTTACAACGGGAGCGTTATTTTCTGGCTTCTATGCGGTAATCGCTGGTATGAATAGCCAGTTTGAAGCGGCAGCGATCGCCATCTTTGTCGCGATGGTGCTCGATGGCTTTGATGGGCGTGTGGCGCGGATGACAAATACTTCAAGTGCGTTTGGTGCTGAGTACGACTCATTATCCGACATGGTGTCTTTTGGTGTAGCGCCGGCGTTAGTGTCATTTAGTTGGGTGCTAGGGGATATTGGGAAGATCGGCTGGTTTGCGGCTTTTATCTATGTTGCTGGTGCAGCATTGCGTTTGGCGCGTTTCAATACCCAAATCGGTTCTGTCGACAAGCGTTACTTTATTGGCTTACCGTCGCCTTCTGCGGCTGCCATGATCGCGGGCTTGGTGTGGTTTGGTACCGAATATGAACTCGACCCACAACCTTATGCTTACCTAATCGCTTTCTATGTTGCTGCAGCCGGCGTGTTAATGGTGAGCAATGCACTTTATTACAGTTTTAAAGATGTCGACCTTAAGGGCAAAATTCCGTTCGTTATTTTGGCGGCGATTGTGCTTGTGATTGGTGTGATCTCGATTGAGCCTTCGTTGGCGCTATGGTTGGTCTTCTTAGGCTACGGTCTTACCGGTCCGCTTTTCTGGGTTGTTCGTAAAGTTCGCAAAGTATAACAATTCTATAACAGGGGGAATTTTGGAGCCGCTACCGGTCTAAACTTTCATTGCAAGCTTATGTAATGGAAGCACTATGATCATTAAGAAATCGAATTCGATTAAAAGCTCTGAAATTACTCCTGAGTCTATCTACCGCCAGCGTCGTGCTTTTATGAAAGGGCTGATGGGTGGCGCAGCAGCGCTGACAACCGGCAGTGCCATTGCAGGTTTATCTTATCCTTTCGAAAAAGACTGGCCTACCTACTCAGGTCCAGAATGGATGCGACAACACCTCGCTAATACGCAGCGAAATACCGCTTACACCACCGCCGAAAAGCTGACGCCTTATCCTAACGTGATTACCCACAACAACTTTTATGAGTTCGGTTTAGGTAAGCAAGACCCAAGCCGTCGTGCACAGAAGTTTGTTACAGACCCTTGGTCGGTAGAGGTTGCGGGTGAAGCCAATAAAACCGGTATTTTTACGCTGGAGGATCTGGTGTCACCTCATCAACTTGAGGAGCGTATCTATCGGCTGCGCTGTGTTGAAGCGTGGTCGATGGTGATTCCTTGGGTTGGTATCCCGCTCGCTGATCTCTTAAAGCGATTCGACCCTACGGGTAATGCAAAATATGTGGAGTTCACAACTCTGCTTGATCCCAAGCAGATGCCTGAGCAAGGCGGCTTCTTTAATACATTGGATTGGCCTTATGTCGAGGGACTCAGAATGGATGAGGCAATGCATCCGCTGGCATTCCTCGCGGTGGGAGTATACGGAGAAGCGCTCCCTCCTCAGAATGGCGCGCCACTGCGTTTGGTGGTCCCGTGGAAGTATGGTTTTAAGAGCATTAAGTCGATAGTTAAAATTCGCTTCACAGAGCACATGCCGAAAACAAGTTGGAATATTAGTGCGCCTAGGGAGTATGGTTTCTTCGCAAATGTGAACCCTTCGGTCGATCATCCACGATGGTCTCAAGCAACGGAGCGTCGTTTACCTTCATCTTTGTTCTCGCCTAATATTCTCGACACGACGCCTTTTAACGGTTATGCGGATGAAGTGGCATCGTTATATCGCGGGATGGATCTTAAGCGATGGTTCTAACGCGTGGGCGTGCTGCTCAGTTATGTTTGTGGTGGGGGATCTTCTTAGTTTCTCTAGTGCCTTTGCTTCTACTGGTGTCTCAGGCTTACCAAGGGCGCTTGGGTGCTGATCCAGCAAAAGAGATCGTACTCGAAACGGGGTTGTGGGCAGCAGTATTTCTCTGGTTATCACTGTGGGTAACCCCGCTGCGTAGGCGGATAGGTGTGCGCTGGGTTCTCCGGTTTCGCAGAATGCTAGGGCTGTATGCATTTTTCTACGCTGTGCTACATAGCCTAGCATTTGCAACGTTCATTGCTGGCTGGCGTTTTGACCTTTTAATAAAAGAGATCACCGAGCGGCCTTTTATTATTGTGGGTATGTTGTCGCTATTAGGTTTGGTGCCTTTAGCGGCGACATCAACGAAAAAGATGCAGAAGAGGTTAGGTAAGCGCTGGAGTCGTTTGCATAAAACTGTCTATTCCATCAGTCTGCTCGTGCTTCTGCATATTGTATGGATGGTGAGAGCCAGTTACTTCGATGCTATCGTTTTTGGAGTATTTCTGTTGGTCGCCCTCGGAGAACGATCTCTGTATCGATTCTATCGACCCTAATTTATAGAGATAGCATTTATTGAGCGCCCCACTGGGGCGTTTTTTGTATCTGAAATGGTTGTTTTTTGTTCGGTTTTAAATGGTTTTGTATGTTTTTTAACCGGTTTTGATGTTTTTTTACGTTTTTTATTAAAAAGTTGAAATAAGTGTTGACGGCAGAAGGGAGGTCTCTATAATACGCCTCCACTCGCTGAGGGAGTCACCGAAAGGACGACAAAGACAACGAGTCATAATGAAGATA
>NZ_SPLL01000008.1:0-154485 GCF_004959845.1 Neptunomonas sp. XY-337 | reverse complement strand
GCGACCATAGCGAGTTGGACCCACCTGATCCCATCCCGAACTCAGAAGTGAAACGATTTAGCGCCGATGGTAGTGTGGGGTTTCCCCATGTGAGAGTAGGACATCGCCAAGCTTTTAATTAAGAAGCCCTGATCGGTAACGGTCAGGGCTTTTTATATGGGAAAAATTTGTCACAGGATCGTCATTTCGTCTCCGTATAGTGGCGGCTCAATATTAACGAGGTATGCATCAATGACTGCTGCACTGACACTGAGTGGTAAACGCGGTGTGATCTTGGGCGTTGCGAACTCGCACTCAATTGCTTTTGGTTGTGCTAAGGCACTGGCTGATCTTGGCGCTGAGTTATGTATTACTTATGTAAACGAGAAGTCAAAACCGTTTGTTGAACCGCTGCTTCCGGAGCTGAATGCACAGCTTTGTTTGCCCTGTGACGTCTCGGTGCCTGGTGCTATTGAGGCACTATTTGCGCAATTAGAAGCAGAGTGGGGCAGCCTTGATTTTGTTATCCATTCCATTGCATGGTCTCCATTAACCGAGTTGCAAGGGCGCCTTGTGGATACATCCGCAGAAGGTTTTTCGCAAGCTATAGATATCTCATGCCACTCTTTCATTCGTGTTGCTAGCGCAGCAGAGAAGCTGATGGAGGCGAATGGTGGCACATTAATCACAATGAGCTACTACGGCTCAGAAAAGGTGGTTGATCACTACGCAATGATGGGGCCGATAAAAGCAGCCTTGGAGAGTTCTGTTCGTTATTTGGCGGCTGAACTAGGTGAGAAGAATATTCGAGTTCATACGGTTTCGCCAGGGCCGATGCCGACGCGAGCAGCATCGGGCATCAGCCACTTTGATGAGCTTATGGATGATGCTGTGCGTCGTTCGCCTTTACACCGTTTAGGTACCCCGGATGATGTTGGCAAGCTGGTTGCGTTTCTTGTTAGTGATTGGGCAACAGGCCATACCGGCAGCCAGATGTTTGTCGATGCTGGCCACCATATTATGGCGTAAGGCTAACCGAGCCAGCTAAACCACTCTGGGTAAGCTTGATAGAGCAAGCGTGCCGACATAATCGTTGATACGCAAACAATCAACGGCTTAACCAGAGTGGTTCCTTTAGCAACTACCAATCCTGAACCGAGCCTTCCGCCTAAAAACTGGCCCACTGCCATCGTTAAGCCAATCCCCCACGCTACGTGCCCTCCCAGCGCAAAAAATAGCAATGCGGCGATATTAGAGGTGAAGTTAAGTAGCTTCGTATGTGCAGTCGCTTTTGCCATGCCAAAGCCTGCCAATGAAACAAAAGCGATAGCAAAGAACGAGCCGGTGCCTGGACCAAAGAATCCATCATAAAAGCCAATAGCGGTGCCAAAGATAAGGGCAAATGCGGCTTCACCGATGCGGCGCTGGCTATCTTCATCTTTAACACGTTTAGAGAAAAGAAAGTAGAGAGCAAAACCTGTTAGGAGCAACGGTAATAATTGGCTGAGCGCTGTTGCGTCAATTTGCTGTACTAGCAGAGTACCTGTCGCACTGCCAACAAAAGTACAGATAACGGCAAGGCGCATATCGTGTAAATTGATCAGTTTTTGCTTGATAAAAAAGCGTGTCGCTGAGAACGAACCAAAGCAGCTTTGTAACTTGTTTGTGCCAAGCGCCATGGCAGGAGACATACCGGTTGCTAGTAAAGCTGGAAGAGTAATAAGGCCCCCACCGCCTGCGATTGAATCAACGGTTCCACCAATAAAGCCGACAAGTAGCAATAAACTAAGGGTGAGTAGATCAAGTTCCAGCATGAGGGTACTTTTGTCCTGTTTGCGCAGTACTCGTTATAGATCGTTAGTCAGATTAGGTGGTACAGAAATTACCTACAAAATAACTAGCTGATAAAACAATTAAGTTATTACCATGACGTTATAGGCGGGTATGAAAAGGAAGATTAACAGCAGAGCGCCATTTTTAGAATGGTGCCCAGAGGCGGAATCGAACCACCGACACGGGGATTTTCAATCCCCTGCTCTACCGACTGAGCTATCTGGGCTTCAAGATGGCGCATATTCAATCAAAAACCTGTTCGTAGATCAAGAGTGAATTTACTTTTTATTTTAAATTCATATAAATAAAACCGATACTGAGACTAAATTATTAGCAGTTCCTGACGTTATATTAAAAAGCGGTTCATATTTTGATATCAGTTCTTCTACCTGATGGAAACAGTCGTTACTATCTTACAAAAGTTAAAGGATGCCTAACTTGTTCTCATTCAAGCGCGGAAAAAAGCGACAGTCTGGATTAGTTTCTATCCACGTTAGTGAATCGGGTGTTGCGATTGCCTCTTCACATGGAGCCAATGCCTCAAAGCTTGCCTTTGCTGAGCTGTTTTCCGGAACCCCCGATATTGCCGCGCCTTCCATTACCGCTTCACTCGATAAGGCTAACCTAACAGGAATGCGCTGTTCGCTTGTGCTGTCCGGTGGCGAATACCAGCTATTGCTAGTCGAAGCGCCGGAAGTACCCGCCAATGAGATGAAGGAAGCACTACTGTGGCGTGTTAAAGACCTCATTCAATATCCAACGGATGATGCGGTATTAGACTACTTTGAGTTGCCTGAAGATGCGTTTCGTGGCCGCGGTCAGATGCTTTATGTTGTAGTCGCGCAGCGCAGCATGGTAGAGAAGCGTATTGCTTGGGTGGAATCTTTAGGCCTAACCCCTGCGTATGTTGATATACCTGAAATGGCATTGCTGAATCTCGTTGAGGAGGTTTGTGACAATGAGGCAGGTACAGCGGTGCTTTATCTCGATGATAAAAGCAGTTTTCTGAATATTTTATCAGGTAGCTCCCTTTATCTGACGCGTGCGTTGGCATCTGGTAGCCCTGCCGCGCTAGAGAGTACTGTACTGGATCTGCAACGCTCGATGGATTACTTCGAGAGTCAGATTGGTAAGCCCCCATGTGTGCGCATCTTGCTGCTGCCACTTCAGGTTGGTGAGACGGCGCTAATGAGGGAGCTGAGAGAAAACCTTGGGGCCGATGTTCAGTCGTTTGATCTTGCGGATAGTATCGCGTCTGAAATCTCATTAACCATTGAGCTGCAGCAACACTGTTTACTCGCTATAGCGGGAGCGTTGCGGGTTGAGACGAGGAGCAAAGGATGAAGCAGAGAGTCAACCTGCTGCCACCGCGACCTAAGGTGGTAAAACAGCAGTTTACGTTCAAGCAGATGCTCTCTTTTGCTGCTGTTATCTTGGTTGCGTCTGGCGCGATGGCAGCTTGGCTGCATTTTGAAACGGCGACCAAAGATAACGAGCTGCGCGTCTACGCCGATACCGAGCGTAAGCAGAGCGAGACATTAAACCGTTTGGAGTCTTTGCTCGCAGAGCAAGTGCCAGATCCTGTTTTAGTCGCCCGCCGTGATCGTCTTACAGGGATGTTGACTCAGCAGGCGAAGCTGGCTGACCTCCTAGAGCAGGTTGAGGTGGCACAGCGCTCAGGTTTCTCTCGTGATATGCGGATGTTATCGGAGCAGGTGCCGAACAAACTTTGGTTTACTGAATTCTCCATCACAGGCCCAGGGCAAGCGCTTATCCTAGAGGGGGTCGCTCAAAACGCCGATCTCGTGCCGTTGTTGGTGAAGTCTCTTAGCACTGCCGAGCATTTTGGCGCGCTCTACTTTAGTAGTTTAGAGACCACACGCGACGATGATGGCCTTTATACTTTCACGATTGCTGGGCAACGCGTAGGAGGCGAGCGTGATTAATCAGATGGCAGAGCGCTTTAACGGCTTGAGTACCCGTGAGCGCGTGCTGGTATTTGTCTCTGTGCTCGTGATACTTGCGTTGCTCTTATTCGTTGTCTTGATTGAACCGGTCATGAAGCGGTCGGCGCAAATCGATAACCAGTTAGCGGCGCAGCAGCGAGCGAGCAACGCTCGGCAGGTACAAATTTCAGCGCTTAGCCGCATGCTGAAAGAAGACCCTTCGATTGAAGTGCGTGCGCAGATCGAGGGGTTAGTTGGGCAGCAGACCGAGCTGCAAGAGATTATCCGTGAACGCTCTCAATATTTGGTAGCGCCGTCGGAGGTCGCGCCACTTATCGAGCAGGTTTTAGAGCGTGAGAGCGGCGTTAAATTACTCAAGTTCAGCTCATTACCCGTACAGCAACTTCAACTGACCAGCGCCGCGGACATAGACACACCTGCGGCGGAGGAGAGTGCACAAGGGGAGGCGCTTGATATTGCACCCGTTTACATGCACGGTTTTGAGGTCACGCTAGAGGGCGACTATAACGGGGTATATGCGTATCTGTTGCAGCTAGAGTCGTTGCCACAAGCGTTCTTTTGGGAGCAAATGAGCTACCAAGTGGCTGAACACCCCAGCGCGCTAGTAACGCTGCGTATCTATACATTAAGTATCAGCGAGGCATGGATCGGTGGTTAAGTATGTTTGCTCGGCGCTATTGTTGATGGCGACGTCGCTGAGTGCGGCGCAGCTCAATGACCCTACTCAGCCGCAACTGCCAGCAGCGCTATTGAGCGAGGCAGAGGCTCACGATCAGTTTACAGTTTCATCCATTATTCTTCGCAAGCGTGCCCGTCTGGCCATTATCAACGAGCAACCCGTTCGTGAGGGTGAACACGTCGATGGCGCTTATGTAGCACGCATAGAAGCGACCCGCGTTCGGCTTGTAGTCGCTGGTGAAGCTCGTTGGGTAACCACCCTAGCTGAGCCATCTGTAAAAACGAAGCGGTAGATAGGACAAGGTTTGTTTATGAATAAGATGCGAAAGCTCTCGATCTTGACACTGGCAACGATGGTTTCGGGCTGCCAGCTTGTAGGGCACGTTACTAAGGAGCCACCTAAGCAAGCTTCGGAAGTGATACTCGCGCAAGCGATTGAGACCGCGGCACCAACGGCACAAGCTTTACCTGCACCACAGCCTTTGCCTCCGCTTGATTTAGGCCAATTAGCGCAAGCGACAGAAGAGCGTTTTGATGTGGCGGCAAACCAGCTCTCTGCTCGAGCCTTTTTTATGGGACTTGTTGAGGGCACGCCGTACAACATGATCGTCCATGAAGCGATTGGTGGAGATATTTCACTGCAGTTAAAGGATGTGACCGTACCTGAGGTGATGCAAGCGGTGCGCGATGTGTATGGCTATGAGTTCAAGCGCAGCGGCAACCTTTACCAAGTGGTACCGGCCAAGCTTGAGACCAAGATCTATCAACTCAACTACCTTGATGTCTTGCGGGAGGGTAAATCCCAGATCTCAGTCAGCGCTGGTGCTGTGACCACCGCAGGGTCAAGTAACAGTGGTTCGGAAGATAGCAGTTCAAACAGCAGCTCGGATAACGACAGCACCGAAGCGGTTGTCGGCTCTGCTATTAGCACGCGCACCGAGGCAAACTTCTGGGGTGGGTTGCAGCAAACGCTAGCCGCCATCGTTGGTAGTGAGCAAGGGCAACAGGTCGTGGTGACGCCGCAGGCAGGTGTTGTGGTGGTGCGTGGTATGCCGAGCGATCAACAACTGGTCGAGGAATATCTCGCGCGTTCGGAGCTGATTCTGCGCCGTCAGGTGGTGATCGAGGCGAAAATTCTTGAGGTCCGCCTGAATAACGGTTTCCAAGCTGGTATCGATTGGACCGCAATTGGCAACGATGGCAAGAATGTTGTCGTGGGAGGCATTGCCGGTACTCAGCTAAATAACCCAGATAACATTGGTGGTGTGTTCTCAGCATCACTCAACTTAAATGACTTTACGGCACTGATCGAGCTGCTCGGCACTCAGGGTGATGTGCAAGTGCTTTCTAGCCCGCGCGTCTCAACGTTGAATAACCAAAAAGCGGTTATCAAAGTGGGTTCAGATGAGTTCTTCGTGACCGAGATTGAAAACACCACGACAACAGGGGATACCACCACAACGTCACCGAGCGTTGAGCTGACGCCGTTCTTCTCGGGTATCGCATTGGATGTCACGCCACAAATTAGTGAAGATGACGATATCGTGCTGCATATTCACCCTTCGGTGAGTGAGGTGAAAGATCAGCAGAAGCTGATCAAAGTTGGCGACGACTCATTTGATATTCCGTTGGCGCTGAGCACCATTCGTGAGTCCGATAGTGTAGTACGGGCACGTAATGGCCAAGTCATTGTGATTGGTGGCTTGATGACATCTGGCAGCTCCGACACGCAGGCGAAGACGCCATTGCTGGGTGATATTCCGGGATTAGGTACGCTGTTCCAGCAACGCCGCCAAAACTCGAGTAAAAGTGAGCTAGTGATCTTGCTGAAGCCGGTTGTGACAGGGTCACAAGAGTGGAAAAGTGAGCTGGAACGCTCGCTACAAAGCTTTCAATCACTAAAACCACGTTAGTGGAGCACACCTAGGGTATGTATTTAGAGCACTTTGGGATGCAAGAGCTTCCCTATACGCTAACGCCGAATACGCGGTTCTTTCTGCAGTTACCAACGCATCAGGAGGCACTGAACGTGCTGTTGGTGGCGTTGGGTAGCGGTGATGGCTTTATTAAAGTTGTGGGCGAGGTGGGTACAGGAAAAACGATGCTGTGCCGCGCGCTGCTCAATACGCTGGATAAAGAGCCGTGCGTTACCGCTTATCTGCCTAACCCTTATTTAAGCCCCGAAGCACTGCGCCGCAACTTCGCGCTTGAGATCGGGATTGAAGATGCATTAGAGGTGCCTGATTACGAGTTGGTGAACCGCATCAATTTGCGTTTAGTTGAGATCGCGAAAGCGGGTCAGCACACCATACTGCTTGTGGATGAAGCCCAAGCCATGCCAGAGGAGACTATCGAGGCGTTGCGCCTGCTGACCAATCTGGAAACCGAGTCGGAAAAGCTGTTTCAGGTGGTGCTGTTTGGGCAACCTGAACTCAATCAGCTCTTGGCTCGTGATTCACTGCGCCAATTAAAGCAGCGTATCACCTTTAGCTGCCATCTCAATACGCTGTCAAATGATGCGGTGGCGCAGTATTTAGAGCAGCGTGCGCATCGCGCTGGGTTTGATGGCTTGGCACTATTTGCTCCAGGTGCCGCTAAGTTGATCGCAAAAGCGTCAGGCGGTGTGCCACGGCTGGTGAACATTTTGGCGCATAAATCATTGATGGTGGCGTACGGACGCGGTGAGATGCAGATCAAAAAGGAGCATGTTCGTCACGCCGTTGAAGATACCGAAGGTGCGGTCGCGGTAGCGCGTGCCAACCCCGGGCATTGGTTGCTAGGGACAGGGCTTGTGACCACCTTGCTATGCGGTGCTGTTTATCTGGCTTGGCTACGGGGGATGATATGAGCTTGGTAAACGATATGCTGCGCGATTTAGATCAGCGCCAGCGTCAAGGCAGCGAGGGCTATACGCCGGTCCCGACGCGAAAGTCCGGCCCCAGCCGTCTATTTTTAGCCATTGCCTCCCTAATGGTGATCGGCATTGTTGGCTTTTTATTGATGGACTTTCTTGGCCTTAACAAAAAGCTGATGACACAAACGTCACCGGTAGCTGCTGTTCCTGAAGAGTCCGTTGTGACGCGCAATGAGCCTGCCTATCAAACCGTGAGTACAGAAAATCAGCAAGCGCCTGAGCTTGCTGCCGAAGTCAAATCAGTAAACCGTATTAGCGCGATCAACTGGATGCAGACAGGGCCAGCCCAAGGCCATCTTACGTTCTGGCTAGATCAAACCGCACCCTATGTCGTCCATGCTAAAGGCTCTCAGCAACTAGATATTGAGTTACAGAATGTCGACCTTGCGGCAGCGCCGCCGAGCAGTCTCGGTGGGTTGTTGAACGGCATGGATATTATCGCCAGCGACGTTGGAAGCCGCTTTCGCTTATCCTCTGCGCATGATGTGGAGTTTAAAACCCAGCTAAAGCGTGACCCCGCAAGGCTACAGATCTCGGTTGCGCAGCGTCTACCCGAAACCGCAACTACGCCGCCTAAAGCCGAGGTCGCGATACAGGATCAAGACACTGTACCACCGCCGACCACCAGCGCTTCGCCATCTCAGCCTTCGCCAGATGTCGAAGCGCCTGACATTGCGCCTGCTAAACCTGCGATTGCTGCGAGGCCCGTAGAGAAACCGGTGCAGAAAAAGGTACAGCGGCGGGTGACCGATGCTTCGGTAGTTCGTGCAGCGAAGCGCTTGCTTGGCAAAGGGCAAACAGCAGCGGCACAAGCCCAGCTGGAGCGCCACGTGAGTCAGCAACCACAAGCGTTACAAAGCCGCTATCTGCTGGCTCAAATCTACCTGGCACAGGCGGATTACTCCGCCGTAGCGCAGCAGTTGCAACACGCGCCAAATAATCTGTCTTGGGCGTTGTTACGCGCCCGTGCAGCCCTCCAACAAGGGCAGCCCAACGCAGCGTTGCAAAGGCTTAAAGCGTTCCCTGAAGGGGCCGCTCGCGAGGACTATCTCGAGCTATTCGCTGCAGCTCAACAACAGCTGGGGGCGCATCAGCAGGCCGTCGCGCACTATGTGAAACTCTTGGAACTGAATACTCAAAATGGCCGTGCATGGCTCAATATGGGTGTGTCGTTGGAGCATTTGCAACAGCCAGCTAAAGCGCGTGATGCTTATCAAAACGCGCTGAAAGTCCCCACTTTAGATGGCGCTGCACGCACCTTCGCAACCCAGCAACTGCAACGTTTGGCAGCCAGATAACAAAGGAACCGCGATACGCTTATGGCTTCACCGAAGATGAAAATCCGCATCGGCGACTTGCTGGTACAAAACAGCGTTATTACTGAAGCGCAGCTGATGGAGGCGTTAGCGCGCCAGAAAGAAACCCGCCAAAAGTTAGGGCGTACGCTGATCTCTTTGGGTTATGTTGAAGAGCAGCAGTTTCTTGAGTTTTTGGCGCAGCAGCTGAAAGTGCCGCTGGTGGATTTGGCCCACTACAATTTTGATCAACAGGATGTCCTGAAGCTTTCCGAGACCCACGCACGACGCTTTCGCTCGGTGGTGTTAAAAGAGAATCCGGATCACTTTTTGGTGGGAATGTCTGATCCGCTGGATATCTTCGCATTCGATGAGCTGCAACGTTTGTTGCCGAAAAAAGTTGAGCTAGCTGTTGTTGCTGAGAGCCAACTTCTACAAACCCTTGATCTGATGTATCGCCGCACGAGCGATATCGATAGCTTAGCGAGTGAACTGAGTGAAGATATCGCTGAGGATACCTTTGACCTCTCACGCCTCACCGCCACCGATGAGGTGGATGCACCGGTGGTGCGGCTCTTAAAGAGCCTGTTTGAAGATGCGGTACAGGTGGGTGCGTCTGATATCCATATTGAGCCTGACGAAAGCGTGTTGCGTATTCGCCAGCGTGTGGATGGCGTGCTGCAAGAGCACGTTATGAAGGACACCCGGATCGCATCGGTGCTGGTACTGCGTCTGAAACTGATGGCGGAGCTCAATATCTCTGAAAAGCGCTTACCGCAGGATGGACGCTTCAATATCACAGTGAAGAGCCACAATATCGACGTGCGTTTATCCACGCTGCCAACCCAGTATGGCGAGTCGGTTGTGATGCGTTTGCTCGATCAGAGCGCCGGTATTATCGGCTTGGATAAAGCCGGCTTACCTGAGCGACTGTTGATGCGTTTGCGTCGACTGATCCGTGAACCCCACGGCATTTTGCTCGTTACAGGACCTACCGGTAGCGGTAAAACGACGACCTTGTATGGGGCTTTGCATGAACTGAACGATGCATCCAAGAAGATCATCACCGTCGAGGATCCGGTGGAGTATCGGCTGTCGCGCATCAACCAAGTGCAGGTGCACCCGCAGATAGGATTGACCTTTTCCAAAGTGTTGCGTTCTTGCTTGCGTCAGGACCCAGATATCTTACTCGTCGGTGAGATTCGTGACTTAGAAACAGCCGATATCGCCATGCGCGCAGCAATGACTGGCCACTTTGTGCTTTCAACACTGCACACCAATGATGCGATCTCGAGTGCGATGCGTTTGGTTGATATTGGCGTTGAGGGCTATTTGGCAGGTACCGCCTTACGGGGCATTTTGGCACAACGGTTGGTGCGGCGTATCTGCAACAACTGCGAGACCACCTACCAGCCAACAGCGCAGGAGCGCGTTTGGTTAGATATCAAAGCCGAGGAGTCAGGCATTGAAGCGGCTGAGCTAAAACATGGTAAAGGCTGTGCGTACTGTAATAACACCGGCTATAAAGGGCGTATCGGTATTTTTGAGTTGCTCGAATTTAACGATGAGATGGCCGATGCATTGCGCCGTAACGATAGCGCTGAGTTCGCACAAGCGGCACGCCGTAGCGAAGGGTATCAGCCGTTGGTGATCAGCGCACTTGAGTTAGCCGCACAAGGTGTGACCTCGTTGAACGAGGTGTTCCGCGTTACCGAGCAGTTGGATGATAGCCTCTATCTTGAGCAGGTCGCCGAGCAGAAAGCTGGCGGTTTGGAGCTGGAGTAACGGATGGCTACCTTTCGCTACAGTGGCAGACGAGCCGATGGCTCAAAGGCAACGGGTAACCACGAGGCACTCAACCGTGATGAAGTGGCGGCGATGTTGTTGGAGCAGGGGATTACACCTGTGTCTATCGAGATGGCTAAGGCCGCTGCCAATGAAAAGCGCAACCGCAAGCGGGGTGAGATTCGCTTGTTTGAGAAGGTCTCTCTGGATGAGCTAATCATGTTTAGCCGCCAGATGGCGAGCCTTACCCGCGCGGGTGTACCGATTACAAACGGTATGCGCGGGTTAGCAAATACGATTCGTAATCCTCTGCTCTCCACCACGTTGCACGAGATTGCCGATGAGCTAGAGAAGGGGAACTCGCTCTCTACAATACTGAATAAGTACCCGAAAATTTTCAGCCATCTGTATGTCAGTATTGTCCATATAGGTGAAAACACAGGGCGGTTGGACGACTCTTTTCGGCAGATGGCCGAGTATCTCGAGTTAGAGCGCCAGACGATACGCAGCATCAAGCAGGCGACGCGCTACCCGACCTTTGTATTGATTGCCATCGCGGTGGCGCTGGGGGTGATCAACGTGTTTGTGATCCCGGCATTTAAATCGGTCTTTGACTCGTTTGGTGCGGCTCTGCCTTGGCAAACCCAGATACTGATCGGTATCTCCGATTTTACGCTCGCGTGGTGGCCCGCGATTTTAGTGGGCCTAGGTGCGCTTTTCTTTAGCTTTTCTCGGTGGAAGAAAAGCGTTAAAGGGCGGCCCATATGGGATCGCTGGAAGCTGCGCATCCCGCTGATTGGCAGTATTCTTTATCGCGCAACACTGGGCCGCTTTGCGCGGACTTTTAGTGTGGTTTTGCGCGCAGGAATACCAATTGAGCAAGGGCTTTCGATCGTTGCTCGTGCGCTGGATAACGAGTTTATCGGTGAGAAAGTAGCGACGATGCGAAAAGGGATTGAGCGCGGTGAGGGCTTTACCGCGACGGCATTTCGTACCGAGATGTTCAGTCCGCTGGTAATGCAGATGTTAGCGGTTGGTGAGGAAACCGGCCGAGTGGATGAGATGTTGGAAGATGTTGCCAATTTTTACGAGGAGGAGGTCAGCTACGACCTGAAAAACCTCGCCAGTGCCATTGAACCCATCCTGATTATCGCGATTGGCGCAATGGTGCTTGTGTTAGCGTTGGGCGTCTTTTTACCGCTTTGGGAACTCAATACAACCATCAATGGATAGATAGTGGTGCGCAGGCAGCAGGGGTTTTCGCTTTTAGAAGGCGTCATCAGCATTTTACTGGTGGCATGCTTTTACGGTGTGCTCTCTCTGTATTTGGACCGCTTAGCGGCAAGAACCGAAGCTGCGGCGATGGACGCCGTGGTGCGACAGTTGGAGCATCAAGTGAACCGGCGGGTGGCGCAGCTCTACATACGTGGAGAAACCCAGAAAATCACAATGTTAGAGGGGCAAAACCCGTTTGTGTGGTTTGCCGAGCCGCCGCAGTTTTACGGTGGCGAGATAGCAGGGCAACAAAAAGGCCAACTGAGATCAAAGCGTTGGTATTACGATACAGCAAGTGGTCACATTCTGTATTTAGCTGAATATAATAACTACTTGAAAATTGAAGGAAACGACTCACGTTTTGTTCAGTTTGTGCTTAAATTAAAGCACACTGCTGCCGATGCAGTAGCTAAGAGG
Organism: Neptunomonas sp. XY-337; assembly: GCF_004959845.1. Taxonomy (NCBI): domain Bacteria; kingdom Pseudomonadati; phylum Pseudomonadota; class Gammaproteobacteria; order Oceanospirillales; family Oceanospirillaceae; genus Neptunomonas; species Neptunomonas sp. XY-337. Next base: position 142,342 of record NZ_SPLL01000008.1, on the reverse strand, counting down.
ACAAGCTTGGAGTTAGTTATCCATCCTGTCACACCGTATAGCTGGTTTTAGGACGTTTTTGCGATATGGCGCAGAGTTGAACTGCCCGTCGATTAACTAGGAGTAGGAAAATGAAACGACAATCTGGTTTCACAATCATTGAACTGGTAGTAGTGATTGCGCTGCTAGGTATCTTATCGGCGGTAGCACTGCCACGCTTTATCGATGTTACCCAAGACGCACGTCGTGCTGCCGTATCCGGTGCAGCAGGTGGTTTAGGCGCAGGGGTAGCTCTGGTGCGTGCTCAGTCGGTGGTGGATAACGTAGCGGCAGGCAATACCGTAGCGATCGATGGTTTGAATATTATCGCCAACGTACGTGGTTATCCTGTAGGTACCAACGGTGCAGCAATTACTAATGGCTCGGGTGATCAGTCACTTAGCAATGCAGACTGCGTAGCGGTTTGGGGTGCAGTATTGCAAGGTAGTGCACCAACAGTTGCAATAGCAGCAGGTGCAGGCATCGATTATGTTGCAACGGCGAATGGTGCGGGAACAACGTGTACTTACGCTTATCAGGTCGGCCGCTCTGCTGCTGAAACACGCGATATCACTTACGACTCCAACAATGGCGACGTATCGATTGCAACAACCGAGCCTTAATCTGGCTGGCGCCTAAAATGCACAAGCTGCGGCGCCACGTTGCTGGCTTTACCATGATCGAATTGGTCACCGTTCTGGCCCTCTTAGGGATTCTCAGTGCGGTGGCTTTTTCACGTTTGGGGAACGTGGGGAGTTACGAGAGCTCACTGTTCTCGAATCAGCTACTGGCTTATCTTCGCCTCGCCCAGCGCACTGCGGTTGCGCATCAACAAAGCGACACCCTCTTTATCCTGACCCGAGCTGCCGATGATGCCTGGCAGGTGGAGTTGCGCTTTGGCGCTCCACAACAGACCTTACGCTATGGTATCGAGAGCGATATTACCTTTAACTACGCGATGGCAGGTATCAATGGGCAGCTCGATACCGGCGATACGTTAACACTACGCTATACCGATGAGGGTGATTTAGCGCGGTTGGAATCTCCGGCGGCTGCGGACGTTACCCGTAGCCTAGCGCTCACCGTCAGCGGCCGTGCGCTCTGTATTTCACCCACCGGCTTTGCTTATGCTAATACCTGCCTCTAACAAACGTCAGCGCGGTTTCTCTTTGGTTGAGAGCATTGTCACGATTGTGATCATTGGTATTGCGCTGGTGGCATTGATTTCTGGCTGGGCTGGTTCCGCTAGCCGCAGTGCTGATCCCTTTTGGCACGCCAAAGCCGCTTATCTTGGCCAAGCGTATCTGGAAGAGATTATGGCAAAGCGCTATGACGAGAACACACCAGAGGGAGGTGTACCGCCTTGCTCATCAACGAGTTGTTCTGCGGTGCTGGGGCCAGAGGGAGAGACACGCGCAACCTTTGACGATGTGGATGATTATGATGGGCTCAACGAAGCGCCATCGGAAAATGCACTGGGTATCGTGCGGCCGGAATACCAGAATTACCGTATTGCTGTGCAAGTCAGCTATGCGCACGATGATTTCTCTCGCATTGCGCGCACAGTGAAGCGGGTAGAGGTTGCGGTGACACCGCCAGGCCAGAGCGTACAACGCTTTGTCGCGTACCGAGGTAATTTCTGATGCGTCGAGGGCAGCTGGGTTTTACGCTGGTGGAGCTGGTTGTTGTGATCGTGCTGTTGGGCATCATATCACTTGGAGCAACGGGGTTTATCGTCAACTCGGTACAAGGGTATGCCGATATGGCGCGGCGTGATGGTATGGCGGGAGCGAGCCGTGTAGCGATTGATCGAATTATCCGCGAGGTACGCAATGCGCTGCCCAATAGCGCGCGCGTTTCGGGGCAGTGCCTCGAGTTTATCCCGATCAACAACGCCACTCAGTACCTGATGGCGCCAACAGCAACCCCTGCTAATAGTTTTAACGTTGTGCCATTTAGTGAGACGCCTGATGCTTTGGGGAGTGTGGCGATCTACCCAATCAGTACCGCGGCGATTTATCAAGGTGGCTCACCCGCTGTGATATCGCCAGCGATCACCAGTGCGGCGAGTGATCTGACGGGTAATGCGCCAGTGGCACTGAGCTTAGCGTCTGCCCACCAGTTCCCAACCGATTCGCCCAGCCAGCGTATGTACATTGTGGGCGGCCCGATCAGCTACTGCTTTCAGGGGGATCGGCTCTACCGCTACACAGGCTACAGCCGCCGTAGCGTGCAGCCGTTACCGGCTCAGTTGCCAACTGCCGAGCCATCGCGGGCATTGCTAGCGTTTCCAGTGACCCACGATGGTCAGCCTTTTGAGCTTATTGGCGCTTCGTTGCAGCGCAATGCTCTGGTGATGGTGGAGTTTGCGGTTGAGCAGGGAGGAGAGGCGTTACGTATTCAGCAGGAGGTACAGATCCGCAATGTGCCCTAATCGTTCGTTACGCCGTGAAGCGGGTTTAGGCCTGATCTCTGCGATCTTTGTGATCGTGATTTTAGCGATTGTGGTGGTAGGGATGAGCAATATCGCGACGGTATCGCAAAAGTATCGTTCACAAGAGATTCTAGCAGCGCGTGCATTGTTTGCCGCTGAGTCTGGTGCGCAGCTACACCTATCAACCCTTTTACACCCAGAGAACAGCCAAACCTGCGCCACTATGGCTGCGCCTGCTAACTTCACCACACAAGGGCTGCGTGAGTGCAGCTATCAGGCTAGCTGTGCGCAGGTAACCATCAACACCATCGACTACTTTACCGTTAAAAGCGTAGGGCGCTGCGGCACCGGTGTTGATTCCGCAACGCGTGTGGTGGAGATGCGTATCTCGCGCTAGCTTAGATACCGTATTGAGCGCGGTAGGCTTGGATCGCTTGGATCGATTCAGCGTAGCCGCCCACCTCTTGCAGGTACGCTACAACGTCTTCTAGCGAAACAATGCTGATCACTGGCATGTTGTAATCACGCTCAACCTCTTGAATAGCAGACAACTCACCTTGGCCTTTTTCCATGCGGTTTAATGCGATCATGACCGCAGCAGGCGTTGCGTTGGCTGCATTGATGATCTCCATGACCTCACGGATGGCGGTGCCAGCGGTGATTACGTCATCGATGATCAGCACACGGCCCTCAAGCGGCGCACCCACCAGGTTGCCACCTTCACCGTGATCTTTCGCTTCTTTACGGTTGAAGACATAAGGTGTGTCGACTTGGTAGTCATTGGATAGCGCAACAGCCGTTGTAGCGGCCAGAGGGATACCTTTGTACGCAGGACCAAACAGCACATCGTACTCGATACCCGCATCTTGCAGAGCTGCAGCGTAGTAGCGGCCAAGCTTTGCTAGGGCTGTACCAGAGTTAAAAAGGCCCGCATTGAAGAAGTAAGGGCTTACGCGGCCAGACTTGAGGGTAAACTCACCAAAACGTAAAACGTTCTGCTCAATTGCAAATTGAATAAACTCTCGTTGGTAGTCGCGCATGCTCGCTGCCTCTTGTCTGGGTTGAAAAAGCGCCATTCTACCACTATCTATAGGGGAGGAACGAGAATTCCGAGCGGGGAAAATTTCTTTTTCAAGCGCGAGACTATACAATTCCTCGTCTGACTTTTTGTGTTTGTATGCGCTTTATAGGATAAACCAGACATGCGTGTGATCACCTTCAATACACAGGGTATTGAGCAAGCGGCTGACCGAGGCTTTTTTGATTGGATGGTTAAGCAGGATGCCGATGTTATCTGCTTGCAGGACATCCGCGCCCGTGAGTATCAGCTGGACGGTGATCGTTATCACCCTGAAGGATATTATCCCTACTTTTTTGAAGCGTTTGATGACGACTTTAGTGGCGTAGCCATCTACACCCGCCATGTACCCAAAGCGATTATGACGGGCCTAGGTTTTGAGCTATGCGACTATCAGGGCCGCTTTATTCAAGCCGACTTTGATAAAGTGAGCGTATCGTCGCTGTTTATTCCATCGGGTTTGAAAAGCCACGAAGCGCAGAAAACTAAAGAAGAGTTCATGGCACACTTCATGGGCCATCTGAAAAAGACACTGCGTAAGCGCCGTGACTTTATCTTCTGCGGAACCTTTAACACCGCTCACCGCACCATCGACTTGAGTAACTGGTACGCGAATCAAACCGTATCGGGTTTCTTACCGAGCGAGCGTGCGTGGATGGAAGAGATGCTAGGTGATTTGGGTTATGTGGATGCGTTCCGCGAGATCAACAAAGCCGAGCGCCAGTTCACCTGGTGGCCTGATTACAATCGTGCGCGCAAGCTAAACGAGGGTGCGCGCCTTGATTACCAAATCACTACAGCCAATTTACGTAAGCTAGTGAAGAATGTGTCGATCTACAAAGATGAGATGTTCTCTGAGCACGCGCCGCTGATTATCGACTACGAAGGTGATTTTTAAACACCGCATGCAATGACAAAAAAGGGCGCTATTTAGCGCCCTTTTTACATGCCGCATTGGATTAGTCCTGCGCCAGCGCTGCTTTTTGCAGCTCCACAATCTCTTTAATGCCTTTCTGAGCGAGCGCGAGCATCGCGTTTAGCTCATCTTGCGTGTAAGGCGCACCTTCAGCGGTGCCTTGTACTTCAACAAAACCGCCTTTCTCCGTCATGATGACATTCATATCGGTTTCGGCAGACGAGTCCTCGGCGTAGTCTAGATCGAGCACCGCTTCGCCCTTGTACATACCCACCGAGATCGCTGCCAGCATATGCTTAACAGGGTTGCCCTTCAGTGCACCATGCTTATCTTTCTTTAGGAACGCAATCGCATCCATGAGCGCTACGCAAGCACCCGTAATCGATGCGGTACGCGTACCGCCATCCGCCTGCAATACATCGCAGTCGATGGTGATGGTGTTTTCGCCAAGCTTATCCAGATCAAGCGCTGCACGCAGTGAGCGGCCAATCAAACGCTGGATCTCGATAGTGCGACCTGTTTGCTTACCGCGTGCGGCTTCACGGTCGTTACGCGTGTTTGTTGAGCGCGGCAACATCCCGTACTCCGCCGTTACCCAACCAGAGCCTGAACCACGTAAAAAACGTGGTACGCCGCGATCAACGGTAGCGGTACACAGCACCTTGGTATCACCAAACTCCACCAAGACAGAGCCCTCGGCATGCTTTGTGAAGTGGCGTGTGATGCGAATATCACGTAGCTGGTCAACTTGGCGCCCGCTTGGACGGATCGTAGCAATACCCAACGTTTGAAGCTGATCGGAGATAGAGGAGCTCATCTGTAAAAATAACCTATCTTTTTAAGGAGGACACAGCACACATAGAGCAAAGCTCACAGGGCTGTTAAACTGAATCGAATGACAGCATTTTAATCGAGATTACCGCATATGACACGTAGTATGACCGCTTTTGCCCGCCAAGAAAGCCAACAAAGCTGGGGCAGCTTGACATGGGAAGTCCGCTCAGTGAACCACCGCTTTCTGGAGCCGCACCTGCGTCTGCCAGAATCGCTACGCGAGCTAGAAGGCCCGCTACGCGAGCTACTACGTAAGCGCCTTAGCCGCGGCAAAGTGGAGTGCACACTGCGCTTTGTACCCGAAGAGTCCGCGCAAAAACTCCAAGTGAACCAAGCCTTCGTGCAGCAACTGCTAGACGCAACTGCCGAGGTTGAACAACTGATGCCAGTATCCGAATCACTCAACCCGCTGGATATTTTGCGCTGGCCGGGTGCGCTTCAAGACAGCCGCCTTGATATGGAGCAGGTTAAAAACGAAGCGCTACGCCTTTTCAAAAGTGCCCTAGACGACCTTGTTGCTGGGCGTGAACGCGAAGGTAAAGAACTGGCCGACATGATCGAACAGCGCCTCGTGAGCATTGCCAGCGTCGTGGCAGAGGTGCGCAGCAAGCTACCGCAAATCCTAGAGAACCAACGCAATAATCTAAAAGCAAAAGTCACCGAACTTGCCGATGATCTAGATCCACAGCGCCTCGAACAAGAGATTGTGCTGCTGGCGCAAAAAGCGGATGTAGATGAAGAGATGGACCGCCTTAACACCCACGTACAGGAAGTACGCCGCGTGCTAAAGCAGAAAGAACCTGTTGGCCGCCGCCTAGATTTTCTGATGCAAGAACTCAACCGCGAAGCCAACACGCTATCGTCTAAATCTATCGTAACTGACACCACCCAAAGCGCTGTTGAGTTAAAGGTGTTGATCGAACAAATGCGTGAACAGATCCAGAATATCGAATAAGGTCTTTGTGAGTCTCTTTAAGCGTAAAATTGCCAAGCCCCTGTAAATAGGGGCTTTTTTGTTCTTAGTAGATTTTAAACCCTTTCTGCTGTTTTCAATCAACTGGTGAGTTTAGTGGTGAGTAAGGCTTCTTTAGAGCAATTCTCCTGCCTTTCATTGTCAGTGGTACATGGATAAAGTTGAATGCTTAATAAGAGAAAATGAGAATAAGTAGATGGTTTCGTCTAATATCTATTATGTTTATTTACTGAAAGGTCTTCCCGTAAAGTCGACTGTGGAGTCACTATACCCATAGGAGTCCTATAGAAGGCACAAGTAGGATTGCAGCTTTTCAAAGATTCAATAGTTTCGTCATCTGAAGAAAATCTTGATAGTACCTCTAGCTCAGGTTGCGTCCATTACTGAGATCTGCAATTAGATAACGAAGGCAATCAACAAGACTACCTAAGCACTCTTGGCCTACTTATGAAAGAAGGGTCAATTGAAGGACTTAAAGAAATTAACCGCAAAAATACAGAAAGCTTTGAGGTCAGAATGGCTAAGTTAAAACCAAGAGCTCGATTAATTCGCACCATCGGTGACAAACTTATAAGTGGCCCCGAAGCTGCGATAATTGAGCTAGTTAAAAACTCCTATGATGCTGACTCCCTATCTGTTGAGATTACAATTTTTCCTCCTGCTGATACTCACAATGGAAAAATAACAATCAAAGACTTTGGCCATGGGATGTCATACGACAATATTCTAAATGATTGGCTAGAACCTGCTACAGATAATAAAAGCAAAGTAACGACTTCCAAATCTGGAAAACGTACCCTTTTAGGAGCAAAAGGTGTAGGTCGATTCGCCTCGGCAAGTCTAGGGAAAAAAATCAAGCTGACTTCTGTTGCCAATTTAGGTGATATATATCAAACCAGCGAACTAGAATTAGATTGGAGCATTTTTGAATCAAATAAATACCTTGATGACATTGATATCGACATTAATAAATCGGATTCACAAAGTGCTACGAGCACAGGTGTATTCATTGAAATTGAAGATTTATCTACGGTTTGGGATGAGAGAAAAATTCGCAAGCTAGTCCGTGAACTTCGCCGTCTTGCGACTCCGCAAGACAAAAACACCGCTCCATTTGATATATATTTAGACCTCAGACATTTCAAACTAACAAACTCTGAGCCGTACAACTTTAACGGTCCACAACTACTTTTTGAGACCAATCGCATCGCTGAAATGCTTGAAGACGAAAGTACGACTACGACTACAAGCACAACTCTAATAACGCCTTACAAAATAAGCAAGGAATCTGACTATCGACTAAAGGGAACATTCGATTCTAAAGGCAACTTCGATGGTACCTTTACGATAATTCGTGGTGATAACGTACCTTTGCCGATTAAACTTGATGCTCCTCCTCTTGGAATTGGCGAACTTTCATGTGGTGCCATTGACGTAGATCTGCGTCTGTATGATTTAGAGAAAGAATCTGTAGAGAAACTTTTTGAGCGCATGGGACTTAATTTCTCTGACTTCGGTTTGCGAAATGCTAGAGCTATGATTTCTGAGAACACAGGCATTGGTATATATAGAACAGGTTTTAGAATTCGACCATATGGTGAACCAGATAATGACTGGTTAAAACTTGAAAATCGACGAGTTCAACAACCATCGAAGAGAATTGGTCACGGCCAAATATCAGGGACAATTAGTGTTGGAACCGAAAGAGATTCACACTTAATCGAACGAAGCAGTCGCGAAGGGTTAGAGACGAATAGCGCATTTGAGCGCCTAGTAAACCTTATTACCGGTATTCTTCTCAAAGTTGAGCAGAAAAGATTTGATTTCAGAGCAAAAGCAGGGATAAGCAGAAAATCCATAAAGAAAATTGATAAGGCACGAGAGCTGTCTTCATTAGATTCAATAACAAAAGCTGTTAGTAATCTCGCAGAAAAAGACCAAAAGCCCCTTTTGTTAAAAATCGAAAATGAGTCTCAAGCGTTAACAAAAGCTTTAGATGAAATAGAAGCATATCAGCGACTATTAGAGTCTCGCGCAGCTTTAGGTATGGTCGTAGCACAAGTAGTACACGATGGTAGGACATATTTAGATCCGATTAGCTCATCAGCAAAATCTATTATAAAAAATGCCCCTCTAGTTTTAGAAAATAGTCCTAAAGGTGAGTTGATTAGAAAATACTATCCAACATATGGACAAGCGATTTTAGACGGCTCAAAAGGCTTAGCGTCATTATTTAAGTCTTTGGATCCTATTTCTGGCAGACGCAGAGGTCGCCCTGTCGAATTCAACGCTTTAGACAACATAAGCAACACTATAAATTTGCTGGATGAGTTGCTTATTGAATCCTCAATTCAAGTGAATTTGGATATTGATAGTGAACTTAAGCTTTACGGCTATTCCGGTGACTTGCAATCAGCAGTGATGAATATCATACACAATGCTATTCATTGGCTGAATTCTACCCAAAACGACAAAAAAACCATTCAGATCTCGTCTAGAATTGAAGACTCTCTAGCCCATATATCGATATCCAATAATGGCCCACTTATAGATGACCAAGACCAAGAGAGTGTGTTCGAAGCTGGATTCTCTCTTAAATCAGATGGACATGGCTTGGGCTTATCAATCGCGAAAGAAGCATGTAAGAACAGCAACGGCGATCTTGCTTTAGACGCTAACTCTATTGACACCTGTTTTATTATCACATATCCAATTTCTCACTAGGCTTATCAAATGAAACTGAATTTATTAATTGTTGAGGATGTACAACCGCTCGTAGAAAATTGGCAAGAGAAACTCGCGTTTTATGCCGTGGAAGATGACCCGGTACATATCATTACACCTGAGTTTGTTACCAATCTAGAAGATGCAAAAAAGGCGATAGAAAATACAAAGTTTGACGCTGCTGTTGTTGATATTCGGCTAGATGAAAAGGGAGAACAAACCCACAACGGTAATGAAGTCCTTGCTCATTTATCAAATCATTCTTTGACGGTTTGCGCTGTATATACAGGCGAACCCGGTACAGAGGTGATAGAAGACCACCTGAAAGACTTTGTACGAGTATTCAATAAGGGGGATGGAGATGGCATAGAACTCATTCTTGAATGGATAGATAACAAAGCAGATATGATTTCTGCAATTCAGACGATGCAAAAGTCCCTTAACACTTCTATGGCTCAAGCATTTACAAAATCTATTTGGCCCCGTTGGAGCTACTGGCTGAACGCAGAAGAAGATCTTGGGATGACCGAGCAAGCTCTAACCCGCCATATGGCTACCCATCTCCACGCATCCTTTCTCAATGAAGTCAGCGCCGTACATCCAGAAGAGCATTATTTCATTCCTCCTCTTCAAGAACGGTTATATACAGGTGACATAGTGCAGATAGAAAGTAATTATTTTATTCTTGTTACACCGAGATGTGACTTAGCACATGAAAAAAACCCGACCTTTCAATTGGTGAAGTTGATGTCTATACAAGAAAGGTGGCTGGAGCTTCACGCACAAAAAGCAAACGGAGCTAGTAACAGGATCAAAGATACTGCTAGTAAGGAAATACGCAAGTTAATAAACCATGGAGATCGTTCTCCTAAGCTTCACTTTATTCCCCAAATAAAGCTTAGCGCGGGCGAAATTTTGGGTCCTTTCCATGCCCAATTCAACTTTATGAATTGCCTAGAAGCCAATACTGAGAATAGATCAAATCTCACAGAACGGAGAGTAGCGACGTTATCCAACGAGTTTGTTCCTTCTTTGGTTGAAAGACTAGGGGCCTATTTCAGTCGTATTGGTACACCTGACTACTCTCATCCTGAGTAAAGTATTATTGATCTAATAACTCCATCACCACTTTCCCTATCTGCTGTGCCAAATACGGTGGCACAGCATTTCCTACCTGTACATATTGTTGCGTCCTATTCCCTTCAAACAAGTAGTTATCCGGAAACGTCTGTAAGCGAGCCGCTTCACGGACTGTTAAACTTCGACATTGCTTTGGGTCATAGTGAATGAAGTAATGTCCATCTTTCGAGATGTGGCTAGTTACAGTGGTTGAGCACTTATTGGCGGCTTGAGTTCTAAAGCGGTCAGCATGAGAACCTGACTTCCAGTTCTCATGGGCAGGAGCAAGATCGTCTGGGAAATCTCTCGCTTTCGGAGGCGTGCCATCATTAAGCTGTGTATACGCAGCGCTATAAGCATAGCGAAGTAAATCACTTTCCATATGCCCACGAGTTTCGTGGTTTAATACGCAAGGAGGCTCTTTGCCTCTATACCACTCGATCAAATGTTCTGGCATTTGACATGATTGCTCAACGGGTTGAGTTGCAGAGCGCGTTAGCTTTTTAAAAGGCTTAAGATCTAAGCTTTTAGCTTGTTTAAACTGTTTCTTAAGCAAACGCTTAACCGTAGTAGCGTTTTTTGAAACTGTGCTTTCCCAGTCCTTAGTTATATCTTTACGCTTTGAAAAACCACTACGTAACTTCGGTAGGTCTGCTAGAACCTGTTCTACCGTTGATTGGTATTTGAACGGCTTTAGTGTACTAGGAGTGCCTTGAATGTCTGCTCGAACCCCCAATAAAATGACGCGATGGCGGGCCTGAGGAATGCCGTAGTTTTCAGACTTTATGAGGTAATCAGTAAAATCTTCATATATAGGGCTTTCGGGGTTATCTACATCTACAACTAATGAGAATATTTTGTACTTAGGCGTTGTGATTTTAGTAATGCGTCCGGGTGCTCTCAAATCTTGTAGTATACGAGGGAAGATGATTTTACCGTCTATTCTGGCTGAAAGAATACCTCGGACATTTTCCATTATGAAAACATCCGGTTGCGCGACAGAAAGGACTTTTAGGTACTCTTTGTACAGGAAATTTCTATCGTCTTTTTCTGCTTGGTAATCTTTTATGCCAGCATTACGAGAACGGCCTGCAAGTGAGTAAGCTTGGCATGGCGGTCCACCGATAACTACCTTAGGTTTGTTCCCGTGATTTTGAACCAGTTCGGTGATACGTTTGTGGATAGTGCTGTTGTCATCGCCTAACGAATGTGGTGTATACAGCGTCTCTTGTAGGGCTTTTTCCGCTTCATATGGGAAGAGTCCAAAAAGTTGCGCCCTAGTTAAGTTGCCAAGAAGGTAGTCGTTATAGCTGGCTAGGCCAAGTTTAGAATCTTTAATCCTTCTATAAAATGCCCGAGTTGTTAGAGTTTTATGGGCGGAGGGCTCTTTCTCTACAGACATACCTATTTTAAATGGATGACTCCCACTTGCATCAATCACGGAGGATAAACCTTCGCCTAGTCCTCCCGGGCCGGCGAAAAGATCAATAACAAGGATGGTACCTGTTTTCATTATTCCTCTTAGTATCAGTTTTGAACGCTACGCAATAATACCAGGCAGATACAGATAAACAATTTTTATGTGCATATGATTTACAAATTATCAAGTGCAAGGGCATGCAGCACAGTCAAATAGGGGCTGTTAATTCTTTATTGAGTGCTATGAGCTAGTCTTTCCCCGCATATAAATCTGTTCAAACTGTTCTGCAATAGAACGAGCATCGAACTCGGCTTCGCGCACAAGATGGTCGAAGTGTTCTGTTAGGGCTTGTACTTGGCCGCGTTCGCGAAACACCATGTAGTAGCGGCCCACGTAGACCGCCGCTAGCAGGTGGCCGAATACTGTCACGGGTGATGAATAGACCTTTTTGCTATCAAATAGATAAACGCGCAGCGCTGGGTAGTTGTTACGGCAGTAGCTGATGAGGTGTTCAACCTGCTGCTCGCGTACTGTGCTGGGCAGCCCTTCCCAGTAACCTGTGCCTTCAAATAAGCTGGTAACGGCGTGTAAAGGGATGCAGATCTCGTAGTCAGAGCCGGGTGCTTTTAGCCACTCGATGGTTTCTTGCATGGTGCTGCTGGCTTGCTCGGGTGTTTTATCGCGATAGGCTGCGTACTCGAAATGCAATACGTCATCGGTTTTGAGGATGTCGGGGAAGGTGGCGGGTACATGGCGAATTTTGTAGCCTGCTGCCGCTTTGTGCCATTCGAGCAGTTGGATATCGGCTGGGGTTCTTTCGGCGTCGGTAATTTCGCAGGCAGTGAGTAGCAGGTCGGTGCTGGTTTCGCTGCGCTCCGATAGGCCCAGCAGCCAGTCGCAGCTCACGCCTAATGCTGCTGCACATTCGGCAGCTAGGTGGGCATTGGGTAGGCGTACGGCATCATCATTGAGGAGTTGTGCAATGGTCGAGCGATCAACTTGGCACAACCTTGCTAGCTCGCTACGGCTGACGCCGCTTTCACTAATCCGCTGCAAGAGACGCTGGCGGAAGAGTTCTGCTCGGTCTTGTTTCTTCATCTGTTTACTGGCTCTGATTTTAGTCACTAGTGATGAATATTATCACCATTGTAGCTTTTTGTTTCCAAGGTTCAGACTTATCGCGGCCCTGTTGGCGGCGTTAAAATAGCAACCTGTTTGATATAACCGTCGTTCGTAAATAGGGAAACACGTTGGAAACGAAACTGCGCACCATTAGCAAAGCGATTAGCTGGCAGCTGTTAGGATTATTCACCATGACGGCCATTAGCTATCTTTATACCGGCGAGCTACAGAGTGCGATGTCGTTGGCGGGTACGTCGATGCTGACCAGTTTTGTTTTCTACATTATGCACGAGCGGGTGTGGCAAAAGGTGCGGTGGGGGCGGGAGATGTTGCCATCAGCACAGCACGATAATGGTGCGGCTCGTTAGGCTCACTAAAAGAGGCAGCGCAGCCTGAAGCTGCGCATGGGGTGCTATAGATTGGCGATGATATCGGCGTATTGCTCGTCGAATTCGCGGAAGGTGTTGTCGTTATGGTGGCAGCAGCGGACGCCGCCATTCTTGATGTTGTAGATCCAGCCATGAATCTCGATCTTACCGCTTGCCAACTTAGCCGCGACCGTGGGGTGGGTGCGGATATGTTGCACTTGCTGTAGGACGTTCTCTTCGATCGCTTCATTCAGATGCGCATGGCCAACACTGTGCCCGCATGGAATACCGTTACGTTCGCGGACAATCTCCATCGCGGAGCGGCAGTGGCTCAGCCACTCTTTCACGTGGGGTAAGCCCTCGACTGCAGAGAGGTCCAATGCGCCCTTGATCGCACCGCAGTCGGTGTGCCCGCAGATAATGATGTGGCGCACACCTAACACCGCCACCGCATACTCAATCGAGGCGGTCATCCCCCCAGTTTGATTGCTGTGCGGCGGTACGATATTCCCCGCATTACGGCAGATAAATAGATCGCCCGGGTCGGTGCCGGTGAGCAGGTTCGGGTCGATACGCGAGTCCGAGCAGGTGACAAATAGAATCTCTGGGCTTTGCCCGGTTGCGAGTGTGCCGAAGAGATCTTTGTTTTCTGGATATACGTTTTTGCGAAAATTCAGTACGCCTTTGACTATCTTTTCCATCATCTATCCTCACTGTCTATTGATGTAAACCGCGCACGTGTGAGGTACGCGGTTGGCGTGTTAGCCGATCTCCATAAGCACTTCACCCGGTGTTACGCGGTCGCCTTTAGCAACGTGGATCGCCTTCACGGTTCCGGCAATACTGGTGTGTAGTTCGGTTTCCATCTTCATCGCTTCGGCGACGAGTACAGCTTGGCCTGCAGTCACTTCGTCCCCCACGCTAACCAGTATCTCGAAGATATTACCCGGCATCGCGGTAGTGACATGGCCTGGCTCTGTGGCGTGCTTGCGCCCGCTGCTGCCTTCGGCGACAAATTCATTCAGCGGTTCAAAGACTACCTCTTCAGGCATACCGTCCATCGAGAGGTAGATCTTACGTTTCCCCGCGCCATGGTCGCCGATACCCGTTACTGCGATCTCATAGGTTTCACCGTGCACATCGATCGTGAACTCAGAGGCGGTTGCATGGCCGAGCGCACTACCTGCAGCAGCTTCTGCAGGTAGCAGCTCCTCGGGCTGGAGGGTGCCGTCAGCGCGTTGCTGCAAGAACTCGCGGCCAAGGTCTGGGAACATGGCGTAGGTCAGCACGTCCTCTTCGCTCTGCGCCAGCGTGCTGATATCCTCACGCAGTTTATGTAGTTCTGGCTGTAACAGGTCAGCTGGGCGGCCCACATCGACGCTCTCATTACCAATAGCTTTCTTCTGAACCTCGGGATTTACCGGTGCGGGCGCCGCACCATAGCCACCTTGCAGGTAGCGTTTGACCTCGTTAGTGATGGTTTTATAGCGCTCCCCAGCAAGCACGTTATAAACCGCTTGAGTGCCCACAATTTGCGATGTTGGCGTCACCAGTGGCGGAAAGCCAAGGTCTTCACGTACCCGTGGGATTTCGGCAAAGACATCACGGATGCGATCTAGCGCGTTTTGCTCTTTTAACTGGTTCGCTAAGTTCGACATCATGCCGCCCGGTACTTGGTTGATCTGTACCGATACATCTTCGCGGGTGAACTCGCTCTCGAACTGGTGGTACTTTTTACGCGCTTCGCGGAAGTAATCGGCGATCTCCGACAGCAGTTCAAGATCGAGCCCCGTGTCGTATTCCGTGCCTTTCAGTGCAGCCACTTGTGATTCGGTAGCGGGGTGGCTGGTGCCGCCCGCAAACGAGGAGATCGCAGTATCGATACGGTCTGCACCGGCTTCGATCGCTTTGAGCTGGCACAGTTGCGCCAAGCCCGCTGTGGAATGGCTGTGCACGACAATCGGTAAGTCGAGCTCGGCTTTGAGCGCGCTCACCAGATCGTAGGTGGCGTATGGCGTGAGTAAGCCGGCCATATCTTTGATCACGATGGAGTCTGAGCCCATATCACGCATCGCTTTGGCTTGTTGTACAAACAGCTCTGGCGTGTGCACGGGGCTGGTGGTGTAACACAGTGTGCCCTGCGCATGTTTGCCCGCTTTCTTAACGGCTTTCATCGCCGTCTCTAGGTTGCGCACATCGTTTAGCGCATCAAAGACACGGAACACATCAATGCCGTTCTCAGCAGACTTTTGCACAAAGGCTTCGACTACGTCGTCTGCATAGTGGCGGTAGCCAAGTAAGTTTTGGCCGCGCAGTAGCATCTGTAGGCGGGTGTTGGGCAGTGCGGCACGGAGTTGGCGCAGGCGCTCCCACGGATCTTCCTTAAGGAAGCGCACGCAAGCGTCAAAGGTGGCGCCACCCCAAACCTCTAGGGACCAAAACCCCACTTGATCGAGCTTATCGCAAATGGGCAGCATATCTTCGGTGCGCATACGGGTTGCGATTAGCGATTGGTGCGCGTCTCGCAGCGTTACGTCGGTGATTTCAATCTTCTTTTGAGTGCTCATTGTCTGTTCTCCTGCAACCGTGCTGGCGGTTGGCTAATTCGGTTGCCTATCTTCACCAGCCCGTGTGGGCTGCAATCGCGGCGGCAATAGCTAATGCCATCTCGCTGGGGTGTCGTTTTTCGGAGTATTCCATCAGCTCTGGGTGGCTCGGTACGAAACTGGTATCAAATACCGCCCGCTCAAAATCGGGGTGGCTCAGAATCTGTTGGTAGTAGTTGGCGGTCGTTTTGATGCCATGTAAGCGCATATCATCCAGTGCGCGTTTGCCCCGTGCGACAACCTCGTCCCATGTCAGCGCCCACACCACAAGCTTCAAACACATCGAATCGTAGTAGGGGGGGATCTCGTAGCCGGTGTAGATGGCGGTATCAACACGCACGCCCGGCCCACCCGGCGCATAGTAGTGCGAAATTCGGCCAAAGCTGGGCAGGAAGTCATTTTTGGGATCTTCCGCATTGATACGGAACTGCAACGCGAAACCGCGATAACTGATATCTTGCTGGCGGTAGCTCAGTGGCAAGCCTGAGGCGATGCGCAACTGCTCGCGTACGATATCAACACCGGTGATCTGCTCAGTGATCGTGTGCTCCACCTGCACACGTGTGTTCATCTCCATAAAGTAGACTTCGTTGCCCGAAAGCAGAAACTCCACCGTGCCAGCGTTTTCATAATCAACTGCTTGTGCTGCTTTTACCGCTAAACCGCCGATATACTGGCGTTGCTCTGGTGTTAGCTGTGGGCTTGGGGCAATTTCGATCAGCTTTTGGTTGCGGCGCTGGATCGAACAATCGCGCTCGTATAGATGGATCACATTACCTTGGCTGTCTGCCAAAATCTGCACCTCGATATGGCGCGGATTAACAATGCACTTCTCCATAAAAACTTCGGCAGAGCCAAAGGCTTTGGTGGCCTCTGAGATGACCCGCGGATATTGCTGCTGCAGCTCTTGGGGTGTATCGCAACGGCGAATACCGCGCCCGCCACCACCTGAGGTGGCTTTGATCATAATGGGGTAGCCGATCTGCTCGGCGAGCTCCAGCGCTTCATCAACATCTGCTAGGTTGCCATCAGAACCGGGCGTGATGGGTACCCCGGCTGCACGCATTGAGTCACGGGCTTGGGTTTTATCGCCCATGCCACTAATCACAGAGGCTTTCGGGCCGATAAAGGTCACGCCTTGCTCTTCACATAAGCGCGCAAATTCCGCGTTTTCAGAGAGGAAACCATAACCGGGATGGATCGCGTCGCAGCCAGTTTCTAGGGCCAGATTCACGATACGGTTCGGATCGAGATAGCCTTTAAGCGGGTCTTCGCCTAGCGAGTAGGCCTCGTCGGCGCGTTTAACGTGGAGCGCATAGCGGTCAGGCTCGGTGTAGATCGCAACGGAGCGAATGCCCATTTCGGCACAGGCGCGCACGATTCGTACAGCGATCTCACCGCGGTTAGCAATCAGTACTTTTTTTATCATGGGGTCTCCTCCGTCCTACGACGGCCTTACCATCAGTGTGTTTTTATCCTAGTACGCCACTCGGGTAGGCAGAAATTGATATTTCTTTGTTTATCTATAAGGTATTGGTTATAGATAAATGCTAAAGGTATTATCCCTATGCCACTTTCTGTACAACAAATAACCAGCCGCATGACGTTTCGCCAGCTGCAGGTGTTTAAAGCGGTCTATCAGCTGCAAAGTTACAGTAAGGCGGGGGAGCTACTGGGCTTGACGCAACCGGCAGTGAGTAGCCAGATGCGCCAGTTAGAGAGTGCGTTGAACCAACCGCTATTTGAGTATGTGGGGCGGCGGTTATTTTGTACCGCCGCTGGTGAGCGCTTGGCACTGAGTATCAACGCTATCTTCACTGAGCTTAGCAACCTACAAACTGATCTAGCCGCGCTTAAAGGGCAAGTTGCGGGGGATCTACGCTTGGTGGCGGTAAACACCGCGCAATATGTGGTGCCCTATCTGCTGCGGGCGTTTCTGGATCTGCATCCGCAGATTAGCGTGAGTGTCTCGGTGGTGAACCGTGCTGCAGCGTTGCAGCGCTTGAATGATAACCACGACGATCTGGTCATTATGGGAATGGTACCTGCTGATAAACCCCTGGCCTCACTACCATTTTTGAATAATGAATTGGTACCGGTGGCGCCCGCAGGCCATCCACTGTTACAAAAGGCCCACGTCAGCGCACAGGATTTTTTAGATAGCGAGCTACTGATTCGCGAGCCGGGTTCCGGTAGCCGATTGGCACTAGAGCAGTACTGCCAGCAACAACGTTTGAACCTGCGAGCTACCATGGAGCTTGGTTCCAACGATGTTGTTAAGCAGGCGGTGATCGCAGGGTTAGGTGTTGCCGTGCTACCGAAGATCAGCATCCTTTCTGAGCTGGCGCTAGGCAAATTACATATCGTCCCTCTCGAGGGGTTTCCGCTGCGCCGAAGCTGGTGCGTTGTGCATCCGCAGGCTAAGCATCCAACGCCAGCGATGCAGGCATTTCTGGATTATGTGCAGCAGAATATCCGCCAGCTGGAGCAGGTTGTTGCGAATGTAACGAGTTAGGTCAGTATCCGTATTTTTATTTTTGAGACGATCAGTCTATAATTAAATTATGACCTCATTCACGCCAGCACCAAAAAAACGTGGCCGACCACCCAAACGCCACCAAGATAACGTGGAAACACGCCAGCTACTGCTGCACGCAGGGCTAGAGCTCTTGACGGAGCGGGGCTTTGCGGCCACGGGCTTAGAGGCCATCTTAAAACGTGTGCAGGTGCCAAAAGGCTCTTTTTATCACTACTTTGATAGCAAAGAGGCGTTTGGCTTAGCGTTGATCGACCACTATGCGCATTACTTTTTGCGCAAGCTAGAGAGCCATCTCAATAATACGGAGCTAGCGCCATTAGCGCGTATTTCGGCTTTTGTGAATGATGCGCAAACCGGAATGGCTCGGCATGATTTCAAGCGCGGCTGCTTGATCGGCAACCTAGGGCAAGAGATGGGAGCGTTACCAGAGAGTTTTCGGAGCCGCTTAATCGATGTGTTTGAGCAGTGGCAAGCCGCACTTGCCGACTGTTTGCGTGCTGCGGTGGCCGAGCGAGCGCTTGCTGCAGATACTGACTGCGACCAATTTGCCCACCTCTTTTGGGTCGGTTGGGAGGGCGCAGTTTTACGTGCCAAGCTAGAGCAAAGCGGTGCGCCGTTACAGCTCTATCATGACTATTTTTTGCGTAGCTTACCCCGGTAAGCTTTTTATTTATCAATTTAAAGACGACCGGTCTATAAATGGGAGGCGATGTTATGTTCAAGGCAGTTAAGATCGAAAAAGATGATGCGGGTTACCGCGCAGAATATGCAGATGTAACGCAAGAACAACTACCTGAGGGCGACGTTACCGTGCGGATCAGCCACTCGACGCTGAACTACAAAGATGGACTGGCAATTACCGGAAAAAGCCCGGTGGTACGTCATTTCCCAATGGTGCCAGGGATCGACTTTGCTGGTGAAGTGACAGAATCTTCCCACCCCGATTACCAAGCTGGTGACTGGGTTGTTCTAAACGGCTGGGGTGTGGGCGAAAAGCACTGGGGCGGCTTGGCGCAGTATGCGCGTGTCAGTGGTGATTGGTTGGTGCCATTGCCAGAGGCGTTTAGCTCCCGCCATGCGATGGCGATCGGGACGGCAGGCTACACGGCAATGCTGTGTGTTATGAAACTTGCATCACTCGGCGTGACACCGGAGAAAGGTGAAGTGCTAGTAACGGGCGCTGCGGGCGGTGTAGGCAGTGTTGCTATCGCTCTGTTGGCGCAGCGTGGTTACGACGTGGTTGCGGTATCGGGCCGCCCCGAAAACACCGATTACTTGCTATCGCTTGGTGCCAAAGAGGTGGTTGGCCGCGAACTATTTTCTGAGCCCGGCAAGCCGCTCGGCAAAGAGCGCTGGGCCGGTGCAGTGGATGTGGTGGGTGGTCACACGCTAGCCAACGTTTGTGCTACCACAAAATATGGTGGCGCAGTGGCAGCCTGCGGTTTGGCCGGTGGTATGGAGCTACCTGCAACGGTGGCGCCCTTTATCCTGCGTGGTGTGACACTGGCCGGTGTGGACAGCGTTATGTGCCCGAAAGCTGAGCGCCTACAAGCGTGGCAACTGCTGGCTAACGAGCTAGATGCTGACAAGCTTGAGTCGATCTGTGAAGAGATCGGCCTGAGTGAGGTGGTGCCCTATGGCGAAGCCTTCCTTAAAGGCGAAGTAAAAGGCCGTCTTGTGGTTGATGTAAACCGCTAACGATAGCTTACCTGCCGCGCCCCGTTACTCGGGGCGCACATGAGTTGAAAAATTCCTCCTCGCCCCTATCTATCCTCTGCATAACATGAAAGGAACCAGAACGCCGGTTCGCTAGTCGGATAAGCGGTGTAGTGACCGCAGACGCAGCCGGTCTTGATGTTTTTGGCGAGAGGGAGAGTGCATGAGCACAGCAGCGAGTGATAACCAGCAACGATTTAGTGCGCTCAAAGCGCAGCTTGAGGCTTCTGTTGTTGGCCAAAGTGCCTTAGTAGAAGATCTACTCATCGCGCTGTTAACCGATGGGCATGTCTTGCTTGAGGGCCCACCGGGGCTTGCAAAAACCCGTACCATCCAAGCACTAAGCACACTGCTTGAAGGGGTATATCACCGGGCCCAGTTCACACCTGACCTACTACCGAGTGACCTGACGGGAACCGAGATCTTTAACACCCAACAAGGCGTGTTTGAGTTTCGCCAAGGGCCGCTGTTTGGCAATATCATCCTTGCAGACGAGATCAACCGTGCGCCAGCGAAGGTGCAATCTGCACTACTGGAAGCGATGGCGGAGCGCCAGATCACAGTGGCCGGCACCACCTATCCTTTACCGCGCTTCTTTATGGTGTTGGCGACGCAAAACCCCCTTGAGCAAGAGGGTACCTATCCATTACCTGAGGCTCAGCTCGACCGCTTTATGCTGCATATTCGGGTGGATTATCCGCAGTTTGAGCAGGAGAAAGCGATTTTGCAGTTGGTGCGTGGAGAGCACACCCAAGCACTGGCGGGGGAAACACCGGCTACGCAGACGGCAGTGACCGAAGCACAGCTATTTGCTGCCCGCCAAGAGGTGATGCAAACCCATCTGGCGGAGCCGCTCGAGGATTATGTTGTGGCGCTGATTATGGCAACGCGCCAGCCTGAGGCTTATGGTCAAGAGTTGCGTGACACCCTGACCTTTGGCGCCAGCCCACGGGCGACCATTGCGCTCGACCGCGCTGTGCGTGCCAAAGCGTGGTTACAGGGGCGTGATTTTGTCACCCCTGATGATATCCAAGCCATCGCACCCAGTATTCTGCGCCACCGCATCGGCCTGAGCTATATGGCGGAGGCCAACGGTATGGACAAAGACCGCTTTATCCAAACGCTGCTGGAGCGCGTGCCGGTGCCTTAAGGAGGCTGACGATGTTAGCTGAATCAACCACACGGCCGATCCCCAAGCAGCGCCATCAAATCTCGCTGGAAGAGTTGCTCAGCTTGCGCCACTGGCCGCCCGCACGAGGTGGCCGACGCGAGCGGATGGCGATTCGTGATGGCCACCACTTGAGCCATATTCGTGGCCGCGGTATGGAGTATGACGATGTTCGCCAGTACCAGCCAGGTGATGATATTCGCCACCTCGATTGGCATTTGATGGCGCGCACCGGCGAAGCCTACACCAAGTTGTTCCGTGAAGAGCGCGAACGGCCTGTGTTTGTCATAACAGACCTGCGCCCCACCATGCAGTTCGCAACCCGAGGGCACTTTAAAGCGGTACTCGCCAGCTACGCCGCCAGCATGGTGGTATGGAATACCCTTGCCCAAGGTGATCGCGTGGGTGCGCATCTATTCGGAGCCGATGACGACCTGCTGTTCAAGCCAACCAACGCCCGCCAGCGGGTGATGGGGTTGATGGCAGAGCTGGCCGAACGCCACTATCAGCCGAATAGCGAACGTGTGCAGCCTATCTCGTTAGCGGCTGCATTGAGTAAAGCGGAGCGCTACCTCAGTAGCGGTACTCTGGTTTATCTATTCAGTGATTTCCACGATGTAGATGCGGCTGCCCAGCAGCACCTCATGCGCTTAGCCAAACGCTGTGAGCTGAAACTGGTGCTGATCTCTGATCCTTTAGAAGAGCAGTTGCCCAAAGGGCGGCGCTATCGCTTTATTGGCCGTGATAAAGAGGTCTCCATCGCCGCAGGCGCGACCCAGCAAGATCAGTATCAACAGCAGTTTGCGCAGCGTATCGCCGTGTTAGAGCAGCTACATCAGCTACGTGGTGTTGAGTTCGCCCATTGGCGCAGTGCTGCGCACCCGCTGTTTACGTGTGCAGGGGATGATCATGAACACGCCTGATCTTTCCAAGCTCGATCTCAAGCCGCTACACCTGCCCGAACCGATCGGTTGGTGGCCATTGGCGCCCGGCTGGTGGATGGTACTGGCGGCCCTGTTGGTCGCAGCTTTGTTATGGATGATGTGGTTAAGGCGTGATCGCTCATCTGCAGCACCCGCGCCGCGACAACTGGCCCTGATGCAATGGCAGCAGATATGCGAGCAGTACGCGCAGCAAGATGCAGCAGAGCAGAACGCCCAATGGCTTGTGGTACAAGCCAATCAACTACTCAAACGCGTGGCGCTAGCCTACGAAGGCGACCGTGTGGCTCGGTTATCAGGTACCGCTTGGTACCGCTACCTTGAGCAGCGCGCCAACGGCGCTTTCGCAACGAAACCCCTTGAGGTGTTGGTGAGCGGGCCGTATCGCGCCGTGGATGCACCATTAGACGACAACTTTATTCCCGCTGTGACCCAATGGCTAGCGCAAGCTCAGCTGAACTCGGCACACATCAGCCATGCCAATATCGGAGGTAAAGATGTTTGAATTTGCCTGGCTTTGGGCGTTTGCGCTGCTACCACTACCTTGGTTAGTACGCCGTTTTGCCCCAGCGGCAAAGGTTGAGCAGCAAGCAGGTTTACAGGTGCCGTTTATCGATAATCTGGCTGCGGTTGCGGCGCAATCTGCCAGTAGCCGCACTTTAAGCGAGCGCGGGCCGCTGTTGCTAGGTGTGCTGGTGTGGGCGTGTTTAGTAACAGCCGTGGCCAAGCCGCAATGGCTGGGGGAGCCGATTCCACAACCGTTGAGCGGTCGCGACATCATGCTGGCCGTTGATCTATCTGAAAGTATGTTAGAGAGCGATTTTGTGATCGACCGGCAGCGGGTAGACCGGCTCACCGCGACCAAAGTGGTGGCGGGTGATTTTATTGAGCGCCGCGAGGGGGATCGCGTCGGACTATTGCTGTTTGCGGATCAGGCTTATCTCCAAGCGCCGCTCACCCGTGATCGTGCCACGGTGCGTCAACTTCTGGATGAGGCGCAGGTGGGACTTGCGGGGCGGGCGACTGCGATTGGCGATGTGATAGGCCTCGCGGTAAAGCGCTTTAAAACACTGCAAAGTAGCCAGCGCATATTGGTGCTGATGACCGATGGCGAGAATACGGCGGGTGCTTTGGCACCGGAGGCTGCCATCGAGCTGGCGCAAGCCGAAGGGTTGACCATTTACACCGTGGGTATTGGCCGTGACAGCGGTGGCATCAGCTTTATGGGGTTATCGGTCGGCGGTGGCAGCAGTATCGATGAAGCGCTGCTAACGCAGATTGCTCAACAAACAGGCGGGCGTTATTTCCGCGCTCAAGACTTAGATCAGCTGGTGGAAATTTATGCGCTATTGGATGAACTAGAGCCGGTTGAGCAAGATGCCGATTTCTTTCGCCCCGTTAGCAGCCTTTACCAATGGCCGCTCGGTTTTGGTGTGCTGCTCTTCGCGATCTTACTGGTTTGGCAGCGGCAGCGAGGAGGTCGTTAGTGGCACAGTTTCATCTGTTGCAGCCGTTGTGGCTACTGATTATCCCGCTGCTCGTGGGGCTTAGCTATATCGTCTGCGCTCAATCGCGTAGCGCTAAACACTGGTCAATGGTCTGTGACCCTGAACTACTGCCTTTGTTGGTGGTTGAGCAGCGCTCGCGCCAATGGGCGCGCTTTGTGCTGCTGTCGATTGTCAGTGTACTGCTCGGTGTTGCGCTGGCGCAGCCGGTTTGGCAGCAACAGCCGCAACCGGCGTACCAGCAAGAGGATGCGTTAGTTATTGCGCTCGATCTATCGGCATCGATGGCTGCACAAGATCTCAAGCCCAGCCGCCTTGAGCGAGCGCGCTTTAAAATCCGCGATTTACTGGCCAAGCAGCGGGATGGTCAGGTGGCGCTACTGGTTTATGCGGCTGATGCGTTTGTAGTGACACCGCTAACGCAAGATGCTGCCACCATTGATGCACAGCTTGCCGCTATGTCGCCGGATATTATGCCGCGCCAAGGGAGCCGTGCGGACAGGGCGCTGCAGTTGGCTGAAAACCTATTGCAACAAGCTGGTATTCAAGCGGCCAATATCCTGTTGGTGACTGATGAAATTCATCCGGCACAGGTGGCGGCAGAGAGTGTGCGCTTAAAACAGACTGGGCATCAGGTATCTCTGTTGGGCGTTGGCACAGAGCAAGGCGCGAATATCCCGACTGCATCGGGCGTGTTGATGCATAACGGCACCGCGGTTGTGGCGAAGCTCGCGATGAGTAACCTGCAAGAGGTGGCCTCATTGGGTGGCGGGCGCGCTGTGCTGATCAGCCCAAGTGATGCGGATCTTGATTATCTGATGAGCGGTTTTTTGCGTGGCGGCGATGTGGTTGCTGCGCCGTCTCAGGTACTCGATGAGTGGGTGGCCGAAGGCCCTTGGTTGGTGCTGCTCGCGTTGCCATTTTTGCTACCGTTGTTTCGCCGTGGCGCGCTGAATCTGCTGCTTCCAGCGATCTTTGTGGGGGCTTTAACCTCTAGCCATTCAGTGCATGCCAACGAGACTTCATGGTGGCAAACGGCCGATCAACGCGGCGCTGCAGCACTGAGTGAGGGGGATGCCGCGCGCGCGGCCGCGCTATTTACTGACCCCCGTTGGAAGCAAATTGCTGAGGCACATAACGGTGATTTGGCTGCCGCGTTGGAGGCGCTGCCTCACCCAGAGAGCGCGGACGATTGGTACAACCGCGGTAATCTTTTGGCGCAAAGTGGCGCACTTGAGGAGGCGTTGTCGGCTTATGACCAAACGCTAGAGATCGCTCCCGAGATGGCGGATGCCAAACATAATCGTGCGCAGGTAAAGCAGTTACTTGAGGAGCAAACCCGTGCTGAAAATGGCTCGCAACCTAATCAAGAGCAGGGCGATCAAGCGCAAAGTGATAGCTCAGAAAACAGCGACGCGCAAAACAGCGACGATCAAAACGGCGAAACTCAAGGTAACGAGTCGCAAGCAGGCGAGAGCAACCAAGCAGAATCAGATGCGAACAATGCCGCGGAGCAAAGCCAATCGAATGAGCAGCAAGGTGGGCAAGATAACTCGACTCCTGCAGGTACTGAAGAGCCGCAAGCATCAGCGGGTGATCAAGCGCAGGAAGGTAAGGATCAGCAACAGCTACAAGAGGCCTTTAAGCAGGCGCTAGATGAGCGCCAAGCACAAGGGGAAGACGCGACGGCGGTTGAAAGCACGGCAGCCACAGCACCACCAAGCGAAGCTGAGCAGGCCCGCCAGCAGTTGTTAAATCGTATCGAGGATGACCCCGCTGGACTTTGGCGGCGAAAATTCCGCTACCAATATCAGCGTGATGCGGCAGCGGAGCAGGAGAGTAAACCATGGTAAAAGCGTTCCAAGCATGGGTGATGGTCAGCCTGCTGCTAGCAGGAGTACCGGCGAGTGCGCAGCTGGATGCGTTATTAGAGCGCGGCGCTATCGAAGAGGGCGATGTGGTCCGTTTACAGATCACCAGCACCGAGGGCGAGCTCGATCAGCTTGACCTGAGTCCATTGGAGAAAGATTTCACGGTGGTATCGCGAAGCCGGATGAGCAGCACATCGCTTGTAAACGGTTCACTGACCCGTAGCGAGCAACTTATGTTGGGTCTTCAGCCCAAACATTCCGGTGATCTGGTTATTCCACCATTAACGTTGGCTGGCGAGACCACCCAAAGCTTAGCGTTGAAGGTGTTGCCGGCTCAGCAACTCACATTGGAGCAGGGCGGTATTGAACTGTTAGTGACAGCATCTAGCCTATCGCCGAAGGTGCAGCAACCGGTGATCTACCGTATGACGCTGTTTATCGGCCAGCAGCTGTATAACGCTTCATTAGAGCCGCCCGAGGTCATTTCAGGCGATGCCTTGATGGAACCGCTCGGTGAGCAGCAACAGTACCAACAGCAGCTAAAAGGGCAAAATGTTACTGTTGTAGAGCAAATTTGGGCCATTACACCGCAAAAAAGTGGCACATTGGTTATAAAACCACCACGGTTGATGGCACAAGTACCAGCGCAAAATCGGCGTGCGAAGCGTATCTCGGCGGTAGGGGATCAACTGACATTAACGGTAGGAGCGGTACCTGCTGCATTTAAGGGGCCGAGCTGGCTACCTGCTGAGCAGGTCACGATGACCGAGCAGTGGAGCAGCGAGGCATTACGTGCCGGTGAGCCGGTAACTCGCACTATAACATTGCAAGTGGAAGGTATAGGTAAAGAACAGTTACCGCCGTTAACCTTGCCCGAAGGTGAGGGGATCAAGCAGTATGCCGCGGCCCCTGAGATTGATGAGCAGTTTAACGGTGATACCTTGATCACAACGCTGACTCAAGCGGTAACGTTGATTCCCGAGCGCGCCGGTAAAGTAACACTGCCTGCGGTACGGCTGCCTTGGTGGTCGGTGGTTGATAACCAGCAGCAAAGCGCGGAACTGGCAGCCCGAACACTCACCGTTGCTGCGGGCGTAACGCCGAGCACGCCGCAGGTATTGCCTGAGTCGCAACCCCGTATAGCCCCGCCCGTAAAGCCTGCTGCTCCCGTTGTGGCTGTTGATAGTGATAGCGGTATCGCACCTTGGTTGTGGGGTATAGCAGGGTTGCTAGTAGGTGGATTATTGGGCTGGTACGTGCCCCGTCGCCAGCGGCCTAAACCATCCATACCGCCGGCTCGCCCCAGTGTTGATATCGCCGCATTGCAGCAGCGTTTTCAGCAAGCATGTCTTGCCAACGATGCATCTGCGGCGCGCGCGGCGCTATTGCAATGGGCCGGTGCCGTCGATCCAAACTATCAAACGCTAACGCAGATTATCGACGCGGTGCCCGCGGCGCGTGAGCAACTCATTGAACTTGAGCAGGTGCTTTATGCCGCGCCAACTAAAACCCCTTGGCAAGGTGCTGACTTGGGGCAGGTTTTCCGTAGCGTTGCGTTTGAAAAAAAACCTTCCCCCTCTCTTGATAAAGGTCAACTTCGGCCGCTATACCCACATTAACCCTACGGGCTAAATGTACTAGCATTTGGTCTGAGCCTGCTGGATCTGCGTTGGTTTTTCGCTAAGGTAGATCTGGAAGGCGTGCGTGATTGTATCGAGAGGGCCGCTTTTGCGGCCTTCTTTGGTTATTATTTGCTCGATGTCGGTATGTTCGTTTGAAGTGAAAAGCCAAACCCGCGCGTGTAGTTTTAGCTAGCGATTGGTCGTGGTAGCGAGCTAAGGAGCTCCCCAAATCTATGTCTTGTTTTTCCCCATTTCGTATCGCTATTGTGCTGTTTGGCGTACTTTGGCTGGCTATGTCGAACCTCGCTTATGCGCTTGATCGGGTGAGTTTGCAGCTGCGCTGGGATCACCAGTTTCAATTCGCAGGTTATTATGTGGCGCAGTGGAAAGGTTACTATCTCGAAGAGGGTATCGATGTTGAGATTCGCTCTGCTGTAACCGCCGACGGCATCAAAAGTGCGACGCAGGAGGTCGCCGACGGGCGTGCTGACTTTGGTGTGGGTGCGGCTGATATTTTGATTGCGAATGATCAAGGTGCCAACTTGATGGTTGTTGCCCCTATCTTTCAAACAAGTGCTGCGGCTCTGTATGCGCTTGAACCCACACCCATGACGCGCTTGGCTGATTTGATGGCGCTACGAGTCGCACGCCGACAAAATGATCTGATCGATGTTGAGCTGCAAGCGATGCTCAAAGCCGAAGGTTACGACCCAGATCGTTTAAGTAGTTATGCTCATCCAGCAGGGCTTGATCACTTGATCAATGGTGATGTTGATGTTGTGCCGGGTTATCGCATCTCCGTGCCATTTGAAGCGATGTTTGCCGGGGTCAAGGTGAAAGCGATCTACCCTGCGACCTATGGTATCGATTTTTATGGCGATAGCTTATTTGTCAGCCGCGATAAGGTTTCAAACGATCCCAAGCTAGTAGAGCGCTTTAAACGAGCCTCCTTGAAAGGCTGGCAATACGCGCTACAGCACCCAGATGAGATCAGCCGCTTGATCGCTGAACGTTTACCGCGCACCGCTCCGTTAGCGGGTGATTTTGTCTCTTTCAACCGTTTTCAAAGCGAGGCGTTAACGGACCTCACTTTGTATAAGCATGTTCCCCTTGGCCAGCTTAATCCGCAGCGCTGGCGTCAGATGCATGCGCAGCTTAAACAACTGGGTTTAGTCTCGGGTGAGTTCAAGCCCCTTGATGTGGTGTTTGATCTGGGTGACATTCAAGAGGTGCGCTCTCGCCATCTCTTGATACTCTTTATCATCGGTATCTCTGCGCTGCTTATTCTAGTGGTGATCTTCTACCTTTGGTCGGCAACATTGCAGCGACAAGTTTCGTTGCGCACAAAGCAGTTCCGCGATAGTGAGCGGCGTTACCAAGGTGTTTTTGAAAGCAGTGAAGTTGCGATCTGGAATCAGGACTTTTCTCGGGTATATGACGCGTTAGGTGAGCTACGCAACGAAGGAGTTACCGATCTAAATAGCTACCTTGCTGCTGATAACGCCAGAATTTGGGCGCTGGTAGAGCGGCTGTGCACGGTAGACGTGAATCCCGCCACGCTGCGCTTGCTTGGAGCTGGCTCGCAAGAGGAGCTGTTGGCACGGGTGGCCGAGCTTTATGATGAGAAAACCCCGCAGCTCTTTGCTGAGCAGTTTGTTGCCATTTGGGAGCAACAGCCGCTCTATCGCGCTGAGCACCAAATTCGTACGCTGCATGGGGAGCCTGCCTCCGTGATGGTGAGTTTTCCGATCGCCCAAGACCGTGATACTGCGCGCAGTGTTGCGATCACCTTGGTGGATTTAACCGAGCATAATCGGCGAGAGGCCCGCCTGCGTACTCTGTATCAAGCGGTTGAGCAAAGCCCTGTATCGGTGATGGTGACCGACCCGCTGGGTACAATCGAGTTTATCAACGGCACCTTCGAGCAGCGCAGCGGTTACAGCACACGTGAGCTGTTAGGCAGCAGCGTAATTGACCTTTATAGCCAAGCCCGTAGTCACGTATCGCTCAAGGAAGTATTAGCGAGCTTGCGTGCCCATGCCCATTGGGAAGGTGAAATTGAGAACATCAATAAGTCGGGGGACGTGGTCTGGGAGTCTCTTAAGGTCTCCCCTGTGACCAGCGCCTCTGGCGAGGTCAGCCACTATCTCATCCTCAACGAGGATATTACGCTGCGTAAAGCCTATGAAGATCGGATTCTTTATCAAGCGCGTTTTGATCAGCTTACAGGGCTGCCTAACCGTCTGAATATGCTAGAAAAACTGCGTAGTCTGCGGGAGGATGCCGCCCGGCAGAAGCAGTCATTAGCGGTACTCTTTTTGGACCTAGATGATTTTAAAAAGGTGAACGACACTCTAGGGCATGAGTTTGGCGATAAAGTGTTGTTAAAGGCGGCACAGCGCTTGCGCAGTACTGTTGGTGAAGCGCAGATAGTTGGGCGCTTGGGGGGGGATGAGTTTATCATTTTGTTGCGTAACGACTGTGCCACAGAAGGTATGCAGCCTCTACTAGAGCGCCTGCTGGCTGCATTTCAGCACCCGTTTGTGCTAGATCAGCGCGAGGTGACTTTAACTGCGAGTATCGGAGTGGCTACTTACCCAGAAAACGGGCGCAGTTGTTCGGAGTTGCTGCGTAATGCCGACGCGGCCATGTACTACTCTAAGCGCCAAGGGCGTAATACTTATACTTTCTTTAATCATAATATGGGTAAAGAGGTGTATCAGCGTTTGTTACTAGAGGAGCAGATGCTGGGCGCTTTGTCGCGCGGTGAGTTCGAACTGCACTTCCAACCGCAGGTATGTCTGGTGAGTGGCAAGATGTCAGGTGCTGAAGCGCTGCTGCGTTGGACCAACCCTGTTTTAGGCGCTGTGGGGCCTGATCTTTTCATTCCCGTCGCTGAGGAGTCGGGGCAGATTGTGCCGATTGGTAAGTTTGTCATTACCGAAGCACTCAGTGCGGCACATGCTTGGCAACAGCAGGGGTTAGACTTGCGCGTTGCGGTGAATCTATCGCCGCGCCAGTTTCGTGATGAAAACCTTACCCAATTCATTCTGGATGAACTTAACCGCTTTGAACTGGCGGCATCGGTGCTGGAGCTAGAGATTACAGAAGGCTTACTGCTGAGTGGCCATTCTGGCGTTTTGGATGCTCTTACCCAACTGAGTGATGCGGGGGTCTCAATCGCTATGGATGATTTCGGTACCGGTTATTCATCGCTTAGCTATCTGCGGCGTTACCCCTTTGATCTCGTCAAGATAGATCGCTCCTTCATCCGTGACTTAATGCTCGACTCTGCAGATCAAGAGCTGGTCAGCGCCGCCATCTCTATGGCACATGGATTAGGATTAAGTGTATTAGCAGAAGGAGTGGAAACTGAGGCGCAATGGGCTAGGCTGAAAGCGATGGGATGCGATGCAATACAAGGGTTTGTATTCAGTAAGCCGGTACCAAAAGATGCGCTATTGCAGCTAGCACTGGCGAGTAACACCGCGCCTCGCAAAAAGGCAGACCGACTGCAAACGACGGACGAATAATCAATAGGGTGGCATCGGACGCTGCTGATGCTGGATAAGAGTACCCAATGAAATTACGTAAGAAGCTGCTGGTCGGCCTACTCACGCTTTTCGCTGTTCTGAGCGTTGCTATCGTTATAGTGCTGAACATCATGGTGCTACCGGAAGTGGCGCGTCTTGAAGCTGTATTCCAGCAAAAGGATTTTGAGCGCGTGCGTATGGCTCTAGAATATGAACAAAAGCGCTTGAGAACCGTAGCCATTGACTGGGCGCAATGGGACGATACCTATACGTTTATCGAAACCGGTGATCCCGATTACATCGCGTCCAACTTTCCGGATGATCAGCTGAGTGTGCTAGGTGCTAGCTTTGTTCTGGTGCGCAACACTAAAGATGAGCTGGTTTTAAATGTATACGAAGTGCCCTGGGAAACGGAGGTCTGGGAAGCGTTAAGACGGCCGCTTAGCCGTAATCTGTTGCGCTTTATCAGCGATGCAGAGAGCGCTGCATCGGGTCTATTTCTATTGGGTAATCGTGCTTATCTGATTAGTGCAAGCCCCATCTTAACCAGCTTTTCTCAAGGGCCTGCTGGGGGATACTTCTATGTTGGCAAAGCGGTTGATAAGGCGTATCAAGCTATGCTTTCTGAGGTAGTGCAGCATCCAATCGAGCTGACGGTATCTCAAGCTGCGCCTTTGGCGCAAAAGCAGAAGCATATACAGGATATCGTAGGGAGCCTCAGCTTTATCAATACCTCGGATGCTGAGCTGGATGTACACTGGCCCCAAGAGAACGTATTTTACGATGAAGCATTAAAGACCATCCGCTATACCGTACTGACTGTGCTGGGAATCGGATTGATCGCGATGGCGATCGCTTACGTAGCGTTTCGTCACAGTGTCATGTTGCCACTTACGCTACTGATTCGCCAAACGGAGGAGTTTGGTGAGAAGAAAGCGATGCGAGCTTTTCGAGCGTTGCGCCGTGATGATGAGTTTGGCGAGCTTTCTGCCAGCTTTAAACGCATGGCACAGAAGCTGAGTGAAAGCTGGTGGCTACTTGAGCGTGAGCGCAGCGAATTTGAGCGCGCCAGTGTGACCGATGCGCTCACTAGGTTGCGTAATCGGCGCTATCTGGAGCAGCGCCTCAATGATGAAGCGTTGTGGCAAGGTGAGCACAAATGTGCGTTTTTTATGCTCGATATCGATCTCTTTAAGCGGATTAACGATCACTATGGGCATGATGTGGGTGATGTTGTCTTGCAGCAGTTTGCGGCGTTACTGCAAGAGGAGTGTCGCGAGCAAGATATTCTGGTGCGTTACGGCGGTGAAGAGTTCACGATTGTGGCGCAGGGGCTTGGGTTTGATGCGGCTAAAGGGGTTGCTGAGCGCATCCGTCGCCGTATCGAAACTGAGGTGTTTGGTGGTACCGCTGCACAGGTCTACTTGAGCTGCTCGGTGGGGTTTTTCTGCGTCGATAAAATCGCACAGCAACACCTGCAAACCTACTGGCCAGATATGCTGAAAGTTGCTGATATTGCTCTGTATCTGTGTAAACGCAATGGACGTAACATGTGGCTTGGGCTGGATGCTGTCGATATTGATCGCATCCAACCCTGCCCGGTGAGCTCTCAAGACTTACGCCAGTATGTGCAGCAGGGTGTGATGCAGCTATCTAGCCATCGTGCTGAAGAGGATAAGCTGGTCTGGTTTTAGCGCTTGCCAAACACGTCTTGAAGCAGTTCAGTGGTGCGTGCGATAGGCTGTTGGCGGATCCGTTTCTCCTCCTCTGCCAAGCGCACAAATAAACCATCGAGTGCTGCTTCTGTCACATGATCACCCAAGTTAGGGCTCATGCCTTTGAGCATCGGCACTTTATTTTCTGCCTCCCCAACCAGTAACTGATACGCTTGCGTCACGCCGCTGCTGGACATCGCCTCTTCAATCAGCGGCTTGAGTTTAGTTTGTAACTGCGGGCGGGTTTTTTCATCGAAGTAATCTGTGGCAGCGGTCTCTCCGGCGGTGTAGATCCGCTGAACATCTTCAAGCGTCATCTGCTCAAGCGTTTGTGTGAAGATGGGGGTAGCAGTTGTGATCGCTTTTTCTGCCGCTTGGTTCATGCTGGCCTCAAATGCGTCCACCTGATCGGAGAAACCATAGTTGCGTAGCAGTAACGCAACCGTATCAACACCCTTAGGTAGAGGGATTGCTACGTCTTTGTGGTTTGCATAACCGCCATCGCTAGCTAAACGAGTAATCGCGCGCTCACCGCCAATCTGCAATGCCTCTTTTAGTCCTTTGGCAAGCGTAGCGCTATCGACCCCCTGTGGCAGTGTGATGGCGCTTTGAGAGTCAGCCTTTAAGAGCTGCTCGCCCTGCTTCAATAGGTCGTCTAAGCCTGCTGATGCGGGCATTGCAACGGTGAGTGAAAGTGCCAGTGCTGCCGCAGATATGGCGTGAGTGGAATAGGTCATGACGACTCCTTGCTGATCGCTCTTGATGTGTTGGCGAGGCGCGCATGGCGCTTATCTCTAAACCAGCTTCGCACAGCCGGTAGGCGGTTGACCAGTACTGCAAGGAAGATAAGCACGCAGCCACTAAACTGCAGCAGGGTCATTGACTCGCCAAACCATAACGCCGCAAACAGGGCCGCCCAAACCGGCTCTAATGTCATGATAATGGCTGAGTGGCTGGCGGGCGCTAAGCTCTGTCCGCTGGTTTGTAGCAGAAATCGCAAGCTGGTTGCGATCAGTGCACTGGCCGCCAGCCAGCCCCAGATCGCGGGAGGTTGCTGGAAGTCCCAGCTTTCTAAAACGGCTGAACCGCCCGCCGTGATGACACCGGTCAGCAATAATTGAACGGCCGTCAGAGGCAGTGGCGAGATCTTCGCGGCTGCGCGGGAGTTGAGGATAAACACGAATGCGATAAACAGCGCCGAGAGTAAAAAATAGATCTCAGCTAGACCAAACCGCAGCTCGCTATCCAGTGATAAGCATGCTAACCCGGCCACCACAAACGGGAGTGATATAAACACATAGCGGTTGGGACGCTCGCCAAACAGGAGGCTGATCAACGGCACCATCACGATACCCAAGCTGGTGAGGAATGCTCCGACGCCAATATGGGAAGCATGTTTAAGGCCTAAAATCCAAAACGTCATCGCAATACCAAATGTCACGCCAACCACCGCGGCGCTGCGCCACTGGTACGCACTAAAGTTGCGCAGAGCCGTCCAGCCAATGACCGCCAGAATGAGCCCAGCACTTGTGAAACGCAGGGCCATAAAGAGCAGTGGTGAAAGACCTTGAACCGCTTCGCGCGAGAAGACCCAACCGGCCGCTGCAACGAGTGTGGTGATCAGTAGTAGGAGATCTGCTCGGTGATGTGTGGTCACGCTTACCGTCCTGTCTGTAATCCATGTGAAAAGGGCAGCATGGTAGCAAAATTTAGCGGCTAAACCGTGTTTTGACGGCTGCATAAGTGTGTTGCAGCGGAGTAGATGTTGGGTAAGCGGTACCGTGAAATGGGGCATTTCAAACGTGCGTTTATTAATATCTTACTAATATTGGGATCACTACTATGCGCAGCTTTTAACCAATTAAAGGCACAAAACATGGCAGTTTCGCTTCGGAATCTGAAACGCAGACGGGTTTCCAAGCCAGTTGAGGCAGTACTGGTTTCGCTCTTAATGGCAGCAGGCAGCACCTCGCTCGCTGCAGACGAAAAACGCATCGCGATCGTCTACTCTGATGAGAGCGCAGAGCAATTTTACGATAAATTTGCTTACCAGCAGCTCTTTGCCGCATCCCAGTATCAAGCGACGATGGCGGGAATTCCGTTCGATCTGATCAACGCCGCTGAGTTAACACAGTCTGAGCAACTGAAGCGTTACTCCGCTATTTTGATGCCAAATCTATCGCATATTCAGGCGGACTGGCGCGAGGCGATCGAGGCTTCGCTGGCTGAGGCGACCGCGGCAGGCGTTAGCTTAATCACCGCCGGAAACTTCTTAACCAATGATGCCGACGGCACTGTCCTGGCGGGCAACCCTTATCGTGCCACTGAAAACCTGCTGCAGCTGAGCTATTCCCAGTATTTTGGCGGAGTGGCAGCGAGCGTGACCACCTCGTCGGCACCGCACCCGGTGATTGATCAGTACGGCACAAACCAAGCGGTTGTGGATTATGGCCAACTCTGGTTCAACAGCTATCAGCCACTCACCACCCATGCGCATGATCTTGTTAGCGTTGCAGCAAACGGCAGCATGGTGACCGGCGGTTGGGCTCTCGATCATGGCGACTATCGTGTTGTGCACTTCTCCAATGAGCAAGTCATGATGGATAACAATCTGTTGTGGCGTGCGCTCCAGTGGGCGACGTATGGCTCGCAAGAAGCCGTTGGCTTACAGATGACACGTGCCGACAGCCTCTTTTATGCGCGTAACGATATGGACCAATCGATGTTTGCCAACACGTTACACAACACCGATATTCCGTTACTGGATATCGTGACAACGTGGCAGAAAGATTATGATTTTGTTGGCTCGTTCTACCTAAATATTGGTAACAACCCGGCAGCAGGTGAGTACACGGACTGGAGCATTTCTGCACCGCTATTCCAAGCGTATGCTGATCTTGGTAATGGCATTGGTAGCCACTCCTACACCCATCCGCACCACACAACAGAGCTCACTGATGAGGAGCTAGTCTTTGAGTTTAAAGACAGTGCACAGGTGCTGCGCGATAACCTGCAGCTACCGGTTATAGGTGCTGCGGTACCGGGTAATCCCGAAGATGAGCGCGTGCGCACCGAGATGAAAAAGCACTACAAATATATCTCCGGCCGCACTGGCGATATCGGCTCTGGCTACCGTGGCGCCTTTGGTAAACTGACAGATAAAGATACCAGTCTCTACTTCAGCTTGAATATGTCGCCGGACTACACCCTCATTCAATACTTGAATCAGACCCCTGCACAGGCCTTAGCAACGTGGAAGCAAGAGTTTGACGCGCTAACGCGTTACGGCTCTGCGCCTATCGCTAATTGGCTATGGCACGATTATGCCGTGACCAACTCTGCTGATCTGTATGGCACCAATACGTTACGTGATGTGGTTGCCTATGCGGCCGAGCAAGGTACCGAGTTTATTACCGGTGAGGGTCTCTATCAGCGCCTGGAGCAGTTCGCGAATACGCGCTTAGATAGCGAAAAAACCGCCGATGGCTGGCGTGTCAGCGTTGCGGGTAACGATATCGGACACTTTGCGTTGAAACTGACAGCCGATACGCAGATTGCAGCGGTTGCCAACTGGTATGCCTATAACGGCAATGAGGTCTTTGTACCGCGCCAAGGTGGCACATTTGAGATAAAAACAGGTGGCCAGCCTAGCGCTGTGACACGCATCACTGACCTGCCGACTCGCGCTGAGCTGATTGACGTAACCGGCGATGGGCAGCAGCTTGCGTTTACCCTGCAAGGCCAAGGCGATGTGGTTGTCACACTCGCTTCATCTGCGCCGGTCACCGTATTAGGTGCAAGCAGCTACCAGCAGCAGGGAGAGCAACTGGTCATTACACTGGCTCATGCTGCTCAGCATACAGTCACAGTGAAGCCTACCGTGGTAGAGACAAAAGCCTGCTACTTGAAAGACCTGTACTCCAACAAGTATCTGGAGGATTACAACGGTTACTATGTTGCTTTGAGTGCTAAAAAAACCAAGCGTACCGAGTGGCAACTGGAGCGTTATGGCAGCCGTTATGTGCGGATTCGTAGCGTGAATAGCCAACGCTATCTATCGGCAGCCAGCCGTTACTATCCCGTGTTATCTAGCACGCCGCACCGCTACCGTGCGAGCTGGCGCTTCTATGAGGGAAGCCAAAGCACCAAGATCCGTAATCGCGGCTATGGCCGTTACCTGCGGGCGCGTAACTACTACCAAATTGATCTAACGAGCTACTCTAGCCACAGCGAATGGGTCTTTGAAGGCGATTGCGCGATCAAGTAACCCAGCAAGATAGAGACCACTAAAGCCCTGCATCGCAGGGCTTTTTTATGCCACTTAGCTAATGCGGCATAGGTGGCCTTCGCTATCGAGGCGCTGTTTAATCCAGCTGCAAAACGCAGCGACTTTTGTGGCGATAGGTTTGTTGGGCAGCACCAGATAATGAGCGCCTGTTGATGGCAGCGTAAAGGGATGTGCTGCCACCAACTCTCCGCGCTTAATTTGCGCATCCACAACAAAACTACGGGCCAACAAAAGGCCGACCCCATTGCAGGCCGCATCGATAGCAATCGTGCTGGTATCGCTCTCTAAAATAGGCTGCGGCACTGCATTATGTATGCCCTGCTTGCGAAACCATTGCTGCCAGTTTTCACGATCTCCCATAGTGCTGATAAGCGGGCACTCCGCAATCTCAAAAGGATCCTCCGTGACGGGATGATGTGCCAAGAACGTTGGGCTGGCCACCACTTGCCAATACTCATTAGTGAGGCGCTCTACACGCATACCGGTCCAGTCACCAAAGCCGTTAGAGATCTCCAGATCCGCCGCCTCCACTTCGGTTTGCGATGGCCACACCGATGAGATCAACCGGACCTGTAAATCAGGGTGTTGCGCGTAGAAATCGTTTAAGCGCGGTACAAGCCAGCGCTGCATAAAGCTGGTGCCACATTTAATTGTCAGCCGAGCGCGCTGATCCTTGCCAAATAGATCGTGGGTGCTGGCTAGCAGGCTGCTGAACGCCTCAGTCAAGATGGGCAGGTACGCCTGCGCGCTATCTGTGAGCTCCAGCTTGCGCGGCTTACGGATGAACAGCTGAGTACCGAGATACTCCTCGAGTAGCTTCACCTGCTGGCTGATCGCTCCCTGCGTGACATGTAGCTCCTCTGCGGCTCGGGTTAGGCTGCGCAGCCGTGCGGCAGCCTCAAATGCTTTCAGTGCATTTAACGGGGGGAGAGGTTTACGACGTGGAGACATAGTGCGCTCGTATGGGTTAGAAAATCTGAGGTAAACAAAGCGATGTTGCTAATGCTGGACCTTGGCTCAGCGCAGCCGAACGCCCTTGATAGCAAAGAAAGATGACAGATATGTTGCAGATGGTTGCATGAAAGCCGGGTTTTTTTAGTTTTAGGCGTACTTTGCTGGTTTTCAGCGTGTCAATCACCACCATGCAACGCGTTCGCTAGCGCATTAGAATTTCTTATCAATGCGTGAAGATATGCTCCATTTTTTCTCGCGCAATCACTCGCCACAATGCTGCTCATCGAATGACAAAACAGGATGGGATTTCAGCATGAGTGCTGCCAATCAAACCACGCTAACCGCATCCCAGCTCGCACGTCAGCATTGGCTGGGTGTATTAGCTAAAGCGCCTGCTGAGCAGCTACAACAGCAGTGGGCGGCGTTGGACTTAACCCCCGATTATCAACTGATCCGCCCGCCGGAGATCGGCCTGACGATGGTGCGCGCCCGTGTGGGTGGCAGTGGTCAGCCGTTCAATATGGCGGAGATGACAATTACACGCTGTGCTATACGGCTAACCAGCGGCACGTTGGGCGTTAGTTATGTTGCGGGCCGCGATAAATGCAAAGCGCTCACCGTGGCTTTGGCAGATGCGCTGTTGCAAGAGGACACAGACCAGCAGCTTCAACAGCAGTTGGTTGCGCCACTGGAAGCCAGCCTACAGGCCGCTGCAGAGGCGCGTGCCGCTGATGCCAGCCAAACCAAGGTGGACTTCTTTACGCTAGTTCGAGGAGAGGATGAATGAGCGTCTCAAGCGAGTTACTCGTCGCAGGTTTTAATGATGCCGTGCACGATGGCCAGCAGGTGTTTCGTGCTCTGCTCACCGCTATGAGTGAGCCGGGCAAGCTGCAGCAGCCAAATCTGATAGCTGAGGGGCCGGGCGCGTTAAATGCTATCAGTTGGCAGGTGGCGTTAGCTCTGCTGGATGCTGATACACCGGTCTGGTTAAGTGAACGCTTGGCCGCTGACGCCGCGATCGCGTCTAACCTGCGCTTTCATTGCCAAAGCCCCCAGGTGGATAGCCCACAGAGCGCAGCTTTCGCATTGTGTGATGCCAGTGATGTTCCTGATATTACCCTGCTGAATATGGGCAGCGCCGAGCAGCCAGATCGCAGCACAACACTGATTGTGCAAGTCCCCGCGATTAGCAGCGAGCCGCACTGGACGCTCACAGGGCCGGGCATCGAAACTGAGCGCCAGTTGCGCATCGGTGGGTTGAGCTCAACATGTGTTGAGCAACTTATCGCCAGCCGCCAGCGCTTTCCGATGGGCATCGACTGCATCTTCTGTAGCACCGACACGCTCGTAGCGGTGCCACGCTCGACTCAGATCGATATCAACATGGGAGGCCGCTGAGATGTATGTTGCCGTAAAAGGGGGCGAGCAGGCGATCGATAACGCACACGCGTTGATGCGCAAGCAGCGCCGCGGAGATACCAAACTTGCAGAACTCACAGTTGCCCAGATCCAAGCGCAACTGCCGTTAGCGGTTGATCGCGTCATGAATGAAGGGTCTGTTTACGATCCTGAACTGGCGGCATTAGCGCTAAAACAAGCCAGTGGCGATGCGGTGGAAGCGATCTTTCTGCTGCGTGCTTACCGCACCACACTGCCACGTTTCGGTTACAGCGAAGCGTTGGATACCGAAGCGATGCAGATTGAGCGGCGTATCTCCGGCACCTTCAAGGAGTTGCCGGGAGGCCAGATTTTAGGCGCCACTTACGACTATACCCACCGCCTGCTCGATTTTGCTTTGTTAGCAGAGGGCGAGGCGGCGCAAGCAACACGTGAGCCTGCATCGTCAGAGCCGCTTGAGCCATGTCCGCGCGTTCTGGAGCTACTGAACCAAGAGGGGTTGATTGAGCTCAGCCGCAGCGAAGACGAGCAAGATCAAACCCCACGAGACCTGACCCGCGAGCCTGTCACCTACCCAGCCGAGCGTACCGTGCGGTTACAGAACCTAGTGCGCGGTGATGAAGGTTTCCTGCTCGCCTTGAGCTATGCCTCCATGCGCGGCTATGGCGATAGTCACCCCTTTGCGGGCGAGCTGCGCACAGGCCGTGTGAGCGTTGCGCTGGTGCCGGAGGAGCTCGGTTTTGCCGTGGAGATTGGTGACATGCTGCTCACCGAGTGCGAGATGGTAAACCAGTTCCACGGCAGTGCTACGGAGCCTCCTCAATTCACCCGTGGTTATGGTGTGGCGTTGGGCCGCTCGGAGCGCAAAGCGATGAGTGTTGCGCTGGTGGAGCGGGCGCTGCGTGCCGATGAGCTGGGTGAGATGGTGGCCTATCCCACACAAGATCAAGAGTTTGTGCTCTCCCACACCGATTGTGTGTCGGCCAATGGCTTTGTGTCGCACCTTAAGCTGCCGCACTACGTGGACTTCCAGTCCGAGCTGGAGATGATTCGCCGTCTGCGCCGCGAACAGCAGACCTCAACACAACAGATGGATGCGGAGCAGAACGATGTCTGAAGTCGCAACAGGTTATAACTTTGCTTACCTTGATGAGCAGTCCAAGCGGATGATTCGTCGCGCGCTGTTGAAGGCGGTAGCCATTCCGGGCTTTCAGGTGCCTTTTGGTGGCCGCGAGATGCCACTGCCGCACGGTTGGGGAACCGGCGGTATGCAGGTCACAGCATCGGTTATTGGCCGGCAAGATACGCTGAAAGTGATCGACCAAGGCGCCGACGATACCACCAACGCAGTGAGTATCCGTCGCTTCTTTGCTCGCACGGCAGGTGTGACCACCACCGAAGAGACCGCCGCCGCTGACTTGATCCAAACGCGCCACCGCATTCCAGAAACACCGCTGCGTAACGGCCAGATTTTGATCTATCAAGTGCCGACACCAGAGCCGCTGCGCTTTATTGAGCCGCGCGACTCGGAAACTATCAAAATGCACGCCCTGCGCGAGTATGGCGCTATGCAGGTCAAGCTCTATGAAGATGTGGCACGTTTTGGCCATATCGCCACCAGCTACGACTATCCGGTGATGGTGAATCGTCGCTACATGATGAGCCCCTCTCCGATTCCGAAGTTTGACAACCCGAAAATGGATCGTATGCCGGCACTGCAGCTCTTTGGTGCAGGGTTCGAAAAGCGCATCTACGCGGTGCCGCCCTATACCCAAGTGACGAGTTTGGATTTTGATGATCACCCCTTCGAGGTGCAGAGCTGGGAAGAGAGCTGTGCCATCTGTGCAGCGCAAGACAGTTTCCTTGATGAGGTGATCACGGACGATGCCGGTAGTCGGATGTTCGTCTGCTCTGATACTGATTACTGCCGCCAACGTGTGGCGCAACAGGAGGCCAACCCATGAGTGCGCAAACAGCACAATGGCAAGATGTCGCGCCACTACTTCAGGTGCGTGAGTTAAGTAAGTTTTACGCGCCGGGCAAAGGCTGCGGTGATATCGATTTCGACCTCTATCCCGGAGAGGTGCTGGGGATTGTGGGGGAATCAGGCTCGGGTAAATCAACGCTGTTGAATGTGCTATCCGCCCGCTTAGCGCCCGATGCTGGGCAAGTGATCTATCAGAGTGAGCAGTTTGGCGAGCTGGATCTATATGCCTGTGATGAAGCGCAGCGCCGCGTTTTGATGCGCTCAGAGTGGGGCATTGTGCACCAACATGCCCGCGATGGTTTGCGCATGAACGTGAGCGCCGGGGCGAATATCGGCGAGCGCTTGATGGCGGTGGGTGAGCGCCATTACGGCAATATTCGTGAACGCGCACAAGCATGGTTGGAAGCGGTGGAGATCGATAGCAGCCGAATTGATGATCGTCCTAGCCAGTTCTCGGGCGGTATGCAGCAGCGCCTACAAATTGCCCGCAACCTTGTGACTCATCCGCAACTGATCTTTATGGATGAGCCCACCGGCGGCTTGGATGTATCGGTACAGGCGAAACTGCTCGATATGTTGCGTGGTTTGGTGGCGGAGCTGGGCTTGAGCGTCATTATCGTTACTCATGATTTGGCGGTTGCGCGGCTACTGGCGCATCGTCTGATGGTGATGCGCCGCGGCCAAGTGGTGGAGAGCGGTCTAACGGATCAGGTGCTAGATGATCCGCAGCACCCTTACACCCAACTGCTCGTCTCTTCGATTTTGCAAAACTGATGGATAAGCCCATGACAACCATGATTTCGGTGCAGAATGTTGCTAAAGCGTTCACGTTGCACAACCAAGGCGGCACCAGTTTTGCGGTGCTAGAGGGGATTTCACTGGCGGTTGCTGCCGGTGAGTGTGTGGTGCTGCACGGCCAATCAGGTGCCGGCAAGAGTACCTTTTTAAAGGCGCTATATGCCAACTACAGCGTCGATGCGGGCGCTATCGTGCTGCGCGATGGTGAACAGCAGGTGGATATTACCCAAGCTCCGCCGCGCCGTATTATCGCACTGCGCCAGCAAACGCTGGGGTATGTATCCCAGTTTTTGCGTGTCATTCCGCGGGTGCCCACGCTAGAGGTGGTGATGCAGCCGCTCTTAGATTTAGGGGTGGCACGGGAGGTATGCGAGGCCAAGGCGCGGGAGCTACTAACCCGCTTGAATGTGCCGGAGCGGCTGTGGCAGTTAGCGCCGAGCACTTTTTCCGGCGGCGAGCAGCAACGGGTGAATATCGCCCGTGGCTTTATCGTCGACTATCCCATTCTATTGCTGGATGAGCCCACCGCGTCTCTGGATGCGAAGAATCGCCAAGTGGTGGTGCAGCTCATCAACGAAGCCAAGCGTCGCGGCGCGACCGTGGTGGGGGTTTTTCATGATGAAGATGTACGCGAAGCCGTAGCAGATCGGCTGGTTGATATTCGCCTGAGTAAATAGAGAGACCGTGATGAAAGAGCAATTATTGACCAACGCGAAGTTGGTGCTGGCTGATGAAGTGATCACTGGAACGCTGCTGATCCGTGAGGGTGAAATCGCCGATATTCATACCGGTGTTTCCAGCGTGTCGACGGCGGAAGACCTCGACGGGGAATATCTACTGCCCGGCCTGATTGAGCTGCATACCGATAACCAAGAGAAGTACTTTACCCCACGGCCCAAGGTGGACTGGCCGGCTCACATGGCCATGGCGACCCATGATGCGCAACTGGTGGCGGCGGGGATCACCACCTCGTTCGACTCAGTGGCGCTAGGTGATATCGTGGGCGACAGCACACGTGTCGAAAAGCTAGATGCAATGGTCAACGCGATTATTAGCTCGCAGGAGCAGGGCTTAAACCGTGCCGAGCACCTGCTGCACCTGCGCTGTGAGGTGAGCTTTCCGGGTTTGATGTCACTGTTTGAGCGTTATGTTAATCAGCCGTTGGTGAAGCTGGTTTCGGTGATGGACCACGCTCCAGGGCAGCGCCAGTTCCCACCGGAAGCGATTGGTAAATATCGCGATTACTATCAGATTAAATATGGTTTGAGCGATACCGAGCTGGATCGATTCGTCGCTGAGCAACAGGCTAATAGTGCTCAGTATGCTGATCCGTTCCGGCGTCAGATTTGCAGCATGTGCCACGCCCGTGACATCACAATCGCTAGTCATGATGATGCTACCTTGGCCCACGCACAGGAATCAGCTGAGCTTGGTATGCGAGTTGCCGAGTTCCCAACCACACTCGAAGCGGCACGTGCGTCCCACGAGCTAGGCTTGAAGGTGCTCATGGGTGCACCGAATATCGTCCGTGGCGGCTCCCACTCTGGTAACATTGCCGCCAAAGATTTAGCGGCGGCTGGTGTGCTTGATATCTTAAGCTCCGATTACTACCCATCGGCGCTGATTCAAGCGGCTTTTCTAGTGGCTGGGCTTGAAAACGATTACGACTTGGCGGCGGCTGTTCGCTTAGTAACAGCAAACCCTGCACAAGCGGCGCGCTTAACAGACCGAGGTGAGCTTAAAGTGGGCTTGCGCGCGGATCTTGTGCAGGTCAATAGCCACTCGGTGATG
Organism: Neptunomonas sp. XY-337; assembly: GCF_004959845.1. NCBI lineage: Bacteria > Pseudomonadati > Pseudomonadota > Gammaproteobacteria > Oceanospirillales > Oceanospirillaceae > Neptunomonas > Neptunomonas sp. XY-337. The sequence goes on along the minus strand of NZ_SPLL01000008.1, from coordinate 98,904 downwards.
CCGCTGGTGGAGCGCGTTTGGAGCCGTGGCAAGCGGGTTTTCTAACATCCTGAGGTTGTGAGATGAGCGGAACACTTTTTTATCTAATCGGCGCCTCTGGAAGCGGCAAAGACAGCCTGTTGGAGGGCTGTCGCGCGCAGCTTAAGATGGATGATCGTATCTGTGTTGCCCACCGCTATATTACTCGGGCGCCCGGTATCGGTGGTGAAAACCATGTTCATCTAAGCGAAGCGGAGTTTGCGCTGCGGATTGAGTTGGGTATGTTCGCCATGCATTGGGACTCCCATGGTTATCGCTACGGCATTGGCGCTGAGGTTGATCAGTGGTTAGATGCCGGTGCGAATGTGGTGATTAACGGCTCGCGCGAGTACCTGCCGGTGGCGCTTGGTCTTTATGATGAGCTGGTGCCTATTTTGGTGGATGTCCCTGCTGAGCGGTTGCGCGCGCGTCTTACGACACGTGGGCGTGAAACCGCAGCCGAGATTGAGCGGCGTTTAGCTCGCCACGAAGCGATGGTGGCAGCACTGCCACCTGATGTGCTGAAAATCAGCAATGATGGCCCGCTCGAAGCGGGCGTTGCTGCGTTAGTGGCACTGCTGCGCCAACACAGCTGGCTACCCACTGACCACTCTGGCTAGTGGAAGCGGCTGGGCCCGCCAGTCCTCCTGAGTGACGCTCACGCTTTTTAGTTGGGCATAGAGCGTCATACCGACTTCAAGGGCAAGCTCATCCGCTGCCCAAGGTGTGATGTGTGCCCAGAGTTGGCAGCGGCCAAGCCCTAGCAAAACCTCAACTTGGGTGGCTGTGCGTGCGATGCGAACCACCTGAACCGGCAGAATATTGCGGATTGAACTCTTCACAGGGCGTTCTTGTGCGAGTGATATGTCACTGGCAAAAATACGGATGCGTACGCTCTGTTGGGGAACGGCAGCTACTTGGCTGACCCATAAAAACTGATCTGCGCATACCTGTAGTTTGGAGAGCGGATAGTCGGGGTGGTGCGCAACAAATTGCGCATCGAGCAGGGTGCTGTGTGCTTGCTCTCCCAGCCACGGCCGCATGGCATCGCTATTCCACACCTCTGCTGTGGGACCGTTCGCGATCACATTGCCTGCCTCTAACAGTACGATTCGATCAGCCAGATGCAGTACTTCATCTAGGCTATGCGTGACATAGACGATAGGGATATCGGTCTCTTTCGCCAGCCGCTCAAGATAGGGGAGCAGCTCCTGCTTGCGTGGCAAATCTAAAGAGGCCAGCGGCTCATCCATCAACAGAAGCTGCGGAGCGCTGAGGAGCGCGCGGCCAATGGCGACACGCTGCTTTTCCCCTCCTGATAGATCCTTTGGGTAGCGGTCCAGCAGGTGGCCGATGTCGAGTAGCTCAACGATATGGGTAAATGTGGCCTCGGTGACAGTGGCGGGGCGGCCATAGTTTAGGTTGCCTGCAACACGATAGTGCGGAAAGAGGCGGGCGTCTTGAAAAACGTACCCAATTCGGCGCGCCTCTGGAGGTAAACACAGAGCTTGTGTTGCACAAAAGAGGGTTCGATCAGCAAGGGTGATGTGCCCTTGATCCGGTCGGCTGAGCCCACTAATCGCGTTGATGAGCGATGTTTTACCAGCACCTGAGCGACCAAACAAAACCGTGATCTGGCCGGCGGGGGCAGCAAAGCAAGTATTGAGCGTGAAAGCTCCCAGTTGTTGGCGAATATCCAGTGTTAACATTGGCCCCCCAAGCGTGCGCGGGTGTAACGTGTTAACCACTCTGACGCCAGTAGTGATGCCAATGCGATAACGATGGCAATGGCGCACAGCCAAGCGGCTTGCGCTTCAGCGCCGGGTGTTTCGATAAAGCTATACATCGCCAGCGGCAGCGTGCGAGTTTCGCCGGGGATATTTGAAACAAAGGTGATGGTGGCGCCAAACTCGCCTAAGCTGCGTGCAAATGCTAAGACAGCACCGGTGAGAATACCCGGTAGCGTTAATGGCAGTGTGATGGTGGCAAAGACGCGCCAGCGGTTTGCGCCTAAAGTGCGTGCCGCCGCTTCTAGCTTGGGATCGACGCTTTCAAAAGCCTGACGAATAGCGCGCACCATTAAAGGGAAGCCAACCACCGCAGCCGCAAGGCTGGCACCTTGCCAATTAAAACTGAAACTAAGACCTAGCTGTTCATCGAGCCACCGCCCAAGCCAGCCCTGCTGCCCCATCACCACAAGCAACAAATAGCCGATCACCACTGGCGGCAGCACCAGTGGGAGATGGATAACGCTATCGAGCAATGCTTTACCAACAAAACGGTGCCGGGCAAGCAGCCAAGCCACGGCAATACCCACAGGTAAGCTGGCCAGCACTGCAACGCTCGCCACTTTTAGGCTTAACCAGATCGCCTCAGTGGCGTAACTACCCAGCCACTCAGTCATGGTTGGCCTGCGTAAAGCCGAATGTGGCTAACTGCTGCCGAGCCGCAGGGCTGGTTAAAAAGCTGAGGAGCTGCTGAGCATCCGCTTGGGCGTGCTGCGTGAGTGCAATCGGGTAGGTGATGGTGGGATGAGCGTCGCTAGGAAAGGTGGCCAACGGCTTCACCTGCTGCGAGGCTTTGGCGTCGCTTAGATAAACAATACCCAGTGGCACTTCGCCACGCTCCACAAGCGCGAGCGCTGCCCGGACATTACGGCTGCGGGTAGTACGAGGCTCTACATCAGACCACTGAGAGAGCTGTTGCAGGGCGGTTTTTGCGTAACTTCCCGCTGGCACATGATCGGGATCCGCCATGGCGAGGCGCTGGCGGCCAAGCAGGCCTGTCAGTTGAGTCTTTTCAAGATCAATCTGGGTGAGGTGGCTCTGTATCGGTGTCACTAACACCAATTGGTTGTGCGCCAGTGTTTGGATGCTATCGCTGACCACTGCCTTTTGCTCGCGGGCGTAGTCCATCCACTTCTGGTTAGCACTTAGGAAGATATCTGCGGGTGCTCCACGTGTGATCTGGCGCGCCAGTGCTGATGATGCTGCAAATACAGTGCGAACCGGTTGGCCTGTTTGTTCGGTATAGCGCTGGGTGAGATGCTGCATCGCCTCTGTCATTGAGGCAGCAGCAAAAAGAGTCAATGGCCGCTCTGCGCTACTATGCGTCGCGATAAACAGTAAGCACAGGCCCAGTACACGACTGATCGCCATCGATATATCCCTCCTGGAACAGGTATAAAGCTCCAGAGTATATAGCAGGTTAGCGGTGAGAGCCGCAACGCCAGATTGGTCGAAGCGGCTGGTTGGGGCTTACAGCGGTGAGGTGGTCACTGACCTATATCCGCCTACGCAGCCTTTGGTGGCGATTGCTACGGCATTGTGCGCGTGTAAGCTCTCTTGGTGCTCGACCTTGACCCAGAAGTCGCTGATAGCGCTGTGCTGCTCTAGCGCTCTCTTGATGCGCCGTGCAGCATCTTCGCAGAACATAAGGTTAGCGCCGTTCAAGCGTGCAAAGGCCTGCTCATCTTCACGCTTGACCGCTGTTTGTACCGGTGTGCCCAAGCTCTGCTCGACGAGATCGATTAGCTCCAGCAGTGGGTAGTGGCTGCTGACGTTAGGTGCGAGCTTGAGTACCAAGTAAGCATAGGAGCGCTGGCTATGGGGCGTTGCCACAGAGCCGCGCTCACTGCGTAGCCATTGGGCGATCTGATCAGCACTAATCTGTGTTTGATCGGCAAAATCGTGACGGAACGCCTCTTCAAGCAGTTGGCGAGATAGCGATGCCGAACACGGGCAGGTGCTGGAGTAGGGGATGGTCAGCTGTACTTCGTGACAAGCGGTTTCCTGCTCTAGAGTACCTTTGATCACCGCAGGGTAAGCTTTCCAGCCTTGGTATTGGCTTAGCAGTGCAGGGCGCTTGTGCAAGTAATCAAAGGCGAGCGTTAAAGAGGACTGATCACTGATCTCTTTGTGAGTGGCCAGTTTATCGTGTAAAAACTGCTGCATCGCTTGTGGCGAAAAGGCATTTTGCTCGGCAAATTCCGCCAGCAACAGGTAGAGGCGTGACATATGTATGCCTTTGATATCTGAGCGGCAGATATTAACGAACAACGAAGCTAAAGCCTCGCATTCGGTGGTGCTGTGGGCTTCATCCTGAAGCGAGAAGGGGACGGCAACCTCAGTCATCCCGACCCAGTCTAAAGGACTGTGATCCGGTGCCGGTGTGTTAGTGATATCGGGCAGCGCGTTTGAGCGTTTTACTGTCATGATGAAACTCTAGGTTGAGAGTAAAGGGCTCAATAGTAATGTTATATTATAACTTTTTGTAGCGCGTTTTATGCAACAAGGCGTTGTGGGTTGTGTTGTCAGGCCCAGCGTGTCGCTGAGCCTGTTCAGCCGTTAGGCCATGTACTGACCGCCATTGACCGACATGTTAGTACCGGTGATAAAGCCTGCATCATCTGCGGTTAGAAATGCCACCGCCCGTGCAATCTCTTCTGGCTGTCCTAAGCGCCCAACGGGAATCCCTTGCACAATGCTATCAAGCACCTTTTCAGGTACTTGGCGCACCATGGGCGTATCGATGTAGCCTGGAGATACTGCGTTAACCGTCACCCCTTTGCGCGCGCCCTCTTGAGCGATCGCCTTAGTGAAGCCATAAATGCCAGCTTTTGCAGCTGAGTAGTTTGCTTGGCCAAATTGGCCCTTCTCGCCATTTAGTGAGGAGATGTTCACGATGCGGCCAAAACCGCGTTCACACATGGCCGCGAAGATAGGCTGGGTCATGTTGAACATAGAGTTTAGATTGGTCTGAATCACCGCTTGCCACTGCTCTGCTGCCATCTTTTTCAGCGGCGCATCACGTGTAATACCTGCGTTGTTCACGAGTACATCGATCGGGCCGACCTCGCTCTCGGTCTCGGTCAGTAGGCGCTGACAGTCGTTAAAATCCGCGACATCAACAGCGCGCATCTCGATTGTGTAGCCTGCCTCTTGCATCGCTTGCTGCCATGTTGTTGCTGCTTCCTCTTGACCGGGTAGGTAGGTACCGATCACTTGGCGGCCTTGATCATGAAGTGCTTTGCACATTGATTCGCCGAGGCCGCCATTGGCACCTGTTACCAACGCAATTCGTTTTGACATGGTGATTCCTTCTCTTATTTTTCGTGGGTTATTTGCTCAGCAGGCTCTTAAAGCCTGATGAGAGCGTTCGCGTACCGTCGCGGCTATAGGCTTCGCTGCGCTCTTCGATCTTGGGTAGATCGTAGAGGTAGTTCACCATCATGCCGGCCGACTGTTTAAGACCGTTGGCCGAGCCATCGGCCATCCAGTTAAGTTGAGCGATCTCAGCACCATTACTTAAGTGGAAGTGGGTGACGGGGTCTGCTGCTGTGCCGCCTTTGCGTTCTGCAACGGCGAGATAGTGCGCAGTTAGTTGCAGCAGGGCTGCTTGGAGTTCGTCGTTTTCGAGTGACTCGGGTAGCTGACCGTCCGTTAGCTGTGCAGCGACGATACTGCCACCCGGAAGCGCGGCAAGCTCCTCTGGTGCGGTGCGCTTCAACCAGCGTGTTAGGCCTGGGATCGGTGATAGCGTTGCGAATTGGCGCAGTTGCGGGAAGTCATGTTGCAACTCTTTCACCACGCGCTTAATCAGAAAGTTACCGAAGCTGATGCCCGCTAAGCCGCGTTGTGCGTTGGAGATGGAGTAAAAAATAGCGGTGTCGGCCTGCTCGATATTGCCAACGGGAGCGCTCTCATCGAGCAGAGCCTGCACGTTGTCGGCTAAGCCGTTCACGAGTGCGACCTCAACAAAGATCAGCGGCTCACTTGGCATGTTTGGGTGGAAAAAGGCGAAGCAGCGGCGGTCAGAATCAAGCCGGTTTTTGAGGTCGTCCCAGCTCTGGATCGCGTGGACCGCTTCATACTCGATCAGCTTTTCGAGCACTTCTGCACTGGACTGCCAGCGAATCTGCTCTAGTTGCAGCAAGCCAACATCAAACCAGCTGCGTAGTAGGTTTTTTAGATCGCCCTCAAGCGGGCGTAGCGCTGGGTGCTGGTTACGCAGCGCCAAGATCTGGGCGCGCATATCCACCAGAAATTTGATCCCTTGGGGGAGTTCGTTAAACAAACGCAACAGGCGCATGCGTGGCGGCTCGAGTAGCTCGCGAAGCTGTTGCGCAGCCTGTGGACGGTGTGCAGGGGAGGCTTGCTGCCAAGTAGCGATACCGGCTTCTACGGCAGCGTTATCAGTATCGTAGTGGGCGGCCAGTATCTTTAGGAAGCGCAGTTGGCCCTCATCGCTTAAATCCAGATAACTACGGCCCAATGTTGCGGCGCGCACGCGGGCTGCAACTTCACCGCCGCGCTCCTCAAGACAGTGGTCGATCCACTCACGCAGTGTGGCTTCATCCTTCTCGCTCAGCTCAGCAGATAGCTCAAGCTGTTCACGACGGGCGCGGAAATCAGTTGCATCGCGCCAGATATCGCGTAGGTGAGTAATTGTCTTTCCTAAAAAGTTATTGCTAGGACTGGGCATCTTTACGACCTCGTTAAACGGTAACGTCTCAAGCTTAACCTAAGCTCGCCAGAGCGTAATGCAGGCAACGCTATCAAAAGGCTTATTAAAAACCAAGTAAAAACCCTTGGTTTTTGGGTAAAAAACCATTAGCTTTACCGAATCATTATTCGTGAGCGTCCGTTGTCGGACAGGAAAAGAGGGATTCAATATGCAGGAACTACATGGCTACTACTTGGAAGATCTATCGGTAGGAATGTCTGCCAGCTACGCTAAAACAATCACGGAAGCGGACGTAGTGCTGTTTGCCGGTATTACTGGGGACGATAACCCTGTGCATATCAATGCAGAGTACGCGGCGCAAACAATGTTCAAAGAACGTATTGTGCACGGCATGTTTAGCGCCGGTCTGATCTCCGCTGTGCTGGGTACTCGCTTACCGGGTCCGGGTGCGATCTATGTTGACCAGCAACTGAAGTTCAAAGCGCCTGTACACATTGGGGATACCGTAAAAGCGACCGCAACGGTGAAAGATATCAACGTCGAGCGCCGCCGCGTGGTGCTAGATACTGTGGTCACAGTGGGCGATAAAGTGGTTGCCGAAGGTGTGGCGACCAACATGGTTGATCGTCGTCCAACGGAAGGGTAGGGCTGCGTGATGATGTTAGAAAAGAACCGCGCATGTTTGATGGTGATCGATGTTCAAACACGTTTGCTGCCCGGTATTCCAGATAGCGAAACGCTAGTTGAGCGCTGTACGGCACTGGTTGGTTTAGCGAACGAACTGGAGATTCCGGTGTTTGGTAGCGAGCAGTATCCCGATGGTGTTGGCCCGATGGACGACACACTCAAAGCTGCGATTGGTGCGGACAATGTCGCGGGTAAAACCCACTTCTCCTGTGTGGATGCGCCGGAGTGTGCGGATCTCATGCAGCAGATGACACAGGACCAGATCGTGATCTGCGGGATGGAGTCACACGCCTGTGTATTGCAAAGTGCCCTGAGCTTTAAAGCACAGGGGAAAGAAGTCTTTGTGGTGGCGGATGCCATCGCCTCGCGCCATGCAGTAGATACCGAGTTTGCCATCGCACGTATGCGTGAAGAGGGTATCAAGCTGGTCACCTGTGAAATGGTTGGCTTTGAGTGGCTGCGCCGCTCAGATACCGCTGGATTTAAAACCTTCAGCAAAGCATTTCTGCGCTAATTGTGAGCGCGCCGAGTGCCTTTGGGTGCTTCGCGCGCTGGTTTCTTAGGTTGGAGGCGCGTTTTATACTAGGGAGATTCAATGGCTGATACTGAAACCGCTGATATGATCCCTGCCACCCCCCAACACGGCATGAGTGCTCTCACTGACGATGCCGAACGGAACCGACTGCTGGCTGAAATGGCTGAGCAGTCCACCGATATGATTTCACGGCATACGCCCGATGAGTGGCGATTTATCTACGCGTCTCCCGCTGTCGAGATGCTGCTGGGTTATTCGGTTGACGAGATTATCGGCCGATCCGCATCGGAGCTATACCATCCCGATGATCGCGATGACTTTGAGCGCCGCCGCCCCACCGTGGTATATCAGCAGGGTTTCTACACCCATACCTACCGCTTTCGGTGCAAGGATGGCGCCTATACGTGGTTAGAAAGCACCAGCCGGTCGATCCGTGATCCCGAGAGTGGCGAGCTGCGCGAAATATTGGTTGTGTCACGTGATGTGAGCCACCGCATTGAAGCGGATCAGCGTATGCAACGCTACCAAGAGGAGCTGAGCCGTGCCGCGCGTCTGGTGGCGATGGGCGAGATGGCCTCTGGTTTGGCCCATGAGCTGAATCAGCCACTCACCGCAATCACCAACTATGTGCGGGGTATCGAACGGCGCATTCAGGCAACCCCTGCGCCGACGCTTGACGAGTTGGCACTGCCGCTGGAAAAGATCGGCAAAACCTCGCTACGTGCCGGTGAGATTCTACACCGTATGATGGACTTCACCCGCAAGCGTGAACCGACCCGCTCGGCACTATCCCTGCATCCTGTGATCGAAGACCTCATCGAATTCTGTGCGCATATTGCAAAAGCGCACAATGTCACGCTTGAGAACTGCGTGACCCGTGCCCTACCACAGATCATGGCGGATAAAATCCAGCTTGAGCAGGTGCTTTTGAACCTGCTGACTAATGCAATCGAAGCGAGCCACAGCAACCCAGATGAGCCACCACGCCATGTCTGGGTGGAAGCTTCTCTGTGCAGCAACGAAGAGGTTATAATTTCAGTGTGCGATCAAGGTGTTGGGCTGGGTGAAAGCAGCGTTGATAAACTGTTTGAACAGTTCTACACCACCAAACCAGAAGGTCTGGGTATGGGGCTTGGCATTAGCCGATCCCTCGTTGAAGCACACGGTGGCTCCTTGAGCGCTGAAAACCAGATTCATGGCGGCGCCGCTTTTCGGATCCGCTTACCCGGTGTAATTTCGCCAAACTGAGGCAGGCATGACCCAAACCCGTACCGCTGAGCAAACTGTTTTTGTTGTCGATGATGATGTGGATGTGCGTGATTCGTTGCAATGGTTGCTCAGCTCCGTCGGCTTACATGTTGAGACGTTTGCGTCTGCGGATGCTTTTTTTCAAGCGGCGGCTAAAGCGCCATTGCGCGGCTGTATCTTGATGGATGTGCGTATGCCGGGCATGAGTGGCTTAGCTGCGCAGACCGAGCTGGAAAAGCGCGCGATCCACCTGCCACTGATTATGATCTCTGGCCATGCGGACGTGGATATGGCTGTCACAGCCATGACGCAAGGTGCCCTCACGTTTTTACAAAAGCCTTTTAGCGATCAAAAGCTGATCGACCATGTCTATGCAGCGCTAGAGCAAGAGCAACTTACGTTTTTGAAGCAAACGGAACTTGCTGCGTTAAAGCACACCTATAGCCAGCTAACGCGCCGTGAACGGCAAGTATTCGATGGGGTAGTGGCTGGTTTAGCGAACCAAGAGGTCGCGGACCAATTGTCTATTAATCGCAAAACTGTCGAGGGCCACCGTGCTAATATGGTGGCAAAGATGGGTGCAGGCTCGTTATCAGAGCTGGTGCAGATGTCAGTTAAATTGGGTTTAGCTAGCCCCTTTCGTTAATTCTTTACTATCGAGATCGATCATGAGTACAAAAGGTACGCTGTATATTATTTCTGCGCCCTCTGGTGCGGGCAAAACCAGCTTGGTATCAGGTTTATTGGAGAAAGACGCACAGGTACGCGTTTCAGTGTCCCATACCACTCGTGATATGCGCCCAGGTGAAGCGGATGGCGTAAACTATAATTTCGTGACGCTAGCACAGTTCGATGCCCTGATTGAGCAAGGCAACTTTCTAGAGTACGCCGAAGTGTTCACCAACAAATATGGCACCTCCCGTGTTTGGGTTGAGGAGCAACTGGCGCAGGGCACCGATGTGATCCTAGAGATCGACTGGCAAGGTGCTCAGCAGGTGAGAGAGCTGGTAGCTGAGACGGTATCGATCTTTATTCTGCCACCGTCACGTGAAGAGCTTCGTAACCGCCTGACGGGACGTGGCCAAGACGGCCAAGAGGTCATCGATCTGCGCATGTCTGAGGCGATCAGCGAGATGCAGCACTACGATGAGTTTGACTATGTCGTTATCAATGACAACTTTGATCAAGCACTCACTGAGCTGCAAGCGATCTTCGTTGCACAGCGCCAGCGGTTGAGTAAGCAGAGGGATGGCAAGCGCGCATTAATCGCCGATCTCTTGTCAGGCAATTAAGGCTTCGGTAGAATTGCCGGTCCTGTACAAATCCTATACAACTCCCACGAATTTTGAGGTTAAGCATGGCACGTGTCACTGTTGAAGATTGCTTGGAAAATGTAGATAACCGCTTTGAGCTGGTTATGGTTGCAGCAAAGCGCGCGCGTCAGCTAGCTACTGGCGGTAAAGACCCTAAGGTTGACCGTGAAAATGACAAAGACACGGTTGTAGCACTGCGTGAAATCGCAGACGGTCTTGTTGATAAAACCGTTTTGGACGACGTTAACGAGAAATAACCCGCCAAAAGTTGTCGGCGATTATTCCATCCTTGGGCGTTTGACAGTAGATTATCACTAGCGCCCTGTTGTACCGGAGGAATAATGCCGACGATCGATGCTCTATCCAATCGACTGAACGAATATCTGGATCTACAGCAGATTCGGTCAGTTCGTCGTGCGTATTTCTACGCTGAGCAGGCCCACGATGGCCAGCGCCGTAAAAGCGGCGAACCTTACGTTACCCACCCCTTAGCTGTTTCCAGCATCCTTGCCAATATGCATATGGACCATCAGAGCCTGATGGCTGCCATGCTCCATGATGTGATTGAAGACACCGAAATCAGTTATGAGGGTATCGCCGGTCAGTTTGGTGAGTCGGTGGCGGATATTGTCGATGGTGTGTCAAAGCTGACCCATCTAGAGTTTGAAACCAAAGCCGAAGCGCAGGCGGAAAACTTCCAAAAAATGGTGCTGGCGATGGCGGAGGATATCCGCGTCATGCTGGTGAAATTGGCAGATCGCCTGCACAACATGCGCACGCTAGGCGCTATGCCGCCGGTAAAACAGCGCCGCATCGCCAAAGAAACCATGGACATCTATGCGCCTGTTGCGGCCCGCTTGGGCATGCGTGATGTACAGGTTGAGCTGGAAGATTTGGCGTTCCAATCTTACTACCCTATGCGCGCGAAGCGTATTCGACGTGCCGTGATTCAGGCGCGTGGCCAGCGTAAAGATATGGTCGGCTCTATCGAAGAGGCGATTCGTGCGCGCCTAGCACTGGAGCGCTTGCCTGGCGTCGTGGTAGGGCGTGAGAAACACCTCTATAGCATCTACTCAAAGATGAAGGCGCAGCGTAAATCCTTCTCTGAAATTATGGATGTGTTTGCGTTTCGAATCGTCACCGAAACAGTGGATGACTGTTACCGTATTTTAGGGGCCATCCATAATCTGTATAAGCCGGTCCATGGCCGCTTTAAAGACTATATCGCTATCCCTAAAGCCAATGGCTATCAATCTCTGCACACCGAGCTATTCGGTGCACGTGATATCACCATTGAAGTGCAGATCCGCACCCGTGAGATGGACGCAGTGGCGAACCAGGGGATTGCTGAGCACAGTAACTATAAAATGTACGGCGATTCTGCCAGCGCTGTGGGCTCCTACAACCGAGCACGTAAGTGGGTGCAAGGCTTGTTGGAGATGCAGAAGAAGGCGGGCGACTCGATGGAGTTTATCGAGCACGTTAAGAAAGACCTCTTCCCTGATGAAGTCTATGTTTTCACACCACAGGGCAGAATTTTAGAGCTACCGCGGGGGGCAACGCCGGTTGATTTCGCCTATGCCGTGCATACGGATATCGGTAACTCTTGTGTATCGTGCCGTATTAATCGTCGTTTAGCGCCGTTATCAGAGCCGCTCGAAAGTGGCGAAACGGTTGAGATCATCACGACACCGAGCGCGCAGCCGAACATGGCGTGGCTCAACTTTGTTGTGACCGGCAAAGCGCGTTCGAGCATCCGTCACTTTTTGAAGAATCAACAGCGCCATGAGTCGGTAGAACTGGGACGCCGTTTGCTAAACCAGTTTTTGGGTCACTACAGCGCATCCATCGATGAGATCGATCCCGACAAACTAGCGCAGCTGCTGAAAGAAGCTGACTTTAGTGAGTTGGATGACCTGCTAGAAGATATCGGGATGGGGAACCGGATGGCTTATGTGGTAGCACGTAAGCTGAAGCCTGAAGATAAGGTCGATAACGAACCGGTTAAGGACAACCAAAAGCCAATTGCGGTACAGGGTACCGAAGGTATGGTTATCCAATATGCGAAGTGCTGCCGCCCGTTGCCGGGTGATAAGATCGTTGGTCACTTTAGTAGTGGCCGTGGTTTAGTGGTGCATCGCACTGAATGCCGCAATATCCGCTACATGAAGGATGATCCTGAGAAGTGTATCTACCTTGAGTGGTCAGCGGCGATGGATGATGAGTTCAGCGCTGTGCTGAAAATTGAAGTGGCGGCACAGCGTGGTGCAATCGCCACTCTAGCGACCACGGTTTCGGCTACCGGTGCCAACATTCTGCGTATCGACATGGGCGAAAAAGAGGGACAGCTCTCAACGGTAGACATGGAGATCACCGTAACAGATCGTATTCATCTGGCGCGGGTCATTAAACGGTTACGTGTTATCCGTACGGTGACACGAGTAACACGGCTATAACTCTCACGTGTTGGCCAATCCTGCCGACACGTCAAAGGACTGCTATTATGGTAGAGAAGAAAGCTCAGCCATAATAGCGCTGGCAACACTGCAATGGAGATAGGAAATTGGCGATTGGGGTAAGCACCTTAGATCATGTGGCGCAACAAGATAACGGTGCGCGAATTGTATTGCTGCATGACAGTGAAGGCAAAGTACTGGTGGTTCTGCCGGTCGATAAACTGCTCAACCTTGTCCCCATTTGGCGCGATTCAGAGCGGCATCTGCAGCCGGTGAAAGCGGCTGATGTAAAGCGCTTCTTTAGCCAAGATCAACTGCAAATTGAAGCCGGGCAGCGCAAGTTGTTCTCTCTGCCTGTGATCCTCGATAGCGACCTTGATGTAGCACCATCTCTGAATATCGTTGAGCCGCTCAGTGGCCTTGAATTCACTGCTGATCGTAGTTGGTATACGAAACACGCGGATATCATGGAGATTGGCGTAGGCCTTCCTGATATCGATAAGGTACAGCCTGAGGGCGACGATGAAGCGGTGATCACGCGCGCAGTAGAGCGCTTCACCGCGCTGCGCATAAAGCAGCGCCTTGAAGATACGCTAGGCTTACCCAGTCTTGCGCCGACGACGCAGAAGATTATCTCGCTGCGCTCAGACCCCGCAGCGGGAGTTGATAACTTAGTACCGGTTGTGAAGGTGGACCAGAGCTTAGCCGCGCAGGTGATGAGCTGGTCGGTCTCTCCTTTCTACGCTGCCCCTGGCAGTATCCAGTCAATCGAAGATGCGATTATTCGGGTATTAGGTTTTGACCTTGTGGTGAACCTTGCACTGGGTATCGCAATGGGTAAAACACTGGACCTACCAGAGGATGTGCCGCGTAATGCGACGCCTTACTGGTTGCAGGCAGTTTACACGGCCACACTGTCCGAGCGTCTAGCGAAGCAGATGGAACCTGATGTGCGCCCTAAACCTGGACTTGCCTATCTAACAGGGCTGCTGCATTCGTTCGGTTATGTCATCTTGGCACACCTATTTCCTCCGCACTTCTCACTGCTATCACGCTATATCGAGGCCAACCCGAATATCCGCCTTGATTACATCGAAAAACACATTTTGCATGTGACGCGTGAACAGATTGGTGCGTGGTTGATGGAGTGCTGGAGCCTTCCTGAAGAGGTTTGCAATGGTGTGCGCTACCTAAACGAGCCACAGCATCCTAAGGCAGAAGGCTTCTCAAAGGTGGTATTCATCGCCAACCGTGCGCTGCGCTATGAAGGTTGGGCTGATGGCCCGCTTGAGCGCATCCCGAACACGCTGCTTGAGGAGTGTGGATTGTCGCATCGGCAAATCAACGCTGAGATCGAGTTTATGCGTAAAGAGAGCGATGCGCTGGATGACCTAACCAAAACGTTGGCAGGCCAAAGCCGGAAGTAAATAAGAGCGGGGGTACCCGCTCTTTTTAGTTCGCAAGCGCTGAAATCTCTGCTTCAAGCTGCTCCAAGGCTTCACTCTGCTCCATCCATTCAAGCTCAGTGGCCTCATTGTCTTGCGTCAATGTTGCTTGCTGGGCAAGCAGCTCTTTAAGCTGCGCTTTCTGCTCCGCTTCATACAGGCTGCTATCTGCAAGCTGCTCCTCCACTTCGGCAAGTTGTGTTTGGTAGGTCTCCATTGCTTGTTCGAGGGCGCTGAGGCGTTTTTTGATAGGACTTAGCTGTTTACGGCGCTCTGCCTCCAAGCGTTTTTGCTCTTTGCGCTCAGTCGCTGATAGCGAACGGCCTTGGCGTTCAGCGCTAGGTTGGGACGCTTGCGCCTCTTGGCGGCGCTGATCTGCTAACCAACGCTGATAATCATCGAGATCGCCACTAAAGTCGGTAACCTCGCCGTTAGCGACAAGCAGGAACTGATCCACTGTATTGCGCAAGAGGTGACGATCGTGCGACACCAAGATCACCGCCCCCTCAAACCCCTGCAACGCGACGGTTAAGGCGTGCCGTACCTCAAGGTCCAGGTGGTTGGTGGGCTCATCAAGCAGCAATAAGTTAGGCTTTTGCCATGCGATCAGCGCCAGCGCAACACGTGCTTTTTCACCGCCGGAAAAGCGTTTTACCGGCTCCAGAGCTGCATCACCTATAAAGCCAAAGCTACCTAAAAAGTTTCTTACCTCTTGGTCAGTAGCTTCAGGCGATATGCGCATGATGTGCAGCAGTGGTGATGCTTCAAGATCTAGTGCTTCGAGCTGGTGTTGAGCAAAGTAACCAATGCGCAGATGCTCGCCGCAGTGACGCTCACCCTTGAGTAACGCTAAGTCACTGACAAGGGTTTTGATGAGTGTTGATTTGCCGGCCCCGTTAGGTCCCAGTAAGCCGATACGTGAGCCGGGGTTCAGCGTAAGTGATGTACCGGCAAGAATGGTTTTTCCGGAATAACCACAGTCAGCTTTACGCAGCGATAGCAACGGATGGGAAACCTTATCGCTGCTAGGGAAGGTGAAACTAAAGGGGCTGTCCACATGCGCCGCGGCGATCATCTCCATGCGCTCAAGCTCTTTGATACGGCTTTGCGCTTGTTTCGCTTTGCTGGCTTTGGCGCGAAAGCGGCGCACAAAGTTTTCGATCTCGGCGATACGTTGTTGCTGTTTCTCAAATTGCGCTTGTTGCTGTGCTAACCGCTCTGCCCGCGCGCGCTCAAAGTGGCTGTACTGGCCTTTGTAGATATCCAGCTTTTGGTTGCTCATATGAACAACATGGGTCACAACCTGATCGATAAAGTCGCGGTCGTGTGAGATTAGCAACAGTGTGCCGGGGTAACTTTTGAGCCATTGCTCAAGCCATAGTGTGGCGTCGAGATCCAAGTGGTTGGTAGGCTCATCCAACAGCAGTATATCGGAGCGGCACATCAGCGCTTGCGCGAGGTTGAGGCGTATTCGCCAGCCCCCGGACAGCGATTTCACCGCTTTTTCGAGGTCTTGGGTGGTAAAGCCTAGGCCCATCAAAAGTTGCTCTGCGCGTGCTTTGGCGGAGTAACCGTCAAGGGCGTCTAGTTGGGCATGTAGCTCACCGAGCTTATCGGTTTGATGGGCTTGCTCTGCTGCCGCAATTGCTTGCTGGACCGCCCGCAGCGGCTGATCGCCATCGAGGACATAGTCGATCACAGTGCGATCGATCGCTGTTACCTCTTGCGCCATATGAGCAAAAGTTAAGTTATTAGGGAGGTAAAGATCACCCGCATCGGCATGAAGTTCGCCAAGTAGTAACTTAAATAAGCTAGACTTACCTACACCGTTGGCGCCAATAATACCGACGCGCCAGCCGCTGTGAATGGTCAGATCGGCTTGCTCAAGCAGGAACTGAGTGCCGCGATGTAAACTGAGTTGAGATAACTGAATCATAGGCGCAGGATTTTATCATAGCTATGTCATTACAGAATCCTCTTTGGGACTTTGCGCTAAAAACCTACAGCGAACCTGATGTTGAAGCTGCCTGCCTAGCACTGCAGAACGGCTGTGGTTTGAGTGTTAACGCGATACTCTTTGCATTGTGGCTGGCTGAACAGGGGCGCGAGTATCACGTTGATGCAGCCGCTCATGAGCAAATAGCACAGTGGCAGAATAAGGTAACGGCATCGATTCGCAGGGCGCGCTTACATGTTCGCGGGCAGCGAGATATGAGCGGCTTGTACCAAACGCTCAAGACGGTGGAGCTGGAAGCTGAACAGGCAGAGCTTGCGATGTTTTATCAGCTCACCGAGCAGATGCCCGTGATCGCAGACTGCGATGTGGCGCTCTTACGCTACAATAATTTACTCGCGGTTAGTGGTCCAGAGAGCAGCAGTGATTGCCGTGAAAATTTAGAAAACCTGTACCAAGCCGTACAAAAAGCGCAACAAAAGCTAGAGCCCTTCTGAACTTTACGGTTTAATCAAACACTAACGCTTATTCAAAGCAGATCCAGTAGCAAGGAAAACGAAAGAATGAAAAAAACATTACTGACCATGGCAATCGTCTCTTCGTTTGCAGTCATGCCAGTTGCACAAGCGGTTGAGCTGAACACTGAAGAGCAGAAAGTGAGCTACAGCCTTGGTCTAGTCTTGGGTGAAAAGCTGCAACAAGACATCAGTCAACTTGATATTGAAGCATTCACAAAAGCCGTTGAAGCGATCTATTCCGGTGAAGAGCCTGCGATGACCCGCGAAGAGGTGGGTGCAACGATGCAGGCATTCCAGATGAAGAAACTGGAAGAACAGCGTCAGGCGGCTGCAAAAATCGCTGAGGACAATCTTGCTGCGGGCCAGAACTATCTGAAAGACAATGGCGCTCGCGATGGCGTGAAGACAACAGAATCAGGCCTACAGTATGAAGAGCTGGTGGCTGGTGATGGTAAACAACCTACTGCGGAAGACACTGTAAAAGTTCACTACCGTGGCACCTTGATCGATGGAACTGAGTTTGACAGCTCCTACGCACGAAATGAGCCAGTATCCTTCCCGCTGAATGGTGTGATCCCAGGCTGGACGGAAGGTCTACAGCTGATGAAAGAGGGCGGCAAAGCTAAGTTGGCTATTCCTGCTGATCTAGCATACGGCCCAGGCGGCATGGGTAACGTGATTGGACCAAACTCAACACTAGTATTTGAAGTTGAGTTGCTTGAGGTTAACCCGAAAGCCGAATAAGCCAGTACAGAGTAAAAAATGGCCGCAATAGCGGCCATTTTTATTTCAAGATGTTGAGAATACCGTTCGAGCCGACCGCGTAGTAGCTACCTGCCCCAAAACCCACCGCATTCACGCCGGTACTGGTCGGGCCATACTGCTTACGTTTCTGTACCCGCCAGCTTTTAACCATTTGTCCTGACTGTACGTTCCATAGCTGCACCAGTCCGGATGCGGTGCCTGTAAGCAGCTGGCTACCATCATTTGAGAAGCGAGCCGCGATGTAGCTAACACGCTTTGGAAAGAAACCTTCGGTGCTGGAAAGAGTGTGGCGTATCTGGCCGGTTGTGGTATCCCAGATCACTGCTTGATCGAGCGTGCTGGCCGAAAACGCGACTTTACCGTCTGGGGATAACGCCACAGCATCAATCACGTTTTCTAGCGTGAGCTCGTGGAGCTTCTCTCCGGTATCGACACTCCACAGCGCGGTCGTGTAGTCATCCGCGCCGGTGATGGCAATGCTGGCATCGGCGGATAGATCAACGGTCCGCACGCGGCCACCATGTAAGAAAGAGCGTTTAACGCCCCCATTAATGGCATCGAACAACACCGCCTCATGGTTGTCGAGGCCCAGCAGTGCATACTGACCTTGTGGAGCTAACACCAGATCAAGAATCTCACCGGGAGAGCGCCAAAACCATTCCGGTTGGCCACTATCCGTATGCCAAAGCACTAAATTTTGCTGGTCTGCCGTTGCTGCAAAGCGTGCTTGAGGCGAAAAACCCGTTGCGGCCAGTAGTGAGCGCTCACCGCCTTTATGATTCCAATCGTATAAACGTGCTTTATCAGCGATATTCCATAAGCTGCCACCCTCAAGACGTGCTCCGACAACCGCGAAACGCCCGTCGGTAGAGATCTCAGCTGTGTAGGTGCCTTGGCTGGCTACTTCATACCAACTGCTAGGATCGTTTGCAGAGTCACAGCCGGATAACAACACTCCAGCTGTTAACCAAGGGAGCAGGAAAAGAGGCTTAGCCATGGGTGATTACACCTCTTCGAGCACTTGGTCTCGATGCGCAGTATGCAAGATTTCGATCAAACGATCTTCCAGAGAGAAACGCTCTTCTAGGGACTCTCCAAGCTTCGAGAGTTGGAAGGTGAGTTCGCGTATCTGCTGCACAGTTGGAGAGTTCAGGGTCGCGTAGTCGTCATTGAAGTCCAGAGCGGCATCGGTGGTAGGTTGGATTAGCGGGAATAACTTTTGCGCCTCTTCAAGGCTACCATCGTTAAACTCGCTGCCTTCTCTAAGCAGTTGCTCATAGACCTCGAAATGGCCGGAGGAGAGATAATCCATCAAGTCCGTGCAAAAAGCGCTTAAGCGGTCTTCCAGTAAACTGATTTCGATGCTTGGAAAAGACACAAACTGGCTAATAAGCTTCTGTCTTTGCTCTAGCCAGCCATCGATAATTTCGCTAACGCCACCCCAGCGCTCACGCGCAGTTTTGCACTTCTCCAACATGATTAGATCCTTGTTGTTATCTATTCTTTCATACTAATCCGAAGGCGCGCGCCGGTGCAATAGAGATCCTCCTGACGATTTCTGAAACCGCCGTTATACTTAGGTAAATATGTCCATTACACAGGGAGCAATCAGGTTATGCTGTTACGGTTTTTTTCGATCCTTCTACTAAGTTGCTGGTTACCATTTGCGTGGGCTGCTGATGAAGAGGGTGCACCAGCAGAGGATTACATCGGTTACATCGAATTAAAGCCCTTTATTACGAACTTCGGTGGTCCGGGCAAATCTCGTTTCTTGAAGTGTGAAGTGACAATCCAAGTGGCAACGGAAGCCGCTCACCATTCAGTGAACGCGCACATGGCCCATATTCGTAATGACCTTGTCTTTCTCTTCAGTGCTCAGGAAGAGAAAGATCTAGACGGGATTGAGGCACAACAGAACCTTGCAAAAAAAGGGCTGAAGCTTGTGCAGAAGATTCTCGTTGAAGAGGAGGGTGAGGCGATGGTGAGTGATATGTTCTTCACCAGCTTTGTCACCCAGTAACTCTGAAGGACTCGCCAGCGTTTAGCTGGCGAGGTATTGCGCTAGATAGGTATCAAAATCTACATCGTCGGCCGCTTCAATTTCGCGTTGAGCGGCCAGTGACGCTTCAGCAGTTTCTGCCAACTGTTGCGCTAGTGCTGCATCAAGCGGGTTCTCTTGAAGCGTTGCTTGATGCTCGCGGCTTTTCTGCAGCAACCACTCCGTATGGCCAAGCCCACTCTCTTTTAATGCTGCCAGCACCTGCGCAGATGGCGTTAATGCACTGTCGTGTAACTTCGCAACCTGAGCTGCAACGGACTCGCTGTAAAGCGAGGTATTGTGCAGAGTATCCAGCATCTGAGCAGTCAGTGACACGGCATCTAGCAGTTTTTCGCCAGCGGCAACCAGTGTTACTTCACCATCAATGGTGTCCAAAGTTAAACCGGGCTCACGGCCGCGATTCACAACTTTCTGCAAATTGTCGCTGATAAGATCACACTCTTGATCGCCAATCTCTGTATCGTCCATCAACAGACAGGTGATTAAGAAAGCATCCAAGAAGCGCGCTTGCTGAGCGCAGATACCGATAGGAAGGAATGGATTGATATCCGTATTGCGTACTTCGATGTACTGTACACCGCGGTTTTGCAGGGCATGTAGCGGCTTTTCGCCACTCTCAGTAACCCGCTTAGGGCGGATATCGCTGTAGTACTCGTTTTCTATTTGCAGAATATTCGTATTTAACTGGCGATAGCTGCCATCCACCTTCTGACCGATCGCTTCGTATGCTGGGTACGGCGTGTGAATCGCACGATGTAACGAATGCATGTAGGTATTGAGGTGGTTGAAGCAGATCCCCAACGAGGCTTGAGCTTTGTTGGAGTAGCCCAAGTCACTCATACGCAACGAGGTCGCGTAGGGCAGATATAGGGTATGCTCGTTTAAGTATTCAAGCGCGTGCTCACGCCCCTCTAAGAACGAATCGCAAAGCGCGGGTGATGCGCCAAAGAGATAGAGCAAAGCCCACGAGTGGCGGCGGAAGTTGCGAATCAGACGGAAATAAGAGGCTGAGCGGTACTCTTGCAGGCTATCGGTGTTCTGCTGCTGTGCTTTGAGTGCCTCCCAAAAGCTGTCAGGCAACGAGAAGTTATAATGGATACCAGCAATGGTTTGCATCATCTTGCCATAGCGGTGCTCAAGGCCGACGCGGTAGACATGCTTCAGATGACCCACGTTAGAGCTGCCGTAGCGCGCGATCGGGATTGCTGCAGCGTCATGGATGTGGCAAGGCATACTGCCTCCCCAAATCACCTCTTGATCGAGCTGTTGATAGGTAAAACGATGCAGATTTTCAAGATGATTCAGTGCATCTTCTGGCTGTTCATACACCGGCGTAATGAACTCTAATAACGCTTCGGAGTAGTCTGTGGTGATCTCACCATTGGTCATGGCAGAGCCTAGGCCCTTTGGATGCGCGGTTTGCGCAAGGTCACCCGATAGGTCAACCCGCAGCCCCTCTTTCTCGATACCATGCAGCACCCCTTTTAGGTGTGCGACGTTCCCGCTAGAGACCAGTTGCTCTAGCTGTTCTTGCAGCGTACAAGCCAATGTTTTTATCCTTATCTCGGAGTCGATATAAGCGCCATTATAAACTGACAACTTCGTATCATGCATCGCAACAGTGCGTTGCACTATTTTAGTTTAAATCCAGCGGCTTTAAGGCCCGCTGCTAGGGAGTTTTGCTGGCGCGGCTTTGTTTGCTTTGGCGCAGGCTTTGGTGGTGCCGATACACTGCCACCCGATGCTTCCGCTTTCATCGAGAGAGCGATGCGGCGGCGCGGCTGATCGACCTCCACCACGCGCACACTCACAATATCTCCCGCCTTGACCACGTCATGGGGGTCTTTGATAAAGCGGTCCGCCAACTGTGAAATGTGTACCAAACCATCTTGGTGCACGCCGATATCCACAAACGCGCCAAAATTGGTGACATTCGTCACCACGCCCTCAAGCTGCATCCCTTCATGCAGGTCGTTGATGGTTTCAACGCCTTCTTGGAACGTCGCGGTGCGAAACTCAGGGCGCGGGTCACGGCCGGGCTTTTCCAGTTCGGCGATCACGTCGCGCACCGTGTAGCTGCCAAAGTCACTCATAAACTGCTCGGCACTTAGGCGCTGAATCTGTGCTTGGTTACCAATGATCTCATGGCTAGAGAGCTTGAGTGACGCCGCCATCTGGTCCACCAACGGATAGGACTCGGGGTGAACCGCCGAGTTATCTAGCGGCTGAGTACCACCGGCAATTCGCAAAAATGCAGCACACTGCTCAAAGGCTTTGTTACCTAAGCGTGGCACCTTTAGCAATTGGCGGCGCTCAGCGAAACGGCCATGTTCATCACGAAAGGCCACAATATTCTTCGCTGTTGTCGCGTTCAGCCCTGCAATTTGCGTTAGTAACTCAACCGATGCGGTATTTAGATCAACACCCACGTGGTTCACGCAATCCTCGATGACAAAGGCTAGTGAATCGCCCAATGCTTTTTGATCAACATCATGCTGATATTGGCCAACACCGATCGCTTTAGGTTCGATTTTAACCAGCTCTGCGAGTGGGTCTTGTAAGCGCCGCGCAATGGAGACGGCGCCGCGAAAGGCCACATCCAGATCGGGAAATTCAGCCGCAGCCAGCGCAGATGCGGAGTAAACAGAAGCACCAGCCTCACTGACCATTAAACTCGTTAAGGTGAGTTGTGGATGGCGTTTTTTCAGTTCATTCACCAACTGCTCTGTCTCGCGTGAGGCTGTGCCGTTGCCGATACTGATCAGCTCAACGTGGTGACGTTGAGCTAGCTTTGCGAGGGTATTGAGCGCCTCATCCCAGCGCTTTTGCGGAGCATGAGGAAAGAGAGTGGTGTGATCAATCAGCTTGCCAGTGGCATCAACCACCGCAACTTTGACGCCGGTGCGAAGACCAGGATCAAGACCCATGGTGACTTTTTGGCCCGCGGGAGCCGCCAGCAACAGGTCTTTTAAGTTGCGTGCAAACACCTTAATAGCCTCAGCTTCGGCGCTGTCGCGTAACTGCTTGAGGAGTTCGGTTTCGAGCTGTTTGTGAAGTTTTTTATCCCAGCATTGCCGAGCAGTCTCACTTAACCAGAGCGCGTTTGCATCACGGCCTGCGGGCAGGTGCATCGCTTTGCTAATAAGCTGATAGGGCTGATCGGTATCACTGTCTGCCAGTGTCACTTTTACGCGCAGCTCGCCCTCTGCTTGGCCACGAAAGACCGCCAGTGCGCGGTGCGAAGGGGTTTGGCGCAGAGCCTCGTCATGGCTGTAGTAGTCGCGAAACTTGCTGTGCTCGTTGGCCTTGCTCTTAATCACACGCACCTGCAACACGCCATGTTGCCAGAGCCAACGGCGCAGTTGGGCAACGAGGTCAGCTTGCTCGCCAAACAGCTCTAGCAAAATCATCCGGGCCCCTTCGAGTGCATCGGTTGGGGTGTTGATATCCGCAGCCGGATTGATAAAGGCGTTTGCAGCCGTTACAGGCTCATTTGCGGCGCCTGCTAACAGGGCTTGTGCCAACGGCTCTAGACCTGCTTCACGAGCAATCTGCGCTTTGGTGCGGCGCTTTGGCTTGAAGGGTAGATACAGATCTTCGAGGCGAACCTTGGTATCTGCTTGCTCGATACTGGCGCGCAGTGGGTCGGTCAGTTTGCCCTGTTCTGCAATCGATTGCAGTATCGTTTGGCGGCGCTGTTCCAGCTCGCGTAGGTAGCCTAGGCGCTGCGTGAGATCGCGTAGCTGGGTGTCATCCAGTGCACCGGTGGCTTCTTTTCGATAACGGGCGATAAAAGGCACGCTAGCACCCTCATCTAACAGTTTGATCGTTGCTTCAACTTGGCGAGAGTGGATATTTAGCTCAGTGGCGATCTGTTGCGCAAGACTCATGTAGCGGACCTTAAACAGCGGGTAAAACGAAACAGGGTACGTGCGAACACATACCCTGCGTAGTCGTGGAGATTAGGACACTTGCAGAACTTGCATGGAGTTAGTACCGCCTAACTCACCAATATCTGCGCCGCGTGTCAGGATAACAAGGTCACCGCTTTGCAGATAACCTTTAGCTTTCAAGCCTGCCAGAATCTCATCATTGAGCTTGTTCTCAGCAACCGCAGTTGCATCAAAGAACATCGCTTCCACACCGCGGTAAAGTGCCATACGGCGCATAACGCGATCGTGGCGTGTCAGTGCATAGATCGGCAGCCCAGAGCGGATACGTGACATCCAGCGCGGTGTAGAGCCTGATTCGGTTAAGCAGATAATCGCTTTGATACCGACCAAATGGTTGGCGGTATACATCGCTGAGCGAGCGATGGTTTCGTCAATGCGATCACCGCGCTTGGTGATGCTGGTAACCGTGGGGCGCGCTTGTTGGTGGCGCTCGGCGCCTTGGCAGATCTCGGTCATGGAGCGCACCACTTCAACAGGGAAGTCACCGGCGGCGGTCTCTGCTGATAGCATAACGGCATCGGTACCATCCAGAATCGCGTTGGCCACATCAAACACCTCTGCACGGGTTGGCATGGGCGCTTTGATCATGGTTTCCATCATTTGGGTGGCCGTGATCACAGAACGGTTGAGCTCGCGGGCGCGATTGATGATGTGCTTCTGTTGGCCGATCAGCTCAGCATCGCCAATCTCTACGCCTAAATCGCCGCGCGCTACCATAACCGCATCGCTGGCAAGAATGAGATCGTCTAGCACTTGATGGTCGTGCACAGTCTCAGCGCGTTCAATTTTTGCAACCAGCTCGGCGCGCGCACCTGCCTCTGCTAGCAGCGCGCGTGCTTCCTCCATGTCGGCAGCCGAGCGAGGGAAGGAGACCGCGATATAGTCCATATCGATCTGTGCGGCGGTTTTGATATCGCGCTTGTCTTTATCGGTGAGCGCCGCCGCTGATAGCCCGCCTCCCTGCTTATTGATCCCTTTGTTGTTCGATAGCGGGCCGTTGAGCAGCACCTCTGTCTCAACACGGGTGCCCGAGACGCTGAGCACTTTTAGCTGCATGCGGCCATCGTCGAGCAGCAATACATCTCCCGGCGCACAGTCTTGCGGGAGGTCTTTGTAGTCGAGCCCCACTTGCGTTTGATCCCCAGCCGCATTGTCTAGGGCGCTATCTAGCGCGAAGTGATCGCCAATCTTGAGTTCAATACGATCATTTTGGAACTTGGCGATGCGGATTTTAGGGCCTTGCAAGTCGCCCAGTACCGCAACAACTTTACCTAGGCGGCGTGCCGTATCGCGAACCTCTTGGGCACGACGGCGATGATCATCGGCTGAGCCATGCGAGAAGTTAAGCCGCACAACATTAACCCCCTCCTTGATGAGCTGTTCCAGTACGCCTGGTTGATCGGTTGAGGGACCTAGTGTGGCAACAATCTTGGTTCGTTTAAGCATAACCATTCTCTTTTTGGCAGTTAGCGAGGGCGTTCAAAAAATGCGCCTAATGGCAGTGGAGGTTTCCGAAGAACACGTGGACAGCTATCATGCTAGGACATTTTTGATACGTCTGGCCCTGATAGTATCAACGTTTTGTGTACATTATTCGAAGGTAATCTGTTCTGGCAAGATCTTTTCCTACCTATCGCCCTCTGATTGCAGCGGTGCTGATCTGTGGCTTTATCCTGTTGTTAGCGCAGGTGGATATCTTGGTGCGCCAAAGCGCGCTAGAGCAGCTTCAGCAGCGCACGCTTGCGGATCTCAACCGCTATGCGTTGAGCTTGCAGCAGCGGCTGGACCGGTTCAAAAACCTGCCGGGGCTATTGGCTACCCATCTTGAGCTTAGGCTCCTGCTATTAGACCCCGACTCCAAGCAACTGCAAACGGTGGCAAATGAGCACCTTGAGAGTGTTAACCGTCGTATAGGCGCTGCAGAAACCTATCTGTTAGATCGCAATGGTATGACGTTGGCGGCAAGCAATTGGAACCAGCCGCTTTCGTTTGTGGGCGGCGACTATAGCTTCAGGCCGTATTTCCAAGAGGCTGTTAAAGGGGAGAGCAGCCGCTACTTTGCGCTCGGCACCCGCTCCAAACGCCGTGGTTATTACTTTGGGCATCCGGTTGAGCGGGGCGGGGAAGTGATCGGTGTGGTGGTCGTTAAGATCGATCTAAACGATATTGAGGAGGATTGGGAGTCGCCCGAGACCGACCTGCTCGTTACCGACAGCGACGGCATCGTCTATATCTCGACTGAGCCGAAGTGGAAGTTTCGTGCCGTGCAGCCGCTGCTGGAGAAAGATCGTCTTAGAATTGTACGCAGTAATCGCTATGGCGATGCTGAGCTTGACCCGATTGGCTTTACCGAGCGTGAGCAATGGCGTGAGGGGGTGAGCTTGGTGTCGTTAGTGATTCCGGGGCAGCGCTTAAAAGAGAGCTACGTGCTGCAACGCACGGCTGTACCGGGAGCACAATTTGATGTGGCTATCTTAGCCTCGACACGGCCAGTTAACCGCCAAGTGTGGGAGATGATCTCGCTGGTGGCGGTGATCTATTTGGCCGCTGTGCTGTTGGGGTTGGTGCTGTTATCGCGGCGGCGTATCTTGCGCGAGCGTGAGCGCTTTAAAGCGCGCGAGTTAAGAAACCTAGAGGCAAATGAAGCACGCATTCGTGCGATCCTTGATAGCACCCAAGCGGGGCTGTTGACCATCAACCATCAGGGCCGTGTGCTCTCTGCAAACCGTAAAGCTGAGCTGTTGTTCGGTCTCTCCCAAAGTAGCTTTTGTGATCAGCTATTTGATGATGTTTTACACGGCACGGAGCAGGCGCTGCGCTGGGACTCGCTGCGTGATGAGGTAAAAGACTCGGTTGATGAGGTGATGCTTGAGTGCGAAGCGCAGCGCTTTGATGGCAGCCATTTTCCGGTGGAGATCGCCATCGGTTTAATGCCGCAGCATCGTGGCGTGTGGCACCGCCAGCATTTTATCATCACCGTACATGATATTACCGAGCGCAAAGAGTATGAGCGTGCGCTGCGTGAAGCGCAGGTGGCACTGGAAAGCCGTGTGGCTGAGCGTACCCGTGATCTTACCACCGCAAACGACAAGCTGCGTGAAGAGATCCAACTCCACAAAGGCACTCAAAACGAGCTGATTCAAACGGCGAAGCTTGCGGTGCTGGGGCAGATGTCTGCGGGGATTAACCACGAGCTGAATCAACCTCTGACGGCCATTCGTGCCTATGCTGATAATGCCCAGCAGTTCTTGCGCATGGAGCGTTTGGACCCAGTCGCGCAAAACCTACGCGAGATTGGGATGCTGACACAGCGTATGGCGCAGATTATTCACCCCCTGAAAGAGTTCTCCCGAAAGACCAGTGGGCAAGCGGAACCGGTGTGTTTAAAGTCGGTTAAAGATGGCGCTATGTCGATTATGTATGGCCGCTTACACCGCGAGACAGTGGAGGTTGTCTGGCCCGATGGGTTGGATCGTGCGTTTGTACTGGGTGATATTGTGCGCATCGAACAGGTGATGGTGAACCTGTTAGAAAATGCGATTCAAGCGATGGAGCAAAACGAGACGAAGCAGGTCGATATTCGGCTGGAGCAGCAAGACGAGTTGATCGTCTTGGTGGTGCACGATAACGGGCCCGGTATCAGCGATGCAGAGCTTGCCCGTATTTTTGAGCCATTCTACACCACCAAAAAAGCGGGGCAGGGGCTTGGTCTGGGGTTATCCATCTCGCATCGTATCGTGGCCAGCATGAATGGCGAATTGAGTGTGTCGAACCACAGCGAGGGCGGTGCTGAATTTCGTTTAGCTCTCCCAAAGGGCGATAAGCCCGCATTGAAAGAGATATGAGGCAGTTATGCAGTTAGATTCCAATTCACCGTGTTCAGTGATGCTGGTGGATGATGAAGAGCACATCCGCATCTCGGCCGGACAAACGCTGGAGCTTGCCGGTTATCCGGTGACCTGTTGCGCGAATGCTCAGCAAGCGCTTGATGTGCTGGCAGATGGTTGGGTGGGCGTTATGGTCAGCGATATCAGTATGCCGGGTATGGACGGGCTGGCGCTGATGCGTGAAGTCCGGCAGCGCAACAGCGATATTCCGGTGATTCTGATTACCGGCCATGGCGATATCAGTATGGCCGTGGGTGCGATTCGCGATGGCGCATATGACTTTATCGAGAAACCCTTCTCCGCTGATCTGTTGCAAGATGTAGTGAAACGAGCGGTTGAAAAGTTGACCCTGACGCTAGAGAACCAGCGCTTGCGCCGCGAGCTCGAGGCGCAGAGTGCCCCAGGGCCGCGTTTGATCGGTAAAACACCGGCTTTGCAGCAGCTGCGGGGCTTAGTGCAAGCGGTGGCTGATACGCCTGCTGATATCCTGATTTTGGCTGAAACCGGCTCCGGTAAAGACTTAATGGCGCGTTATATCCATGAACACAGCAACCGTCGGGATAAGAACTTTGTGGCGATCAATTGCGGGGCCGTGCCGGAAAACCTGATCGAGAGTGAGCTATTTGGCCACGAAAAAGGTGCGTTTACGGATGCCAAGGCGCGTCGTATCGGTAAGTTCGAACATGCCAATGGCGGTACGCTCTTTCTGGATGAGATCGAAAGTATGCCGTTGGCGCTACAGGTGAAGCTGCTGCGGGTGATCGAGGAGCGCAGCGTTGAGCGCTTGGGTTCAAATGAATCGATCCCGCTGGATCTACGCATTATCGCAGCCAGCAAAGCGGACTTGAAGCAGCAAGCCGAGCAAGGCTTGTTTCGAGAGGACCTCTACTACCGCTTGAATGTCGTTAAAATCGATATTCCGCCCTTGCGTGAACGTCGTGACGACATCCCGTTGCTGTTTCAGCACTTTGCGATTGTTGCATCAACACTGTACGGGCGCGAAGTTGTGCCGCTCAGTGCCGAACGTATGCACAGTTTGGTGACGCACGATTGGCCGGGCAATGTGCGGGAGCTGCGTAACCTAGCAGAACGCTATGTGCTGCTGGGTGAAAACTGTACCTTTGATTTTGATGATCAGCCGATTTTAGATGCGACAGAGCGCGGCCATATGACGTTACCACAACAGATGGAACGTTTTGAAAGAATGCTGATTCAAACCGAGCTTGCCCGTCACGGTGGCTCGATCAAGGATACGCAAGAGAGCTTAGGGCTACCGCGCAAAACCTTGTATGACAAAATGAAGAAGCACGAGATCAATAAAGACGATTTTAAAAACTAGTGGTCCATAAAAAAGCCCCTGCTCAGCAGGGGCTTTTTCGTCGTGGACGCTTCTTATAGCTTAAAGCGGTTTACCAAGGCTTCGAGCTGGTTGGCAAGGGAGCCGAGTTCGCTGGATACATCGTCTAAGCGACCTGCTCGTTCTGCGGTTAGACGTGCGTTGTTGTTGATCTCTAGTACGTTATCTTCAACGCTGGCGGCCATCTGTGACTGCTCGCGAATCGCGCTGGCTACCTGATGGTTCATGTCGTTGATAACCCGCACCTCCTCTGCGATGTTCGTCAGGGAATCGGTGGTGCGTTGTACGCTTTCTACGCCCGTTCCAGCACGGCTCATCGCTTCATCCATAACGCTTACAGCTCCGCGAGCATCCTGCTGCAGCTGAGAGATGATCGTGTTGATCTCTTCTGTTGAGCTGTGAGTGCGGCTAGCCAAGGTGCGCACTTCATCGGCGACGACGGCGAAGCCTCGGCCTTGCTCACCAGCGCGCGCGGCTTCAATGGCTGCGTTCAATGCGAGCAAGTTGGTTTGCTCAGCAATCTTCTGAATAACCTCCAACACCGTGCCTACATTTTGGCTTTGGGTGTTGAGGTTTTCGATCACCTCAGTGGCATGGGTCATCTTCGCTTTGAGCTCTTCGATCGAGTGCAGCGCGGCTTGTGTAATTTCGGTGCCTTTGGTGCTCTCTGTCATCGCCAGATCAGAGGCTTCTACCGTGCTTTGTGCGTTTTGCTCGACACTGCGGGTTGCGGCTTCCATCTGCTCCATGGCTGAGGCTACTGAGCTTGTTTGCATCTGTTGATTGGCGGTGGCTTCCGCCGCTTGGTGAGCGATCTCTGTGATCTGATGGCTAGAGTTACCGAGCTTTAATACGGTATCGCTGACTTGCTTTAAGCTACTTTGGAAGTGGTCGAGCATGGAATTAAACGCAGATGACATCTGGCCGATTTCATCGTTTGAGGTGTTCTGGGTACGTAAGTTGAGGTCAGCTTCGTCTTCAATACGCTGAATCGTATGGCTAAGCTCGTTAATCGGGCGCACCACCAGCTTACGTAGCAACAGGCTGATTAAGATGATACCCACGGTGAACAGTCCCAGCTCAACTAGCGCAACCGCAGTGATGTTACTCATCACCGTTTTGTCCATCGCTGCAAACGAGTAGGTCACACGCACGGCACCCAATACCTCGCCCTTATTGACCGGGTGGCACATCAGGCAGTTGGTACCTTTATAGTCCTCTTCAGCACGCATGGGCGTAACCACGACCAGACGATGGCCGTCTTTATCGTCCAGCTCCTCGATGATTTGCTCGCCGTTCATGGCACGGCGGTCAAAGTCATCCATCACCTTAGAGTCGGGTGTGCCCGCGCCATACATCTTAGTGACAGCATCACCACGAATGATGCGCGCTTCAGTGAGGTCTGGGTTGGAGAGTATCTTCTCTTGCAGAGTGCCGCGGTTTGCCATGGCCCCACTGAGCATCAGGATGTTGATGCTGTCGAAGTAGGAGTCGGCGGTATTCACCGTTGTGTTACGCGCGACATCGCGGCTTAGGTTCATCTCACTGTTATAGATCGCCGTTAAACTGCCGATCAAAACGATGATGAAAACAGCCACCAAGGATAAGTTAACTTTTGTTTGAATTGACATCTCAGTGGTCCGCTTCACTGTGAATCCTTACATTAGATTTGTTTGATGAATCTCTTGATTTAGAAAGAGATTTCGGCACATCGTTAGGAATCTTTATAGTTCGCTTATGGGCATTGTTCAACTTGCCACTGTGTACAAAGTGAACTAATTGACGTTTATCAAACCTTGAGTGGCGGAAAACGACTCATCTTGACTTTGCTCTGGGTGGAAATCCACCCATTTTCTCGGGGTGGTCTGCTGCTGTTTTTTATTAACATATTGAAATAATTAAAATTTTTTCTTTTGGCCTTTTCTTTGCTCTCTCCATCAGGACTTGTTCATGCGTGTGCCGAGCACGGGCATGGGGGACAGCGTGATTTGATGAGACGTATCACGCTGCGCCACAGCGCAACAATCTGAATAAATCCAAAAATTAGGAGAAGCGTTATGCGTTTATTAACTGCCGCGGTGACTTCCATTGCACTGGCTCTCGGAGCTCAAGCTGCTGTTGCTGCACCTGTTGAAATCAAATTTTCCCACGTTGTGGCGGAAAACACCCCAAAAGGCCAGATGGCACTGAAATTTAAAGAGCTGGTTGAAGCGCGCCTACCGGGTAAAGTGGAAGTTAAAGTTTTCCCTAACTCTCAGCTATTTGGCGACAACAAAGTTCTTGAAGCGATGTTGCTAGGTGATGTGCAGATGGCTGCACCTTCACTGTCTAAGTTCCAGAAATACACGAAGAAACTACAGATCTTCGATCTACCTTTCCTATTCAAAGATATGGACGCAGTTGAGCGCTTCCAGAATGGCCCAGAAGGCCAAGAGCTGCTGGGCTCACTGCGCAAGAAGGGCCTTGTCGGTCTAGGTTACTTGCATAACGGTATGAAGCAACTGTCTGCAAGCCAGCCGCTAAAAACACCGGCTGATGCGGCAGGCAAGAAGTTCCGCATCATGACATCTGACGTACTGCAAGCGCAGTTTGAAGCGGTTGATGCGGTACCTTTGAAAAAGCCATTCTCTGAAGTATTCACCCTGCTACAAACCAAAGCGATTGACGGCCAAGAAAACACCTGGTCGAACATCTTTTCGAAGAAGTTCTTCGAAGTGCAGCCATACATCACTGAATCTAACCACGGTGTGTTGGATTACCTTGTTGTGACATCGGCTGAGTTCTGGATGGGTCTGGACGACGACCTGAAAGCTGAGATCCAGAAAGCCCTGAATGAAGCGATCAAATACGGTAACGGTATCGCGGCAGAAAAAGCGGATTCTGATAAGCAGAAGATCATCGCATCTAAGCGCTCTGAAGTGCTTGAGCTGACTGATGCTGAGCGTGCTCAGTGGGTAGAAGCGATGCGCCCTGTTTGGAAGCAGTTCGAAAGCGAAATCGGTGCTGATCAGATCAAAGCGGCAGAAGCTGCGAACAACTAATCAGCCTGCGCACGGTTGTGCGCGTCTAGATCGTTGGGTAGCGCGGCTGCGCTACCCGACACCTCGGGCTTTCCAGAGGAGAGCTTCAGTATCCTGAGAGGGAGCTGTCCTGTGGATCTTCTTTTTTAATCTGAACGACGTGAGTCGTTGCGGGGGTTGTTATGGTACGTAATCTCGTGACAAAGCTAGAGGAAGGGTTTTTATCGCTGCTTCTAGTGTCGATGACCTTACTGGTGTTTGCCGAAGTGGTAGCCCGGTTTGGTTTTAACGCAGGTATCCATTGGGCACAGGAAGTGACCTTGCTGATTGCTGCTTGGTTTGTTTTGTTTGGTGCATCTTACGGGGTAAAAGTAGGTGCCCATATCGGCGTTGATGTTTTCGTAAAGATGCTACCTAGCGGACCTCATCGCTTCTTTACCCTACTCGCGGTTGCGCTGTGTCTAGTGTACTGCGGCTTGTTTTTGTATGGCTCTTGGATCTATCTGAGCAAAATGAAGATGATCGGTATCGAGCTTGAGGATCTACCCGTACCCAAGTGGATTCCGATGACTATTCTCGTGATCGGCTTTGTGTTGCTCATTGTGCGCTTTTTGCAGCTGGGGTGGAAAGTGGTCACCCGTCAGGCAGATGGCTTCCACTTTGCCGATGAAGCTGAAGAATCCATGGAGCTTGCGAACGAGCTTAAAGAGACGGCTATCGGTTCTGATGCTGCCAACAATGATCAGCCGAAGGAGAACAAAAAATGACCATTGCCGTGCTGTTTTTCGTGCTATTCGCATGCATGTTTATGGGGATGCCTATCGCGGTTGCGCTTGGTTTGTCCTCAGTGACGACGATCCTATTGTTTTCCAATGACTCGCTGGCTTCTATTGCGTTAAAACTTTTTGAAGCAACCTCAGAGCACTACACGCTCTTGGCGATCCCTTTCTTTATTTTGTCGTCTGCTTTCTTGTCGACGGGCGGTGTTGCGAAGCGCTTGATCAACTTCGCAGTTGATTCTGTCGGCCATATTCGTGGCGGCTTGGCGATGGCCTCTGTTATGGCATGTATGCTGTTTGCAGCGGTATCTGGTTCGTCTCCGGCTACTGTAGCAGCGATCGGTACCATCGTTATCGCAGGTATGGTGCGTGCAGGTTATCCGCAAGCCTTTGCGGCGGGCGTGATCGCGAATGCCGGTACGCTGGGTATCTTGATTCCGCCATCGATCGTCATGCTGGTATATGCGGCTGCAACGGAAGTGTCAGCGTCGCGTATGTTTATGGCAGGCTTTATTCCAGGCCTGATGATGGGCTTAATCTTGATGGTGGCGATCTATATCGTGGCGCGCATCAAAGGTTTGCCATCACAGCCGTTCCCAGGCTTCCGTGCGCTGGCCAAGTCAGGCTTGATTGCTCTGGGCGGTTTGATGTTGATCATCATCGTGCTGGGCTCTATCTACGGTGGTATTGCCTCACCAACGGAAGCAGCAGCGGTTGCGGCCGTTTACGGTTACCTGATTGCGGTGATGGGCTATCGCGATATTGGTCCGTTGAAGAACGTCCCTTGGCGTCACGAGGGCGAAGCGCTGCCAAAAGCGGTGGTGCGAAATACCGTCCAAATGTTGCTGGCGTTTCCAAAATCGTCCTTTGATCCCGAGGTGCGTAAGACAATTTTGGATGCCGCAAAAGTATCGATGATGCTGTTGTTCATCATTGCGAATGCGATGCTGTTTGCGCACGTTCTAACGACTGAACGTATTCCACACACCATCGCTGAGCAGATCATCGCTTGGGGCCTACCAGCTTGGGGCTTCTTGATTGTGATGAACATTCTGCTGTTGATTGCGGGTAACTTTATGGAGCCATCAGCGATTCTGTTGATTATGGCGCCAATCTTGTTCCCAATTGCGACGCAGCTAGGCATTGATCCTATTCACCTAGGTATCATCATGGTTGTGAACATGGAGATCGGGATGCTAACACCGCCTGTAGGGCTGAACCTCTTCGTGACAGCCGGTATCACAGGCCAGAACATGGTCTGGGTAATCAAAGCCTGCTTACCATGGCTCTGCTTGCTGTTGGGCTTCTTGATGTTGATCACGTACGTTCCGCAGATCTCGTTGTTCCTGCCGGAGTATATCGATCACCTAAAAGGTTACTAAAACCGTTTCTGCACCGCTGCAAGCGAGCGTCTCATCTGGCTTGCAGCTCGTTAAATAGTGCTTTGACCACCGCTTGTGCGGTGGTTTTTTTTGCCTGTTATTTCTGAGAAATGCGCAACTTTTTTATAGTGCCCATATCGATGAGCTGTTACCGTGCGGTTTTTAAATCGTAACTGTAACTCTTTAGGGCTGGGCTGATGTCTTACGCGCTGCTGTCTCTATTTATTCCAACCTTCTTTTTTGTCTCAATTACGCCGGGTATGTGCATGACGTTGGCGCTGAGTTTAGGAATGTCGATTGGTGTGCGCCGCAGTTTGCATATGATGTGGGGTGAGTTGCTCGGCGTCGGCTTGGTGGCGGCTGCGGCAGCTTTGGGTGTGGCAACACTGATGCTCAAGTTCCCAGAGGCCTTTGTGATTTTAAAGCTGGGCGGTGGTGCATATCTGCTGTGGTTAGGAATCCAGATGTGGCAGTCAAAGGGCAAGCTGGTGATGCCAGAGCCCGGTTCTGAAGTTGTGGTGCAAGGCAACTTTCAACTAGCGCTCAATGGCTTTGTTACGGCGATCGCCAACCCTAAGGGTTGGGCTTTTTTTGTGACGTTACTGCCGCCGTTTCTAGATCAGAGTGCGCCACTTGCACCTCAACTGGCGGTGCTTATTCTGATGATTCTGCTCTTGGAGTTTATCTGTTTGCTGATCTACGCCAGTGGTGGAAAAGCGTTGAGCCATCTGCTGATGGATCGTGGCAATGTGAAGCTGATGAATCGTATTGCAGGTAGCCTAATGATGGCTGTGGGTGTCTGGTTAGCGTTCGGCTAACACTGTGCAAGTGCAAAAGGGTATACTGTTGGCTTTGCTAATGGTGACAGTGGAGCAAGTGTTCAGGTGGGTTACATAGCAGCACTATGGGGCTTTGTCGGTATCTTTTTGCTGATCGGCAGCGCCGTTGTTCGTTTGGGTGATATTGGCTTACAAACCTTTAACTACCCTTTGGAGTGGCATCATTGGTTGGCCATGGCATTCAGCATCGTGTTTATGGGCTTTGCTGAAGGCTACCGCGGGTTCCAAAAAGCGTGGGCTCCACGTGTTGCGGCGCGCATTCATTATCTATCCAAACATACCACCCCCGTTCGGTTAGTGTTGGCGCCGCTATTCTGTATGGGCTTCTTCACCATCGAGCGCCGCCGTATGTTGGTCACCTACTGCCTAACATTTGGCATCATTTTAATGGTGCTCCTCGTTCATAAACTGGAACAGCCTTGGCGCGGTGTGGTGGATCTAGGCGTTATTACCGGATTGATCTGGGGGTTAACAGCGCTATTGATCTTTACTGTTAAGGCGTTTTTTACAACCACTTTTCAGCACTCTCCTGAGGTTCCGCATACGATCGAGTCATCAAGCTATGAAAGTTAAACTGTTGCTAGTGTTGAGTTTTGCCTTGTGTCTACAAGGGTGTGTCTTAACCAAAGTTGTGACGGTACCCATGCGTATCGGCGGTGCTGTGATTTCAGTGGTTCCCGTGATAGGTGACCCGATAGATGAGAGTATCGATACCGTGGCAGATGGTATCGATACAATACCGATCTAATAAAAAAGCTCCCATCGGGGAGCTTTTTTTGTGGCTGCTTTCGTTACTGTAAGAAGAGCTGATACGCGGGGTTGTCGGTCTCTTCCCAGAAGTTATAACCGATCTCGTTGAGATAGTGCTGAACTTCGTCGCGCTCCTCTTCAGGAACCTGCATCCCCACCAATACGCGCCCGTATGCTGCACCATGGTTCCTGTAATGGAACATCGAGATATTCCAACGCCCGCCTAATGTGCTGAGAAATTTCATCAAAGCGCCTGGGCGTTCTGGAAACTCAAAGCGATAGACCACTTCATTGGTGACGCTCTTGGGAGCATGGCCACCTACCATATAACGCACGTGTAGCTTGGCTGATTCGTTATCCGTAAGGTCAACCACTTCACCAATATGCTCTTGCATCTCGGCGAGTAGCTCCGCTTTACCGTCATTGTTGGCGCGGATCTGAACGCCCGCAAATACGACGGCTTCGTTATCGCTGCTATAGCGGTAGTTGAATTCGGTAATGTTACGCTTGCCCAGTGCTGCACAGAATTTACGGAAGCTGCCGGGTTTTTCTGGGATCTTCGCAGCGATGATTGCTTCACGCTTTTCACCCAGCTCCGAGCGCTCAGCGATGTGGCGCAAGCGGTCGAAGTTGACGTTGGCACCGGAGTTGATCGCCACCAGTGTTTTGTCTTCAAGATTATGCGTCTGCGCATATTTTTTTAGACCGGCTACACCCAGCGCACCCGCTGGCTCACAGATAGAGCGGGTATCATCATAGATATCTTTGATCGCCGCGCAGATCTCATCGGTTGTTACCGTGATCACGTCATCGACAAACTCTTTACACATCTCGTAGGTATTTGCGCCAATTTGCGCCACCGCAACGCCATCGGCGAAGATGCCAACCTGCGATAGAGTAAGGCGCTCGCCACTGTCCATTGCTAGTTTCAAGCAAGCGGAGTCTTCTGACTCAACGCCGATCACTTTGATACCAGGGCGAACATATTTAATGTACGTCGCGACGCCTGCGATAAGGCCACCACCCCCTACCGGGATGAAAATAGCTTCAATAGGGCCTGATTCCTGCTCAATAATCTCCATGCCGACGGTGCCCTGACCTGCGATAACATCGGGGTCATCAAAGGGGTGGACATACGTTTTACCCTCTTTCTCCACCAGCTCTTGCGCCAGTTTGGAGGCGTCATCAAATGCATCGCCGTGCAGGACAACGCGTCCCCCTAAGCGGCGCACATTGTTGACCTTCACATCAGGGGTTGTTTTTGGCATCACAATGGTCGCATCAACGCCCAAGCGCTGTGCAGCCATCGCTAACCCTTGTGCATGGTTACCGGCGGATGCGGCAACCACACCGCGTGCTTTTTCAGCTTCGGTCAGCTGAATCATTTTGTTGTATGCGCCACGAATTTTGAAAGAGAATACCGGCTGCTCATCTTCGCGCTTGAGCAGTACGCGGTTATTCAGACGTTCAGACAAGCCGCGTGCGGGTGACAGCGGCGTTTTTACGGCTACGTCATAGACGCGAGCCTGCAGTATTTTCTTGATGTATCTATGCGGCATGATAGGAGATTCTTTGTAGTAATAATGGACTGCACCGCGGCACAGTTAAGTAGACCAATAGCCCCGCAGCCTTGAGCAAAAGCGAGGGGATCAGAAATCGTACAAGTTGCGCTGCTATTCGTCTACAAGCGCGACGCAATGGCGCGTATAATTTCGACTAAAGCCAACCTTCAAGTGAGAAAACAGCATGACACAAGATGAGATGAAGCAAGCGGTCGCACAGGTTGCCGTTGATTACATACAGCCTAAGCTTTCTAGCGATTCGGTTGTTGGCGTCGGAACGGGCTCAACGGCGAACTTCTTTATCGACGCCTTGGCGAAGGTGAAGCACCTATTTGATGGTGCCGTGGCAAGCTCTGAAGCCACAGCTGAGCGCCTTAAAGCGCACGGAATCACGGTGTATGACTTGAACGAAGCAAACGTACTGGATGTGTATGTTGATGGCGCTGATGAGTTTGATGGCCACCTAAACCTAGTCAAAGGCGGAGGCGGCGCCTTAACGCGCGAGAAGATCGTCGCGGCCGTTGCAAAGGAGTTTGTTTGTATTGTCGATGCGAGCAAGAAAGTCGACGTATTGGGCGATTTTCCGTTGCCGATCGAGGTGATACCGATGGCGCGCTCCTACGTGGCACGTGAAATTGTGAAGCTGGAAGGGATGCCGGTCTACCGTGAGGGCTTTGTAACGGATAACGGCAATGAAATTCTGGATGTACACCATCTCGATATCGTCAATCCGAAAGAGCTAGAGCGTACTTTAAACAATGTAGTGGGTGTGGTGACGTGCGGTCTTTTCGCGAATCGCGGTGCGAATATTGTATTGATGGGCACGGAGAGTGGTGTCGAGACGATTAAGCTCTCTTAAGCTGTCGCGCCTAGATAAGAAAAAACCGCGTTTAACGCGGTTTTTTTCGTTTCACTGCACGATTTTAACAAGTGCGATGCTGACCGGCATAGTGACCCAAAGCATGGCCACTAGGTTGACCGCTACCCAGCCAAAGCTTGCTGAGTCACGAAAGTTTTCATCATGATCTGCCATAAAATTCACCCTGATAATTGTGTTAATTGCATAGAACTGTATTTTTTTTTGGCGGAATTTTAGCAGTAAAAGTGAGGGTTTTATAGCGTTAGGTTATATCCCTTCTTTTTGTAATGTTATTCGGGTCTAGAGCCGAGCCTTTCAAAGGCACCAATCTCCCGCCATTTTTTGTAGTAGCACTTTATTGCGCGATGGCTTCTCGCGTGGGCCATTGGCATTCAAAATACGCAGCACCCAGCGTTCCAGATAGCTAGGCAGCGGGGTTGCGGCGTCTGTTGTAGTGGCGATATAGAATTGATCAACGGCGTATCGTGCTGTGAAAACGTGGCCGGTAGTTGTGTCCACCATAATGAGCCCCTCCTGCAAGCCGCCACAGTGGTCGCGAGTGCCCTTCATAATTAAGAAGGGCTCGCGCACTTGTATCGGTACAAAGCCGCCGCCTAAATTTTTAAAGAGGCCTTGAAACTCCTGCTCACCCAACAGAGTCAGTAGAACAACGTATAGGTAATCCTCGTACATCGGTTCGCGCAGGTATTGGTTATGGTAGCGCTTGAGCTTAGCGGCGCTCTCAGGATCAACAAAGATCTGATTATCCTCAGCTGCGTAACGAATGGTGGCTTGGTGGTGCCAGTCCTGTTTTGGTGCAGCTTGGAGTGACGGTTGCCAGAGCATTAAGCCCAGCATCAGCCAGAACCACGTAGCGTTTGGTGTTGGGGAAAGAGGTTTAAATTTCATCGTATCGGTGCAAGGATGCTGTTAGGTTACACGCTAGCTTAGCGGGTAGCGCTTGTGATGGCGCTAGCGCTTAAGTTGTAAGTATTCGGCAAACGATCAAGGTTGAGAAAACTGCTTTTGTGAGCAAAGGATTTATATGAAGCTACTGTTATCGCTTATTGTCATCGTCTTACTTGGGTTACATACGCTGCCATATCTGGTGCGTGACCAAGTGGTGATTTGGTTGCGGGACCACGGTGCGCAGGAGGCGCATTTTGAAGCGATTAATATCAACTGGTTTGATGGCTCTATTGCTCTTACGAAGCTTTCCGCGACCGCTCCTGATGCGCCTCCGATTAATGTTGGACAGCTGGATCTGGGCATCGATTACAAAGCGCTGTTTGAGCAACGCGTACTCGTTAAGCACCTTGCTGTGAAAGAGGTGCAAACAGGGCTGTATCAAAAGCAAGATGATCTATGGCTTGGGCCGATCAACTTAAGTGCGCTGTCAGATGATAAACCAGAGAGCCCTGATACTGCCGCGAGCGACGAGCCATCGGCATGGCGCTTTGGTATCCAGTCTGTTGCGATCGATTCGTTGGTTTGGGCGCTGGATATTCCGCCGTATAAGCAGAGCCTATTTATCGAAACGGCCGAATTGAATTCGTTGCTGCAATGGGATGAGCAAGCCACGACGGCGCTGCAACTGAAAGGCACCTTGAACGGCTCTTCGTTTGATATTGAAAGTGAAGCTACGCCACTGCCTGCGCAAAAGGTATCTACCTTATCCCTAAAGTTGAATCAGTTCCCGTTAGAAAGCGTCGTTGCGCCGTGGGTGCCGCAATTAAAAGGAACCTTGACGACGAACCTCTCTGTTAAAGTTGATCTCACCAATCTGAGCGGCCGCATTGAGCATACCGGTGATATCAAGGTAACGGGCTTTCGCTGGCAGGACGAGGGTATATCAGCCAAAGACCAAGTGCTGACATGGACCGGTAAAGGGGTCGTTGATCTCAAAGAAGCCGCACCAGAGAAGATCACCTTAGCCGGGCGTATCCAATCAAATGATGTGGCATTGCAGCAGGGTGACGCGCTTGACCTGACGCTGGCCAAGCTGGGGTGGCAAGGTGATATCGCCATGGCTTTTGCCAATGGTCAGCTTAAGCAGGTAAAAGGCCCGCAGACGATTAGCTTGGGTCAGCTCGATCTGACTCAGCCGGGACTACAACTGAGCGCAAAGAGCTTCACGCAGAAGGGTCCGCTAACGCTCGATTTTGGTAAGCAAGGCCCACAGCGTATAACGCTGGGTACAGCGCTAGATGCACAAACGCTAAGCTTACAGCAGGGTGAGATGGCACTGCAGTTGGGCAGCTTTCGCCAGCAAGGGCCGTTGTCGGTTACGTTAGGGGAGGGCGGACCACAGCAAGTGACTGCGGCGATTGATGCCGCATTAGCGGGGTTATCGTTATCGCAACCAGCGTTGCAGCTGAAAATGGCTGGCGCTGATATCCGCTCTCAAACTGAACTCGCTTGGCGGGAAGCGGAGCTAGCAACGATTAGTGCTACTCCTGACATTCGCCTCAAGGGGCTAGATCTTAGTCAAACAACGGGGCTGGTGGTACGCACTGATAGTGCCACTCTCAAGGCGCAGCTCAACGAGATGTCACCCACCGCACCCAAAATTACGGCGGCCGATGTCGCGCTTGAACAGCTCTATGTAGCGGCAGATAAAGCACCCTTAACGCTTGCCTCACTGGATCAACTGGCGCTGAGCAATGGCTATTATGATGCCAAGATGATCAGTGCGGATCGTATCCGCTTGGCAAATCTAAAAGCGAACTACCAAGAGGGCTCGGCGCCCATGGTGGCAGCGGGCAGTATTGATATCGCGCAGCTCAGTATGGCTGAGCTAGCGCGGCTTGTTATTGAGTCCATTGTGATTAATCAAACGACGACCGAAGTCACGGTCACCAAAGCGCAAGCGGTCAAAGAGGTTGAGCGCTTACAAGCGGCGTTGGCAACGCTATCGGGCCCTAGCGCCGCATCCGATGAGGGCGCTAAATCCGACGACAACGGTACAGGCATGACCGTGCGTATTGGGAAAGTCAGCCTAGCTGATACAAATCTGGTACGTTTTGCGGACAATAGCGTGGCGCCGCGTTTTCAGTCTGAAGCGAGTATTACCGCGCTGAATATCGCCAATATTGATACCGGCTCGGAGCAGCAAAGCCAATTTAGTGCCAAAGCCACGATCAACAAGCGTGCTTCACTGGCGGTGGATGGCAAGCTAAACCTGTTTGGTGCAGATAAAAATGGCAACTGGAAGCTAGAACTTAACAACATGCAGCTACCAGTGATCAGCCCGTACGCCGGAAAGTTTATCGGCTATTACTTGCAAAGTGGTCAGATGAATTTTGCTAGTGATGTCACATTGAAAAAGAGTGAACTGTCAGGCACGAATCAGATCGACCTGCGCCGTATCGAAGTGCAGCCTGCGCAAAATAGCGCGACCGGTAAGTTCAACCAGCAGCTGAGTATGCCATTAGGCACCGCCATCGCGGTGCTTGAAGACGGCAACGATAACATCAAGCTAGATCTGCCCGTTGAAGGCTCGTTGAACGACCCCAAGTTTGGCTATCAGAGTATTGTTGAACGGCTCGCGAAAAAGGGCCTCAAGCAGGCTGCGTTTAGCTTCCTTACCAAGTCGCTTCAGCCATATGGGGCGTTGATCTCCATTGCTAAAACGGCAATCGATGCCAGCCAGTCCGGGGCGTTTATCAATCTGGCACCGGTTGGGTTTGTGGCGGGTGAGAACCAGCCTAATGCAGACGCTAGCGATTACGTTGCGAAAATCTCAGGGATGCTCAAAGCGCGTGATGCACTGCGCTTGAATGTGTGTGGAAACGCGGTTTTAGCAGATAAACAAGCGCTGCTGCCTGAACTTGAAAAGATGAATAAAAAGCGTGAAAAGCCGATGACTGCCGCACAGCTCGATGAAATAGTGACGGATAAGCTACAAGTGCTCGCGGGTGAGCGTGGCGAAACCGTTATGGATATGTTGCTGAAACAGGGCGTGCCGCAGAAGCAGTTATTTAGCTGCTTTGCCGTGCCGAATACGAAGAACGCAGAGCTAACGCCGGGGGTTGCGTTAGCGTTGTAACAAACAACAAAAAGGGGCCTGAAGTTGGCCCGCCTTAAGCTATCGCCGCTGATACATAACATCAAATCGAGTACGGCAATGTATTATTTGCTTTTAGATGGTGGAGGCGGCGGTGGGGTTGGGTTATTTGGTACAGAACGATTTAATCCATCGGAACCTGAGGAGTTTACAGGACGGGGTGAAGGTTTCTGAGGAGGATTGCGTGACGGCTTTGAACTGCTCATATCATTTCTACCTAAAGGTTTGATTCAACTGTAGAGCGACTTCTTCACTGCTCTTCTTAATTAATCTGTCAAAAGTTGGGCAATAAACGTGCTTAAATCGCTTGTTGATCGCCAGTTCATTATCTCGGAGTTTATAAAACCGCTTCTCGGCTTCATTTTCGTTAATCTGACCTCTCTCATATGCAAACCACAGTTTTTCATACGAAAGATACAATGTTTCATACAAGTGACTCATCTCCCAGAACTCCCTGTCACTTCTGAAAAACGGAAAGTATGGTTTTGCGATATGTAACAGTTGGGAGAAAGCAACAATTCCACCCCAAACCGCTGGGACAGAATTCCATATAGTCCATGCAGCAACGCTGCTTGCAGAGGCAAAGGCTAAGAAAAAAGAGTACATGTTGCCCCAGAAGTTTGAGGCTCGCGACACTCTGTTCAGATATTCCGACTTAAACTTACTATTTTGCAGATTGTGCCAGATTCGATCGCGCATATATGCTTCGAAGCTCCGTGGTATCTATCACTCAAATAGGTTGATAGGTTAAAAATGCCCTTTTTCAGCTAACTCTCTGTAGTACGCCCCCAAAGCTGTGAGGCGGCATCCAGTTGAATTGATTGCCGCGAAATACATATGCTCAGCATCAACAGGCTCGATCAAGCTGTGCCGATTACACTTCTGCAATTGGGCAAAAATTTCTCCGTTAGCAGGATCGTAAGTATCCTCTTCGGGCTCATATGTAGGATCGAGCGCATATACAGATTCAGTTTCGGGGAACCATTCAGGCAGTTTTCGCAGAGTGTCCAAAGGAACCAGCGGTGTCATTTCCCTCAATGCAATGAATTGGGAAACATTTGTCTTGAAAACTGGTCGCTGTTCCCAAGGCCCCAATGCATTATCAACGAATGAATATAGATTACCTGGGGTTATATGGCCCAGTACATTCGCTGCGCCACCGTGTAGAGCTTGGAGCATCAGGCCAGTGAATACACCGTGACCTCCAGATTCGTTAGCATATTCTTCCTTCTTGCAGGCGGTGAGTATCGTAATACCATCTCCGATAATACTTTCGCCTCCTTTAAGCTGACGCGAATCACCGGCCCCTCCTGCTTGGCAGCAGTCTAGGATAATGATCTTGTTCTTTATGCCATTGGCTTTAGCCGCCCAATTTAAAATGTCGCTGACACGAATTCCATCTCGAACGGCTTGATAATCCTGGGGAATGATCAGGCCTTCATCAATATCGCTGTCAAAGTGACCATGACCCGCAAAGTAAAGTAGTGCTACCTCACAATCCCCGGAAAACAACTCTCGTACAGCCCCCTCGATCACCTCAGATGTAACATCGTTTTCAGCGGAAGTAAGTACGCGGTTATTGAAGTTGGGGCTACCAGAAGCATGCCGCTGCAACACGGATGACATTGCCATAGCATCATTATTACACCCTGCCAGTTTACCTATATGGTGATAATCATTAATACCGATGAATAAGCCTTTGCGCATGTCGCCCCCTACACCAGTGACCTGATAGCACTAACAATGCTTTCAGTGTTCCAGCCGCACTCTGCGTCAGCAGCATTACGCACTGTACTTGATATCCTTTGAGCACCAAAAGGTTTAACGGCCAAGATAGGCTTTCCGAGCCGCTTCGCGATAGCAATCTCTTTATTGATCCACTTGCTGTAAGTGGAATAAACACCGGCCATAATGATTACGACAGAACATGCACGAATTTTCTGCTCAATTGCAGCTTCGAGCTGTTTGTCCGTTCTTGCCCCGCATATAGGATTTTCTGGAGGGACAGAGTAGTTCTTATAGCTAAAGTAACTACGCTGGTTTAACAGGTTTACA
Organism: Neptunomonas sp. XY-337; assembly: GCF_004959845.1. NCBI lineage: Bacteria > Pseudomonadati > Pseudomonadota > Gammaproteobacteria > Oceanospirillales > Oceanospirillaceae > Neptunomonas > Neptunomonas sp. XY-337. Next base: position 54,932 of record NZ_SPLL01000008.1, on the reverse strand, counting down.
AACTTGCTATATGCGTCTGTATAGTTCCAAGAGTGGCTTATAAATAGGTTAAAAGTGCGCATCGTCGTCCTGTGAATCGCTAATGACTCTATTCGCTAGGCTAATCCTGCCAAGCTGATTAATGATTTGAATCTACCAAACCTCTAATAGGTTGCAACCCATGATTTCGGCAACTGAGAAGTAATTGATATAGGTCTTTATGTTTATCAAAGAGGATAGCAATAAATCTATTTGGCTTTTTGGAATACTCACGCAAAAGGTTCTGATCTTAAGTGTAAAAATGGATATTAGGAGCGCTTGTTTTGGTAAATGTACAGCTTGTAATTGGAAATATTGAGCTTGTCGAAAATATTGTTCGACATAACCAGAAACAGCCCTATAGCGGTTTATAGGGCTTAAACTGTTTCCTATCAACTTGACTCAGAATCTTTAATTGTCAATCTCCTAACTGCCGCTTTTAAGCAGTGTGTAGCTGGTGGGGAGTGGCAGAGGTTTGCGCACTAATCGCCCGGTGATGGTTAGCAAAAGCACGGCAATCGCCGGAACGCATAACCAAAGCAACGGGTGCCATTGCGGGGTGATCTTTAGCAACTGCTGGTAGATCAGAGCCAGTAACCCTTCGCTGATAAAGCAGGCAACCAAACCGCTCGCGCAGCCGATCAGGCAGTATTCCAGCATATCCAACTGGCGGGTTTGGCGCTCGGTTGCGCCCATCGTACGCAGCAGTGCCACTTCAAAGCGGCGCTTGACTAGGTCTTGTTGCACAATCGTGATGATGAGCACCAAACCGCTTAGCAGTGTCAGCACCATAATCATCGAAGCGCTATCGCTTAGCTTGCTGATCAGCTCCTGCGCTTGGGCGAGTAACTGCTCGATATCGATCACCGTTAGGGTCGGGAAGTCACTCAGTAGTGTTTTCGAGACGCCTTGTTGTGAACTATCCAAGCGGAAGCTCGTGATATAAGTGGCCGGTAAGGCGTCAATCACGCCGGGCGAGAAGATCACATAGAAGTTGGGTCGGAACGATGCCCACTCAACGCCGCGAATACTCGTGATGCGGCCAGTAAAGGTCTCGCTGCCCACTTGAAATCCGAGCGTATCACCCAGCTGCAAACCCAGATCTGTTGCCATCGACTGCTCAACCGATATCGATTCTTTGGCATCGCTCCATGCGCCCGCCTCCAGTGTATTGTGTGCTGGGATGGCATCGGTGAAGGTGAGGTTTAGCTCGCGATTCAGCGTGTTGTGTTCTAGCTGAGTGGGTGTAAACGCGTCATCTTTATCAACCCCGTTAATACTGGTGATGCGGCCCCGAATCATTGGATAGAGCTGGCTATCGATCTGTTGCTCCGCTAGCCACTCGGTGACGCCGTCTTTCTCCCATGGCTGGATATTGATAACAAAGCGGTTAGGCGTGTCGGCGGGCAGTTGGCTTTGCCATTGCTGCAATAGATCTTGGCGCGCAAAGAACAGCACGGTCATAAGCGTTAGCAGGAGTACCAATACACCACCTTGCACACGATGCCATTGGCGCTGCTGGCGGATGCGCAGTGTAAGCAGCGGCATCAAACGTAGACGCCCTTTGAGAAGACTGCATGCATGGTGAATTAAGCGTTGTACCACCCAGCCTGCTAACCAACCGGCCAGCAGAAGCGTTACGCTTAGCAGCGCGGCTAGCACAACGGATTCAACAAAGAGCACCATCAGCAAGAACAGCCCCGGCGGCAGAATCCAATAGAGGCGCTTATTCTGAGCAAACGTGCTGTCGCTGTTTGGGTTAAACAAACTGAGAATCGATGCTTTACCTAGCGGTAGCAGGGTGGTTAAGCCCGCCAGCATTAATACTGCACCGGCAAGCGCTGCGCTGCTAAAGAGTGCAAAAAGATCAATAGCTGGGAGTGGCTTGGGCAGCAGGTCCGCCAGCGTGAGCATCATTAACTGGTGTAACCCTAAGCCGATAAAGGTGCCGGGAATCGCAGCCAAAAGCCAGCCTAGCACGAGCTGCCAGCTAAACAGGGGTAACAGTTTGGCGCGTGGCAGACCTAAGCTCAGTAGCAGTGCGGTGCGTTGTTGTTGATCGGCAGCGAAGCGACGCATACTCAAATAGATCGCGAAGGCTCCCAGCAACAGTGCGAACAGCGCGCTCAAGCGCAGATACTGCCCAGCGTTTCCGATAGCGTTGCGGGTGGTGGGTTGATCGCCGGAAGCTTCGTATAAGCGCTGCCAGCTCTGCAGTTGCGTTTGTGACTCGGCTTTGAAAGTGGCGAGTGCATCGGCATCACCAGCGAGCAGTAACCGATATTGTGCGCGGCTACCCGGTGCGATAACACCCGTTGCAGTAAGGTCTTCGCTGCGCATAATGATCTGTGGGTTGAAGCTGCGAAAGCCGCTGCCGCGGTCCGGACTTGCAGTGATCACGTGACTGACGGTGAAAGTGGAGTAACCGATCTGGAGCGTATCGCCAACTTCAATGCCTAAACGGCTCAACACGTTAAGCTCTGCCCAAATATTACCTAGCTCAGGAAGTGCGGTTGCCGCGGCTTCTTGGAGGGTGATCTCGCCGCGCAGCGGATAGGGTGGTGTGACAGCGCGAATAGAGGCTAGCAACATCGCGTCGTCGGCTTCGGTCATGCTGGCAAACTGGGTTACCGGGGCAGATTGAAGGCCCAGCTTTTGGGCATCCTGCTGCCAAGTATCAGCCAGTGGTCGGCTACTGCTGAGTACCATATCAGCACCAAGAAAATCAGCGCTGCGCTGGGCCACGCTTTTTTGTAGCCGGTCGCCGGTTAAGCTCAGCAGGGTGATCAAGCTGGTCATCAAAAAGATCGAGATCAACAGAGCTCGCCAATCGCTGCGGCGTAATTGGCTAAATAGCTGCCTGCGCGCCAGTTTAGCAATCATGCGTTGCGGCCTCTTGTTGCGGCAATACTTCGAGTAACTTGCCTTGCTCTAAGCGGTATTGGCGCGAGCAACGCGCTGCTAGGGCTGGGTCGTGGGTGATCAAGATCAGCGTTGTCTGGTGGGTCGCATTCATATCAAAGAGCTGGTGAATGATCTTTTCACCGGTTTTCGTGTCTAGATTACCGGTAGGTTCATCGGCAAATAGAATGTGCGGTGCTGTGACGAACGCACGCGCAATCGCGACACGCTGCTGTTCACCGCCTGATAGTTGGCTGGGGTAGTGATGACAGCGTTCTTTCAAACCGACCTGTGTGAGCAGTGTGCGAGCGCGCTCTACGGCATCGCGATCACCACGGATCTCGAGCGGCAGTTGCACGTTCTCCTGAGCTGTTAGTTCAGGCAGCAGATGAAACGACTGAAAAATAAAGCTAAGGTGTGTGGCGCGCCAACGTGAACGCGCTTCATCATCTAAATGATTAATATCTTCGCCAAGCAGGCGAATGGAACCATCAGTGGGCTCATCAAGCCCTGCCAACAGGCTAAGTAGTGTGGATTTGCCCGCACCCGATTGGCCAATGATCGCGACGCTCTCGCCCTGCTTAATCGTAAGGGAGAGGTTCTCGAAGAGCGTTAGTGGCTCGGTTTGCGTTGCGAATGTTTTTGCGAGAAGGTTGGCTTCAAGTGCGTAAGGAGTTGTCTCTGTCATGAAATTTATCCGTTTCCTCATCCTGCTGTCCGTGATCGTTAGCAGCAGCGTTCAGGCACGTACCCTACTGGTACTGGGCGATAGTTTATCCGCAGCCTATGGTATTGACCCCGCGAAAGGCTGGGTGGCCCTGTTGGATGCGCGGCTAAAGCAAAGTTACGACGATATCACGGTTGTTAATGCAAGCATCAGTGGTGAAACCACCCAAGGCGGTTTGACGCGTTTGCCGGCGTTGTTGGAGAGACATCAACCGCAGTGGATAGTTCTGGAGCTGGCAGCGAATGACGGCTTGCGTGGCACACCGCTGCGCATTATCGAAAAAAATCTTGAGCGCTTATTAAATATGAGTACGCAGGCGGGTGCACAGCCGATCATTGTCGGTATTCAGCTGCCGCCCAACTATGGCCCGTCGTATACGCGTAAGTTTTACAATCTGTTCTCTGCGTTAGCAGATGAGTATGACATCCCGCGAGTGCCGTTTTTATTGGAGGGTGTTGCCCTTAATCATGATCTAATGCAGGCAGACGGTTTGCATCCGACCGCAGAGGCACAGCCGATTTTGCTAGAGAATGTCTGGCCGTACATTAAGCCGATGATCGATGGCTAGGAGGATGAGTATGAAACCTACCACGTTAATACGCGTTACAGTGCTATGCGTCAGCGCCGTATTGGCCGGTTGCAGCGCCATGAGTCAGAAGGAGTGCCAACAGGCGGATTGGAGCTTGATGGGAGAGGTTGATGCCAGCCAAGGGCGCGCATTTGCAGCCATTGATACCTACCGTAAAGAGTGTGCAGAGCACGATATCCGCCCTGATAGCCAAGCGTATCAAGTGGGTTTTGAGCGCGGTTTAGAGCGATTCTGTAGCCGTAGCAATGGCTTCTATTTTGGTAAGCGCGGTGGCCAATATAAAGGGACGTGTAGCAACCATCATGAGCAGGATTTCTTGGCTGGCTATGAGCCTGGCTTTGAACTTTTCATGATTCAAGATCGCATCACCAAGCTCAACATGGGTGTGCAAAGCGATGAACAGGAAGTGCGCCAGCTGCAGGAAGAGATTGATGAGCGCGAAGCGCGGCTCATTAAAGAGGAACTAACACCCGGTGAGCGCGCTGTGCTGCTAAAAGAGATCAAGGCACGCCATGGGCAGATCTTCCATCTCAAACAAGATTTGCGAGATAGACGCTTGAAGTTGCTGCAGATGCAGCAAGATTTGCGTAAAAAAACACAGCTCGTAGAGCGATAACGGAGACCATCGTGAAGTACATTTCGTTTCAATATCAGGGGCGCGCAGGATTTGGGTGTGTTGATGGCGAACATGTTATCGACCTTACCGGTGTTGCCGACTGCATCGATTTGAAGAGCTATCTGCAAAGCGCCGTGTGGGGAGAAACTGAGCACTTCTCGGCATGTCCTCGGCTATTGCGCGCTGAGGTTGTGCAGCAGCCCGTGATTCCCAACCCAGAAAAGATTCTCTGTGTTGGTTTGAACTATGAGAGCCATCGTTTAGAAACCGGTATGCCTGAGATGGAGCATCCGGTGTTATTTACCCGCTTTGCTTCAACACAGATTGCTCACGGTGCACCAATTGTGCGTCCGCATGTGTCAGAGAAACTCGATTTTGAAGGGGAGTTGGCCGTGATTATCGGGCGTACCGGGCGGCACATCAAAGCGGCCGATGCTGATGCGTATATCGCTGGATATAGTTGCTACAACGACGCTAGTATTCGCGATTGGCAGATGCACACGCGCCAGTTCACGGCCGGCAAGAACTTCGATAGTACTGGTGCGTTTGGGCCGTGGCTCGTTACCCCCGATGAGATGACCGACCTGCCGAATCGTACCGTAACGACTCGCTTAAACGGTGAGATTGTCCAGCATGCGCCCTTTTCTGATCTGATTTTTGATGTGCCTGCACTGATTGAATATATTTCGACGTTCTGTACGCTCCAACCCGGTGATGTGATTGTCACCGGCACGCCAGGAGGTGTGGGTGTTGTACGTAAGCCGCGCTTGTATATGAAGCCCGGCGATGAGATAGCGGTCGAGATAGAGGGCATTGGCGTTCTAAGCAACCCGATCCAACAAGAGCGCTAAGTGCGACTAAAGTCCGCTGCGGTTGGCGCACCAATCCCATAGAATGAGCGGGGTAAGGTATCGCCTTTCTCCCCATCACTCTAAGAATAAGAGCCCAAACTTATGGCCAAAGTGTTGCTTTGGATCGCTGCAGTATCGTTTGCGATCTACATTGTGAAGTCACAATACCTCAGTTCAAAAACCTACGAACCTTTTATACAAGCGTGTGTGAGTGCAGGCAGCGCCAGTGAAGCGCGTTGTACTTGTTTATCTGACTATATCCACCAGCGCTATAGCGATAAAGAGGTGCAAGCGATGATGGATAATCGTATTGCTGATGCGGCCGGACGCCAACAGATCGAACGCGACGTGCGGTTGGGTTCTGAATACTGCGCAGCGCAGCATCCGTCCAACTAGGGTTTACGGAGTTAAGTGACAGGGAGTTGCTTCAAATGAGCTATCGCTGGTGTAAGTGCACGAATACGTTGTGGGCTTTGGTGTTTCTGCTGTTGTCTGGGTGCTTTAACGAGGGCGGTACTGTTCGTTCCGGTATGGCCTATGAAGTAATGAAAGAGCAAGGGGTCTTTAAGCTTGTTTATGTGGTTCCTTTATCTACGAAAAGTAAAATCCCTTATCGAGAAGTAGCGAACAAGGTTCGTGCAGGTGAGCGTATCTGCATAGCTCTATTCTGGGATGAGAAAGAAAATGTACCGCTTTCAATGCCCATGACCGATATGCAAGTGGCCACTAAAGTGGCGCACTATAACCTCAACAAGAACACGGGCTTAGACCGTGTTAGGATTTGCTCTAGTGAGGGCTGTAGTTAGTTTGTGTGGTATTTTTATCGTTCTTGCTGCAAAAACTCCCGCGCCAGATACAAGGCTGCGATGGCGCGGCCTTCGGTAAACTCTTCACGGGCCACAAGCTCATTGATCTGTGACAGCGGCCAGCGCACCACCTCTAAAGGCTCTGGCTCGTCACCCTCCAGCTTACAAGGGTAGAGATCACGAGCGATCATCGCGGTGAGCGTACTGCCCATATAGCTTGGGGAGTTGGTCATCTCTTTCAAAGGATCAAGACGGCGACAACCAAAGCCGATCTCCTCTTTTAGCTCCCGGTCAGCTGCCTGCAAAGGCGTCTCTCCAGCATCAATCAACCCTTTAGGCAGTGTTAGGGTGTAATCTTCAATACCGCCGGCGTACTCGCGAATGAGCAGGAGGTGGTCTTCGCTATCAATAGCAACCATCATCACAGCACCATTGCCACGTGATGCAAGCCGTTCATAGGTGCGTTCGACTCCATTACTAAAGCGGATCTCTAGCTCTTCCACTTGAAAAAGGCGGCTGCGGGCGGTGGGCGTTACCTTCAAAATCTCGGGCTTCACGGGCATACTAATTAACCGTTTTGTATTGGCTTTAATTTGGGGCTTATTACTTTGATTGTACCTGCTGCGTTGGATTGGTCTAGTATCGATACCGTTTTGCTGGATATGGATGGCACGTTACTCGATCTGCACTTTGATTCCTTTTTTTGGCTCGAGCACTTACCGCTGCGATATGCGGATATTCATCAGCTCGACCCAGCGGAGGCGAAGCGTTGGCTGCATGAGCGCATCATGCAGGAGCAGGGCACATTAAATTGGTATTGTCTGGATTATTGGTCGCGGGAGCTGGATGTCGATATCGTGGCGCTCAAACGTGAGGTGACGGAGCGCATAGCGTTTCGCCCCCATGTTAAGGACTTCCTATCTCAGTTGAAGGTGCACGATAAGCGTGCTGTGATCGTGACGAATGCGCACCGGGGAAGTTTGATGCTGAAGCTTGAGAAAACTGATCTTGCCGAGCGTGTTGATCATATTATCTGCTCGCACGACTATGGTGTGCCGAAAGAGGTGCAAGCCTTTTGGCAACGGCTGCAACAGGAGGAGCCGTTTGATCCCGAGCGCACGCTGCTCGTCGATGATAGCTTAGCGGTGCTGCGTGCTGCGCAAACCTATGGTATTCGCTACCTGCTCTCCATCGTGCAACCTGATAGCCAAAGCCCGAAACGCGAGATTGCAGAGTTCACTGCGATTGATCGGTTCAGCTCGATTACACCCGGAGGAGATGATGAGTGATATGGCTAAAGTCCGTCTGGATAAATGGCTCTGGGCGGCACGTTTTTATAAGACCCGTGGTATCGCGAAACAGATGATAGAGGGCGGCAAAGTGCACTATGAAGGGCAGCGCGCAAAGTGCAGCAAAGCCGTTGAAGTGGGTGCGATGTTGCAGATCCGTCAAGGCTGGGATGAGCGAATTATCGTCGTTAAAGCGCTGTCTGAACAGCGCCGCGGGGCAGCAGAAGCGCAAGCCTTGTATGAGGAAACAGCGGATAGTTTGGCGCGCCGTGAAGAGCATGCTGCACAACGTAAAGCGATGAAGGGCAGTGAGCTCAGCCCTAAGCAGAAACCCGATAAACGCAGCCGCCGTCAATTGCTTGAAGTTAAGGAGCTGCAAAGAGGGTGAAAGGTCCACTTTGGTGGTAGAATAGCGCCTTTGTAGATCGATTATTTTTAGTTAGGTGAGAAACAGCACGTTATGAGCAATCCTGATCAAATTCAGCGCATTCTATTTGATAAACTCGATATTCGCGGTGTTCTTGTCGGGTTAGAAGAGTCCTACCAAGCCGTTTTAGAGCGCCATGACTATCCGAGTTCGGTACGTGACGGGCTGGGTGAGATGCTCGCTGCGGTGGCCTTACTGGGAACAACGCTGAAGTTTGATGGCCGTTTACTCTTGCAGGCTCAAGGCTCAAATAACGTGCGTGTGCTGATGGCTGAGATTAATCATCGCCGCGAATGCCGCGGTATTGCGCGCTACGAAGGCGAGGTGCCCGATGGGCAAGGCGTCATTGATATGATCGGTGATGGTCATCTTGTGATCACGATCGAGCCCGAGGTCGGCCAGCGCTACCAAGGCATTGTCCCGCTTGAGAAGGCAACCCTCGCCGAATGCCTCACGGATTACTTCCTACAATCCGAACAATTGAACACACAGATCCATCTTTCAGCTAATGATAAGCAAGCAGCTGGTTTCCTATTACAGGTGATGCCTGCTCAAGGCACTGCTGAGCTGGATTGGGAACATATTGCGCAGATTGGCGCGACACTCACAGGTGATGAACTGCTAGAGCTCGATAATGAAGCGTTGCTGTATCGTTTATTCCACCAAGAAGAGTGCCGCCTCTATGAGCCAGATAGCATCCAGTTTAAGTGTGACTGCTCACGTGAGCGCAGTGCTAATGCACTGCAAATGATGACACAGGATGAATTGCTAGAAATGCTGGAAGAACAGCAAGTTATTAGCGTTGGCTGCCAGTTTTGCAATGCAAAATATGAGTTCGATGAAACAGACGTTCGCGCTATGTTTAGCGACAGTGCCCATGTGCCAAAATCGGACGAGCTTCATTGATCTTGCAGCCATCTGTGTCGAACGGGCCATACATCGTTTTGTGTATGGCATAAAAATAGAGTTTTTGTGATAATAACGGCCCCCCAACAATAACCAACTGCGGCCTTAGGTGCAGATACAAACGGGGTCTATTGCTTTTCAGGTAACGTTTTTGGCGCCGAGCCAAGGGAATCCAGTAATGACCAAAGAAACTGAGAATACAGTCCATCTTAATCTGAGCCGCGCAGAGCTCGTTGAACATGCCGTTAGACGTGGTGAAGGTACGCTGGCCGATACGGGTGCACTGGTTGTCACAACCGGTAAGCGCACCGGCCGCTCTCCGATGGACCGCTTCATCGTAGAAGAACCCAGCACTGCTGATGTTATCGATTGGGGTAATGTGAACCGCCCGTTTGATGCGGACAAGTTTGATGCGCTGTGGAATCGCGTTGAAGAGTATCTTTCAGAGCAAGAGCACTTTGTTGCTAACGTACACGTAGGTTCGGACCCGAACCACTATCTGCCGGTTAAAATGTCGACGCAAACAGCGTGGCAAAACTTGTTTGGCCAAAACTTGTTTATCCGCCCAGATGAGTTCAACCCAAAAGCCAAAGAAGAGTGGCAGATCTTGAATGCTGCAGGTTTCGAATGTGACCCTGAGCGCGATGGTACTAACTCTGATGGCTGCGTTATTCTGAACTTTGCTAAGCGTAAAGTGCTACTTGCGGGTATGCGCTACGCGGGCGAAATGAAGAAAGCGATGTTCTCTGTACAGAACTTCCTACTACCAGAAAAAGACGTCTTGCCAATGCACTGTTCTGCGAACGTGGGCGAAGACGGCGACACAACGCTGTTTTTCGGTTTGTCTGGTACGGGTAAAACAACACTATCTGCAGACCCTGCACGTTACCTTATCGGTGACGATGAGCACGGCTGGGGTAAAGGCGTTGTCTTTAACCTAGAAGGCGGTTGCTACGCTAAAACCATCAACCTTAGCAAGAAGAACGAGCCAATCATTTGGGATGCGATCCGCTTTGGCGCAATCGTTGAAAACGTGGCGCTAAATGAAGCTCGTACAGCTGACTACGACGATACGTCTCTAACTGAGAACGGCCGTTGTGCATACCCGCTTGAGCACGTTGAGAAGCGTACTGAAGAGAACATGGGTGGCGAGCCAAAAGCGATCGTTTTCCTGACTTGTGACCTTACAGGTGTTCTGCCACCGGTATCTATCTTGAGCAAAGAAGCGGCAGCTTACCACTTCTTGTCTGGCTACACGGCGTTGGTCGGTTCTACTGAAATGGGCTCTGGTGGAGGTATTAAGTCTACCTTCTCTACTTGCTTCGGTGCGCCATTCTTCCCACGTCCTGCACGTGTTTACGCTGAGCTGCTGATGAAGCGTATCGAAGAGTTTGGCTCACAAGTGTACTTGGTTAACACTGGCTGGACCGGTGGTGCTTACGGTACGGGCGAGCGTTTCAGCATCCCAACAACACGTGGCATCATCGCTGCAATTCAGAGCGGGGCGCTTGTCGGTGCTGAAACTCAGCACCTAGAAGGCATCAACCTGAGCGTACCGACGAGCGTACCAGGTGTTGACTCTACACTGCTGAACCCACGCGACACGTGGTCTGATAAAGGTGCATACGATGCGACAGCACGTGACCTAATCGGCCAGTTTGTAACAAACTTCGAGAAGTTTGACGGCGTATCTGAAGAGATCGTTAAAGCGGGCCCTAAAGCCTAACAAGGCCGGAACCGCGATAAAAAAAAGCCCCAATCATTGATTGGGGCTTTTTTGTTGGTGCGCAAACCGCATAACGGCGGCGTAACCTATTAGCTAAACGTGAACTTGATATCCGCGTTTTTCAGGTAATCCGCCTCCTGCTCGAGCTCCATATGCGTGAGTGGATGCATATCTAGCCAGCCATCTGGGAAGCGTAGGCTTAATTGCTTGCTCTCTGCTTTTAGGTCGAAGGCCGGAAGCCTTGCGGATGAGCGGCTACGATTGAGCACAACGGCCAAGCGCAACAGCACACAAAGCCGCTTAAAGGTTTCCTTGCGTGCGTCTGGGAGCTGCTTAAACTCTTCGCGCGGGAATTTGCGGCGATTACCGCGTACCAAAAATGACAGTAGTTGCTGTTCAAGGGCGGAAAAACCGGCTAAATCCGAATGCTGCAGCAGGTAGGCGCTGTGCTTATGAAAGCCGCTATGAGCAATGGTGAGGCCAATCTCATGGGTGCGCGCAGCCCAGCTCAGCATGTCGTGGTGTGCATGTCCTGTTAATGCCCAACTCTCTTTAACCTGTGCAAGTGCTAACAATGCGGTGTGTTCAACACGCTGAGCGTGCTGCTCATCAACATGGTAGCGCTGGCTTAGGGCGGAGATAGAGCGCTCGCGCACATCCTCGTGGTTTTTACGCCCTGCCATGTCATAAAGTAAGCCTTCGCGCAGAGCTCCCTCTGAGAACGCCATCTCCTCAATGCCAAGAGACTCAAATAACGCGCTCAGGATGGCGAGACCTGCGGGCAGTATCGCGGTGCGTTCGGGTTTGACGCCGGGAATCTCCAGTGCGTCGATATTCTCGAAAGAGAGAATTTTCTCGCGTAGCTGCTGTAAGCTTTTCCGAGTAATCAGCTCATCACTAAAGCCGCATTCGATCCCTGCATTGCGAATCGCTTTGATCGAGCCGGATGAACCCACACAGCTCGTCCAGCCCGTTTCTAGGTAGCGCTCCCGGATAACCTGTAGTTCGCGCAGCGCGCCGTACTCAGCTTGCTTGAAGTTCTTTTCCGAGAGGACACCATCAGTAAAGTAGCGTTGGGTAAAGCTCACACAGCCCATGTGCAAGCTCTCCATCTCGAGGGGAGTAAAGCGCTCCCCGATAATGCACTCTGTACTGCCGCCGCCGATATCGATCACTAAGCGTGCGCCGGGAGTGTTGGCGAGTGTATGCGAGACACCTAGGTAAATTAATCGCGCTTCTTCTCGGCCTGCGATAATTTCGAGCGGGACATTCAACACCTGCTCGGCTGCATCGGCAAAAGCGTTACGGTTGTTTGCCTCGCGTAATGCGTTGGTGCCAACTATCTTGATGGCATCGTTAGGGATATCGGCTAGGCGTTGTGCAAAACGGCTTAAGCAGGCTAAGCCTCGCTCAAAGGCTGCTTCGTCAAGCATACCGTCTGGGCCGATACCCGCCGCAAGCTGGACCTTCTCCGACATAATGTCGATCGTAGTCAGTTCGCCGTGGGCAAGCTTAGCCACTACCATGTGAAAGCTATTTGAACCAAGATCAATGGCTGCTAGGAGTGAATCTTCGGCAGCTAAATCGGTGTTGTTTTCGTTATGTAACATTCCGTCAATCTTCTACCCGTAAAACTAGTTCGTAGAGTACCAGATACCCGGGTCGCAAGCAGTGATTTACAACATTCATCGATCAGGATTCACACTTTTTTCTGGTAGGTGGTATGATCAACGGCAGTTTTAAAGCGCCTAAGGGCGATGTGAACAAGCCTTGTACGATACCGTTTGCATATTTCAGTTGTCATTGAGAGTGCTTGATTTGACTCAAGTCGCCCCCATGATAACGGTGTATGTAATTTGGCATCGGCAGCCTTTGCAGCTGTAATTAAGTGGCGGGACTTATTCACACCTCCCTTTTTCGGTGCATTTGGAGAGAGAATCAATGAGCGAAAATATCGTAAATGTAACAGATGCATCTTTTGAAGAAGATGTCCTTAAGTCGGAAGGTGCAGTTCTAGTTGATTACTGGGCTGAATGGTGTGGTCCTTGCAAAATGATTGCTCCAGTTCTGGAAGAGATTGCAAAAGACTACGAAGGTCGTCTTAAAGTATGCAAGCTTAATATCGATGAAAATAGCGAAACGCCGCCTAAGTTTGGTATCCGCGGTATTCCAACATTGATGTTGTTTAAAAACGGCAATGTAGAAGCGACGAAAGTGGGCGCATTGTCTAAATCTCAATTGGCAGCTTTCGTAGACGCGAACCTGTAATTGAGACATACGGAGAAGAGGTGTTGACTTGAAACACTTTCTTCTCCTTTTTACTAGACACCGGTCAGACAACCTTTTATATTTAAGCCGCTGGTGTTATTGCTCACTATATAAACACCTCGAAGCCAAATTTCACCTTGGCTTTTGAATTTACCGATACAGTTTCACTATCAAGCATCAGAGCTATGCTCCAAATGGCTCCAGATCGCGTAAATTGTATTTTTATTAGTCCGTTTAGATTAATTTCCTAACTCCTTCAAAACAATCGCCTCAATCAGGCATTCACTTCAAAGCATATGAATCTTACCCAATTAAAAACTAAAAGCGTTCCTGAGCTTCTCGAAATTGCTCAAGAGATGGGCCTGGATAACTTAGCCCGCTCCCGTAAGCAGGATGTGATCTTTTCGATCCTGAAAAAACATGCCAAAAGTGGTGAAGATATTTACGGCGATGGGGTGCTGGAAATATTGCAAGACGGCTTTGGCTTCCTGCGCTCTGCTGACTCCTCTTATCTAGCGGGCCCAGATGATATTTATGTGTCCCCAAGTCAGATTCGCCGCTTCAACCTGCGCACAGGCGACACCATTGCCGGTAAGATCCGCCCGCCAAAAGATAGCGAGCGCTACTTCGCGTTACTGAAGGTCAATGAGATCAACTATGACCGCCCTGAAAATGCGAAGAACAAAATTCTGTTCGAAAACCTGACACCTCTATTTGCGCAAGATCGTCTGCGTATGGAGCTGGGTAACGGTAGTACAGAGGATCTGACAGCCCGTATCCTTGACCTGGTTTCGCCGATGGGTAAAGGTCAGCGTGCTTTGGTTGTATCACCGCCTAAAGCTGGTAAAACGCTGATGCTGCAAAACATTGCCAATAGCATTACGCGCAACAACCCTGAGTGCCACCTGATTGTTCTACTCATCGATGAACGCCCGGAAGAGGTAACCGAGATGCAGCGCACCGTGCGCGGCGAAGTGGTTGCTTCCACCTTTGATGAGCCGCCAGCACGCCACGTGCAAGTGGCTGAGATGGTCATCGAAAAGGCTAAGCGCCTCACTGAACACAAAAAAGATGTAGTAATCCTGCTTGATTCGATTACGCGTCTGGCGCGTGCTTACAACACCGTGATTCCATCATCCGGTAAAGTACTCACCGGTGGTGTGGATGCTCATGCCCTTGAGCGTCCAAAGCGTTTCTTTGGTGCTGCGCGTAACATCGAAGAGGGCGGTAGTTTAACCATTATTGCGACAGCGCTCGTAGATACCGGCTCCAAAATGGATGAAGTTATCTTTGAGGAGTTCAAAGGTACTGGTAACTCTGAGGTGCACCTAGATCGCCGTGTTGCTGAGAAGCGTGTCTTCCCTGCGATCAATATCCGCCGCTCTGGTACACGTCGTGAAGACCTGCTGACGAGCGAAGATGAACTGCAACGGATGTGGATTCTGCGTAAGTTGCTTGATCCAATGGAAGATGCCGCTGCGACCGAATTCGTCATCGATAAGCTGAAAGACTTTAAAACGAACGATGAGTTTTTCCTTTCGATGAAACGAAAATAACCACAGTTACGTATCAAAAGGGTGAGCTTATGCTTGCCCTTTTTTGTTAATAGATCGCCTGTCCTAGGCGCTACTAAACAGGTAATACGAAACCCCATGGCGACCCCCAAATATAAAGACCTGCGCGACTTTATTCAGATGTTAGAAGCGCGCGGTGAGCTTAAGCGGATTAAGCAAGAGATCGACCCCCACCTAGAGATGACAGAGATTAGTGACCGCACGCTGCGCGCGAAAGGCCCTGCCCTGTTATTTGAAAACCCCAAAGGCTACGACTATCCGGTGTTAGCAAATCTGTTTGGAACACCGGAACGTGTGGCGCTGGGGATGGGGGAAGAGAGCGTCTCGGCGCTGCGTGATGTTGGCAAGCTACTCGCACAGCTCAAAGAGCCAGAGCCACCCAAAGGGATGAAGGACGCATGGGAGAAACTACCGATGTTCAAGCAAGTGCTGAACATGGGGCCAAAAGTGGTGCGTAACGCACCATGCCAAGCGAAAGTGTTTGTTGGTGATGAAGTCGATCTGACCAAGCTACCTATCCAAACCTGTTGGCCGGGTGATGCTGGTCCGCTGGTCACGTGGCCGTTGGTCATTACGCGAGGTCCGGGTAAAGAGCGCCAGAACTTGGGCATCTATCGACAGCAACTGATCGGTAAGAATAAGCTGATCATGCGCTGGTTAGCTCATCGCGGCGGTGCGCTGGACTTCCGTGAATGGAAAAAAGCTCACCCGGGTGAAAACTTTCCGGTTGCGGTTGCGCTCGGTGCTGACCCTGCAACGATCTTGGGTGCAGTTACCCCCGTGCCTGATACGCTCTCTGAGTACGCTTTTGCTGGGCTGTTACGCGGCGGTAAAACAGAAGTGGTTAAGTGTCTTGGTAATGACTTGCAGGTTCCGGCGAGTGCGGAATTTATTTTAGAGGGGTATATCGCGCCAGACGAGATGGCTGATGAAGGCCCCTTTGGAGATCATACTGGCTACTACAACGAAGTGGATAGTTTCCCCGTGTTTACCGTGGAGCGCATTACCCAGCGCGAGCGTCCGATCTATCACAGCACTTACACAGGACGCCCACCTGATGAGCCCGCGATTCTTGGGGTTGCGCTGAACGAAGTGTTTGTGCCGATTCTGCAAAAGCAGTTTCCGGAGATTGTCGACTTCTACCTACCGCCAGAAGGGTGTTCCTATCGAATGGCGGTGGTCACGATTAAGAAGCAGTATCCGGGGCATGCAAAACGCGTCATGCTGGGTGTGTGGTCGTTCTTACGCCAGTTTATGTACACCAAATTTGTGATTGTCTGTGATGACGATGTGAACGCGCGTGATTGGAACGATGTGATTTGGGCGATCACGACCCGTATGGACCCGCAACGCGATACAGTCATGATCGATAACACCCCCATCGATTACCTTGATTTCGCGTCGCCAGTATCTGGCTTAGGTTCTAAAATGGGAATGGATGCGACCAATAAATGGGAGGGTGAAACCACCCGTGAATGGGGCGAACCAATCACCATGGATCCTGCGGTTAAAACACGAGTGGATGAGCTGTGGGAGAGCCTTGGCATCTTGAATGATGCCTAAAGTACCACTAAATGTGTGGTTGAATGATATGGCGCAACCTCTATCATGCAACCCGCAAGAGACATTACTCGAGGTGCTTGAGCGGCTCGGTTACCGTATGCGGCGTAGTTGCCGCAACGGTGTATGTGAAATATGTGAGTTTACCCTGTTAAAAGGACAAGTGAGCCAGTCTTACCCTGCACAAGAACTCTGCGTTGAGCCATTAGATCCGCAGAGTCGCATTTGCGGTCTGGCCTGTACCGCCGTCCCTGTCACCGATATTTGGGTAAACATTGATGGGCTGAAACGCCCCGGAGAAGTGATCTTGAAAAGATTAGTATGTGATGTTGAGCGTGTTGAAAAGCTCAGCGGCGATGTTTACCGCGTCACGTTGCTGGCGCCACCTACAGCCTCGCAAGCGGTTGAGTTCCATGCTGGGCAGTATTTAGAAATTGTTTTACCCGATGAGCGTAAAGCGGCTTTTTCAATTGGCAGTGCGCCAGAAGCAGGTCGCGAAATAGAGCTGCATATTCGTCAAGTGGCCGGCAGCGATGTGGCTTCAGCGATCATTGAGCAAATAAAAACGTCAGCGCAGATCACTGTTGAGATGCCTAAGGGTGACTGCTTCCTGCAAGCTGCCACGCTAGCGCCTGAGCAGACAGTTATTTTGGCGGCTGCCAGTACGGGTTTCTCGCAGATTAAGAGCATGGTTGAGCACCTGATCGCTGCTAACGTTACCAACCCTATCCATATCTACTGGGGTGCGCGTATCGCGGCTGATCTATACTGGCCGGAGCTGCCTCTGGAATGGGCGGGCAAGCACGATAATATTGTTTATCATCCTGTCGTTAGTGAGCCAGGTGACAGTTGTGGTTGGACTGGCCGTATTGACTTGCTGCCGGATGCGATCAAAACAGACTTTGATAGCTTCGAAGATACTGTTGTCTATGCCAGTGGCTCACCCGCCATGGTATATGCATTAGTGGATAACTTGGCGGAGAAGGGCTTGCGAGAGACGCAAGTGCATTCGGATGTTTTCGCTTACGCACCGCGTCCAGAAAAGAAGTAAACCGCGACTCAAGTGACTTGAATAGCAAAGCCAGCCATCGTGCTGGCTTTTTAATGGCTGGCGTTCGGATAAAAGACTAGCGCTTACAGCAAGTACTCGCATATATGATCGCGTACGAATAGGATAAACAAGGCTATAGAGTGGTTTTGCAAGGAGGCTGAGGTTGGCTAGCGAGCAGAAGTTTGGTTGGGATGAGCTGAAAGAGCGGCTGCAACCAGTGTTTGAGAAGAACCCTGATCTGATGGTTCAGTTTGCGGTGCGCAGTGCGTTGCGTGCTTTTCCGTCTATTTGTGAAGATGGAAGCATAGTATTTGGAGAAGATCACCAACGCCATACAGTAGCGATTTTCCGAGCTGTATTTTTAGCGAACAGTGACGAGGATATCTCCCCCAAGGCTATCCGCATTGCCGCCGCCGCTGCCGACGCCGTCGCTTCCGCCGACTCCTACTTCGCTACCGATTCCTACTCCGCCGCCGCCTCAGCTGCCTCAGCCGCCTACACCTACGCCTACGCCGCCGACGCTTCAGACGCCTACGCTTACGCCTCAGCTGCCGCCGATGCTGCCTCTCCCTCGGCCGCCTACGCCTACGCCGCCGATGCTGCCGCCGATGCTGCCGCCGATGCCGCAGCCTCAGCCGCCTCAGCCGCTTCAGCCGCCTACGCCCCCGTTGATCTAGCTTCGGTTGAACGAGGTGAGTCGTTAGAGCATCTTGATATTTGGCCCTCGGGCAAGCCAGAACAATGGGAAAGGCTA
Source organism: Neptunomonas sp. XY-337 (assembly GCF_004959845.1). Lineage (NCBI taxonomy): Bacteria > Pseudomonadati > Pseudomonadota > Gammaproteobacteria > Oceanospirillales > Oceanospirillaceae > Neptunomonas > Neptunomonas sp. XY-337. The sequence continues at coordinate 36,869 of NZ_SPLL01000008.1, read as the reverse complement.
AAAAACGACCTATATCGAGCACTGGATGGGATAGGTTTACCCGAGATAGCGCGTGATCTGGAGCGGGTTTATAGCCACGGAATTGGTGCGCTGAAGGATGAGCCTTGGGATAAATATGAAGGCCTTTGGCAAAAACTGGAGGCCGAATATCAGGCCAAAAAGGCAAATCAGTCTGATGCAGAGCCGCCGGAAGAGCTGTTAGCAGAAAAGAGTGATGGGGCTGCTGCCAGCCTAGAAACTGAAATGCTTTTGCTCTTCCAGCCACCAGCACGCCTGCAAAGTGAAGGCCCCTCCGATAAAGACCATCTAAACCGCGAGCCTCTGGCTGAAGCGATGGTGCAACGGCTAAACGATAAAGACAGCTCCGAACATCTGACAATCGGGCTTTTTGGCGACTGGGGTGTTGGTAAGTCGACTTTTATTAATCTGCTGAAAAGTAAGTTGAATAGCAGGGAGCCGATAGATCATTTTCAGGCTTTTCGTGATGCTAATACGCGCGTTCGTTGGCGTTCTTTAGCTAAGGCGATTGATCGTGATCTCGTCCTGCCTCGCATCGATTTTGCGCAGTGCGTTCGCCGATGGTGTTCGTATTTTCCTAAAGGCCGAAAAGCAAAAACTCCAGAATATCTTTACGGCGAATTTAATGCCTGGAGTTATGAGCACTGCGGCAATATTCAGGCAGGATTAGCGCAGGAGTTTGTTAAAGCCTGTGTAAAAGGTATGCATCCGCTAAGTCGTTTTACGCTGACAGTAAGGTATGCGTTATACGCTAACCCTAGATCGGTACTGTATATCCTAGCGGCTTCACTTGGCTCCTTTTATCTCTTTGAGTTTACCAGCGAACTTAATTTACCGACCAATTTTCAGGACGCGCCGGGATATATTGGGGTTGCGACGTTCGCCATATTAACATTTCACCGGTTCAAGAAAATTCTGGCGCACCCCATGGCTAATGAATTGAAAACCTATTTGCGTCTCCCTGATTTTGGCGTAGACCTCGGTAAGCTGCCGGTGATGCGGGAAAACATCGAAGCACTGGCTAAAGCGCGATTACGCCCGGATCTGCGTTTGCTGTTTGTGGTTGATGATCTCGACCGTTGCAGCCCGGAAGGGATAGTGAAAACCTTTGAGGCGGTGCGTTTGGCGATGGAGCTGGAAAACGTCGTGGTGGTTATCGCCATCGATCAGAGAATCGCTCTGGCCTCTTTAGCGCTGCACTACGAGAGGCTCTCTAAACACCATCATGCCGATCCGATCGCTATTGCCCGCGATTATCTGGGCAAAGTGGTGCATCTGCCACTGACTCTTGATCCACCGCCGCACGATGATGTTGCGAGCTACCTGCAACATCACCTTTGGGCAGGCAGTGCCGAGCCAAAAGAAGAACCGGAGAATGTTAGGCCCGATATCGAAAGCGATGACCAGCCATACGGCACTGGTGAGCCTGCACCCCCAGAGAAAGACGACGTTAAGCACCAAAACAGCATAGCGGGTGGCGGTGCTGATGAGCCATATGTAAACCCTATGCTCGACTTGCCCGAAAGGCCGTCTCCTGAACCGCAGGAAGAGATACGAGATGGCCTGAGCGATGCTCAGAAACAGCAGTTTATTACATGGGTCGAGCGCCTGAACTTAAGCAACCCGCGCCAGCTAAAACGCCTCGACAATGCCTATAATCTGCTGCGTCACCGCTACGCGGATGAGGACAGGGCAGGGTCGCATCCTCGCTTGGCAATGCTGCTGTTCCTCGAATATCTGGGTGAGAAGCCGGCAGATAAGCGTCAGATGCTTACGTCGGTGCTGCTCGGAGAGGCGGCTGATGAAGATGGCGATCTGCACAGGCTGCGGCCATCTTCTGCTGATCAGGCTTGTATCGATAATATTCGCTCTGAGCTGGGTAAATCGGTTGAAGCCATCTATAAACAAGTCAATCCTTTCGTATTGCCGGCTATCGAGATGGAAAGCCTAGCTCAGCCTGTGTTGGGTGTGATGCCAGATCAGCAGCAGGAAAAATCAACAGAAGGAGCAAAGCCAAAAAATAAGCCAGCTGAAGGAGAGGACTCTCATAAGACGAGTGCCGAAAGTTCAGATAGTGCAGGTAGCTCAGTTGAAGCTGAAGGCGATAGGGAAGATCAGGCAGAGGAAGTGACCGAAGCTGGTTCTTAAAATGTGTGTTTACGAGGATCGTTTTTTAGAAAAGTACAGTGGGGAGTTAGTGCAAACTGCAGGTTCTGCGTGAAGTTATTCTCTTGGAGGATTAGCTTTGATCTTTGGGTGTCTCTTAGTCGCAGCTGCTTGGCATTGCTAATGCTTCTTGGTGTTGGCTGCGACAAAGCATCTGCTCTGAGCAGGAAATGATAGCGTCTGGTTGTGATCATCTCTGCAGACAGCTGATCAAGCCATTTATCAGACACAAAAAAACCGAAAGTCATTTGACTTTCGGTTTTTTAATGCCTCAGCTTAGAGCAGTGAACTTAAGCCGTTGCTGCTTTTGAGTCCGTGGTAGCGGCCTCTTTGCCCTCTTCAGCGGGTACTTGCTCCGCTTCAGGTGCAGATTCTGCTGGCAAATTGCCCATCGCAAAGTTGCGGCTCTCTTCCATCATTGCCTTGGCTTGCTCGGATTCGCCCGCTTGCAGTAGCTGGTTGATCAGCTCTTGGTAAGCATCGGTAGACTTCTCTACAGCGAGGCTTGCTTGAGCGTACTCAACGGCTTTACCAAACTGCTCATTACGCGCACTTAGGCGTGCCAGAGCAAGTTTGAGGGCGGCGCTATCGGCATGTTTTGCTTCCCAAGATTTGGCCGTATCAAGTTGCTTGTGGGCATCAGAGCCTTGCACTTGGCCGTAAAGCGTTACTAGGCTTTCATCCCAGTTCTTCTTAAGTTGGTCTTTCAAGAACGCTTCTGCTTTATCTTCAGAGCCAGCCTCAATCAGCAGTTCTGCATAGCGGCGAACCAGTGGTTCTTCGCTGGATAGCTTGCTTGGGATCGCTTTCCACTCTTTGTTTAGAGCTTGTAAGCGTGTGCTATCGTCTGCCTCAACAGGTAGTGCAGGCAGCACATTACCTAGCATGTTGGCGTAGCATTGCTGCTCAAGTGTGGCCATTTCGTCGTCTTCAAGCACTTTGTGCTTACGCAGTTCAGGTAGCAACGTTGTTAGGCTGCTCCAGTCGCCAAGCTTGAGGTAAACCTCTTTCAGCATTCGCATGATGTAGGAGTGCTTTGGCGCTAATCGACGCAAACGTAGCAGTGTTGCTAGAGCGGGGTCGTATTGGCCACGCTCTAATTGGATTTGCGCTTGCGTGACACCAATCGCCAGCTCTGCCTGCGGTACGCTGGTTAGGGCTTGCTGTAGCAACTGATCCACTGCTTTGTCTTCGCGTTGCTCGTGTGCAGCGCGTGCAGCGGCAAGATAGTTCACCAACGGCTGGCCTGAAGTTTCAGCGGCTTGCGTTAGCAAACGCTGTGCTTTCCACCAGCGGCCTTCCGATAGTGCGAGTAGACCTTTAAGCGTTTTGCCTTGGCTGCTCGCTTGCTGGCGGCGCTGACGCCACTCACGAATTTTGTGAGTAGGAATGCGCGCTTTAAAGAACAGGTTAACGGCCCAGTGCAGTGCCAAAAAACCAACAGCGGCGATCACCAATAGCACCCATAAGCTGGTTTCAATACTGGTTTCGCTATAGGTAATGAGCACATAGCCTGGATCTTTGACCATTTTTTCGCCGATCCACGCGCCTGCTGCGAGTACGATAAGCAGGAGCAGAAACAGTCTTTTCATTATGCTGCTCCTTCTTCCTTCAGCTTAGTCATCTGCTGGAGGTATGATTTCAGCGCATTAAGCGAGCCACTGATATTTGGCAGCTCAGGTGAAATCTGCAGTGATTTTAGCTCGTTGATACCGCGTAATAGTGCTTGTGTGGTCGCGTCTTTCTCTTCGAAGTAGGTCGCGATCCACTTCTCGGCTTTGTCTAGGCTGCGGATAAACGCGGCTTGCTCTTTTTGCAGCAAAGATAACTGTGCTTGTTCAAGCATCAGGTGCAGGTTTTGCTGCAAGTAGTAAGTTTGTTCAGGTGATAGCAGCGGCTCGATTTTTTCGTCACGGTGTTGAATAACGACGAGCTTCTCAAGCTTATCAACGGCTTTAGCCCAAGACTCTTTCAAGCCCTGTGCCCAGCTTTCACTAACAGACTCAGGTGTGATCTCTTCGATAAGCGACGGTAGCTTGTTCTTATCGGTGATTGGGATCAGGCGCAAGTTATCGACCTGCTCATTCAGTGCTGCGAGTTTCAGGTAGGAGCCTTCCAGATCAAATGTAGGAACGGCTTCTAATGCAGCGATGTCAGAAGCGAGCTTTTTACGCACATCGTAAATAGAGACATCATCCGTCTCCTGCAAAATCTTGTCAGCTGACTTGAGCAGCGCAAGTGCACCGACTGAGGTGTTTTCCATCAAGATGCGTTGATTAGCCAAGCGCAGCAGGTATTCGACCTCTGCAAGCAACCAGTCTTTACGGGTGTTGCTCTGCTTCGCCATCACTTGTTGAATACTAGCGGTGAGGCGCTGCTGCAGCTCTTCGATACTCTTCTGCTCTTTGGCAGACTGGTTTTGCAACATCGTCAGGTTTTGGTTAACCGAGTTAACCTGTGCATTAACAACAGATTTGGTATCAGCAATTTGAGTCTTTGCTGATTCCAGCGTGCTTTTCACATCGCTCTGTAGTGCACCAATCGCGGCTGCATCAGATTGTTGTTTCTGCATGCCTTGCCAGTACAGGTATCCGCTGCCACCTAGTGCAATCAGGGAGATAACCAGCGCTAACTTACCCGGCCAAGTTGCACCTTGGTTTTGCGCAGCTGGGGCTGCAGCAACAGGAGCAGCTGGTTGGGGTGCAGGTGCGGATTTTTCTTCGGGCTGCTCTGTTACTTCAGGTGACGCTTTCGCAGCTTGTGATTTTTCCGATTGCTCGCCAGTAGAGGCTTTTGTTGCTTCAGTTGAGGTTTCTTTTTCAACTGAATTATCTACAACGTCTTTATTGTCTTCAGTTTTTTTCTCGGTTTTTTTCATTGGGTACAGTCCGAGTTGTTGGCTGTTTGGAGCGCGTTTACCATCGCTTGGTCGTCAGGTCCTTGCGCTACGTGGATGTTAGTAAAACCTAGCTCTCGAGCGGTTTCAGCGACACGCTCACTGGGTACCACAAGGTAGGTAGCTAGGAGTGAATTAAGGCTGAATTCGCGCTGCTGATTCTGCGCCACTTTAACAAAGTTGCTGAGTGCTTCGCCACTGGTGATCAGAATAGCGGATGGCGTAGGGTTATAAATAGTACTTTTGATATGGTCTGCATCGTAGTGTGGGCAGGTTCTATCATAGAGGTTAGCGTACTCAACTTGCGCTCCGCGTGCGGATAAGGTTTCTGCCAGTGTGGCGCGACCACCTTGGCCACGCAAGATGAGAACGCGTTTGTTTTCGAGCGATTGCAGCTCTGGAAGCACCAGCATCGCTTCGGAATCAAAGCCTTTGGCAGGCACCGCTGCGTCGATGCCACCCGTTTCTAGCACCGCTGCGGTACGTTTGCCAATAGCAAACCATTGAATACCCACTGGTAGTTGTGGCCAGTAGGTGTCGATCCAATCCAATGTGATCGTTGCTGCATTCGGGCTCACACAGATGACGACATCGTAAAGATCCAGATTCATCATCTGCGTTTTAATGTACGGGTAGCGTGCATCCGCTGGGGCGACCGGTGTGATCTGCAATGCAGGCAGATGCACAGGGTCTGCGCCGGCGGCTTTCAACAGCGCGATTTGATTGGCGCTTTGATGGGTGGGGCGTGTGACTAGCACACGCTGGCCATCAAGCACTTGCCTGCTATTTAACATCACGGCCGTAGACTTCGCTGAGGATCTGATCAGCGCCTGCTGCGAGCAGGTTCTCGGCAACACGAATACCCATCTCTTCTGCACTATCAGGATGGCCGCGCAGCTCGTCGCGCAACACGGTCGTGCCATCTGGGCGGCCCACTAGACCACGCAGGTAGAGCTCGTCTTGTGCGTCATTTAGTGTGGCATGGCAGGCGATCGGTACTTGGCAGCCACCCTCTAAGCGGCGGTTCATCGCACGCTCTGCTGTAACACACCACGCAGTTGGTTGGTGGTGCAAGGGTGCGAGCAGCTCATGCAGTTCTTTGTCATCCACTCGGCACTCAATACCGACAGCGCCTTGGCCACCGGCGGGTAGGCTGATATCTACGGGTAATTCGTAACGGATACGGTCTTGTAATTCGAGGCGAATCAAGCCAGCCGTTGCGAGAATGATGGCATCATATTGACCTTCGTCGAGCTTGCTGAGGCGTGTCTGCACGTTACCGCGCAGGCTCTGAATCTCTAGGTCCGGGCGCAGCTCTTGGATCAACGATTGGCGACGCAGCGAAGAGGTACCTACAATGGCGCCCTGCGGTAGGTCTGCCAGCGAAGAAAACTTATTGGATACAAACGCATCGGTTGGTTTCTCGCGCTCGCAGATGACGGCTAGGCCCAAACCTTCGGGAAACTCCATCGGCACATCTTTCATGGAGTGCACGGCGATATCGGCTTCTTTATTTAGCATCGCGACTTCAAGCTCTTTCACAAATAGGCCTTTGCCGCCGATCTTAGCCAGTGGCGTGTCGAGTATTTTGTCGCCCTTTGTGGTAATGCCTAGTAGCTCAACCTGAATACCTGGGTGGTGCTTTTCCAGTTCTGCTTTAACAAACTCTGCTTGCCATAGCGCTAACAGGCTGCGGCGGGTAGCGATACGCACGACTCGTTTCTGCATAGAGGTTTCCTGAATCTTATTCCTTTTTGCCTTCTGGCGTGATGACGCGATTGTAACAGATTTAGGGGTGTAAGCGGCTGTGCTTTCTAGCTTGATAAGAGTGTAATGGCAGGAAAGCTGATATAATCACGCGATTGTTATGACCAAAAGGGTCATTAAAGATTCAACAGTGAGGTCCTGGATAATGAGCAATAAAACCAACCAGCAGTGGGGTGGTCGTTTTAGTGAGCCAACCGATGAATTCGTGGCGCGTTTTACCGCATCAGTCGAGTTTGATCAGCGTATGTATCGACAAGATATTCAAGGCTCGGTTGCTCACGCCAAAATGCTGACTGAAGCGGGTGTGCTAACAGAGCAAGAGCGCGATGCCATTATCCAAGGTCTGTCTGAGATTGAGCAAGAGATTGAAGCGGGTCAGTTTGAGTGGTCGGTTGCGCTAGAAGATGTGCATATGAATATCGAAGCTGCGTTGACGCAGAAGATCGGTATCACGGGTAAGAAACTGCACACAGGCCGCTCACGTAACGACCAAGTTGCAACGGATATTCGTCTTTATGTTCGTGACGAGATCGATTTTATTCTTGGCGAGCTGAGCCGTTTGCAAACGGGTTTGTTAGATCTTGCAGAGCAAGAAGCCGATACCATCATGCCAGGCTTTACCCACCTGCAAACAGCTCAACCGGTAACATTTGGTCACCACCTTTTGGCGTGGTTCGAAATGCTGAACCGCGATTACGAGCGCTTTGTGGATACGCGTAAGCGCGTCAATATTATGCCACTGGGTGCGGCAGCGCTGGCGGGTACAACGTATCCGATTCAACGTCAGCTGACATGCGAGCTGTTAGGTTTTGATGCGCCTGCCGAGAACTCACTAGACGCGGTGTCTGACCGTGACTTTGCCATCGAATTTTGCTCCGCGGCAAGTCTGTTGTTGATGCACATGACGCGAATGTCTGAAGAGCTGGTGCTATGGACATCCGCGCAGTTTAACTTTATCAATCTGCCAGACCGCTTCTGCACAGGTTCCTCCATTATGCCGCAGAAGAAAAACCCTGATGTGCCTGAGTTGGTGCGTGGTAAATCTGGCCGTGTCTATGGCCATTTGATGAGCTTGCTCACACTGATGAAGTCTCAACCGCTGGCCTACAACAAGGACAACCAAGAGGATAAAGAGCCACTATTTGACGCAATTGATACGGTTAAAGGTTGCCTGCGTGCGTTTGCTGATATGGTTCCGGCGTTGGAATCACGCAAGGCTGAGATGCGCGAGGCTGCGCTGCGCGGTTTCTCCACCGCAACTGACTTAGCAGATTATCTTGTGCGTAAAGGTATGCCGTTCCGCGACGCGCATGAAGTGGTTGGTAAATCTGTGGCATATGGTATCGAGACGAGTAAAGATCTAGGTGAAATGACGCTAGCGGAGCTGCAGCAGTTTTCTGACACGATTGCTGAAGATGTCTTCGATGTCTTGACGCTGGAAGGCTCCGTTGCAGCACGTGATCATATCGGCGGTACAGCGCCTGCGCAGGTGCGAGCAGCAGTGCAGCGAGGCAGAGCCCGTTTGGCTGAGCGCAGCTAAATACTGCAGCGATACAAATGAGATCTAAAACGGGCTGCGGCCCGTTTTTTGTTTAAGTGGTAAAAGCAGGGAGCGCTGTATAAACTGTAATCGATTACGGACAAATAAACTGCGAGACGTACTGGGTGATAAAAAAAGCGCTGTCGGCTATCGGTATTGTGCCGGCTAAAAAACTAAACCCCGAACAGGAATTGTTGCTTATCCAAGCAGTTCTGGCTGTGATGGCAATTCTCCCTTTCGCTGCGTGGCGCTTTATGCAAGGGCAGTGGCTGGTCGGTTTGGTCGATCTCGCTATTGTGGTGGGGATGATTCTGCTGGGCGCCTATGGATACCTTAAGGGAAGTCCGCGCTTGGTGACTATTCTACTCACGCTGATCTATACCGCGGGTATGTTGACGGTGGTTGCTATGCGCGGCAGTGAGGCGCTCTTCTGGGCTTATCCAACGGCTGTTGCCTGTTACTTTATGGTACGGACATTTGAAGCGGCGTCAGTCAGCTGCTTTGCGTTGGTGGTGGTTGGAACACTGGTGGCTGATAGTGTTTCGCCGGTTGTGCTCTCGAGCTTTATCGTTACCTATATCTTGGTGTGTTTGTTTGCTTACCTGTTCTCCACGAAAATGCGTGAAGATCGTTACCGCCTTGAACAAAAGGCCACAATCGATCCGCTAACTGGGGCGAACAATCGCCGTGCTCTGGATGATGAGATTGAGCGCATTGTTAGCTCGGTATCGCGAAACCATCACTCTGCCGCTTTACTGCTGTTTGATATTGACCATTTCAAGCAGATCAATGATCAGTTTGGTCATGCGGTGGGAGATACCTTTTTGAAGGAGTTTGTGCGTTTTCTGCGCCCTACGATTCGTAAGAATGAACGTCTGTTCCGTTATGGCGGTGAAGAGTTTGTGGTTCTGGTGGAAGGCGGCTTAGAGGAGGCTGGCTATCTTGCCGAGCAGGTCAGAAGTCTGTTGGAGGACTCACAACTGATCCCTGGTCATACTGTGACGGTATCAATCGGTGTGGCTGAGTTGGGGATGCTAGAGTCATCACGCGAGTGGATGAAGCGTGCAGATGATGCGCTATACCGAGCGAAGCGCTCTGGACGTAACCGCGTCTGCCTGGCTGAAGCGTCGAAGTCTTGGGAAAGTCAGGTGCTGGATGCGGTTGAGTAACCAGCACCGACCATCGTTATTCGTCTGAGCTGTCTTTCTTATCAGCAACCAAGCGATAGATAACTAACAGCAGAACAGCGCCCGCTGTTGCTAAACCGAAGCTGCCTAAGCTGAAGCTATCTACCTTACCGAATCCGAGTTCGGCACCAACGTAACCGCCCACGATACCGCCTGCGATACCGAGCAGCATCGTCATAAAACAGCCACCTGGATCTTTACCTGGCATCAGCCATTTTGCGACAGCGCCTGCTAAAAGACCCATTATGATCCACGATAAAATACCCATGTTCTTTCCTCTTAAATTTGATGTCGATATGAAACATCAGAGGGGCTGAATATCGAATTAAGCGGCGCCCCCTCGTCACCTTTATTCCTTTTTTGAGAAATCTTTGTTCCAAATTATCTATTTGTTGTTGGGGTTTCCACCTAATAGTCTTAAAGACCTAATAACGATAAAGATGGTGGGAGCGATGCCAACAACCTATGAGCGTATGAAAGTGTTACTGGCGGGGATCTTCTCGATGCTCGTTACGATTGGTGTGGCGCGCTTTGCTTACACGCCGTTGCTGCCCATTATGCAGGAAGCAACTTGGCTCAACGATCAGATGGGTGGGTGGCTCGCTGCCGGTAACTATCTTGGCTATATGGTGGGTGCAATTATTGCGGCATCTGTCAGCAGCCTGATTTTGAAAGATCGTCTATATCGTATCTATTTGATTTTGGCCGTTGTCACGACGGCCTTGATGTCTTTTACCGAGAATGTCTGGCTTTGGTTAGTCCTGCGGTTTGTCTCTGGGATGACGAGCTCTGGTGGTATGTTGTTAGCCTCTGGCTTGATTTTGAACTGGTTGCTGCGCCACCATCAGCGCGCGGAGCTCGGTATCCACTTTGCTGGCGCTGGCTTGGGTATCGTGCTGGTCTCTGTTGTCATCGAGGTGATGGTCAATGTAGCAATAAGTTGGGATCTACAGTGGTTCTATCTTGGCGGCTTAGCACTGCTGCTGGCAGTTCCGGCTTGGCGCTGGATGCCCACACCTGACACGCGCCCTATGACCATTTCGGGCGAGGCGCTTGTCGATGCTCCGCCCAGCCGTTTGTTTATGACGCTCCTGTTGGTCGCCTATTTCTGTGCTGGATATGGTTATGTGATCAGTGCGACTTTTATCGTTGATATCGTCGAGAGCCAGCCAACGCTGACTGGGATGGGGCAGTATGTCTTTTTGCTCGTAGGTCTAGCGGCGATTCCAGCAGCGATTGTATGGGATCATATTGCCCGTGCAATTGGCTACTTGCGCGCATTGGCTTTGGCTTATGGTGTGCAAGTCATCGGTATCGTTTTGCCTGCGCTAACCGATAGCCTTGCAGGTGTGTTTCTTAGTGCCATTTTATACGGTGGTACGTTTATCGGCTGCGTTAGCTTAGTTTTAACAATGGCAGGACGGTTCTTCCCAACCAAACCAGCTAAGTTGATGGGGAAAATGACGCTCTCTTATGGTGTTGCACAAATTGTGGCGCCAGCGCTCACCGGTGCGCTCGCCCAGCAGGCGGGCAATTACAACCTAGGGCTCTATTTGGCCGGTGGCTTTGTGACGTTTGGTACCGGGGTGATTGTGTTGCTGATTATGCTTGAAAAGCGGGAAGCGCGGGCACAAGCGGTAGCCTGACTCTAACCACTGAGTGGCTAGAGTCGGCGAGGGTTTATTTGTTAAGGCTGATATCAACCATCAAGTCGCTCGCGATGTTTTCAAGATCTGCTTGAAGGTCATCTAGGTCGAGTGTTTCGGGTGCTAATAGCTGCGCTTCGGCCTTGAACAACAGCTCTGCAGACATAGACCCTGACACGAGGGCTGTGGTGAGCTGTTCCACATTCACATGGCGCTTTGCCAATGCTTGGGATATCTCGCGCACAATACCCGGCTTGTCGTGGCCGATCAGTTCGATGGTAAGGGGCTGTGTGGGTGGCACATTATCAGCTTGCGTGATCACTTCGCTCGTTACGATTAAACCATCACTCGCCAAGTCGTTAAGTGCGTGCTGCAGCTGTGCTGATTCCGCTTCGTCAATGTCGACGATGACGATACCTGCAAATTTACCTCCCAAGTGAGATAACCCCGACTCCAACCAATTGCCACCATGACTTGCTACCGTTTGGGCAAGGCTCTCTACTAATCCGGGCTTATCGGGCCCGATAACGGATAATACCAGTGACGTCATAATATAGGTTCCTAACTCAGTTTACGGCTAAGCTTATAAAGCTAGCTGCGTGATTCTTCAGTTCCGTTTTAGCAAGAATGGCGTTAAATGTCATACTTTGCTGATTGAAAAAGCCACTTCGCTGGCTAGATGGATCAGTAAAAGTTCTGTTTTTTTTCGCTAGTTATGAAACATTTGTTTTATAAAATCTGAACTTTTAACCATAATTATCCGTCATACATAGAGTATTCAGGTTGTGATCTGCAGCAAACAATACGTTGATCGCTATTTAAGTTATTAATTAGCTGTGGAAAACTGCCGATATAGTGTATCGACTTTTGGTGTATGGGATTTTTAGGTGTTATGAAGAAAGGACCTGACTTAGTAACAGTGGTGGTTATGGCGTTTATTGTTGGTACATTAGCCACAGGGATTTTTTCCCAAACCGACTTTCAATTCTACAATATCGTCGCGCAAGTATTTGATAGAGCAGGCTAGCGATTAGAGAGTTAGTTTGACGTATTAATTTAGATAGATTGCCTCGTCGGTTGCGACACCGACGACAGGCACATCCCAAGCGGCAATAGGCAGCGTGGCTACCCGCTGCAACTCATGCGCTAAGCCGATGAGCTTAGGGCGATTCACATTATGCTGCTTGATAAAAGCGAAGGTGCGATCATAGTACCCGCCGCCCATGCCTAAGCGGCCGCCATCAGCATCAAACCCCACCAGCGGCATCAATACCAGATCGAGTCTGCGCGCATCGCGGATGAAACGAAATGGCATCTTCGGCTCCAAAATACCGTATTTATTTTTGGTCATCGCTGTGCGAGGGCGGTAGCGCACAAACCATAGCCGGTTATGGGCTAGAGGGTGCAAGACGGGAAGATAAACGTGTTTATTGTGCTGCCAGCACCACTGAATAATCGGGTTTGTTTCGATCTCGCCGTCATTTGGGAGATAAATGGCGATATGTTTAGCGGTACGAAAAAAAGCCTGAGTTTTTAAGCGCTTTAGGAGCTGCACGGCAGCACGCTGATGTTGTTTGGCAGATAGTGAGCGGCGACGATGGCGTAACGTCTGACGTAACTGCTTACGTTCTTCAAGTTGCATGAAGGACTCCCCAAGGCGCCGTTACTTATCGTGGCCCTGAACCCGAAGGTTCAAGGAGGAGATCTCCGAGATATATTAGGCTTTCCGAGAACGGACCTGCACACAATACCCACTGAAGAAATCCATACTGTTAATTATCGGCTCGAGGGACGTGACAAGATATCGAACACCCCAGGAAGCAACTCAATTATACCGCGCTTGCGACTAAAGTCAGCTCTTGTAATTTTTTATTTTGATGCTATGAAAACTGAAATAGCTGTATAAAAAACAAGCGCTTAACTTGAAGATGAAAGATCTTCAGGTTGCGTTTTAGCCAGCTTCTCGAGTGAGGAGTCAATTTTTGCGCCCAGCCGCTGGATGCGTGTTTCGATGTGCTCGCGCTGCTCCTCTTTGCTTTTTAACAACTCATGGGAGAGGTTCAAAGCAGCCATAACCGCAACGCGTTCTAAGCCGAGCACCTTGCCGCTATCGCGTATTTCGCGCATCTTTTTATCGAGTAGGTCAGCAGAGGCGAATAGCTCGGCTTCTGCACCATCGGGGCACCCGACCACATACTCTTTGTCCATCAGTTTGATGGCGACCTTGTGCCCACTTTCGTTACTCATGAATTTTGCTCCAGTGTTTTCAGGCGCTGAATCATCTTCTCGACCTGTGCCCGCGTTTGGTCATTTGCTTGCAGAAGGCGCGCACGCTCCTGTCGGTTTTGCTGCTCAGATGCGAGCAAGCGCTGATTTTCGCGCTCCAACTGTTCACATCTGTCCAATAGCTGATCGATCTTCTGCTCAAGGGCAATAAAGTAGTGGTCTGTCATTCCCGCATCCAAATAAAACGCCAAAAAGAACTATAAACACGCGTCCTCAGCCGGTCAAACGCGTCCACATAGCTCTGTATAGGGTAGAATGCTAGGATTATCAACAATAAGCCGCAAGGCAGTACAGCAAACAACCTCGAGAGATATTCATGACGCCCGAGATAAACCCCGAAGCGATCAATTTTGAGATGGTGGCCAATCTGTTGGTCAGCGAAAACGTACAAGTCGTATCACCCGCTGAATTACATGGTTTACTGGTTGGGCAGTTAGCGTCTGGGGCGCGTTTACAAGCGGATATTTGGTTACGCACGGCCTGCGAGCTGATGGAGTTGGCGCAACTAGAGCATGAAACCAGCAAAATTGGCCTATTAGGGCTTTATCAGCAAACACTGGGTCAGCTGGAAGGGGCTGATTTAGACCTCTCGCTGCTGCTACCTGATGATGACTACGGCTTGAGTCAGCGCGTTGAAGCGCTGGGCCGCTGGTGCCAAGGTTTTATGACGGGTTTTGGCTATCAGGGTAAACAGACCGACGCCTCGCTGTCAGCTGAGTCGCAAGAAGCGCTGCAAGATCTATCGCAGATCGCTCAGGTCGCCTCTGAGGTGGAAGAGGATGAAGAGAGCGAAGCCGACTTTGCACAGCTTGAGGAGTATGTCCGCATGGCAGCCTTGATGCTGTTTTCTGAGTGCAATACGCCTGATGAGAAAGCGCCTCCAGCGCCTCAGTTGCACTGATTAATCGTACATAAAAGGAGAGAAAGATGGCGCTGCCGCAGATTAGCTTTGATGAGTTTGTAAGCCGCCGGGCTCGGCTAGCAGAGCAACTGGACGATAACTCAGCGGTTATCGTACCCGCTGCGCGCCTAACAACGCGTAACAGTGATGTAGAGCATCCGTTTCGCCAAGATAGCCACTTTTTCTACTTAACCGGGTTTGATGAGCCGGATGCGTTGCTAGTGCTCTTAAAACAACACGGCAGTGTACGTTACGTTTTATTTTGTCAGCCTCGCGACCCATTAATGGAGATCTGGCACGGTTATCGTCAGGGCCCGCATGGTGCGAAAGCCAACTTTGGTGCTGATGCGGCGTACTCCATCGAAGATCTTGAAACACGGCTTGGTGAATACCTAAACGGCGTTGAATCGCTCTATTTTTGCATGGGGGCACACCACCATACTGAAAAGCTGGTGGAACGTGTGCTGCAAACCATGCGCGGTAAGCGGCGCCAAGGTGTTATCGCACCAGAGCGTTTGATCGATCTATCACATCTTTTAAATGAGATGCGCTTGGTGAAGTCCGAGGCGGAAATTGAGATGATGCGGGCGGCAGGGGAGATCTCAGCGGCGGCCCATGTTCGGGCGATGCAAGCGTGTAAGCCCGGCATGATGGAGTATCAGCTCGAAGCGGAAATCATGCACCATTTCGCAATGCATGGCTGCCGATTACCCGCGTATTCCAGCATTGTGGGTGGCGGAAAGAATGGCTGCGTGCTGCATTACGTTGAGAACTCGGCTCCGTTAAACGACGGTGATCTAGTGCTGATTGATGCCGGTTGTGAAGTGGGTTATTACGCCGGAGATATCACACGTACGTTTCCGGTGAACGGCCGCTTTAGTGAGGCGCAGCGGCAGATCTACGATATTGTCTTAGCTGCACAACGCGCTTGTATTGCAGAGATAAAACCTAGGGTGCCGTGGGAGCAGATGCAGGAGACATCGGTACGCATTATTACCCAAGGGTTGCTGGAACTAGGTATTTTGCAAGGGGCACTGGATGAGCTGATCGCTCAAGAAGCTTACAAACCTTTTTATATGCACCGCTTGGGTCACTGGCTGGGTATGGATGTTCATGATGTGGGTGACTATCGCGTCCATGGCGAGTGGCGTGAACTGGTGCCGGGTATGGTGATGACCGTTGAGCCGGGCATCTATATCAGCCCTGATAACGAAACGGTTGATCCAAAATGGCGTGGTATCGGTATCCGTATAGAGGACGACGTGGTCGTGACAGCGACAGGCTGCGACGTACTAACCCACGCTGTACCTAAAGAGATTGATGAGATCGAAGCCTTGATGGCGCAGGCCTAAACAACATGCAGAACCAGCAAACCGATTATGATCTGATTATTGTGGGCGGCGGAATGGTGGGCGCAAGCCTCGCCGCTGCTTTACTGCCACAAGCGAAGGCGTTGGATCTCTCCATTGCCATCATCGAAGCCGTACCGCTACCCAGCAGGGCGGCTGCGGAGTTCCAGCCAAGTTATGATGCGCGAGCCACGGCGTTGGCCTATGGTTCGCGGCTGATCTATGAGCAGATGGGTGTCTGGGATGCGCTCGCCAAAGGCGTAGCACCTATCGAGCAGATCCATGTGTCAGATAAAGGGCATTTTGGCGCGACGCGTTTAAACGCAAGCGAAGAGCGCGTCCCTGCGCTTGGGTATGTGATCGAGAACCATTGGCTCGGTCAGGTTTTACTGCGCCACATACAGACTCACGAGGCTGCCGATCATGTTGAGTTTCTATGCCCCGCGACGGTGGAGAAGATCACACCAAATGCGCAGCAGATATCGTTAACTCTGAAGCATGAAAGCGGCGAGCAGCAGCTCAGTGCGCAGCTCATCGTCTTGGCGGATGGTGGCCGCTCCACATTACGTGAGCAGTTAGGCATTGCTTACCAAGAAACAGCGTATGGCCAGCACGCCATTGTGGCTAACATCAGCCCTGATCGTGACCACCAAGGTGTGGCTTATGAGCGTTTTACCGATACCGGCCCAATGGCGCTATTGCCGTTGCAGTCGCAGGCAGGCATCGCGCGCTGTGGTCTGGTATGGACGGTATCTGATGCGCAGTTAGACGATATTCTGGCACTCGATGATGATGCATTCATGGCTGCCGTACAGGAGCGCTTTGGCTATCGGGCAGGGCGTTTCATCAAGGTGGGAGAACGTGCCAGCTACCCGCTGAAGCTGACACTAGCAGACGAGCAGGTTCGCCAAGGGTTAGTGGTATTGGGGAACGCGGCTCATGCGCTGCACCCCATCGCAGGGCAAGGCTACAATTTGGCGCTACGTGGCGTGGTTGATTTAGCCGATCACGTGATCGCAACCCGCAAGGCGCAGCAGCCGCTTGGCGGCTTAAGCGGCTTACAGCAGTTCCATACGGCTCGCATGGCTGATCAGCAGCGCACCATCGGCTTGAGTGATAAAACGATGAAGCTGTTCTCGACGGCCAATCCCGCTTTAGCGCTCGGTCGAGATATGGGGTTACAGCTTTTGGATATATGCAGGCCGGCCAAAACGCTATTTGCACGCGGTGCGATGGGGTTGGATATTAAAGCGCCAAAGTTGAAGTAGGAGAGTTCGTTGTGAAGCATACAGACGTGGTGATTGTAGGTGGCGGTATGGTCGGCTTGGCCGCCGCGCTAGCGCTGGCGGAAGCTGGTATCACCAGTGTGGTCTTAGAGCATGGCAGTGCGCCGCTACCAAACCCGTGTGAGGCTGCAATGCAGCAAAATGAGCACGGTTATGACGCACGCGTCAGCGCGCTCACATGTGCTTCGCAAACCTTGTTAGAGGCTTTGGGCGTTTGGGATATCATGGCGAACTTACGTATCAGTCCGTATACCGAAATGGCTGTATGGGATGGCGTAGGTAGCGGTAATATTCACTTCTCTAGCCAAGATCTGCATGAAGCGGCATTGGGCCATATTGTTGAAAACCGGGTGACGGTGGCGGCACTGTTGACGCGGGCGGCGCAGAGTGAACAGGTTGAACTCATCCACGAAGCATCCGTTGCAGGGATGAGCGAGCCAGACGAGAGCGGCTTACGCGTTGTGAGTTGTACAGACGGTGGAACCTTTGCTGCCCCGTTAGTGATCGCTGCGGATGGGGCAAACTCCAATATCCGCCGCTTGGCCTCGATTCCTATGTGGGAGTGGGATTATGGACACCACGCGATTGTGACCACGGTCACCACTGAACAGCCCCACCAAATGACCGCATGGCAGCGTTTTACTGAAACGGGCCCACTGGCTTTTTTACCTCTCGATGACCCACATCACTGCTCAATCGTTTGGTCCACCACTCCCGATCACGCACGCGAGCTATCCGAGCTAGACGATGATACATTCTGCCAGCATTTAACACGTGCGTTTGAAGGCCGCTTAGGGCGAGTGATCGCCACTGATGCGCGTGGTAGCTTCCCATTGCGCCAGCGTCACGCGAAGTACTACGTTAAACCGGGGCTCGCGGTGATCGGCGATGCAGCCCATACTATCCATCCCTTAGCGGGGCAGGGTGTAAACTTGGGTTTGATGGATGCAGCAGCCTTAGCTGAGCAAGTGAGCTTGGCTAAGCAGCGTGGTGAAAACTACGCCAGCGAGCAGGTCCTGAAGCGCTTCCAGCGCCAGCGTCAGCGCGCCAACTTACAGATGGCTGCCAGCATGGAAGGCTTTAAGCGTTTATTTGACAGCGAAATGCCGGCGGTAAAGCTGTTACGCAGCAGTGGAATGAACCTCCTTAACCGTTTAGGGCCTGTGAAGCAGCACATCATGTATCAAGCGATGGGGCTGGGGGATGATCTACCTGTGATCGCACGCCGCCCTGTTCGTCACTAATATTCGACCAAGTGTGAAGCCCAATCGGCTGATCAGCGATTGATCTGGCTAGGGAATCTCGATAAATTGTTTGGCCCTTTTTTGCGGGGCCATCACTCCGCACGGTGATCGTAACAACAATAAGAGTCTCCCAGCATGGCGATAAAAACCGCGTTATTTGAACAGCACCTCTCTGCAGGTGGCAAAATGGTCGACTTCAGTGGTTGGCAAATGCCACTGAGTTACGGATCTCAAATCGAAGAACATCATGCGGTACGCCAGTCAGCTGGCATGTTCGATGTATCCCATATGACGATTGTCGATGTCACAGGTGCCGATGCCAAAGAGTACCTGCAGCATCTGTTAGCCAACGATGTGGCAAAGCTCAGCCAAAAAGGTAAGGCGCTTTACTCTGCCATGCTGAACGAGAGCGGTGGTGTTATAGATGATTTAATTGTCTATCTGATGACCGAACCAAATGTCACCGGTGCTTGGTATCGTGTTGTGGTGAACTGTGCAACGCGCGCAAACGACCTGCGTTGGATGGCAGAGCGAGCAGCTAAGTTTGATGTGGCGTTAACAGAGCGCCCTGAGTTAGCGATGATCGCTATACAGGGGCCTGGCGCGCTTGAGAAAGTTAAGCAGGCGGTTAGCGAAACACGGCAAAAGCTAATTGAGCAACTGAGTCTTTTCCAAGGGGTTGAGTCGGAGGGGTGGTTTATTGCCCGGACTGGTTATACCGGTGAAGATGGTCTAGAAATTATGGTACCAGAGGATGAAGTATCATCTTTCTGGAGTGCGCTTTTGGCGGCGGGTGTTGTGCCTTGCGGGTTAGGTGCGCGCAATACGCTGCGCCTTGAAGCGGGCATGAATCTATACGGTGCAGATATGGATGAATCGATTAGTCCACTATCTGCGGGCATGGCTTGGACCATCGCATGGAAACCCGAAACGAGAGACTTCTGTGGCCGTGATGCACTGGTCGCACAGCGCTCGGCTGGGGTTAGCGATAAGCTGGTGGGGCTGGTCATGGAACAGCGCGGAGTGTTACGTGCAGGTCAGCGCGTGCTGGTTGATGGTGTCGGTGAAGGTGTCATCACTAGCGGTACGTTTTCGCCCACGTTAGGCAAATCGATCGCCATGGCGCGTGTACCATCCGTAACATCAGAGAAGGCACAGGTCGAGCTACGTGGTAAACTGGTTGATGTGGCAGTTGTTCGGCCGCCCTTCGTGCGCAACGGTGCGCAGGTTTATTCTTAACTCAACTGACAGGAATCGTAGAAATGAGCGAGATTCGTAGCGAACTAAAGTATGTGGCGAGTCATGAATGGGTCCGCGATGAGGGCGATGGTACGGTAACCATCGGTATTACCGATCATGCGCAAGAGCTGCTGGGCGATGTGGTTTTCGTTGAGCTGCCTGAAGTCGGTGCAGAGTTCGCTGCCGGTGAAGACGCAGGCGTGGTCGAGTCGGTGAAAGCGGCATCTGATCTTTATGCTCCGGTTTCTGGCGAGGTGGTTGCGATCAACGACCAGCTTGAAGACTCCCCAGAACTTGCCAATTCTGATCCATACGGTGAGGGATGGTTCTTCCGTGTTAAACTATCCGATCAAGCCGAGATGGACGAGCTACTCAGCGCTGATGCATACAGCGATGTGTGCGACGATGAGTCGTAATTAACGTGGCTAAACCCGCGCGAAGTGGGTAGACCTAGCGCTTTTTCTGTCCCGGCTTGTGCCGGGACTTCTATTTATACCGACAGAGAGAATCATGTCATTGAAAACCTTGCTGCTTAATCAGGGCGCTGAGCGCCGTTTACGCGCTGGCCATATCTGGATCTACAGTAATGAAGTAGACAACAAACGCTCGCCTCTAAAACAGTTTGAGCCGGGCGAGCAAGTGCTGGTGGAGGCGAGCAATGGTAAGTCGCTAGGTGTTGCCTATGTGAACCCTAATACGCTGATCTGTGGCCGTATTATCAGCCGCTCGACAAAGTATCGTTTAGATCGATCTCTGCTGGTGCACCGCCTGAATATCGCGCTATCGCTGCGAGAAGCGTGTTTCGATAAACCATGCTATCGCTTGGTGTACGGTGACAGCGATGGTTTGCCGGGATTAGTGATTGACCGTTTCTATGATGTTTTCGTGGTACAGATCTCGACTGCGGGTATGGAAACGGTGGTTGAGGATATCGTCTCGGCTCTGAATAAGGTGTTCACGCCCGAGGCTATCGTGCTGCGCTGTGATGGCAAGATGCGTGCGACTGAGGGTATGGAAAGCTATATCGAGGTTGTGCAAGGCTCGGTAGACGAGCTTTGCCCGCTGGAGGAAAACGGCGTGTCTCTATTGGCCCCTGTACTGACGGGGCAAAAGACAGGCTGGTTCTACGATCACCGCAATAATCGTGCAGCAATGCAGCGCCACTGTGATGGTAAGCGAGTGCTTGATTTGTTTAGTTATGTCGGTGGTTGGGGTGTACAAGCGCTCGCGGCAGGTGCCTCTGAGGTGACCTGTGTGGATGCCTCTGAAACGGCACTCGAGGTTGCCCTAGAGAATGCACGCATTAACGCCGCTGAAGATCGCTTTATTGGTTTGCAAGGGGATGCGTTCGATACCTGCAAAGCGTTGATTCAAGAGAAAGAGAAATTTGATGTTGTGGTGGTTGATCCACCTGCGTTTATTCAGCGTCGTAAAGATATTAAAAATGGTGAGCGTGCCTATGCGCGTATCAATAATCTAGCGATGCGCCTTTTAGATAAAGGCGGTATTTTGGTCAGTGCCTCTTGCTCTATGCATCTGCAGCGCGAGCGGCTTGTGGATATTATCCGCTCTAATGCGCGTGAGCTTGATCGCAGTGCACAGATCTTTGATCAAGGCCATCAAGGTGCGGATCATCCCGTTCACCCAGCCATTCCAGAAACGGATTACTTAAAGTCCTTCTGTGTTCGAGTGCTGCCGAACAACTAAGTCACCGTTAGCTTATATACAACGCTCCGTTTTCGGAGCGTTTTTGTCTCTACCTGAAGGAGTTTATATGCATTATCAAACGTTAGGACATAGCGACCTGCGCGTCAGTCGTACCTGCTTAGGTACGATGACTTTTGGTAGCCAAAACACTGAGCAGGAGGCTTGTGAGCAGCTCGATTATGCGGCTGCTCATGGTGTGAATTTTTTAGATGCAGCAGAGATGTACCCGGTTCCAACGGATGAGAAGTGGCAAGGCCTGACTGAGACCTATATTGGTAACTGGATGAAAGCGCGCGGTAATCGCTCCGATATGGTTGTTGCAACAAAGGCGTCGGGGCCTGCCGATATGGTGAAGTACCTGCGCCCGAATATCTGCTTTGATCGTGCTAATTTACGTGCGGCAGTTGAGGGTAGTTTGCAGCGCTTGCAAACCGACTATATCGATCTATATCAGCTCCATTGGCCAGACCGTAGCAGCAACTTTTTTGGCCAGTTGGGTTATCAACATAACCCTGACCAGCCAGGTACGCCTATTCTGGAGACGCTCACTGCGCTGAAAGAGCTCGTTGATGAGGGTAAAATTCGTTACATCGGATTGTCGAATGAGACGCCATGGGGCGTAATGAAATTCCTACAGTTGGCAGAGGCTCATGGCCTGCCGCGAGTGGTGTCGGTTCAGAACCCATATAACTTACTCAATCGCAAAGATGAGGTGGGATTGGCAGAGGTGCTTCACCGTGAAAATGTGGGTTTGCTTGCATACTCACCCTTAGGCTTCGGTGTGCTATCCGGTAAATACCTCAATGGGCAGCGCCCAGAGGGCTCGCGTTTGGCGCTTTATCCACAATATGAGCGTTACGTAAAGCCTCGCGGTGTTACGGCGACAGAAGCTTATGTTGCGCTAGCGCGGGAGCATGGGTTGAGTCCTGCGCAGATGGCGTTGGCATTTGTAAATAGCCAGCCTTTCTTGGGTGCCAATATTATCGGTGCTACCACACTGGCGCAGTTAGAGGAAAACATCGCAGCAGATGCACTGGAACTGACGCCTGAGTTGATGAGTGCCATCGAGGCGATTCATGAGCAGCAGCCTAACCCAGCGCCCTAGTTGCGATCTCCTCGATAAGGCGCTGCTATAGCTTAGATAGCCAGAAGTGATTAGCGCTGCGGCACTTTAGCAACGATACTAAAACCTGAGGTTCACGATAAATGGATCAGCACAGGAGAGATTCGATGTTAAAAGTCAAAGAGCTTATGGATTCACAGGTAGCCCGTTTGCCAGCGAATGCACCGCTGACCACAGCAGTCGATACGATTCTCGACAGTGGCTATTTAGGCTTGCCGGTCATTGATGAGGCGCAGCAACTGGTTGGCTTCTTATCGGAGCAAGATTGTTTACGGGCGCTTGTGTCCGATAGCTATCACTGTGATTCGCACTTAACGGTGCGCGATATTATGCGCGATAGTCCGCTATTTGTGTCTCCCGAACTATCTGTTTTGGAGTTGGCACAGATGCTTGGCAAAGATCGTCCGAAGTTGTTTCCCGTCGTTGAAGAGGAGCGCTTGCTGGGGATGATTAGTCGCACTCAGGTGATGCGTGCCCTGAATGATCAGCTAAAAAGCTGCGGCGCCGTTTAAGTGCCGCAGCATACTTTCTGTACTTAGCGCAGAGAGATGTGCGGCCAGCCGTGTTTAGCGGCTGTGGCTGCGAGTGTTGGATCTGCATCGACCGCTACAGGGTTGTTGACCAGCTCTAGTAGCGGTAAGTCGTTGCGTGAGTCGCTGTAAAAGTAGCTGCCCTCAAGGGAATGATCATTGCTTGCAAGCCAGCTGTGTAGGCGGGTCACTTTGCCCTCTTGGAAGCAGGGCGTACCAGACACGTTGCCGGTATATCGACCATCGACCATTTCAGGGTCGGTAGCGAGAATTTCGTCTACGCCCAGCATATTTGCAATCGGTTCGGTGACAAAGCGGTTGGTGGCCGTGATGATCAGTAGGTAGTCACCTTGCTCGCGGTGTTTTTGTAACAGCGCGCGTGCTTTATCGGTGATCATCGGAGTCACCTTTTGCTCGAGAAACTGCTCGCGCAGCGCGAATAGTCGGTCTGGTTCGATCTCTTTAAGCGGCTTGAGTGCGAACGCGAGAAATTCGCCAATATCTAATGAGCCCGCTTGGTAGCGTTCATAAAAGTAATCGTTGGCCTGACGATAGGCGCCGGTATCAACAATGTTCTGCTCACACAGGAACTCCCCCCACGCGTGGTCACTATCACCGTTCAACAAAGTGTTGTCTAAATCAAAAATCGCCAAGCTCACGTTTTACTCTCCATTTTGCTTCGTTGGCTAGCATAGAGGGATGTGCTGAGCCTTTCAATTTTTGAGAAAAAATAACAAGTTGGCAGGCTATTTGCGGATGACGTGAAGTGTGGAACAATAGGATGAAATAGTTTTAGGGTTTTTATTGTGATTGATTCAGACGGGTTTAGACCGAATGTCGGTATCATTCTGGCAAACTCGATGGGTCAAGTGCTTTGGGCAAGAAGAATCGGGCAGAACGCTTGGCAGTTTCCGCAAGGGGGGATCAACCCCGATGAGACACCAGAACAGGCGATGTACCGAGAGCTTAAAGAGGAGATTGGCCTAACCGCCAACGATGTCGAAGTTGTTGCTGTAACACGAGGCTGGCTCCGTTATCGCTTGCCTAAACGCATGATCCGCAAGCATTCGCACCCGGTATGTATCGGGCAAAAGCAGAAATGGTATCTGTTGCGTATGTTGAGCCAAGATGATGCTGTTTCAATAGATCAGACAGATTCGCCCGAGTTCGATGGCTGGCGCTGGGTTAGTTACTGGTACCCGTTAGGTCAGGTCGTATCGTTCAAGCGCGAGGTGTACCGCAAGGCGATGAAGGAGTTATCGCCCAAGTTATCCAGAGTGGTGACATAGCGCGTAGTAAGGTGACTTGCTACTAACAATAATAAAAGGGCTGAGTCGATGCTGGAGTTGCTAAGGAAAATTGTTCAAGAAGTTAGCGCAGCATCTAATGTAGAAGCTGCGCTAAAGCTTATTGTGCGCCGCATTCAACGCGGCATGAACACCGAAGTGTGTTCGATCTTTCTGCTCGATGAAAGCACCGAGCGCTTTGTGTTGCGCGCCACTCAGGGGCTTAATCGTAAAGCGGTGGGTCGGGCGTCGCTTGCAACCTCTGAGGGCATTGTTGGCTTGGTGGCGAAAAGAGCTGAGCCAATCAACCTAGAGGATGCTGAATCCCACCCCGCATTCTGTTATCTCAAGGATTCTGGCGAAGAGCGTTTCCATTCGTTTCTGGGTGTGCCGATTATCCATCATCGTGAGGTTTTGGGCGTGCTGGTGGTGCAGCAACAGGAGTGCCGGCGCTTCGATGAGAGTGAAGAGGCCTTTTTGGTTACCATCTCGGCGCAATTGGCAGCGGTGATAGTACATGCTGAAGCGTCGGGTGCGATGGTCGAATCACCTGAATCGGGCCACAAAACGATCGACCGCCGCTTCGAAGGCGTGCCCGGTGCACCCGGCGTTGCGATTGGCCAAGTGGTGGTGGTTTCTCCGCAGGCGAACTTAGACGCGGTGCCCAATAAGCGGATCACTGATGTTGATACTGAGGTGGCCTTTTTCGAGAATGCCTTAGAGCGGGTACGTAGTGATATTCGCCGTGTTAGCGCCAAGTTATCGCGGCGTTTGCGTCATGATGAGCAAGCGCTTTTCGATGTCTATCTCAAGATGCTAGAAGATAACGCACTGGCGGGCGAAGTGGTTGGACGCATTCGTGATGGGAACTGGGCGCAAGGTGCGCTGAGTAGCGTGATCAGCGAGAATGCTCAGCAATTTGCCATGATGGAAGACCCCTATTTGCGTGAGCGTGCATCGGATGTGCGTGATCTTGGCCGCCGAGTGTTAGCTTATCTTCAAGAGGGTGATGGCCCGCGCACGATTGAGCTGCCTGATAATGCTATTTTGGTTGCCGATGAGTTGTCGCCAGCGATTTTAGGCGAAGTTCCTCAGGATAAACTTGCCGGGTTGATCTCGGTGAAAGGGTCTGGCAATAGTCATGCTGCCATCTTGGCGCGTTCTATGGGTATCCCAACAATTATGGGGATTGTGGATCTGCCGTACCGACACCTTCATGAGCGGCAGGTGATCCTTGATGGCTTTGCCGGCCGCTTGTATGTAGACCCATCGGAAGAGCTTGTAAGCGCCTATCAGGATATCGTTAAAGAGCAGCAAGAGGTTGCAGCAGGGCTGGCTCAGTTGAAAGAGCTTCCCGCAGTGACCACTGATGGTGAGCGGGTGCCCTTGTGGGTGAACACGGGTTTATTGGCTGATGTTGAGCGCTCGCTGGAGCGTGGTGCTGAGGGGATTGGGCTGTATCGTACTGAGATACCGTTTATGGTGCGTGATTTCTTTCCCAGTGAGCAAGAGCAGCTCGAGATCTACCGCCGCCAATTAGAGGCATTTGCGCCGCGTCCAGTTACCATGCGTACCTTGGATATTGGGGGGGATAAGGCACTTCCTTACTTCCCGATCGAAGAGGAGAATCCATTTCTCGGATGGCGTGGGATTCGTGTCACGCTAGACCACCCCGAAATCTTTCTAGTTCAGATTCGTGCCATGCTGCGAGCCAACGAGGGTCTGGGGAATTTGCGCATCATGCTGCCGATGGTCACCAGCGTGCAGGAGGTGGACGAGGCGAAGCGGATGCTCGAACGTGCAATTACCGAGCTACGCGAGGAGGGCCACCAGATTGATCCACCTGAAGTGGGTGTGATGATTGAGGTGCCAGCAGCGGTGTATCAGGTGAAGCGGTTTGCTAAGCGGGTCGATTTTATCTCGGTGGGCTCAAACGATTTGGCCCAGTACATCCTAGCCGTCGATCGCAACAATCCTCGTGTTGCCAATCTCTACATGGCCTATCATCCGGCCGTGTTGCGGGCACTTGAACACATTGCACGTGAGGCGCAGCAGGAGAGCGTTCAGCTATCGATTTGTGGCGAAATGGCTGCTGATCCGGGCGGCGCCATGCTGTTGATGGCGATGGGTTACGATGTGCTCTCGATGAATGCTACCAACTTACCGCGTGTTAAATCGATTATTCGTTCCATTTCTATGCAGCAAGCGCGCGAGTTACTCGAAACCGTGTTGCAGATGGATGATGCTGAGAAAATTCAGCAATTGATCTCACAAACATTAAAACAGCTGGGTTTGAGTCGTTTATCGCAGCCCCAATTACCCGACTGACGTTACCCTAGAGGTGGTAGTGCTAAGTTAAAGTGTTGTGTTTGCAGTAACCCCTCTGCTCCGAAGCTGCGCTCTTCTATTTCCGTGTGGCCACTCGCTGCTTGCTTGATAAGTGTCATCGCGCGGGTGCCGTAGGTGGGCAGTTGTATAAAGCAGGACGAAAGTTGGCGCTCCCACGTTTGGCTGATGCCGGTATTGGGTAGCTCTTCATCGGCTGCTTGTTGAGTGCTACTTAAGACCTGCTGCAGCGCTACGTGCGTGTTAGTTGCGAGTGCAGCTGCGAGTTTTTGTTTGGCTAACGTGAGCTTTGGCCACGGCGTGTCTAGCGCGGCATTACTTAAACCGTATAAACCGGGCGTAAGGCGCTTTGAAATACCGTCTTGATTTGACAGGTAATAAAGCCCGCTATGGTCACCAACAAGCAGATTAAAACCGCCGTATTGATGCGCTTCGTGCTCAAGGCGTTTGATATAGCTAGCTGCATCTTGTGTGCCGAGCAGAAAGTCGCGGGTTAGACGGCCTCGCGAGCGCAAGTTAGGTGCGGGCTTTTTGCCATCGCGAAAGTTTGTCACCGCCGTAAACTTGCCGTTTCGGCTTACGCCGAGCCATGTCCCGCCTTGCTCTAGATCTTTTCCGGCGATGATGCCAGTGGCCGGCCATTCGTGCATCGCTTGGGTAGGTCTGGCGTAGAACTCATCGCGATTGGCTGCCAAGACGAAGGGCAGTGGTTGGGTTGGCTGGTATGCAAGCACGATTAAGCACATAGAGCGGCTCTTCTGGTAAGATTGCGGGCCAATCACTTTATCATTTCAGCTTGGGAAAGAAACGGATGCTACTCACCTTAGCGTTGTATTTATTGCTGGGCGCCGCTGCGGGTGTCGTGGCGGGCTTATTTGGTATTGGCGGTGGCTTGCTGATTGTGCCGGTATTGGTCTTCAGTTTTGGGCTGCAGGGTATGTCCCCTGAGGTGTTGACACACGCCGCAGTTGCAACCTCTTTGGCTACCATTGTGGTGACCTCCATTAGCTCTGTGAAAGCTCACCATGCTCGAGGTGCAGTACGTTGGGATATGTTTAAACCCGTCGCGCTTGGTATCTTAGTTGGCGCGTTTCTTGGTGTTAATACCGCGGATAAGCTGCAAGGTGAGCACCTGCAAATAGCGATTGGTATCTTTGCTTTCTTGGTGGCGATACAGATGGCATTTGGTTTGAAGCCCAAAGCCGGTAGCGAAGAGCCACAGCGAAAAGAGCTCGGCATCGCAGGCAGTATCATCGGTTATGCATCCGCTATTTTTGGTATCGGTGGCGGCACACTGTCTGTGCCGTATCTCACTTGGCGTCGCGTGGAGATGCAAAAGGCGGTAGCAACGTCTGCGGCCTGTGGCTTACCTATCGCCTTGATGGGGGCCCTTACCAATATCTATGTCGGTTGGGATGAACCTTTACTGGCACCGTGGAGTCTGGGTTATATCTATCTGCCAGCGTTTGTCGGCATCATTATTACTAGCTCGTTTTGCGCAAAAATTGGTGCTAAGTGGGCGCATAGTTTACCAGCAGATCTCTTGAAGAAGATCTTTGCAGTGTTTCTATTGTTGGTTTCGCTGCGTTTCTTACTAGCCAATTTACTGTGAGGCAACAGCACAATGTGGGTGCATGATATTGATCCCATCGCTTTGGATTTAGGCTTCCTGCAAGTCCATTGGTACGGCGTAATGTACCTCGTTGCTTTTTTAGCAGCCTTTCTACTGGGTAGCCATCGTGCCAAACGCACGCCTGGTTGGGATACCGAGCAGGTTTCAGATCTGATTTTCTGGGGGGCTGCGGGGGTGATACTTGGTGGCCGCTTCGGCTATGTCTTATTCTATAACTTTGACCAGTTTTTGCAGGACCCGTTATGGTTGTTTGCAGTGTGGGAGGGCGGTATGTCTTTCCATGGTGGACTGCTAGGGGTGATCGTGGCGATCACGCTGTTTGGGCGCAAGCATGGCCGCGGTTTATTTGAGATGGGCGATTTTGTAGCGCCTCTTGTGCCGATTGGGTTAGGTGTTGGACGTTTAGGTAATTTTATCGGCGGTGAGCTGTGGGGTAGGACCTCGGATGTATCTTGGGCTGTTGTGTTCCCGCGTGCTGCCGATGGTATGGGGCGTCATCCATCTCAGCTTTACGAAGCGGTGCTTGAGGGGTTGGTGATGTTTCTGATCCTATGGTGGTACTCGAGTACACCTAAGCCGCGAATGGCTGTTTCAGGGCTGTTTTTGCTGCTGTACGGTGTTTTTCGCTCGTTCGTTGAACTGTATCGCGAGCCGGATAGCCACATTGGGTTTATTGCGTTTGGTTGGTTAACAAAGGGGCAGATACTGTCGCTGCCCATGATCGCTATTGGCGCGGCGCTTATGCTGTGGGCATATATGCGTCAGGCACGATTAGGTGAAGGTGTAAGATGAAACAATACTTAGCGCTTTGTCAGCGTATTATTGATTCGGGTGAGTGGGTCGAAAACAAACGTACCGGAAAGCGTTGCCTTACGGTTATTAATGCAGATCTTACTTACGATGTTGGTGCCAATGCATTTCCGCTCATCACAACCCGTAAGAGCTACTGGAAAGCTGCAATCGCTGAGTTGCTAGGGTATTTGCGTGGCTACGATAGTGCCGCACAGTTTCGAGCTATCGGCTGTAATACATGGAACGCGAATGCCAACGAGAACGAAGCATGGCTAAGCAACCCGCACCGTCAGGGTGAAGATGATATGGGGCGTGTTTATGGTGTGCAGGGCCGCCGCTGGCGGCGGCCTGACGGCAGTACGCTAGATCAGCTGCGTAAGATTGTGGACGATCTCTCTAAAGACGTTGATGACCGTGGTGAAATTCTCACTTTTTATAATCCGGGTGAGTTTGACATGGGCTGCTTGCGGCCTTGTATGCATACGCACACCTTTTCGCTACTCGGCGATACGTTGTATCTAACCTCTTCACAGCGCTCCTGTGATGTGCCATTAGGGCTGAACTTTAATCAAATACAGGTCTTTACGCTGTTAGCGCTGATCGCGCAAATCACTGGTCACAAGGCGGGGCAGGCGTACCATAAAATTGTTAATGCACACATCTACGAGGATCAGCTCGAGCTGATGCGGGATGTGCAGCTAAAGCGTGAACCGTTTGAACCACCTAGGCTTACGATTAACCCAGATATCAAAACGCTGGAAGATATCGAAACGTGGGTGACACTAGATGACTTTGAGGTTGAAGGTTATCAGTACCACGATCCAATCCAATATCCATTCTCTGTATAGTGATAAGCAGGCACCCAGAGTCACATAGCATGCACTGTATGTGACTCTGGATGTTTTAAGTGAGCAAGCGTTACTTCTACCAAGCTGTATATTTAAATCTAGGTTAACATTCCGGTTATATGCTCGATGACATATATATTTCCTGCTAGCATGAGTATTAAAACTGATGTGGCAATAAAATACCCTTTATAGCTTCTTATTCGGCTAGCTAACGCTCCAATTATCAATATACAAGGCACGCTCCAAACTTGAGAATATAAATACGTATTTAGCCCAAACAGTGAGTAAAGCGCGCCGAAGGTCATAATAGAAGCCAGCGAAGCAAGCAAAAGATTGTTCCATGGCTTCGTATTCCAAGTTACTAAAAATCCCCCAATAATGACTCCAATTGATATCAATGATAGAACTATTGAAATAGCCTCTGTGGGCTTTGTTAAGTAGGCTAGCTCTACTTTAATAGGGTCGTCATTTTTTATCGCTAGAATATTTTTCTTTGTATCAGGAATAGAGGGGATGAAGGTTCTTGTAACGATTTCGGGGAACCTAATAATATTGTTAATTTGGTTGTCGAAAGAAGGTGTGTACTTTTGAATAAAGGAAGTTGATGGCGAAGCGGTAGTGATTTTTTGGCTTGCGTCGCTGTTGATGTTTTTTAGCGTTGAAAATAATGACGAAAGCAATAATGTAGCGATTAAGATAATCGAGCTCCATTTAACTGCTTTCATTAAACTAAACCAGAATGGTTGGCCCTCTTTATCACGGTATAGAAACCAAATTAACCAGCCTATATAAATAATATTTGATGACGTTACACCGACTACAAAAATAGCCGAGCTTATGAACGATAAATAGGATGCTTTTGAGGGTTTGTATTTGACTAGTAACGCTGTGAATAGCGAGAGCGCTAAGCCAAAACTACTTATTCCATAGGTGCTAGGAGTTGAACCAAAGACAATAGAGCTAAATCCTAAAGCGCTAATGCTCGCAGCAATCAGTGCAACTGCTGGCTTTAGCTTTAATAAACGAAATGAGAAGTATATTAGAGCGGCTTTCATCGCTGTAAAGAGCGGAAGCAGAAAGAGAGTTAGTGTGCTTCGGAGTTTTTCTGGGTCTTCTATTAATCCAGTAAGATCCAATAGATAAGAAAGAGCACGTAATGGTATAGAGAAATAGTACCCTAGTAATGGGTGATTAAAGCCACCAGAGTTCCAGCCATGAGCTATAATCGCACTCGTTTGGTTTGGGTCACTATCAAATATAATATTATATTGAGAAAATATACCTAAGCTAGACCATTTTAAAGCGATTAGGTATTGTGCTAAAAATATAATTATAAATAGAGGTGCTACTATTAGCGCATCTCTTTTTTTTATGCTGGATGTCATAATAATACCTTAAGCATTTTCTACCTTGAAATAAGTAGAACACCGAAGACAATTAAAATGGTTCCAGCGATCTTGCTTAGAGTTAGAGGCTCATTCAAAAACCAGTATGCGAAGAGCATTGTGCCTATGAAGCCAAGGCCTACAAACGGGTACGCCTTGCTCACGTCCACCTTAGCTAGCACGCCAAGCCAAACGGCCGCGCTTGATACATAAGCGAAAAGTCCGCCCAATACGAAGAAGTTGGTCATTATGGAGATAACGCCAGCTGTTAAACTGCTGCTAAAAGACTGCTGGATTTCGGGGTTTGACATCCCATTCTTTAATAAAATCTGTGCGATTACTGATAGCGAAACACTAACGAGTATCAGGGTGATGGATAGTATGTTCATAGTATTTGAGCCGTAATTGCAATTAAACAGCAAAACCCTATTGTAATCAGGCTTCCTTTATCTTTGAGTGAGAAAACGATTGGGTCATCATGCATCTCTCCTCGATGAGTTTTTATCCACATCCGCATAAGCCAATAACAAAGTGCTGGAACTATCAACCAGAGAATATCGGGCTGATGGTATTGATTAGTTAGGACGTTATTATTTATATAGAAGCAAAACATTAGCAGCGCTAGCATTGCTGATGATGTGCCAAAGCTTTTTAAAACTGCATAGTCTTCAATATTATAGTCCCGGCCTTTAGCGAGCTGCTTGCCTTCTGCTTCCATAGATTTTATTTCTGAGCAGCGTTTTACCAGTGCTAGGCTTAAAAAAATGAAAATAGAAAAAGCTAACAACCAGAATGAAGTTGCTACATTTATGGCGGCTGCGCCTGCAAGAATCCTTATGGTGTATAGTAAAGCAAGAGTGACAACATCCATTCCTATATACTGCTTTACTTTAAAGGAGTAGAAGAGCGTCAGTGAAAGATAAGCGAAGAGTATTAAAGAGAACGCATAGCTGAGCGAAAGAGCAACGAGTATGGATGTTGAAAATAGGCTGGCTGCAACTAAGGCAGCGCTTTTGATGCTGATAAGGCCAGCGGCTAAAGGTCTATACTTCTTTCGTGCGTGGGATCTATCAGACTCTAAGTCGATAAGATCATTTAGAATGTATGTCGATGATGCGAGTAAGCTAAACGAGAAAAAAGCCGCAATTATGGTAAAGATGCTTTCTATTTCCGTGAAGCTTCCAGATACCAGCAATGGTACAAGAATAAGCAAGTTCTTTAGCCACTGATGTAGCCTAAGCTGCCTTGCCCATGTCTTTCCACTCGCTGTGCTGATGTCAAATGTTTGGTCTACGGGGGTGATTTTTGATTGCTTTATTGCACTAGCCGATGGATTAACAAGTATGCTTTCATGAGCCTCCTTGAAAATCTCAAAATCTATGAGATCATTTCCTGCATAGGAAAAAACTTCGGATATTTCCTTTATCTTTTTTAGTTTCTCTTTTCCTTTTAGGTTTGTTTTTTTGTCACTGCTAATATAGTCATGAAAAATATCGGTATTATCTACAATGCTTTTTGCGTAAATCTCATTTGATGCAGTTGCCAGGTATATTTTTCTACCCTTCTTTTTTTCTTGCTTTAAAAAAGAAAAGAATTCTTGGTTTAATGGTAGATTTTTGGTGTCTATTTTTGAGATTTTGGATAGTTGGTTTTTGAGGTTGGCTATTCCTTGAGTTAGCCAAAAAAAGCAGTTTAATATAATTAAAGGGTTCCTCTTGAAAGCCAATATAAAGCTTTCAAAGAGTAAATCGGTCTTTGTATAGGTTCCGTCCAGATCAACAAAAAGAGGAACATCATTAACTTTATTGTCTTCCATAACTACCAATTGGTTGTTAGCATTGTGAGCGCGTAAAGTACCATATAAAAGTAATAACAAAAAAGCTTTATCACCTTAAGGGTTGCGCTGTGCTTGATGCGCATAAATAGAGAAGCTTCTAGCGCGGTAAGTGGCTTTAATTTGGTACAGGTTTTTCGCCAGTTATCGCTGATTACGTAGTTCTCTTACCCCTTAATGAGGGTGCCCATCGTAAAGCGCTAAATTTAACCGCTCTGGTGGGTATCTTTTCATGATTCGCAACTAAGGTTCGCTCCTTCCCGCTGAACAAGCCTTGAATTAGGGTGTCAACGCGCCTGAAGATGTTAATATTCAGAACAAATAAGGGCGCTCCGGCAGCTTGCTAGCCCTAAGCGCTCCTTTGCTCCCTTTTTTGCAGAATATAGATGGACGGCACCATGAAACTTTCGATGATCGTAGCTCAAGCTCAAAACCGTGTTATTGGGCGTAACAATAAGTTGCCTTGGTATCTGCCAGGTGATTTGAAGTACTTCAAGCAGGTAACGATGGGTAAGCCGGTCATCATGGGGCGTAAAACGTTTGAATCTATTGGTAAGCCGTTACCTGGGCGCTTAAACATCATCATCACCCGCAATGCTGAGTATCAGCAGGAGGGTTGCCAAGTAGTGCAGAGCTTGGCGGCTGCGATAGAGCTGGCGGAAAGTCAGGCGCTAATTGATGGCACTGAAGAGGCGATGGTGATTGGAGGGGAGGAGATCTATCGCTTGGCGCTACCAGCGGCTGAGCGGCTCTATATTACGCAGGTTCATGCCGAAGTTGAGGGCGATGCATTTTTCCCAGCACTGGACATTGAACAGTGGGAGGAGTTGGGTCGAGAGGACTTTTCAGCGGAGGGGCCTAACCCTTACGACTACAGCTTCGTGGTGTACGAGCGCAAGGCGAAGCTATGATTGATGCGGCACTCCTAAACTGCTTGGCAGATGGCCAGTTTCATTCCGGTCAGGAAATTGGTAAGTCCCTTGGTATCAGCCGCAGTGCGGTATGGAAGCAAGTGAAGTACCTAGAAACACTGGGTGTGGAGGTCTACTCTGTTCGAGGGCGTGGCTATCGCATCCCCGGTGGTTTGGAGTTGCTCAATGAAGCTGCTGTGCAAGAGCACTTTTCGGGGCGGCTGTCGCAAGTGGTGTCCAAGCAGGTTATAGACTCCACCAATTTGATGGCATTGCGTGAGCTCAATCAACCAGATGCGCATCGCTCTCTCTATCTGGCTGAGTATCAAGAGTCAGGAAAAGGTCGTCGAGGGCGTCGTTGGGTAAGCCCATTTGCGAGCAATCTATACATGTCTCTAGTATGGCGTTTTCAGCAAGGCGTGGCGGCACTCGAGGGATTGAGCTTGGTGGTCGGGGTGGCGGTCGCAGAAGCACTGCAGGCGTATGGTTTAAGTGATGTGAAACTGAAGTGGCCCAACGACCTGCTGGTTGGTCAGTCAAAGCTGGGTGGTATCCTGTTGGAGATGCAAGGGGATGCATCAGGCGAGTGCCATGTTGTTATTGGTATTGGCTTAAATGTGTCGATGCATGAAAACGCGGCTACAGAAGTTGATCAGCCATGGACGAGCGTGGCTGGGGCCTTAAAGCGCCCAGTCTCGAGAAATGAGCTGCTTATTTCGATACTTGAGCGCTTAATTGATCGCCTAGAGGTCTTTTCTCAGCAAGGCTTTAGTGCGTTTAAGTCTCAGTGGGAGGCGTTGCACGCTTATCAGAATGAGGACATTACTTTGCACTTAGGCAGTAAGCAGATATCCGGACGATGCGTAGGTGTTGATGAGCATGGTGCGTTGCTTGTTGATCAGGGTGGAGAGGTTAAAACATACCACGCAGGTGAAGTGAGCGTTAGGTTGCATGGAACTGGACATTGATATCGGCAATAGTTTTCTGAAGTGGCGCTGCCGTGATGGTGCTGTCGTGGTGGCGCGTGGGCAAGTGGCAACGCAAAGTCTTGCGGGGTCGCTATTCTCGGAGCTATCGGGTTTTGCTTTAAACAAGGTGCGAATCGGTTCGGTTGCTAGCGCGGATGTTGATACGGAGGTGGCGCGCCAGTTAAAGGACGGCTTTGCTATAGAACCTGTTTTCGCGCGAACTCAGGCGCAAGGTGCGGGTGTCGTGAATAGCTATGCTGAGCCTGAGCGCATGGGAGTAGATCGTTGGCTGGCCATGGTTGCTGCATACCAAGTTTCTGGTGGTGCGTGTTGTGTTGTTGATTGTGGTAGTGCCATTACGGTTGATTGGGTATCTGCTCAGGGGGTGCACCAGGGTGGTTATATTATTCCAGGGCTTAATTTAATGCAGGATGCGCTCTTCAATCGTACCGCTAAGGTAAAGCGGCGCGACGCAGTTGTAACCGCTATCGAGCCTGGCATAAACACCGAGAGCGCAGTTCAAAATGGCGCTGCCTATGTTTTGTCTGCGTTAGCTGAGCGTGTTGCGCGTGAGTGTGAAGTAAATGAGGCGCGCCTTTTTATATGCGGTGGTGATGGTGCGCTCTTCGCCGAGCTTATTGAGCATGTGGAATGCTTGCAGCCAGACCTCGTGTTGGATGGGTTGCAGTGGGTGTGTGAGGGGTGAGGAAGTGGCTCGTCGCGTTTTTGCTGCTGAGTAATGCGTTGCTCTTCTTTGGGTTTGTCATGATCCAAGGCAGCTTTAAAGAGGATGGTGTTGACGAAACCCTACAAGGCGTGCCTTTGGTATTTGTTAAGGATGCGCAGGTGCAGTTGGTTTCTCGCGTGGATGTGGCCGATAGCCAACAACCGGATGTTGAGCGTGAAGTGGCGCGCAGCTGTTATATTTTGTCTGGCATTGCTAGTAAGCGTTCCGCAGATGAGGTATCGGACTTCCTTATTGAGCAGCGTTATCAGCCCCTGGTGACTACAGTGACTAGAGAAGGCTTAATGTACGATGTTGTCGTGAATAAGGGCTGGAAAGATCGCTTAGAGGAGGTGGCGGGTAAGCTGCTTCAAAGTGATATTCGGTTACGGTCGGTTGCACGCGATGGCGAACCTGTCCTACTGGCGGGTGAGTTTGATGACTTGCGCGACGCAGAGGCTTTGTTAGTGAAAGCAGGAGCACAAAAAAAGCATCTGGTAATTCAGCAAAGAAAGACGGATAAAGCCTTTTATAATGTGCGCTATGGTTTTGATGTTGGTGATAAATTAGTCAATAAAATCAATGCAGTGTTGCGGGATAGCTATAAAAACCTAAAAATTGAAAAAAAATTATGCAAAGGGGTTGCAGGCTAAAAAAATATCAGTAACATATGCGCCACTTCGTTAGACGCCGGCATAGCTCAGTTGGTAGAGCAACTGACTTGTAATCAGTAGGTCCCGAGTTCGACTCTTGGTGCCGGCACCACGAAGTATCATTGTTGGTGGGGTTCCCGAGTGGCCAAAGGGATCAGACTGTAAATCTGACGCGAAAGCTTCGGTGGTTCGAATCCACCCCCCACCACCATGACGCTGGGTTCGGCGGGTATGGTATAGTGGCTATTACCTCAGCCTTCCAAGCTGAAGAGGCGGGTTCGATTCCCGCTACCCGCTCCAGAGTTACACATCAAGCTCAAGTAGCTCAGGGGTAGAGCACACCCTTGGTAAGGGTGAGGTCGGCGGTTCAATTCCGCTCTTGAGCTCCAGATTTTCTTAAGGGTAGATATATTATTATGTCTGCCCTTTGTTGTATTTGTGGTTTAGTGATTCATTAAGCGACCAGTTTAGGAATAGCAGCGATGGCAAAAGCATCATTTGAACGTAATCTGCCGCACGTTAACGTAGGTACAATCGGCCACGTTGACCACGGCAAAACAACTTTGACAGCAGCTCTGACACGTGTATGTGCAGAAGTATTCGG
>NZ_SPLL01000007.1:0-252466 GCF_004959845.1 Neptunomonas sp. XY-337 | reverse complement strand
TTATCTTCATTATGACTCGTTGTCTTTGTCGTCCTTTCGGTGACTCCCTCAGCGAGTGGAGGCGTATTATAGAGACCTCCCTTCTGCCGTCAACACTTATTTCAACTTTTTAATAAAAAACGCAAAAAAACATCAAAACTGGTTAAAAAACATACAAAACCATTTAAAACCGAACAAAAAAAACACTTCAGATACAAAAAACGCCCCAGTGGGGCGTTTTACTTTTATTTCCGTTTTAGCTTTTTCTTAGCTTTCTCTTTCTTAAGCGTTTTAACGTGTTTTTGCATACGCTCTTTTTTAGCTTGCTGACGCGGCGTAAGGGTATTCTTTTTACCAGCAAAAGGGTTATCCCCTGTTTTGAATTCAAAACGGACAGGAGTCCCTCGAATCTTCAGCACTTTAATGAAGCGGTTTTGCAAATAACGTCGATATGACTGCGGGAGTTGATCAGTCTGATTACCGTGTACAACGATAACTGGCGGATTAGAGCCACCTTGGTGAGCATAACGAAGCTTAATACGGCGACCGGCAACTTGCGGCGGCTGATGATCTGCTACTACGTCTTCCAATAAGGTCGTTAAGCGATTGGTCGCCCACTTCGCCATTGCGCAATCATAAGCTTCGTTAACTGAGCGATACAAATCACCCACGCCACTTCCATGCAGTGCCGAAATGAAATGAAAACGCGCAAAAGCTGCAAACTCCAGCCGACGCTGTACTTGAGCTTTTACATCCTCTTTTTCATCCGCTGACATGCCATCCCACTTGTTAAACGCAATAACAAGTGCACGGCCCGCATCCATAACAAAGCTCAACATATGCAAGTCTTGCTCAGTAACCCCCTGACGGGCATCAATAACAAGCACCGCGACATTCGCATCTTTAATTGCCTGCAATGTCTTAATGATAGAGAACTTTTCAACAGCCTCTTTAACGTTCTTACGACGCCTCACACCCGCAGTATCGATAATCGTGTAAGGCTTTCCGTCGCGCTCATAGGGAATATAAATACTATCCCTTGTTGTACCTGCTTCATCAAAGACAACAACGCGCTCTTCGCCCAATAAACGATTCACTAGCGTAGATTTACCTACGTTTGGACGTCCAACAATCGCGATACGCACACCGGTATCTTGCTCTTCGGTCTCTTCAGGCTCAGGGTATCCGCCAAGAACATACTCAACCAGTAAGCGAACGCCACGGTTATGTGCTGCAGCGATTGCAATCGGCTCACCAAGCCCAAGGGTATGAAAGTCTGCCATCGCAACGTCAGGATCAACACCATCAGTTTTATTCACGACCAAGTGCGCTTCCTTATTGGAGCGGCGCAAGTGGTCGGCGATCATCTCATCTGATGGGTTTAAGCCCGCACGCCCATCAACCAAAAACAGTACAACATCGGCCTCTTCAATAGCTTGTAGGGACTGGCGTGCCATCTCGTGATCAATACCTTCCTCTCCGCCTGTGATACCACCGGTATCAATAACGATAAAAGGCTTCTCACCTAACTTACCATCCCCGTACTTCCGATCACGCGTAACGCCTGGCATATCGTGTACCAGCGCATCTCGCGACCTTGTTAGCCGATTGAAGAGTGTAGATTTACCGACATTCGGTCGGCCAACTAAAGCTATAACAGGAAGCATTTGTCATCCCATAAAATACAACGGCTACCCAACTTGGGTAGCCGTTTTGAATTAACTAATTTGATACTGACTTATTTTAAAGTCAGTGCCAACAAACGGCCACTATCGGTCAAAACGAATAACCGGTTACCACGTGTTTTCATATCGCTAGTGATTGCAGCATCCGCGTCGTATCGAGCAATAAAGCGCCCGTCGATTTGTGATAAAAAGTGGATGTAGCCCTCTCGGTCACCTACTGCAACAACATTACCGAAGGCAGCAGGGGCAGAGAGCATTCGATTTTCAAGCTGTGACTGACTCCAAACACTCGCTGCGTTTTTTGCATCCAATGCCTGCACATGATCGTTTGCTTCGCTAACGTACACATTGCCAAAACCAGACGCTAAGCTCCGATAGCTCGACAGCTTTTTCTTCCACAATGTCTGCGCATTGAAAGGGTTAATAGCGACTAAATCACCTTGGAAGCTGGGGATATACATCACTTTTTCGTAGAGCATAGGACGGCCATCAATATCCGTCATACGCTCTAACTCAGAACGTCCTTCTGGATAAGAGACGGTTTGCTCCCAAAGGGTTGCACCAGAGGCATTATCAAGTGCAACAAACTTTCCGTTGTCTAAACCCGCTAATGTTACGTCCAATGCCACGATAGGAGCACTCGTACCACGCAGCGTTAAACGCGGCGACAACGAGTCGTAACGCCAACGCGTCACTCCAGTATCCGAATCAAGTGCAACAATCGAGCCATTGATCAACTGAACAACGACCAGCTCGTTATTGAGCTGCGGCTCAGCGGTCACCTCAGTGGCCAGCTGCTTACGCCACAGCTCACCACCCGTTAAAGCATCCAAGCAGATAGCTTCGCCTTGCTCGGTGACAACAACAACTTTGTTGTCTCCTGCACCAGCACCTGCTGAGATCGCCTCATCAAGATCAATCTCCCAACGCGGCTCCCCATCATCCAGCGCAAACGCGCCAACGCTCCCATCTGCTGATACTGCGTAGATTTGGTCCCCGCTGATCGTCGCTGCTAATTGGTGAAACTTATCGCCTAAATCACCACCAATCGAGCGCGACCACTCAACAATAACTTGCTTTTCAGCATCAAAATCCACTAATGGTGAAGGCTCAACTTCATCTGAGCCTCCCCATAAACTGCAGCCACTGATAGCTGCAGACAGCAACAAAACTGACGAGATACGCTTAAACATGGGTTTAACCTTCTCCTTGGAGGTCTTCAAACTTCATTGTTAGTAGCGGGTTACCTTGAGCGTTCTCGGCGGCAGCCAGCGCTTGAGCATAGGCATCACGCGCTTGCGCTCGATCGCCCAACTGAACATATAGATCACCCAGTAACTCGAACTTGGGAGACTCAAACTCGGTAGCCGTAACTTTCTGCGCCGCATCGATACCCTTTTGCCACTCGCCCATCGCTCGATACACGCGCGCTTTGCGAAGCAAGGCAATATCCTTCATGGCAGCAGCAGGCTCATTAGCAATAACCCAGTCTAGCTCACTGATCGCCTGTTCGAAGTTTCCTTGCTGCACTGCGACTTTAGCCATTAATAGGCCGGCGAAGCGCGCGTACTCTGTACCACCAAACTCACTTTTAAGCTGCTCAGCCAAGTGCTCACTTGTAGCGTAATCGGAACTCTCTCCGCCATTCACAGCGCTAACCACTGCATCTAGCAAGTTTTGATAGCTGATCGACGCTGCCTCAGCCTCATTGTGCTGCTTCTGCTGCCAACCCTTCCAGCCAAATACCGCAGCCAAAGCAACGACAATGGAAACAACAAGTGACTTGCCATTCTCTTTCCACCATCCTTTGATCGCTTCAATTTGTTCTTCTTCGGTACGCATCTCAGACACTTGAAAACTCTCCTAAAACCTATAAATGCAACAGACTTAAACAGCCCAGTGCTTGGTAACCGTATTCACAATTTCGTTCAATGGCACGGTGGCGATCAGCTCATCTTCGCCCCACAATTTGGCAACAAGACCCTCGCTATCGTCGCCACGCCCGATAAGAACGATATAACGTGCGCCCGTTTGTCTTGCCTTGCTGTTGATGTTCTTTAAACCGGCGCAATGAGTACGCACGCGTAAACCGCTAACCTGGTCACGCATTGCTTCGGCTATTGCCATCACTTCGCCCTGCAAACCTTTTTGTTCTGCAGCCAAGTAAAGATCAAAAGAGGCCCGCTCAGCTGCTGGAACAACGTCTAGCGTTTCTAACAAAAGCACTAGCCGCTCAACACCCATCGCAAACCCAACCGCAGGCGTTGCACGCCCACCTAACTGCTGCACTAGGCCATCATAGCGTCCACCGGCGCATACTGTACCTTGCGCACCCAGCTTATCGGTCACCCACTCAAAAACTGTCTTACAGTAGTAATCCAATCCACGTACCAGTTTTGGATTGATCTCGTAGCTGATACCCGCTTGATCGAGCAAGTCTGTCAACGTTTGAAAATGCTGGCGAGACTCATCATCAAGATACTCGGTAAGCACCGGTGCATCTTCAAGTAAACGCTGAGTTGATTCGACTTTGCTATCGAGAATACGCAAAGGATTCGTACCCAAGCGGCGCTTGCTGTCTTCATCTAGTTGATCTTCGCGCTCAGCCAAGTACTCAACCAAGGCTTGCTTGTACGCTTGGCGACTTTCCAAACTACCGAGTGAGTTTAATTGCAGTGTCACCGCGTCCAAAATCCCAAGCTTGCGCCACAAGCGCGCACTCAGCATGATCAGTTCAGCATCAATATCAGCGCTTGCCATGCCGAACGTCTCGACACCGATTTGATGAAACTGGCGGTAACGACCTTTTTGTGGTTTTTCGTACCGGAACATCGGCCCTTGGTACCAAAGACGCTGGGTTTGGTTAAACAGCAACCCATGCTCTTCACCTGCACGCACACAGCTTGCTGTGCCCTCTGGGCGCAACGTCAGGCTCTCTTCATTGCGATCAAGAAACGTGTACATCTCTTTCTCAACAATATCGGTTACTTCACCAATAGAACGCTTGAAAAGATCAGTTTGCTCGACGACAGGCGTACGTATTTCGTCATAGCCATATGACGCCAGTGTTTCCTTTACCTGCTTTTCAAGATACTGCCACACCGGCGTTTGCGCTGGCAGAATATCGTTCATTCCACGAATAGCTTTAATCTTTGACAACTTACTTACTCTTACTCAATTGCTCGGCAGACTCAATTTAGCCACATTGCCCTTTATGTAACGTTTTAGCTCAATTGCCTCGCCGTTATAGGAGATTTTTTCAACAGATGATGCTCGCCCAACAACCAGTGTCAGCGGGGCAGCACCGGAGATATTCAATGTTTCACCAGATCTTTTCGCCTTGTTGACCAACGTACGTCCGGTAGCATCTTTTAATGTCACCCAGCTCTCGCCGCTAAAAACCATGGCTAGGCCGTCTGTGTTCGCTGCGGGTTGACTGGCTTCAGCTGGCTCGCTTACAGGCGCCGCTGCCTCCGGCTCTGACGCTTCACTCGGGTCAGATACCTCACTTTCGGTTGCAACAGCCGGTTTATCAATTTCAGCTTGCAGGGCCTTGATCTGATCATCGGACAAGTTTTGAGGCTCATCCTCTTGGCCATCAACAGGCTCTGGCGCTACTTCCAACTCAGCTGGTGCCTCGGTTTCTGACAATGTCGGCAAGCGCAACTTATTTCCATCAACTAGCGGCTCTTGCTCTGATGCCGCGACATTACTTTCTATAGCAGCAGGCGTAGGCAAACTAAACTGTGTTTGCCACCACCATACAACCGCAGCGACAAGCAGCAGTAGGAATAACCAGCCCGACCAGCGCATCACTGGGTCACTTAACTTCACCTGCTGCTCTACTTTCGATACAGACTGGATCGGTTGAACGCGCTTCTCTACACCGTAAATCTGGTCAAACATACTGACCAACGGTTCGCTTTCAAGCCCGAGCGCTTTGGCGTAACTGCGAATATAGCCTTTGGCAAACACTAAGCTAGGGAGTTTTTCAAACGCTCCCTCTTCAATCCATTGGATATAACGGACGGGAAGGTTTAGCTCCTCAGCAATATTCTTTTGGGATACCCCCTTCGCTTCCCTTGCTACCAGCAGGCTCTCGCCTGGGAACCGGTTTACCTCCGATACAACACCCTCATCTGGCATACTACTCACTGGAAAGCCTCCTTATAGAGCCGATATTCATCCGATTTAGGGTAAAGGTTTTTCAGCAAAAGGCCATAGGTTGCCGCTGTGCTTGATTTATTCTTCGCGCGCGCAAGCTGAATTCCAAGCCACAGACTACGTGCGGTATGCTCGACACGCTGCTGATTAACGAGCTCAACGAACTGGTCATAGTACGTATCCGCAAGCGTCATGTCTCCCTGCATCAAGTAAAGATCACTTAGCTGGATTAGCGACTCAGGACGCGCCCCACCGGCATTCAGCGAACGCCGGAAGGCTTTAATCGCCGCATCGTCGACATCGATTTTCCGGTAACAGAGGCCGAGGTTTTCAAAGGCTTGAGCGCGGTTAGAATAGAAAGGATCTTGCGTTGCTTGAGCGAGTTGCTTGCAGGCTTCGGTATAGCGCTCTTCTGCGAATAGAAACGCACCGTAATTGTTATGGAACATCGCTGAATCAGGCTCGAGCTCAATCGCCTTCAAGTAGTACTTTTGCGCTAACCCCTTCTCCTCTTCCACTTGAAAAATCAAACCAAGTGCATTGTAGGCTGGGGCAAAATCGGTATCTATCTCAAGTGCTTTCTGCACAGCGACTTTAGCATTCACTAAATCGCCCGATTGTAAATATTGCAGTCCTAGTCGTGTATAAGCCTGCATCGTCGCAGTCGGCGATTTACCTTGCTGCGAAGCGCTTTCAGTCACCGTACTGCAACCTGTTAGTGTTCCGCTTCCTGCGATAATCGCAAGTACAACAATCAGAGGCCTAATCACGCCCTGTCTCCTCACATTACAATGGCTTAGCACCCTCAGCCACACTCTCTTGTTTGATGGGAATATACTTCCCACTGCGGCGCGTTCGGTCTTCAACTTGACCAACAAGCTGCCCGCATGCAGCATCAATTTCATCACCACGCGTACGACGTACAGTAGTCAACACGCCTGCTTTAAGCATAACATCTTTGAAACGCAAAATAGCATCTTCTGACGGACGCTCATAACCTGAGTTTGGAAACGGATTGAACGGAATCAAATTAAGCTTACAAGGGACTTGCTTGAGCAGTTTTCCTAGCTCTTTTGCATGCT
Organism: Neptunomonas sp. XY-337; assembly: GCF_004959845.1. Taxonomy (NCBI): domain Bacteria; kingdom Pseudomonadati; phylum Pseudomonadota; class Gammaproteobacteria; order Oceanospirillales; family Oceanospirillaceae; genus Neptunomonas; species Neptunomonas sp. XY-337. Next base: position 245,556 of record NZ_SPLL01000007.1, on the reverse strand, counting down.
GGGGCTGATCATTCACACCAGCCATCAACGTGTACTCGATGGTGATAACCCGCTTATCATTCAAGTTTTCTAGGTAACGATTACACGCAGCAATCAGTTCTTTGATTGGGTAGCGTTTATTGATAGGGACCAGCACATCGCGCAACTCATCGTTCGGAGCATGCAGAGAGATTGCCAAAGAACAATCTGTGTACTCGCGCAGCTTATCCAACGCAGGCACAACACCCGCGGTGCTCAATGTAACGCGGCGCTTTGACAAACAGTACGCATTGTCTTCCATCATCAACTGGATTGCAGCCACAACATTATTGAAGTTCATGAGAGGTTCGCCCATGCCCATCAATACGACGTTGGTTACGCGGCGCGGCCCGGAAGGGTCCATTGGCCCAAAAGACTTGATCGCGATGCGTACCTGACCAATGATCTCTGCAGCCGATAAGTTGCGATTAAAACCTTGCTTGCCTGTGGAACAGAAGCTGCAATCAAGCGAGCATCCAACCTGAGACGACACGCACAATGTTGCACGATCCCCTTCAGGGATAAGCACCGTTTCGACACACGAGCCACCATCGACACGAATAACCCATTTACGGGTACCATCACGCGAGATGTTTTGCATCACCACCTCTGGCTCTCTTATTTCTGCGACAGCGGCGAGCTTTTCACGTAAAGCTTTACTGATATTCGTCATCTCATCAAAGCTTTCAGCGCCAAGCTGATGGATCCATTTCAAAACCTGCGTTGCGCGGAATCGCTTCTCACCCAGTTCAGCAAAAAAAGCATCCATCTGCTCTGGAGACATCCCTAACAAGTTGGTTTTTGTGGATTCACTCATGTCAAAACTCTATAAATAGTTGAAAGCAGGAAGCAAAAAGCTTCCTGCTAGTATGATTACTTACCGAAGAAGTAAGCGATTTCACGCTCTGCAGATGCAGCAGAGTCAGAACCGTGCACAGCGTTCGCGTCGATAGACTCAGCGAAGTCACGGCGGATAGTACCTTCAGCAGCTTCCTGTGGGTTTGTAGCACCCATCAGATCACGGTTAGCCATGATTGCGTTCTCGCCTTCTAGAACTTGAACAACAACCGGACCAGATGTCATGAAAGCAACAAGATCGCCAAAGAATGGACGCTCTTTGTGCTCTGCGTAGAAGCCTTGAGCTTCTTCGTCAGACAGCTGCTTCATTTGCATCTCAACAATTTTCAGGCCTGCTTTTTCGAAGCGAGACTCGATTTCACCGATAACATTCTTTGCTACGGCATCTGGTTTGATAATAGATAGTGTGCGCTCGATCGCCATCTCAATAATCCCCTAAACTTAGGCTATTTCTAAAAAACGCGCCATTATAAGCGATACCAATGAAAAGGGACAACAGAGCAATCAAAAAGCCCGGTCTATTAACCGGGCTTTCGCATTAATCCATCTCTTCGATCCAAGCCATCTGGATCGCTTCTAAAACCTTCTCTCCGCATCGCTCGGGATCATCATCAAACCCCTCCAATGCCATCACTTTCTGATAAAGATCTGGAAAGCTGATTGTCAACGGACTCGTATCGGGATATTGCTCCACCAACTCAATCGCAATATCTTGAACATCGACCCAATGCAAGCTCATAAGAACCTCCTAATGACGTTCTGAAACTTGGTTTAGCGTGTAGCGCGGGAGTTCAACTACGAGATCCTCATCGCTCACCATTGCTTGGCAACTTAACCGCGACTCAGGCTCAAGCCCCCACGCTTTATCGAGCATATCGTCCTCTAACTCATCGGACTCTTCGAGCGAGTTAAAGCCCTCTCGCACGATGACATGGCAGGTCGTACATGCACATGATTTTTCACAAGCATGTTCGATCTCAATACCATTAGCGAGCGCAGCATCACAAATCGTAACACCTGGCTCAGCTTCGATAACTTTACCTTCCGGGCATAGCTCATCATGCGGAAGAAATATAATTTGCGGCACGTTAAGCCCCCTTCTCAATTTCTTGGATAGTATGCCCTTGCAGCGCCTTTTGGATATTGGCATCCATGCGACGTGATGCAAATTCATCACTCGCTTTTGCTAGGCGCTCAACACCTTGTTCGATAGCGGCAGTATCGTCACCTTGCGCCAGCTCACGCAGTTGTAAAATCTCGTTGTGTAGCTCGCTATGCTCAGACTCGCTGAGCAAAACTTTGCCATCAGTATTCAGCGCTTGCTCAAGCGCAAGGATCAATCGATTCGCCTCGACCTGCTGCTCACGCAAAGCACGCAACGCCATATCACCCTTCGCAGAATCATAAGATGCGCGCAGCATGTCAGCGATCTGTGCATCATTCAGCCCATACGAAGGCTTCACTTGAATTTGGCTTTCAGTACCTGTGGATAACTCTTTCGCAGCAACACTGAGCAAACCGTCCGCATCGACTTGGAAACTCACGCGAATCTTAGCGGCACCCGCAGCCATCGGGGGAATACCCCGCAGCACAAATTTAGCCAACGAACGGCAATCATCAACCAGTTCTCGCTCACCCTGCAAAATATGCACAACCATGGCGGTTTGCCCATCTTGATAGGTCGTAAACTCTTGTGCTCTGGCAACCGGTATCGCCGTATTACGGTGGATAACCTTCTCAACCAGACCACCCATCGTTTCCAAGCCCAACGACAACGGAATAACGTCCAGCAGCAACATGTCGGCATCAGGTTTGTTACCGGCAAGAACATCCGCTTGAATCGCTGCACCCAGCGCAACCACACGATCAGGATCGATATCGACGTGCGGTTCGCGGCCAAATAGTTCAGCAACCTGCTGGCGCACCAACGGTACTCGTGTGGAGCCACCCACCATTACAATCTCTTCGATATCTTCCAACGATAGGGAGGCATCGCGCACAACGCGCTTACAAGCACGAATAGTCTTCTTAACTAATGCATCAACTAATTCGTCAAACTGCACGCGACTCACAGAAACGGAGATCTCTTTCCCCGCCAAATCAATCGACGCCCAAGCTTCATCAGCAGTCGTCAGTTGCTCTTTAACCGAACGCGCCTGCTCCATCAACTGACGCGATAGTGATGCGGTCATCTGAGTACGTACATCGGCTTGCTCCGATATCCACTCAGCTAGCAAACTGTCGAAATCATCGCCGCCTAACGCACTATCACCGCCGGTAGCCAACACTTCAAATACACCTCGGCTAAGGCGCAAGATTGAAACATCAAACGTCCCGCCGCCTAGATCATAAACCAAGATTGTACTGTCTTCTTTTTGGTCGAGTCCGTAAGCCACTGCTGCAGCTGTCGGCTCACTGAGCAGGCGCAGAACATTGATGCCTGCTAGCGTCGCTGCATCTTTCGTTGCTTGACGCTGAGCATCGTCAAAATAAGCGGGCACTGTGATAACCGCACCTTTAAGGTCACCACCAAGCGACTCTTCAGCCCGTTCAACAAGATGCTTCAAGATCTCTGCTGATACTTGCACAGGGCTACGCTCACCCTGTGCGGTATTGATGAACGGCATACCGCCTTCACCTTCAACAAAGTCGTACGGCAAGACATCCTGGAAAGACTTAACATCAGCTAAGCCACGACCCAACAAGCGTTTGGCGGACACAATCGTATTGTGCGCATCAGTGGTAGCCGCTTCGCGTGCTGCGTACCCGACCTCTACAGCACCGCCTTCACAGTAGCGCACCACCGATGGCAATGTATGACGCCCTTCAAGATCTGGCAGAGTCACTGCTTCGCCACTACGCACAGTAGCAACAAGCGAGTTTGTTGTGCCCAAATCAATACCAACTGCCAGCTTATGCTCGTGCGGGGCAGCGCTTTGACCCGGTTCTGCGATCTGTAGTAGTGCCATATCTTTAACCTAATTATCCGTCTAAATCGTGTTCTGCTTGAGCAATTTCACTGCTTAGTTTGGTGAGAAACTGCATTTTACGCACCGCTGTTGCTGCATCCTCGAGACTAGTATCATCACCATGCGCGTATGCGTTCTTAAATGCGTTTTCTAGCGCACGCAACTGCACCTCGACACGATCAGAGAGCGACTCAAGAACATCAAATGGATCATCCGAAGCTTTTGCACTTTCAAGCGTTTCACGAAGCTCCATCTGCTCAAATAGGAACGCAGGATCAATCGATACCGATGCTTCACTGTGAGTGTCGATGCCCTTTAACGTCAGCAGATACTGCGCCCGCAACAAAGGTGATTTAAGCGTTGCCATCGCCTCGTTAAGATAGGCCGTATACTGCACAGCCATACGCTGTTCCCGGTCAGAAGCGTGGGCGAACTTGTCAGGATGTAGCTGTTTTTGTAGGTCTCGGTAACGCTCCGAGACATAAGAGAGGTCAATATCGAACGCTTCTGAAACGCCCAAAAATGCAAAGTAGTTCTGCTGAATATCCATAGTGAACCGAGCTACGCTTAAATATTGAAGCTTTCGCCGCAGCCACACTCGTTACGAACATTAGGGTTATTGAATTTAAACCCTTCGTTCAGACCTTCTTTAACGAAATCCAGCTCCGTGCCATCCAGATAAACAAGGCTTTTTGGATCAATCACAACTTGTAAACCTGCACCCACCTCGAAGACTTCATCTTCAGGTTCTGCGTGGTCGACAAACTCCAAGACGTAAGCCATGCCAGAGCATCCAGATGTTCTCACACCGACACGAATGCCGCAGCCCGACCCACGCTGAGTCAAGTAATGAGATACATGCTGCTGCGCAGCGGGCGTCATTGTAATTGCCATAATCCATCCTTACTGGCCACCCAGATGGCGGCCAGTTAATCGCCGTTATCTATTGCTTTTTCTTGTAGTCATCAATTGCCGCTTTGATCGCATCTTCGGCAAGTACCGAGCAGTGGATCTTAACTGGCGGTAACGCTAGCTCTTCTGCAATCTCGGTGTTCTTCAAGTTTGCAGCTTCATCTAGTGACATGCCTTTAACCCACTCCGTGATCAGCGAGCTTGATGCAATGGCGGAGCCGCATCCGTAGGTTTTGAACTTAGCATCTTCGATAACACCCTCATCAGACACTTTGATCTGCAGGCGCATTACGTCGCCACATGCTGGTGCACCGACCATGCCTGTACCAACGTTAGCGTCGTTATCGTCCATCTTGCCAACATTACGCGGATTCTCGTAATGATCGATTACTTCTTCACTGTAAGCCATATCTATTCTCCAATCACCATCCGCAGATTAGTGGTGAACCCATTCTACTTTGCTCAGATCAACGCCGTCTTTGTACATATCCCACAAAGGCGACAGCTCACGTAATTTATCAACCGCTTGACGAATCTGCCCCACCGCATGATCGATCTCCTCTTCTGTCGTAAAACGACCGAACGAGAAGCGAATGGAGCTATGTGCTAACTCATCGCTCAACCCAAGTGCACGCAGCACATAGGAAGGCTCCAAGCTTGCCGATGTACACGCAGAACCAGAAGATACCGCCAGATCTTTCAGCGACATCAGTAGCGACTCACCCTCAACAAAGGCAAAGCTAACATTCAAGTTTGCAGGCAAACGCTGATCAATGGAGCCATTGATATGAACCTCTTCCATATCGTTCAAGGCATTCCACATACGGTCACGCAGCGCCAAGGCTTTGTCTGCATCTTTCTGCATATCTTCTTGAGCGACTCTAAATGCTTCACCCATACCAACGATTTGATGGGTCGGTAAAGTACCCGAACGCATGCCACGCTCATGACCACCGCCATGCATCTGCGCCTCAAGGCGAACACGCGGCTTACGACGCACATACAGCGCGCCAATGCCTTTCGGGCCATAAATTTTGTGCGCGCTAAAAGACATCAGATCAACCTTTGTCTTCGACAAATCAATCGGCATTTTGCCAACGCTTTGCGCCGCATCAACATGGAAAAACACACCTTTACTGCGTGTAAGCTCACCAATCGCGTCGATGTCGGTAATCGTGCCAATTTCGTTATTAACATGCATAAGCGAGACCAAAATCGTATCGTCACGCAGCGCTTCAGCGACGCGTTCAACGCTGATCAAACCTTCGCTATCTGGATCAAGGTAAGTCACCTCAAAGCCTTCACGCTCAAGTTGACGACATGTATCTAGCACCGCTTTATGCTCGATCTTGGACGTAATAATGTGCTTGCCCTTTTTATGGTAAAAATGAGCAATACCTTTGATGGCCAAGTTGTCAGATTCGGTAGCGCCCGATGTCCAAACAATCTCGCGTGGATCTGCGCTAACGAGATCTGCAACCTGTTTACGTGCAGTCTCTACCGCTTCTTCAGCCTTCCAACCAAACAGGTGAGAACGCGAAGCTGGATTACCGAAGTTGCCCTCAAGCGTTAGACACTCCATCATCTTTTCAGCGACGCGAGGGTCTACCGGTGTCGTTGCAGAATAATCAAAATAGATTGGTAACTTCATTTTCTAACTCCAGTACCCTTATGCACTAAACAGCAGCTTTATCTGCCAGCAATGATTCATTAGACGTGAGAAAAATTTGACTGCTCTGTCGACGGTCTTGGCGCTCAGCAACGTCTCGGACATCTTTGCGTGCCACCAAATCAGCCAACGAAATTCCATTAAGAAATGAGTGGATCTGCGTACTGAGATCACACCAGAGGTGATGCGTTAAACAGGTCTCGCCACCTTGGCAGTCCCCGGAGCGATCACAACCTGTCGCTTCAACGGATTCGTTAACTGCATCAATAACCTGCGCTACACTAATCATATCTTGAGCATGATTGAGCTGGTAACCGCCGCCTGGGCCACGAACACTGCGCACAAGACTAGAACGCCGCAACTTCGCAAAAAGCTGTTCAAGATAAGATAGCGAGATACCTTGGCGCTCAGATATATCAGCCAAGCTAATTGGCCCTCTGCCCTCATGTAACGCCAAATCAAGCATTGCCGTTACTGCATAGCGTCCTTTCGTAGTCAGCCTCATAATGTTCACCCAAGCCTTAATTCAGTGTCTGAATTATGCAATACCTGACAAAAACAGTCAAGAATAAAACCAAGCATTTAACTCAGGTTTATACAAAATGAGGCGACAGAGTATACCACCCATACGCTGAAATAGCTTCCAAGACTATTGTTTATTGGTTTTCTCGATGTGCGTTAAGATGCCGCGTACGATATTGACCTCAACTTTATCGAGCACCGCGCGCTGAAAAACACGGCGCAACCGCGGCATAAGCTGGCGCGGGTTATCGGGGTCGAGAAAGTCGATCTCCACAAGCACTTTTTCTAAATGCGCATACATCAGCTCGAGCTCTTTATGCTCAGCAAGATCAATATCCCACTCAGTACCCCATTGCGGTGCGTCCTGCTTAGCCTGCTCAGGTGCCAGCTCCGCCATCCGCAATTCATAAGTAATCACCTGCACCGCAGCGGCAATGTTGAGTGAGCTAAAAGACTCATCTGAAGGAATATGCACGTGATGGTGACACAACTGTAGCTCTTCATTCGTTAGGCCTCGGTCCTCGCGCCCAAAAACGACTGCCACCTTTGTACCCTCTTGAACACGGCTCACCACCCCCGCCATTTCACGCGGATCCATAACTGGCCAAGGAATATGGCGGCCTCGTGCACTGGTTCCAAATACCAAAGAAGCATCAGCTATGGCCTCTGGCAGCGTTTCAACAAGCGTCGCATTATCCAGCAGATCCGTTGCACCCGATGCACGCGCTACAGCATCATCAGAGGGAAAGACATTAGGCTTGACCAAAACGAGATCGCTTAAGCCCATATTTTTCATAGCACGAGCAACGCCACCAATGTTGCCGCTGTGAGTTGTGTTGACCAATACGATGCGAATATCTGATAAGTTCATGGTTATCCAGTACTAAAAGCGTGAATTATGGCCATTAGTTTAACAGATTGCCTCGACAGGTATTCTGTCTGGGCCGTTGCTTTTGTATAATTCTCTTTTTGGTTTAAACCTCAGGTCCAAATTAATGCAACCCATGCTGAATATTGCCCTGCGCGCTGCGCGCCTCGCAGGAGAACAGATCGCCCGTGCCGCTGAACGACTCGATCTTATGAAGTCAGAACAAGAAAGTGTTGGTGAGTTTATCTCTGACGCTGCGACAAAGGCGGAACAAACAATCGCTTTTACTATTCAAAAAGCGTATCCAGCTCACGCAATCCACGGCGAATACTCAGGCCAATACCAACCCAGTGAAGGTGAAGCTGAGGTCACCTGGCAGATCAATCCAATTGACAGCCTCGCCAACTTTTCTAATGGCATTCCTGCGTTCGCCATTTGCATGTCGGCTGTTATTAAGGGCCGCATTGAACACGCCCTTATTCTCAACCCACTCACTGGCGAAGAGTACACCGCAAGCCGCGGAAATGGTGCGCAGCTAAACGGTAAGCGTATACGTACGACAAACCTGCGCGCTCTAGATCAAGCTGTTATTGGTACCTGCTTCTTAAACACGCCAAAAGAGAAAGCTCGTTTTGATGTGTACAAAGCGATCTTCTGCCATCTGCAAACAGCGGGCGCTGTTACACACAACGGCGGCTCAGTTGCACTAAACATGGCTTATACAGCGGCAGGCCGATTCGACGGTTTCGTACAGCAAGGTGCGAATAAAGAACTACTTGATGCCGGTGCACTGCTGATCCAAGAAGCCGGCGGTTTGCTCGGCGATTTCCGTGGCGGCAACACGTTCCGCGAACACGGCGATACTGTAGCTGCGAACCCTAAGTTGTTTAAAGCACTGCTAAAAAGCATCCACCAAGCGACGGCTTAGCCCCCTCCCTAACCATTAGATAGGTAAATGTCCGCTAGCAACATAAATAGCGGACACAAAAAAACCGGCATAAGCCGGTTTTTTTTCGCATCAACACTATATATTACGCATCGAACGGATCACGCAATACGATAGTCTCGTTGCGATCTGGGCCAGTAGAGACAATATCCACAGGCGCTTCAATCAGCTCTTCTAAACGCTTGATATAATCGCGTGCCGCTTGTGGCAAAGCATCTAATGACTTAGCACCCACTGTGGAGTCGCTCCAGCCCGATAGAGTTTCATATACAGGCTCAACCGCTTCGTAGTCTTCGCTACCTGTTAGTGTTTCAACAACATTGCCTGCAGCATCGCGGTAACCAACGCACACTTTGATCTCTTCCAAGCCATCCAGAACGTCCAACTTGGTCAAGCAAATGCCGGATACAGAGTTGATCTGAATAGCATGCTTCAACGCAACAGCATCAAACCAACCACAACGACGCTCACGACCGGTGGTTGCACCAAACTCATGCCCTTTTGTACCTAGATGCATACCAACATCGCAGCTCAGCTCAGTTGGGAATGGACCGCTACCTACGCGTGTTGTGTAAGCCTTGGTAATACCCAGAATGTAATCTAGGTAAAGAGGCCCAAAGCCAGAACCTGTCGATGTACCACCAGCCGTTGTATTTGAAGAGGTAACGTACGGATAAGTACCGTGGTCGATATCCAACAACGAACCCTGAGCACCTTCAAACATGATGCTATCGCCGTTTTTGCGCTTCTCGTGCAAAATTGCCGTTACATCAGCCACAAGTGGACGCAACTCTTCTGCCATCGCCAGCGCTTCTTCCAAGACGGCTTCAACGCTAACTTCCTCAGCTTGATAGTAATTCTTCAGCACGAAGTTGTGATAAGCCATCACTTCACGCAGTTTCGTCTCAAAACGCTCTGCATCCAGCATATCGGCTAGACGTAAACCACGGCGTGCGACTTTATCTTCGTATGCAGGACCGATACCACGCCCCGTCGTACCGATTTTTGCGTTACCGCGTGCAGCTTCGCGAGCTTGGTCCAGTGCAACGTGATATGGCAGGATCAATGGGCAAGCAGGACTCAAACGCAAACGTTCGCGAACTGGCACGCCAGCTTCTTCCAGCCCCTTCATCTCTTTCAACAGAGCTTCTGGCGAGAGCACTACACCGTTACCGATCAAACACAATACGTTGTCACGCAAAATCCCTGATGGAATCAAATGCAGTACAGTCTTTTGACCGTCGATAACCAATGTGTGACCTGCATTGTGGCCACCCTGAAAACGCGCTACAGCCGACACTTTATCCGTTAGCAGATCTACGATCTTACCTTTACCTTCGTCGCCCCACTGCGTACCTAAAACAACTACGTTCTTGCCCATTGCTGTCTCTAAACTCATTTCGTTCATTCGTTTACGACGCTTGGGTCACAACCCAGCTGTCGCCTTGTTTCACCAACCGACGCTCGACACCAGCATCATCTGATGTGTCTCCAGGCAGTTGCTGCACCACGCGCTCTCCTTGAGAACGCAACTCGGCAATTTTGCTCAATAACTCAGATTCATTGCCTTGCGGGGCGAGAATACTGCCAGCATTGCCGTTCGTATCGACGGTTAGATCCGCCAAAACTTTAAGGTCTGTACTAAAGCCCGTTGCCGGTCTTGCACGCCCAAAATCTTTACCAATCGCGTCATAACGACCGCCTTTCGCGATCGCTTGACCGAAAACAGGCGTCAATGCAGAAAACACGACCCCAGTGTGATAGTTATAGCCACGCAGCTCACCCAGATCGAAATACAGATCAACGCGCGGATAGCGCTCTTGCAGGCGACCCGCCAGCGTTTCTAAGTAAACGATCGCGTCTAAAACATCGGCCGATGGGTTTTGCAACTGCTGCTTGGCACGCGCTAACACCTCAACACCGCCATTCAGCGTTGGCAGCAGCGACAAGTTGTGCACGACATCCTCTGCCGCATCTAACTGCGCCAGGTAATCACGCAGTTCTGGCAACGCTTTGCGGCCAAGCAACTCCATGTACTGCTTTGTCTGCTGCTGCGATAAACCTGCGCCAGCTACCAGCCCCTGGAAGATACCGACATGGCCAAGATCCAAGCTCAGCTCATCTTCTAAACCAGCGGCTATCAGCGTTTCAATCATTAGGGCGATCACTTCGATATCACTCTCGATACCAGCGTGGCCATACAACTCTGCGCCAAGCTGCAGCGGATTGCGCGATGCCAAACCATTAACAGCATGCGTATGCAACACAGAACCGCAGTAACACAGGCGGTTAGCACCATCACCCGTCATACGGTGCGCATCAATACGCGCCACCTGCGGGGTGATATCAGCTCGGATACCCAAGGTATGACCCGTCAACTGGTCAATAAGCTTGAAAGTTTTGAGATCGAGATCTTCACCTACACCGGTTAACAATGACTCCATATGCTCCATCAAAGGCGGCATTACGAGGTCATAACCCCAGCAGTTATAAAGATCCAGCAGTTTGCGACGTAGTGCTTCGACCTGATGAGCACGCGGAGGTAGCATCTCCTTCACACCATCAGGCAGCAACCAGCGATCAGCCAACGCCATGTATCACTCCAGTAACTGTATTAACGAATAAGATATAAACCGGCTACACCGGCTAGCATACTGGCTAGCCCCATCACTCGTAGCGTTTTGTTATCGATAACCGATAACTGGGCTACCAGTTGACGCCACCGGTTTGGGTAAAGAAACGGCATAATGCCCTCTAGAATTAATACGAGACAAAAAGCGATCAGCAGCTCATACCAAAACTCAGAAGACATATACGTTGCCCCACACCCAACACAAAAAAACCGGGACTAAGCCCGGTTTTTGCAATAATAACATGGAAGCGAGATCAAAGTGCAGCAAAAATCCCGCTTTTTAGCCTATCGGCTTACTCGCCTTGTTTCGAGTTTGATAGGTACTTAAAGAACTCACTATCAGGCTTGAGCAACATCACATCGCCGTTACCTTGGAAAGATTCAGTGTACGCCTTCAAACTACGCGTAAACGAGTAGAATTCTGGGTTAGCAGAGTAGGCGTCCGCATAGATTGCTGCTGCCTGCGCATCTCCCTCACCGCGTACCTCTTCGGCCTCACGGTAAGCTTCCGCTTCGATAACCGTTTTCTGACGATCAGCGTCTGCACGGATACCTTCAGCAAGCTCGAAACCTCGCGAACGCAGTTCACGCGCTTCTCGCTCACGCTCGGTGCGCATACGATCATAAACAGAATTCGATACCTCAGGTGGCAGCTCGATACGCTTAACACGCACATCCACAATACTCACACCTAGCTCACGTTCAGCGACATCGTTCAAGCTTTTGATAGCAGTTGCCATCACTTCATCACGCTCACCAGAAACCACCTCGTTCAGCGTTCGAGCACCAAACTGGTTACGCAGTTCGTTCTCTACACGCGTCGAAAGTAGATCTGCGGCACGGAACTCTTCACCCGAGGTAGCCGTGTAGTAAGTACCGACGTTATCGATACGCCACATTACGAACGCATCAACAATCAAACGCTTCTTCTCAATCGTTAGGAACGCCTGAGGACGGCTATCCAGCGATAGCACTCGCGAATCGAACTTACGGATGGTGTTAACGAATGGGAACTTGAAGCGCAAGCCAGGCTTAACGTCAGCGTCCACGATTTCACCAAAGCGCAGTTTAACGGCACGCTCAGTTTCTTTAACGATATAAACAGACTTGGATGCAACGATAATGATCAAGCCCGCCAAAATGACTGAAAAAAGTGACTTACCGCTCATTATCGACCCTCCCTACGAACTGGCTGACGTTTACGGAGCTGATCTACAACTTGGTTGGTCACGTTACGCAGTGACTGGTCGTCAAGACGTAGGTTATTTGGTGCCACCGTTGTACGGCTTTGCTCTTGTCGATTTTGGATTAACTTATCCACAGGCAGATACATCATGTTGTTACCGCCATCGACATCAACCAAAACTTTCGGGTTGTTTTTCAATACTTCTTGCATAGCGTCTATGTACAGACGCTCACGCGTAACCTCTGGCGCTTTCTGATACTCGTTTAACAGCGCTGAGAAACGTTTTGTCTCACCCTGTGCACGAGAGACGACCTGCTCGCGATACGCGCTTGCTTCTTCAAGCATACGCTGCGCACGACCACGTGCTTCTGGGATGATACCGTTGGCATAAGATTGCGCTTCGTTTTTCACACGCTGCTCATCCTCACGCGCCTTGATAACATCATCAAATGCATCCTGAACCTGATTCGGCGCTTGCGCTTCTTTGATGTTGACTTTAGTGATCGCGATACCGGTGTTGTAATCTGACATGTAGCTTTGCAGGCGCTCTTGCACCTGAATTGCCAACGTCTCACGGCCTTCCGTCAGAATCGAGTGCATGTCAGATGAACCCACTACGTGACGAAGCGCCGACTCTGCAGCGTTTGTCAGGCTGTCATCAGGATCACGAACACTCAGTTTATACGCTTTAGGATCTGAAACGACGTACTGAGTCGCCATAGACACATCAACGATATTCTCATCCTCAGTGAGCATGAGTGCTTGGTGATCATGGCTACGAACTCGCGTTGTATTGACGATCGACACTTGGTCAACCATCGGCGGGTTCCATTGCAGACCCGGATTAACCGTGTCGTGGTACTTACCTAAGCGTAAAACAACGCCACGCTCTTGCTGGTCGACTGTGTAGAAACCCATGCCACCCCAAACAAGTGCGGCCACGACGATAGCGACCCAGAAAAACGCACCTGAGCCACCACTGCCACTGCCGCTACCACCGCCGCCACGTTTCTTTCCAGAGCCACCAAACAGCTCATTGAGTCTGTCTTGCAGCTTACGTAGCACCTCGTCCATGTCAGGGGGCCCCTGATCATTTCCTCGATTACCCTTATTGCGGTTATCACCACCGCCCCAAGGATCCTGGTTGTTGCCGTTTCCGCCAGGCTCGTTCCAAGCCATATCGTTACTCCGTAAAAACCAAATTGAAATTGTTGTTGAGGCCGGTTTAATAGACCGGCTCTACCCGATATTGTTCAGTTGGCATACCAAGCCGACTTAGGATCTGTAATAGATCTTTACGTTGCAACCTGATTTCCAGATGTATATCGCCACACTCATCGTATGACTCTTCCAACACGGCTCCCTGCGCATAAAGCTGAGAACGCAGCTGCCCCTCGCGCGGGGTCAGCTTAATCGTGTCGTGAAAAACATCGTCCGAGAGCGCTTCATTAACCGCCTGAAGCAGTAACTCGACGCCAGCACCACTTTGCGCAGACAACCAAACACGGGTTGGCATACCCTGATCATCACGATCGATGCGAGGCTCTTGTCCCGGCATCTGGTCGATTTTATTAAACACTTGCAACAGCGGCACATCTTCAGCGCCGATCTCGCGTAATACGTGCTCAACCTCGTCCATATGCCCTTGGCGCTCTTCGTCGTATGCATCTACCACATGCAGCAATAAGGTTGCATCCGTTGTTTCTTGCAACGTGGCACGAAACGACTCAACAAGCTTGTGAGGAAGGTGGCGTATAAAACCCACCGTATCCGCCAAAATGGCCGGACCAACATCCTCCAACTCGATCCGACGCAAAGTCGGGTCAAGGGTAGCAAACAGCTGATCAGCTGCGTACACATCCGCATCTGTAATACGATTAAAGAGTGTCGATTTACCTGCGTTTGTATAGCCCACCAAAGACACGGTAGGTACTTCTGCACGCTGACGGGAGCGACGCCCCTGCTCACGCTGCTTGCGCACTTTTTCCAAGCGTGCATTGATCGCTTTAATACGTGCCCGCAAAAGACGTCGGTCAGTCTCTAGCTGACTCTCACCCGGGCCGCGAAGACCGATACCGCCTTTTTGACGCTCCAAATGGGTCCAGCCTCGCACAAGGCGCGTTGACACGTGTTCTAGCTGGGCTAGTTCAACCTGTAACTTACCTTCGTGAGTCCGAGCTCGCTGCGCGAAAATATCAAGAATAAGGCCGGTGCGATCAAGTACTCGGCATTTAATTTCACGCTCTATGTTACGTTCTTGTGCCGGTGACAAGGGGTGATTGAAGATAACCACCTCAGCTTCGTGCAACTGCACAAGCTGGCGTAATTCATCAAGCTTTCCGCTACCAACAAAGAACTTTGAAGTGGGTTTATGGCGCGATCCCATCAAAATTTCGACAGGATCAGCTCCGGCAGATAGCGCGAGCTCCTCGAGCTCGCGAGGTGATTCTTGGACGGCCTCATCGGCCATATCCATATGAACGAGTATGGCTTTTTCACCAGACTCCGGACGTTCAAAAAACAATCAGTGACTACCTCACTCAGGCTGTTTTTCTTCAGGCTGTGGCAGCTTTACTGGACGCGCTGGTACAACCGTTGAAATAGCGTGCTTGTATACCATTTGGCTAACTGTGTTTTTCAACAAGATAACAAATTGGTCAAATGATTCGATTTGCCCCTGAAGCTTAATGCCGTTTACCAGAAAGATAGAAACGGGAACACGCTCCTTGCGTAGAACATTAAGATAAGGGTCTTGTAGTGATTGCCCTTTTGACATTGGGAACTCCTTCCTGATAAATAATCGTTATATTTTATTGTGTGCAACCAAAAAATTGGCGCCAAAATTGTGCATAGCACCAAAAACTTACAGCTGATTGCATTATATAATGGCAGTATTGACCAATTTCAAGCTGATATTAAGAATATCTTTATCTTCGCTTTCTAACCAATGTAAGTTTTCCCAACTTCTTAACCATGTAATTTGGCGCTTGGCTAATTGGCGTGTTGCAATAATGCCTTTATCGATCATCGTTTGATAATCGTATTCCTCTTCAATATAGGACCACATCTGTCGATAGCCAACACAGCGGACTGATGGCATTTGCGGATTAAGATCACCACGCGCATAAAGCGCGCGCACCTCTTCCTCAAACCCTTCATCCAACATCATGTTAAAACGCAACGCAATTCGCTCGTGCAGTGTTTTACGCTCTGCTGGCATCACTGCAAGGTTAGTAATGTTGTAGGGCAGTTGTTCGGCTTGCTGTTCTTGCCAAAGTTCGCTCATGGGCCGCCCGGTGACCTCATAGACCTCAAGCGCACGCTGCAGCCGCTGAGAGTCTGTTGGCTTAAGGCGCTCAGCCGATTTCGGGTCTACCTCGGCTAAGCGCTGATGCAGTGCGGGCCAGCCCTCTTGCTCGCCCCATGCCAAAAGGCGTGCTCGGATCGCCGGGTCAGCCTCCGGAAGCTTTGCCAACCCCTTGAGCAGAGCGTTGTAGTACATCATCGTTCCCCCAACCAACAAGGGGATACGGCCTCGGCTGCTAATGTCTTCCATTTCACGTAATGCGTCACGGCGAAACTCAGCAGCCGAATAGGACTCACTAGGATCAATAATATCGACCAACCGGTGCGGATAGCGCGCTAAAGTTGCTGCATCGGGTTTGGCCGTACCAATATTCATATCACGATAGATCAATGCAGAGTCGACGCTGATAATATCGCACGGTAGCGCTTCAGTGAGCCGCAGTGCTAAATCGGTTTTCCCTGCCGCTGTGGGCCCCATAAGAAATATAGCTGGAGGAAATTTTTCGGTAGATGACATAAATGTCACTGGCCTCGCATAAATAATTTGTCGAGTTCGCCCAACGTAAGCTGGGTCCATGTGGGTCGGCCATGATTACACTGACCACTGCGCTCAGTGACCTCCATATCGCGCAGTAGCGCATTCATTTCGGGCAGCGTTAACTGCCGATTCGCCCGCACCGCGCCGTGACAGGCCATCGTCGCTAGCAACTCGTTGATATGCTCTTGAATTCGTCGCGAGTGGCCGTAAGTGATTAGGTCGGATAGCACATCGCGCAGTAACTGCTCGACATCCGCTTTCGCCAATGTCACTGGTACTTGACGAATCACCATGGTCTCCTCGCCCAAACGCTGCAACTCAAAGCCAAGCTGCTGCAACGCCTTATCATGAGCTTGAGCAACATCCGCCTCGCGTTGGCTCATCGCTACACTCACAGGCACTAACAGAGGCTGACTGCGCACCCCTTCCGTTTCGTAAGCCGCTTTCAGGCGTTCATAGACGATACGCTCATGCGCAGCGTGCATATCGACCAGCACCATCCCATCGCGGTTTTCCGCCAGAATATAGATGCCGTGTAGCTGAGCCACGGCAAAACCGAGCGGTGGATACTCACGTTCAGACTCATCGGAATGCCCAAGCACAGTTGCAGGTTTATTTAGCATGTTAAATGCTTGTGGCGGCTGCACGGGCTCTGCCGCTGGCTGATGTAATTGCCCATACGCGCTGACTTGCTCTTGCACCTGTGACGCTGACGGCGAGGCCGCTGGGCGGTTTGCTAACGGCATCGAGTGCTGCTGATAGCTAACCTCCTCAGCTTGAGTCACCTGCTGCAGCGCTGGAACACTTTCGGCATCGGGGCGGACATCGCCAATCACGCGATGGATACTGCGATAGATGAAGTCGTGTACAAGGCGGCTCTCGCGAAAGCGCACCTCATGCTTGGTAGGGTGTACATTGACATCCACCAGCGCAGGATCGAGCTCTAAATAGAGAACATAGGCGGGATGGCGGCCATGATAGAGCACATCGGCATACGCTTGGCGTACCGCATGGGTCACAACTTTATCGCGAATCATACGACCATTAACAAAGAAGTACTGCAGGTCGGCCTGACTGCGCGAGAAAGTAGGTAAGCCAATCCAGCCACGTAAAGAGATACCCGAGGATTCTGCAACGACATCGACACTCAGCGACTGCTGGATAAACTGCGGGCCACAAACCGAAGCAACGCGCCGCTCCCGCTCAGGCTGAGAGCGCGCTGGACGCAATTGGTGAATAACACGGCCATTATGGCGCAGCTGGAACGCCACATCGAAGCGGCTCAACGCTAGCCGTTTGACCACCTCTTCGAGGTGTTTAAATTCGGTGTTTTCAGTACGCAGAAACTTACGCCGTGCTGGCGTATTGAAAAATAGGTCACGTACCTCCAGCGTTGTACCTTTAGGATGCGCCGCTGGCGAAACCTCCGCCTGCATATCACGCCCCTCAGTGGTCACTTGCCAAGCATTCGCTGCATCTTTCTGACGCGATGTCAGTGTTAACCGCGAAACTGAGCTAATACTCGCCAAAGCCTCCCCCCGAAAGCCGAGGCTGCACACCGCCTCAAGATCTTCAAGCTCGAGGATTTTGGAGGTCGCGTGGCGGCTAAGTGCCAATGCGAGGTCATCTTTTTCAATACCATCGCCATCGTCACGAATCCGGATCAGCTTTACGCCGCCCTGCTCAACATCCAGCTCAAGGCTGGTTGCGCCGGCATCTAGACTATTTTCCAGTAGCTCTTTCACGACCGAAGCGGGCCGTTCTACAACCTCACCAGCGGCAATTTGGTTCGCCAAGCGTGGCGACAGTAGATGAATTCGAGACATGTATCCTTCGTGTATTAGCCTGCAGGGATATTGAGTACTTGGCCGACGCGAATCTTATCACCTTTGATCGCGTTTTCCTTACGTAAGTCACCCAATGAAACACCATGGCGCGAAGCGATAACAGATAACGTATCGCCGCGCTCAACACGGTAGGTGCGTTTACCACCGCTGTTATAGCCACGATACTTCTGATAAGCGATCAGCGAATCATCCGGCGGACGGTTCCAGAAATACTCTTTCACTGCGCCGTAGATCGCGTTAGCCATCTTCTTTTGATAGCGGGACGTACGCAGCAGTCGCGCCTCATCAGGGTTTGAGATAAATCCTGTTTCCACCAGAACCGATGGCATATCTGGGGACTTCAGCACTAAGAAGCCCGCTTTTTCGACGTGGCGCTTATGCATTTTAGCGAAACCGGCGATTTTTTTATGGATACGGCTGGCAATATCGCGGCCATAGGTTTGGCTGGAGTGCATCGACATATCGAGCAAAATTTTATTCACCGATCCATCTTCATGATCCAGTTTGACCGAATCGCCCACACCACCAATAAGGTCCGACGCATTCTCCGAATTGGCTAACCAACGCCCCATAGAGCTACTCGCGCCGCGCTCTGAAAGCACCCACACCGATGCGCCTTTCGCACGTGGATCTTTGAAGGCATCGGCATGAATCGAGATAAAGAGATCCGCCCGTAGTTCACGACGCGCTTTCGTCGTGCGTTTACGCAAACTGATGTAATAATCGCCGGTCCTTACTAGCTCTGCTCGAAAGCCCTTCTCTTTATCGATCAGGCGCTTAAGCTCTTTAGCTATCGCCAGCACTACTTTCTTCTCTTGCAAACCTCCGGGGCCAATCGCGCCGGGGTCTTCACCACCGTGGCCAGCATCAATCGCCACCACGACATCGCGTTTATCCTGCACCTGTGCAGCTGCTGTCTTAACGGCTTTTTGCGGGCGTTTTTTACTGTACAGATCAATAACTAAGCGCTGCCCACGCTCACCACTTGGAGCAAGCTGAAAGCTATTCGTGCGAACCGCCTCACTCACTTCCCATGTAATACGCAGCTTATCGCCATGGTCATAGCTTCTAACCTTCGTTAACGGGGTACTTTTTAGATCCGATGCGAGCAGTTTGCCTTTCAAACGGCCGTCGATGATATCAACAACCACACGGTGCGGGTTGGAAAGCGTAAAGACCTTATGCTTGAGCGTACGATCAACTTCGAGTACAACCCGCGTCTTTTCCGGCGAGACCCAATAGCGAACCCCGTCTATATCCACAGCCCAAGCGCTCTGCGTCCAAAACAGCAGAGCCAATAAAACACCCGCTAATCGCGCCAACATACTTCTCCTGTGCACCATAACGCG
The DNA here is from genome assembly GCF_004959845.1 of Neptunomonas sp. XY-337. Lineage (NCBI taxonomy): Bacteria > Pseudomonadati > Pseudomonadota > Gammaproteobacteria > Oceanospirillales > Oceanospirillaceae > Neptunomonas > Neptunomonas sp. XY-337. The sequence continues at coordinate 225,936 of NZ_SPLL01000007.1, read as the reverse complement.
AATCAGCAACCTAATTTGAGTTGGAGCTTCTCAGCCGCGACAGCACCATGTTCAGAGTGCGCCAGCCAGCACAACGCACGCCCCTCATCTTGTGGCGTCAAGAACAGCTCCAAGTCGGGTTCTGGCAGCAAGCCTTGCCCCTTATCAGGCCACTCAATCAGCGCCAAACTGTCGTCAGTGAAGTAATCACGAATCCCCAGGTACTCAAGCTCTTCGGGGTCAAGCAGGCGATAAAGATCGAAGTGGTAGATAGTGCCTTGGGCAACGTCATAAGGCTCGACCAGTGTATACGTTGGGCTTTTGACAGCGCCCTGATGGCCCGCTGCACGCAGCAGTCCTCGGCTTAGCGTTGTTTTCCCCATACCCAAATCACCTTGCAGATGAACGACACCTCGTTGTTGCATCGCTTCTAGCAAAACAGCACCAATGTGCTCCATCGCAGCCTCATCGGCAATAAAAACAGTCTCTTGCATCGCAATAAATCACACTATCCCGTTTAAAACAGATCTAACATAGGGTATCAGGTCGGTTGCTTTCAAGCCTATCTCACCGTTTTGTTCCGTACAAAGGTCAGCCGCATGAGCATGAGCATAAGCGCCAACCCGAGCGGCATCAATTAAGCTCAACTTTTGTGCCAACATCCCGCCAATCACACCCGATAGCACATCACCCATGCCGCCACTGGCCATACCGGGGTTTCCAGCACTGCACACATAGAGTGAGTCACCATCACTGATCAGCGTTCGCGAACCTTTGAGCAGCACAACGGCGCCGGTTTCGCGATGCAGCTGCTCTACCGATGACTGACGAGCAGACTGGATCTCAGCTGTATCGGTACCGAGAAGCCGAGCCGCCTCACCCGGATGCGGCGTAATCACGCTAGGTAAGCCCTTCAAGCGCGACAACAAGCCCTTTTCAGCTATTAAATTGAGCGCATCAGCATCCAAGACCATAGGCTTATTGCTCTGCAGAACCACCTGTAACATGTGGTCCGCCCACGCGTCACGGCCCAATCCAGGGCCAATAACAACGACGCTAACCTGCTCCAGCAGAGGGGAGATTTCCAGCCCTGAGCGCACCCCTTTAACCATCACTTCCGGCGCACGAATCAGGCTTGCCACAACATGTTCTTCGCGGGTTGCAAGGCTCACCTTACCCGCTCCGCAGCTCACCGCCATCTCTGCCGCCATCAATGCAGCGCCTCCCATGCCACTGTTGCCACCAACCACCAGCACATGGCCAAAGTCGCCTTTGTGAGCGGTGCGCCTGCGCGGCGGCAAGCACTCAGCCACATCCTCTTGGGTCACACGAAACGCAGCAACATCCACCTGTTCATAAACAGTGTCGGGAATGCGCAGATCATCAAACAGCACCTCCCCCACATGGTTCACTGCACTATGCGAAAACAGGCCGAGCTTAAGCCCGATAAAACTGATGGTGATGTCCGCTTTTATGGCGCTCCCCAGCATACGTCCTGTATCTGAACAAAGCCCCGAGGGAATATCCACACTTAACACAGACGTGCTCATACGGTTGATTCGTTCGATAAGCGCCGCAAAAGGCTCGCGCACTTCACCTGTTAAACCAGTACCCAACAAAGCATCGACGATAACCTCACCGTGCAGGGGAGTTGCCGCATCATAAGGTTCAAAATGCACCCCCTCTCCACTGGCCCATAGCCATGCTTCACGTGCCTCTCCTGATAGCCCCGCCGCAAACCCTTGGCCACCAACGAAGAGCGCTTGCACCTGCAACCCTTTTTGTTTGGCGAGCGCCGCAACAACAAACCCATCACCACCATTATTGCCGCCACCACAGAGTACAGTTATTGACGCTACGCGCGGCCAGCGGTTCAGTAAGGCCGAAAACACCGCTCGTCCTGCTCGTTTCATCAAGGTAAAACCGGGAATCCCTGCCGTTTCAATGGCGGTTTTATCTAGTAACCGTGTTTGCTCTGCCGTGTATAATGCGCTTGGTAATATATTCATAGTTTTCAGGCTTCTTAGACTCAGGCTATCACCCTAAGTATAGAGGAAGCTGATTTAAGGTAGGCAAATTCTCACGTGTCGCATTCTCTCACCGACGAACAGTTATTATCGCTTAGCGAACAGATCCCTGTTTGGGCCGCTGAACTTGGGTTTCAGCAGTGTGGCATTGTGGACCCTGATCTCGACAGCGATTTTGCCCAGCTACAAGCTTGGCTAGAGAAAGGCTATCACGGCCAGATGAACTACCTTGCTGACCATGGTGAAAAGCGCCGCAAACCCTATGAGCTCGTACCCGGCAGTTGCCGGATCATTAGCTTACGTATGGACTACACCCCACCAGCTTTCGATGCTTTAAAACTCATTGGTCAGCCCGATAAAGCCTACATCGCCCGCTACACCTTAGGGCGGGATTACCATAAGACCATGCGCAAGCGTATTACGCAGCTGGGCCAGCGGATTGAAAAAGCGACCTCTGCGCTGGGCTATCGTGCCTTTGTGGATAGCGCACCAGTGATGGAACGCCCCATAGCACAGCAGGCTGGAATCGGCTGGACCGGTAAACATACACTTATTCTTAACCGCCAAGCTGGGTCCTACTTCTTTTTAGGCGAGCTGTTTATCGACCTGCCACTGCCGGTGGCTGAGCCGATCACCAAAAACCACTGCGGGCGCTGCACCGCCTGCCTTGATATCTGCCCGACAAACGCTTTTATTGGCCCCTATGAGCTGGATGCAAGACGCTGTATCTCCTACTTAACGATAGAGCATAGAGGTGCAATTCCATTGAATTTGCGCCCGTTAATGGGAAATCGGATTTTCGGCTGCGATGACTGCCAACTGGTTTGTCCTTGGAACCGTTTTGCCAAATTGACAGAGGAGAGCGACTTTCACCCACGCCACGCCCTTGATGATGTCTCATTACTGACGCTGTTCGCATGGGATGAAGCCACTTTTCTAAAGCGTACCGAAGGCTCAGCTATTCGCCGTACCGGTTTCGAAGGCTGGCAGCGTAACCTTGCCATTGCGCTTGGCAACAGCCGTGGTGGAGCCGCGGTCATCGATGCACTCAAAGCAAAGCGAGAAGCATCGTCACCGTTGGTGCAGGAACATATCGACTGGGCAATTAACCAGCTACAGCAAAACGCTACAGCACGAAGTGAGGCTTAAAGATGTCGGACGAGACGCTACTGCGCTACCTAAGAGCCTACCCCGAAACCGTGCAACACCAAGCCGCAAGCTTATTAAAAGAGGCGAAAGTCGCGGGCTATCTGCGCAGCAAATACCCAAGTGCACACAGCATCAACAATGATAAATTGCTACGCAGCTATGTGATGGCGATTAAAAGCCAATACCTCAAGAGCACTGACCCGCTCAACAAAGTAGCGTTTGATGCCAAAATACATCTGGTTCACAATGCGCTAGGCACACACCACCGTATTTCACGCCAGCAGGGTGGGAAGCTGAAAAGTCAGCGCGAAATTCGTATCAGCCATCTATTTAAACGCGTTCCCGAGCCATTCCTTAACATGATCGTGGTCCACGAGCTGGCGCACTTGCGAGAACTTGAACACAACAAAAGCTTTTACCGGCTATGCGAACATATGCTGTCCGACTACCATCAACTCGAGTTCGAGATGCGTTTATTTCTGACCGAGGTCGAGCTGCGCGGCAACTTCTACACTGAACCACCCCAATAAACGAAGCCTAATACCATGGAATACGACTTTACTTACGATCTATACGGCAACCCAGAGGCTCGACTCTCGATGGGAGCAGAAGCTTTTGGGCGCTGGCTCAGTGAAGAGTGCGGCAGCCAAGCCAAGGCCGCCGCGTTACTCGACATGGCGCAGCAACAGCGCACAGCGACACACCCATTCACCCAATCAAGCGCTGTGGCAACCTTGCGCATTGAGCAGGGCGAAGTCACGATTCGCGCGCATGGCGACGATACCGCAGCAGAGCTTGCAGAGGACTTCGCGCTCTACGATAGCGAAGCTGACGCTTGCTGCGGTATTGACGACTTTATCGAGCTTGTCGAAGCTTGGCATGAGTTCTTAAATTAGCCTTCAAGGAGCGTTTAATGGCAGTGCTGCCCCACACCAAAGAGCAAGCGTGGTTTCGTGCGGCCCAACATATGCTGTTCTCCGCGTTCGATAATGCCACGCTGCAATCGCTGCACCGCGCCTCCAATGTGGTGACACTGGAGCGCGGCGAAATACTCTTCCACCACCACGACAGCGCGACCCACTTCTACCTAGTGCTTGAGGGCAAGATAAAGCTCTATCGCTCCAGTGCAGAGGGGAATGAAAAGATCATCGAGATTATCCAGCAAAACCATACATTTGCAGAAGCGGTGATGTTCTTAGCGGGGAAAAGCTATCCGGTTAGCGCCCAAGCGCTGGTGAACAGCCAAGTGCTCGCCATCCATAGCGATGCTTATCTAAAAGCACTCGAGGCTGCACCACAGGGAGCAACGCGTGTGATGGCGATGATGGCGCAGAAGCTTCATAGCTGCATTAACGAGATCGAAATTCTCTCGCTACAAAACGCGCGCCATCGTTTGATCCGTTTCTTATTATCTCAGTTGAGCACCGCAGAGGATAACGAGCAACGCACCATCGTTCTACCCGTTTCAAAACGCTTGATCGCCTCACGTTTAGCGATGCAACCTGAGACCCTATCGCGTTTGCTAAACGAGTTAAAAGCGCAAGGCACCATCGAGATGCACCGCGCTGAGATCGTGATTCTTGATCGCACCCAACTTGAGGCGATCGACTAGCTCAGTTAACCTCGAGCTGATTCAACAAAGAGATGCTCGCGATAGTGGCGCAGCTCCGCCACGGAGTCTTTAATATCATCCATCGCCAAATGCGAGCCCTGCTTCTTCACACCCGCTAAAACATCGGGCTGCCAGCGGCGCGCCAGCTCTTTCACCGAGCTGACATCTAAATTGCGATAGTGGAAAAAGTCTTCCAGCTCCGGCATATAGCGATACAGGAAGCGGCGATCCTGGCAGATGCTATTTCCACACATGGGTGAGGCACCTTTATCCACCCATTGCGCTAGAAACTCGATGGTACGCTGCTCGGCTTCGCGTTCGCTAATCTCACTCGCAAGCACGCGGGCCGTCAGACCAGACTGCCCATGTTGGCGGGTACACCACTCATCCATCGCATCCATCACCTCTTGCGGCTGATGAACCGCAAGGCTTGGCCCCTCCGCCAGTACGTTTAAGTTAGCATCGGTAACTAGCGTTGCGATCTCGATAATGTAGTCGTTATCTGGATCTAGCCCGGTCATCTCCAAGTCAATCCAAATCAGATTATCGCTACGGGACATAGATATTCCTCTCAAATCAAGCTAAATGCGGTCTATAATGACGCTCCAATATCAATACCTTAACACGAACAGCGCGCTGGCTGCGTGCACCAAACAGACGAATTCATGGCAAAACGCAAACTCACACGCCGCCAAGCTTGGCGCATCGAAAAGATTCAAGAAGAGCGCACGAAACGTGCTTCACGCAAAGATGCGCAGCTTGATCAGCAACTCGAAGGGGGCGACCTTGGCCCCGAGCAGGAAGGTCTGATCATCTCCCACTTCGGCAAACAAGTGGATGTTGAAGTGCTTGCGGGTGGGTCTACTGGAGAGATTGTACGCTGCCATATGCGTACCAATCTTGGCCAACTTGTGACCGGCGATCGCGTGGTCTGGCGTGCAGGTGTCGATCATGGCGTCGTTGTGGCAAAGCTGCCACGTGCCAGCGAATTGATCCGCCCCACGAATCATGGCGACCTCAAGCCAGTGGCGGCAAATATCGACCAGATCATTATCACTTTTTCGGTCGAGCCGATGCCCTTCGCCAACCTGATCGACCGCTATCTAGTGGCTGCTGAGATTAGTGGCATTACGCCCGTTCTGCTGCTGAATAAAACCGACTTAATCGACGCTGACAACCGAGAGTATATCGAGGGCCTCATCGAGCGCTATGAGAGCATCGGCTACCAAGTGATCACCGTCTCCACCGTTCAAAAAGATGGTTTGAGTCAGTTACTCGCCGCACTTGATAACAAAATTAGCGTATTTGTCGGCCAATCTGGGGTCGGAAAGTCCTCTTTAATTAATGAATTGCTGCCAGGGGTCGACATAAAAGTAGGGGCACTCTCAGAACAGACACGCAAAGGCCGCCATACCACGACCACGGCGCGGCTGTTCCATTTCCCAAATGGTGGCGACCTTATTGACTCACCGGGGATTCGCGAGTTTGCGCTGTGGCATATTGAGCCAGAGCGCTTGTTAGAGGGCTTTATAGAGTTCCGCCCTTTTATCGGTCACTGTAAGTTTCGTGACTGTAAACATGAGCAAGAGCCAGGCTGCGCTATACTAAAAGCCATCGAAGAGGGCCATGTAAGCCCATCACGGATGGATAGCTACCAGCGGATTCTGGGTTCTTTGCTCGAACAACCCTAGATTTGATGTGTTTAAGGTAACGAATGGCTGATTCCGACGCACCCGAACAACAGGACGACAAAACTTCTATCCTTTACGGCAGTGATGCATGGGCTGAATACCTGCAACACAAACCGTTTCCCGTGCGTGCCAGTAGCTTAAAGCGGCTACGCTCACTGTTGCTGAGCGACTCATCAACCATCAGCGACCTCACTCATGTCGTCAAACATGATCCGATTCTGTCATTCCATGTCGTGCGAGAAGCGGAAAAAGCCCATGCTGCAAAAGGCAGCCGCGTCTCTAGTATTGATCATGCGGTTTCATCGCTCGGCATGGATCCGCTGCTGGCCATCAGCCGTAAGCTACAGCCGGTTAAAATCAATCCAGCTAGCGTCCAGCAAAAGCAGTACTTACGCTCATTAGCCAACAGCTACCACGCCGCGTTTCAGGTGCGTTCTTGGTTACAGCGCAAGAAGCTTCCCTTTGTCGAAGAGAGCTTTTTAGCTGCGCTCTTTTATGGTGTGGCCCATTGGTCTTTATGGCTCCATGCGCCGCTGCACATGAACAAAATCCAGATCAAAGTACGCGAAGAGCAGATCGATCAAAGCTTAGCAGAGCACGATGTACTGGGCTGCACTATTCAGCATATATCCATGGCGCTGTCGCAGGTTTGGGGGCTATCAGAGCTAACAATCGAAGCGCAAGACCCGGAAACGTCGCCATCCAGAGCGATGCTCGCACGCTTGCACCAGCGCGCACTCGGCGATCCTCGCCTTGATGACGAACAGCTACGTGAAATGAATCATCTGGTACAAGAGCGTTACTTCCCAATTAAACTGGGGAACTGGCTTGCCCAGATCGTCAGTCACAACTGGCGCAGCTCACGGCATATCAATACGCCCGATATTATTGCTGATTATCTGGGTTTAGAGCTTGATCAAACGATGGCCTTGTTACATCAAGGCTGTGCAGCCGCATCACGTCACTACCATGTGCCGGGTACACTGTCGCCCGCTGCGGACATGCTATTTATCCCCTCTGATTTCCCGCGTAACTTCCAGCTCAGTGAGCGGGAGCTCAAGCAGATATCGGGTAAATATCCACAGCCTGTGAAACCTGCACCGAAGAAAAAAGCTGTGCCACCTCCAGCACCCACCGAGGTACAAACACACCTTCCCGATGAGCTGGCAAACGCCGAAATCTTTAATCAAACGGCAGAGCGTTTTGTGAAGGGGTATCATCTCTACACGAAACCCACCCATATTCTGCAAGGCCTCATGCAGGGTCTGATTCAAGGATTAGGCCTACCGCGCGTCGTGCTAAATATCGCCAATACAAAGCAACACTCGCTCAAAGCCGCGCAAGCCTTTGGGCTTGAAAAAACACATCCATTGGCCTCGTATGAGATCGACCTCAATATTCCAAGCGTATTTAAGAAGCTGACTGAAAAGCCGGGGTTGATCTGGATTCAAGCCGAGAACTTTACCAAATATAAGCCGATGATCCCGGATGCTTTTGCTGACCAAATACCAGAATCTGGCTGCTTGCTGATGTCTGTTTTTCGCACCAGTGGCGTCGTTGCAGTGGTTTATGCCGACGCAGGAGAGACACTTCAGCTGAGTAGTTTTCACCAAGAGCGCTTTAAATATCTTTGTTCGGCTGCAACACTCGCTTTAAAACGGATGAGTCAGTAGCAACGATTGAGTCCGTCACCACAAATCGCTATGATCGATATCCAGCAAAATTTAGTGGACTCACTATGCTATTACCTTTGGTTATCGATCCTGCGCAACTTGCGCCTGTCTTAACCGACGCTAACCTTATTGTTGTTGATCTGTCATCTACAGAGCATTACCAACAAGGCCACATCCCCGGTGCGATCAACATTGATCCCACACGGTTACTCAGTGGCTCAACACCGATTGCTAACACGCTACCCAGTAATGAGCAGTTGGCTGCTCTCTTCTCAGAGTGTGGCATCACGCAAGATTCGCACGTAGTTGTTTATGACGACCAATACGGGCCATGGGCGGGACGTTTTATCTGGAGTATGCATTGCTGCGGATTAGAAAACGCCTCCTTCCTAAACGGCCACCTAGCTGCATGGATAGAAGCTGGACTATCGATAAGCCAACAGGACCACCAGCCGACACCATCGGCCCTCACTGTTAACGCAGATCAACCGCTTGTTGCAGACAAAAGTTTTATACTGCAAAACTTAAATAACGGTTCACTGTCGATTTGGGATGCCCGCTCACGAAGCGAGTACACCGGCGAAAAAGTGATCAATGCAGCGAAAGGCGGCCACATTCCGGGGGCGCACTGGCTCGAATGGACCGACACGCTCAGCGGTTTGACACCAGCCACACTGGCTGACCCCGCAAGCTTGCGCCAACAAATAACGGCCGCTGGGATCGATATGGACAAAACCGTGGTGACCCACTGCCAAACACACCGCCGCTCTGGCTTAACTTACATCGCGGCTCGCCATGCGGGAATCCGCGATATCCGCTGTTACGACGCCTCTTGGTTTGAATGGGGCAACGCCCCAGACACCCCTGTCGAAAAATAATACGATTCAACGCTTTTTTTGGAGCTTTCAGTGAAGCAAACGCTGTTTATTCTCTTTCAACACCTTGTGCCTCAACATCTACTCTCTCGCCTTGTTGGCCGCTTAGCAGAGTGTAAAACCCCGTGGGTTAAGAACTTTTTTATTCGCCAGTTCGCCAAGAAATATGCCATCAATATGCAGGAGGCGCTGGTCGAAGAGCCCACAGCCTATGAGAATTTTAACGCTTTTTTTACACGCGAGTTAAAACCTGACGCTCGTTCCATTGACCAAGATGAGGACACCATCGTCTCTCCTGCGGACGGCGCTATTAGCCAACTAGGCCCAATTGAGCATGGCCGGATTTTCCAAGCCAAAGGCCGCGGCTATGGCCTTTCAACGTTGCTAGGAGGCTGTGAAAAATTAGCAGAAGACTTTAAAAACGGTAGTTTCGCCACCATCTATCTATCACCACGGGATTATCATCGTGTCCATATGCCGCTGCGTGGCACACTGCGCGAAACGATCTACGTACCGGGCGATCTATTCTCTGTGAACCAAACAACCGCTGAGAATGTCGACCAGTTATTCGCACGCAATGAACGCCATGTCGCGATTTTCGATACGGAAGCGGGGCCGATGGCAATGGTATTGGTGGGGGCCATGATTGTGGCCGGTATTGAAACCGTTTGGGAAGGCCAAGTGGCACCACCTTTAAAACAACCTCTGCGCACCCAATATGGTAATGCTGAACAGTTGCCGGTTACGCTAGAAAAAGGTGCAGAGATGGGCCGATTTAAACTTGGCTCAACCGTTGTCCTCCTGTTTGGCAAAGACGCGACACAGTGGCTCGACGAGCTTGCAGCAAAGAGCCCTGTGGAGCTAGGTAAGAAGATTGGTTCGGTGCGCACTTAGCGCTCCCCTACAAAGGAAAGTCATCATGAGTCCATGGCACACATTACTTAATAATTATCAGATGACCTTGGCAGAAGATGGTAATGAAGTTATCTGTAAAGGTGAGCAAAGCACTCACTCCACACGTATTGTTCCATTGGTTCACCACGAAGTGATCAGCGTGGTTGGCGAAGATGCAGAGAAGTTTCTGCAAGGCCAACTCACGTGTGATCTCCAGGATGTTAGCCAAATGGGTAGCCGCCTAGGCGCGCACTGCGCGATCAAGGGCAGCATGATAGCGCTATACCGCCTGATGAAAACGGATGGTGGCTTTCTGCTTCGTCTGCACCGTGGCACGGCGGCGGGCGCACTACAGAGCTTACAAAAATACATCGTATTCTCAAAAGCAGAAGCAAAGAATGTTAGCCAAGAGATGGTCGGCCTTGGCCTGATCGGCCCTGGGGCAACCGCTTTAGTCGAAAAACTCACTGAAACCGCACCGAGCGAAACAGACCGTTTGGTCCGCAGTGGCGATGTTCATATCATCCGCGTCCCTCAAGAGCGCTATGAACTGTGGATGCCAGTGGATAAAGCGCCTGAAGTTATTGCTCAGTTGGAGCGCATCGCGCCGATGGGGTCAACACGCGAATGGTTGCTGAGCGAAATTGAAGCTGGCATTCCTGATCTTCGTCCAGCAACGCAAGAGACGTTTATCCCGCAAATGGCGAACCTACAGGCATTCAAGGGCGTGAGTTTCACAAAGGGCTGCTACACCGGCCAAGAGATTGTGACGCGTTTGCAGCATCGCGGTAAGCTCAATAAATGCATGTACCACCTCGTTGGTGAATGTGAAACGCTGCCACAGGCAGGTGACTATCTCGATAGCACAGATAAAGAGCGGGTTGGCCAAGTTCTGTACACTGCATCCGCTGATAATGGCCAGATACACATGCTCGCTATCATGAACAAGTCAGCAGAAGAGAGCAGCCTTAAGCTTGCAGAGCAAAATACGCCGTTATCGCACGCCGAGCTGCCATATACGCTCGATCCTGAGCTATTTGAGAAGAAGCGTTAGTCAAACTAAAGGGGCTTTTGATGCTATATCAACTCAAAGGTAGAAAGGTTACCTGTTTAGGCGATGAGCACTTCATCGCCCCAAATGCCACTGTTATCGGCAATGTGACGCTACACAACAATAGTAGCGTCTGGTTTAACGCAGTGATCCGCGGCGACAATGACCCTATCGTTATCGGTGAAGGCAGTAATATCCAAGACGGCGCGGTGCTACACACTGATCCGGGCTTTGCGCTAACACTTGGCAAGCATGTTACGGTTGGGCATCAAGCGATGTTGCACGGTTGCAGCATCGGCGATGGTTCCCTTATCGGTATCGGTGCGGTGGTGCTCAATGGCGCGAAGATAGGTAAAGGCTGTTTAATCGGTGCTAACGCATTGGTCCCAGAAGGGATGGAAATCCCCGACTATTCACTGGTCGTGGGCTCGCCTGCCAAAGTGAAGCGCGAACTCAACGAGGCGCAGCGCCAAGGCTTGATCGAAAATGCAGCTCACTATGTGGATAACATGCGCCTCTTTAATGAGCATCTCATCGAGCAACTCGACGATTAGAAGCGCCCTATCGGCTTCTATGTCACCATCGATAGCTCTGCTTACCTGATCGCTTCATACTAACAATGCCCTCTTCTAGACTCCAATATGGATTGGAGTCTAAAAGTTTAACCGCCCCGTTTAGATCAAGACCGGGCTGCATCGCTAAAGCCAGTTGATCAAACACTTGAGCATCTTCTGACGATACACGGCTCTCCTCAGCAGCTTGAACACTTAACCCCCAATAATCCCAAGGCAACAACTCAATCATCGCTTGTGCAGCTAAGTCTTTAAAAAGGTTAGAAGCCGCGAACCACTCACCCGATATTCCAGCCGCTGCAACACCCACGCGATCACTGATCACATCGCCGCTGCGCAAAGCGCACCACATGCGCGCGGCACTCATAAAGAGACCTTTTGGTAATTTCGTGATATCAAATCTGATACGAAAACCATCCCTTGCACGGGCGCCCAACTGCGCATCAAAAAGATGCCATTGGCCATCTTGGTAGTATTCGCACAGCCAATGATCCTCCCAAAAGTCACGCTTTAAGTAGCTAACAAACCCCACTCTCAGTCGCGCAGGAATGCCTTCAGAGCGCAGTTTTGCAACGGCAAACAGGGCAAAGTCGCGGCAGGTTACATAGGCGTAATCAGGAAGATCACGATGATCAGTTAGAGGGCGCGCATCACGCTCAACAATAAGCGCGAGTAACCCTTGCAAGTAACGCACATCACGATCGCCCTCAGCATACTCGGGTACACCAAAGCCAAGATGGCGAGCAGCCCCGTGGTGAATAAGCGTATTCTCTAGTGCATCTGCAAGCGCTAACGCAGATGATGGCAGCGCATCTAGATACGCTTGCAAGTTGCCTACTGAAGACCAACGTGTCTGTTGGCAATATTGCTGATGTTTCATACGCTGTCCTCCTTGACGCCATTTGGGTGGAAGCTGCTTGCGCACCACTCGTTGTTATAGATCAGGCCGCCAACCCATACCTGATTCCTCCATGAGACGCTCGTAAACGCCCTCGATGTTATCCGCAAGCCATGCATCATAGTGTGGTAATCCCGCATACGGCGCGAGCTGCGCTTGCTGCTGAATTTCGGGTAGTGTTTTTCCGGCTTGAATACCACTCACTACCAATTCATATAAAGCTTCGAGGTAGCCCAGATAGCGCACAACCTCTGCCTTCGTGCCGATATCAGCATGCCCGCCAACAAAGGTGTCAAAATCTAGTGCAAGTACATCGCGCGTCGAGTTGATCATACCTTGAATATCGTAACTCCACAGCTTACGCCACGGCATCCGATTCAGCACAATCCAATCCACCACAAAGAGCGTTCGCTGGCGCTTAAACTCAACACTAACCGAGCCACGGCCATCATTTGGGCCGTGGTAACGCAACAGGATGCGTTGACCACCCACATCTAAAGCGAGCTGGTCAGAAAAGCTAATATCAGGCGCAACAGTTTTGGTTTTGGTGATCTGAATATCTTGCGCCGCTAACCTGTGGGCAATAAAGATGACACCCGGCGCATCAAACGCTTCGGCACCATAGATATGATCGCTGTGATTATGGCTGTAGATGACATAGCGAACCGGCACATCAAAGCGTTTACCAAGTTCTGCTTTCAGCCAAGCTGCGGCACGGCTATTCAGCGTATCAACAAGTACGATCCCTTCATCGGTCACCAAAAACACGGCGCGATGGCGGTCATCAACAAACCGATATAAACCATCGCCGAGCGGTTCGATTGAGTAATCGGCAAGCGCCGAATGAGCGACAAAAAAGCTAAGAAACCAAATTGCTACAATACGCATAACCGCCACCTAGATCCGTTGTTATTGTTATTACATTAACAAAGACAACAGAGCCTGATGATCAGTTCGCTAACCGGCGTCTGCGGGTAGTTGCCAGTTGATCGGCTCGCGCCCTTGATCCATCAAATATTGATTAGCTTGGCTGAAATGGCGACAGCCGAAAAAGCCTCGGTGTGCAGCCAACGGTGATGGATGCGGCGCTTTAAGCACGCAATGGCGGGTGGTATCGATCACCGCTCCCTTCTTTTGCGCATAAGCTCCCCATAGTAGAAACACCACATGATCACACTCGCGGTTCACCACCTCAATCACTTTGTCCGTAAACTGCTCCCAGCCCTTACCTTGATGTGATGCGGCGTTTGAATCGCGCACCGTAAGTACGCTGTTAAGTAGCAATACGCCCTGATTTGCCCAGCTATCGAGAAAACCATGCGCGACTGGCTCAACATTCAAGTCGGTCTTAAGCTCTTTGTAGATATTCACTAGAGACGGCGGCACTTTCACACCAGGACGAACAGAAAAACATAAGCCATGTGCCTGTCCCGGTTGATGATAGGGGTCTTGCCCAATGATCACGACCTTAACTTGTTCGAGCGGGGTACACTCGAATGCATGAAACCATTCACTGGAGTGGGGATAGATCGTTTGGCGCTGGCTTTTTTCATCCTGTAAAAACGCTTTTAAAGCCAACATGTAAGGCGCATCAAATTCACCAACTAGGTGAGGCTGCCACGAGGGGGCATTGTCTAAAGCCATATCGTTAAGGTTCTCCACAGTCTTTTACCGTTCCAGAAGGCGCAAATTGGTCACGTGTGACCACACGCCGATGCCACAACGAATAGTAACGCACCTTACCCGGTGCATGGGCAACGATTCCCGAGATAATAATGACAGTGAGATAGATCCCCGCCTCTGGCGAAGAGGCCAGCCACCATCCCAACGAAAGTAGCGCGAGTTTGATAATGATGGCCTGTCCGCGCAATTGCATTAGCCATACCGGGTTGCAGTATATCTCTTTGACAACCATCAGCGCGCCGCTCAGCACCGCTAGCAACAGGTAGCCTTGGTATGTTTGTACAGGTAAATCAAACAGATACAGACCTGCCAGCCCTGCGATACCGATAAGGTGTGCAGTCCGCAGCAAAATACTAACCCAACGCTTCCCAGGAAAGTCCCGCTTTATTAGCCAAAAGCGATGCATACTCATGTCCATTTAGCCCTTTTTTACACCAATGAATTCTCGCTAAAAAGTGGCGAAAAAACACTCAATAATATTGACTTAAACTTTGCCGAGCCGTAACGTCCGCAAAAATATTATCAACCCCGAATAATTGGAAAAAAATGCAGTGATCGTCACCCTTTTTCCCCTCGTTTCGCTTTTCGCGAGCTGCTTTATTTTAATGCTGGGCTTTGGCCTTATCGGCATCTTATTGCCCGTGCGAATGGGGATAGAAAACATCAGTACCGACACCATCGGTTTAGTCTTGTCCATGTATGCCGTTGGCATGCTACTGGGCGGTTACTATTGCCGTAGACTCATCGACCGCGTCGGTCATATACGTATTTTTGCCGCTAGCGCTGCTATGTCGGCTATGGCCATTCTATTGTGTAGTTTATATGTAAATGAGTGGCTATGGGGCGTTATGCGTATGGTGATGGGCTTTAGTATCGCCTGTGCATTTGCTGTTATTGATGGCTGGTTAAGCGACGCGGCAAGCGAGCAAACCCGTGGCCGTATTCTTGCGACTAGCCAAATTGTCGTGATGGCAGCGCTCTTTTGCGGCCAGTTTCTGCTGAATATTGCACCGCCAGAAGGCACTAAGCTCTTTGTCATCGCTGGCATTTTACTCTGTTTTGCGCTGTTGCCATTGATTCTAAGTAAGCGTGTTGGACCGACCATCCACGAAATGACGGGTATGTCATACCGTGATTTGATCAAAGCATCGCCGCTAGGCGTGATCGCCTGCTTTTTCAGTGGCCTACTTTATGGTGCGATCATTAACATGTTGCCGGTGTTTGCAAAACACTACGATATCGTTGGCTTTGATCTCTCTTTGTATGTTGCAGCGGCAGTATTCGGCGCCTTTATTTTGCAGTTCCCTGTAGGTGTGCTGTCAGACCGCTTCGATCGACGTAGCGTTCTTTTTTACCTACTGGTGATTAGTATCGCTACCACATTGGCAACTCCATTCGGCGCACACAACAGCCTCTTTTATCTAATGCTCGTCACCACGGGCATCTCAACCGGTATCTTTACGTGCCTTTACCCAATGAGCATTGCTGAGACATTTGACCGCATTCAGCGCTCCGAGATGGCATCGGCGATGGGCGGCCTACTCATGATCTACGCGCTGGGTAGTATCTTCGGTCCTCTCGCCTCCTCTTACACAATGCAAAAGCTAGGTGACGATGCACTGTTTAGCTTCCTCGCGGTTGCCCAAGGATTACTGCTGATCTTTGTTGTTTACCGCATGAAAGCTCGCGCGGCGCTACCGGTGGAGGAGCAAGAGAGCTTCGTTATCCAGCAACCATCCGTTGCCACGGCGCTTTATGAGCTTGACCCGCGAACACAATATGAGATCTTAGATCTACCTATTTCACTAGAGGCGCAGGTAGCCATTACGATCGCCGAAAGTAGCCCAGCCGCCGCGGTAAATATGGCTAAAGAGATCGCTCAAACATCGCCTGAAAAGGCCGCAAGCTTAACAGCAGCACTTGCTCAGGTTGATGATATCGATGTTGCTCGGCTGTTTAGCTCAATAATCAAAGCTGCGCCTGAACTGAGCTTAGAGATTGCGGAGGCACTTGCGAGCAATGCCCCTGAGCAGTCAACAGAACTAGTCGCTTGGTTAGCCGAAAACCAACCAGATAAGCTAGCCGAGATGGTGGCTGAAATCGCCGAGGAGTTCCCAGCGCCAGTGATCGAAGAGCCTGAAGAGATCCGCCCTGCGGAGGTAGAAGCGTACCATGAGTCCGCCACAGAGCTGGTGACTCACTTTGCTGAGAACCAGCCCGAACAAGCGGTTAACATTGCAGCGGCGGTTGTTGAAAACCTACCTGATGTGGCTTCTGAGATGGTCGAGATCCTAAACGACGCTGAACAGATACCCGATAAGCTGGTTTCAGATATCAACGACAGACCTGACGAAGCTCAACTAGAAGAGCCCACAAACCAGCCTAAAGACCTGTAAATAGTTAGTGGGTGAGACAATTTTGGACTACTGTATATATTAAGTAGCAGCGCGGCCTCTTCCGCGCTGTGCTTTTTAAAGAGCCACAGTGCCAACTTTTGCCACATGACTAGGTAGTGCCACTTAATTTGCCAATGATGATTCGACTTCTACTTGCTGTATTGGTCTTTTGGAGCAGCCAAGCTGCCATCGCAGCCAAAAACGAGCCGTTTTTCTGGGAAGTTTTCCAGCAGCAGAGCGCCGTGATGATGCTGATCGACCCAGACTCGGGCCGCATCATCAATGCCAACAGCGCGGCACAGCGCTTTTATGGCTACTCGCTCACCGAAATGCTGCAGATGCGTATCCAAGATATTAACGCGCTTTCGAGCCAGCAGGTCACGGACGAGATGAATCTTGCAGCTCAACAGAACCGCGATTACTTCATCTTTCGTCACCGAACCAAAGAGAATGGCATCCGCACGGTTGAGGTCAACTCATCGCCCTACACCTTTAGCGACCGCACACTATTGCTCTCGATCGTGACGGATATCTCCGTGACTCGGGACATGCAAGACAGTCTTTGGCACTATCAAGATCGTTTGGAAGGCGTTGTGGATGAACAAGCAGGACAGATCAAAAGCTACTCGCAGCAGATCGTAATTCTCCTCTCGATTGCCGTTGCGATGCTGATGGTCGCAGTGGCTATTCTCAGTTGGAGCCGCGCCACCCATAAAAAGAACGCACAACTGCTCAGCAACGAACAACAGCGCCTTGCCGAAATTATACAGGGCACCAATGTCGGCACATGGCAGTGGGACCTGATGCAAGACAACCTCAGCTGTGATCAACGTTGGGCCGATATCTGCGGCCTATCTAGAGAGCAGTGCCAACACACGACACGCAGCCAATGGTTTGAGCTGATCCACCCGGATGATGCTAGCGATGTTCAGCGCCAACTCGAAGCAGTCCTCAAAAAGCAAAAGGACTACTTAGTCGTCGAGTATCGTATTCTACGCAGCGATGGCAGCCCTTCATGGGTGATCAGCCGCGGTAAGGTAGTGGAGTGGAGCGATGAAGATAAGCCAATGCGTATGGCTGGCCATCTTGAGGATATCAATGCACGCAAAGAGTCCGAGCGCCAAATGCACCACCTGGCACAGTTCGACATCCTCACAGACCTACCCAACCGCAACCTCTTCTTAGACCGCTGTAAACTGGCTTTAAGCTTCGCTAAACGCAAAGAGTCGACCATCGCCATCGTCTGCATAGGGCTGAGTAACTTCCGCTTGGTCAACGATATCTACGGCCACGATGCCGGGGATGAGATTCTTAAAGATGTCGCACCGCGCTTAACGAGCTGTGTACGCGATGTCGATACAGTGGCCCGAATTGGCGGCGACAAGTTCGTATTGCTGCTCACGGGGATCTCTCAGCAGGAGCCGCTGACACGCATCATTGATGATGTTAGACACCGCATCAGCGAGCCCTACCTGCTTTCAACAGGCCAGTATGCATCGATCACCTGTAATATTGGTATTGCCCAGTACCCATCTGATGGCAGCACTCCAGAGGCGCTTTTATCACGTTCAGAAGAAGCTCTCTTAAAAGCGAAACAGGACCCTCTCGGTTCCGCTGTCTTCTATGCCTGTGGGCTATCATAAGCAGCTGTCGTAACTGGTAGCTGGCCGTAACAAACCGCCAAAAAGACCCCGCATTAGCGGGTTTTTGTACGAAAATGACCTATTCCCTGCTTTTGACTTGTCTGGTGGCCTGAACAGCCAGCGGAGCGAAAGCCCTAAAGCTGATGGTCTGCGTTCCGGCGAGCCAGATGAAATCACACTTGCTAGTATCGAAACCCACCAGAAAACGCGGGAGGCGAACCGAGTGCCTAGCTCGTACTTTATTGGCGAGTGTCTGGTCATCACAGGGCGCTTCAGAGGAGATAACTTCCAGTAGGTCTGAACACTCGAGTTCTCAGCCAAACAAGTGATGGAACCGAACAGGTGGAGAACTACGTCAGGCGCGCCTGCCAGATACCCGAAATGGACTCTAGCAGTTGTGCTAGCCTGAATGGTTCTAATCTAACTCTCTGTTAAGCCTATCCTGAACGGCCTTTTCATCAGTAGATAGAAGCAATACTGGTTTTATTTTTGTTTGGAGTTAGCTTCTTGAGAAAACCTTTTTTCTCTACATTGTGTGCCGGATCTTCCAAACGTTCTAAGGCTTCCTTTAGTTGCTCAGAGCGAGATTTAGAGGTAACGAATTGTTTATCTAAATAGCCCTTCTGGTCTGTCGTGATTGCAGACTCGTTCCAACCAGGGTTCTGCTCGCTAAAATCGGCTTCAGTAGCATAATGCACAAAAATAAAATCGTTATGATTGGTGACAAAATGGTTATCGCTGATATAGGTTTCTGGGATCGCGACCTCTGTGAACTTTTTCAGAAGAGTTAGTCCATCATCTATCACTTTTTCATAGTTTTCAGACTGAGGGTTGATGGAGATAGAGCTGATATAGCTACAGCGCTTATTCTGCTCCGTGCTCTCATGCAGAACAGCGTACGCCTCGTAACCTGAGCTGCAGAAACCGGGCAACTCTATCCAGCTTCCAAAGCTGATGGGGGATGTTCTGGCCTCGATATATGCCAGATGTTTAGCCGTATTCCCTTCGATTTTAGCGAGCAGAATAATGGCCATGTTTGACTCTACTGGAGCGATGCCGACCTGCCCGCCAATAAAGCTAATTTCACCTATATGACTACCAGTAGCGAGGACGGCCCAGTCGCCATCACCGAGGGGGATTTTTTTTTCGCCTATAACAATATGCTTTCGTGCGATATCACCAGCTTGGTAATTGTTATGAAAATCCTTGATGCCTAAGCGAGACGGTAAACTGTTACAGCCCGACAAAAAAACCAAAGAAATAGCCAATAAGACAATTGCTTTTTTCATATCGTAAATCATCCATGAAATATTGATACTAAATAAGTGTTCTGTATTGGCTATTTTATCATTTTTTCTAACGAATCCTATTACTGGCGCGGACGCATCGCTGGGAACAAGATAACATCACGGATCGAATCACAGTCGGCGAAGAACATCACTAGACGGTCAATACCGATACCCTCGCCCGCTGTTGGCGGCAAGCCATATTCCAACGCATTGATGTAATCATCATCGTAGTGCATGGCTTCGTCATCGCCAGCATCTTTCTCAGCAACTTGAGCACGGAAGCGCTCTGCCTGATCTTCCGAGTCATTGAGCTCCGAGAAGCCGTTTGCCACTTCACGACCACCGATAAAGAACTCAAAGCGGTCTGTGATAAATGGGTTGTTATCGTTGCGGCGCGCCAATGGCGACACTTCGGCTGGGTATTCAGTGATAAACGTCGGCTGATCCAGTCGGTCTTCCACGGTTTTCTCGAAGATCTCGATCTGCACTTTACCCAAGCCGTAGCTATCTTTTAGCGGGATGCCCAGTTTATCAGCAACCGCTCGTGCTGATTCGATGTTATCGATATCAGCAGCGCTCAGCTCTGGGTTGTAATGCAAGATAGAGTCAAACACGCTGATGCGCGTGAACGGCGCCCCTAGGTCATACTCTTCACCCTGATATGTCAGGGTCGTGGTACCTAGCACGTCATTCGCCAACTTGCGTAGCATCTCTTCCGTTAGATCCATCAGATCATTGAAGTCAGCGTAGGCCTGGTAGAACTCAAGCATCGTAAACTCAGGGTTGTGGCGCGTCGACAAACCTTCGTTACGGAAGTTACGGTTGATCTCAAAGACGCGCTCAACACCACCCACAACCAAACGCTTCAAGTACAGCTCTGGCGCGATACGCAGGTACATATCACGATCTAGTGCATTGTGATGCGTAATAAACGGACGCGCCGATGCACCACCTGGAATCACCTGTAGCATGGGGGTTTCAGCTTCAATAAAGCGGCGCTCTTCCAAGAACTTACGGATCCCAGACACCACTTTTGAGCGGATCTCAAATACGCGACGCGATTCGTCATTGGTAATTAGGTCAACGTAACGCTGACGATAGCGCATCTCGGTGTCTTGCAGACCTTTATGCTTATCAGGCAAGGGACGCAGGTTCTTCGTGAGAAGCTGATACTCGCCAAGATCAACGTAGAGGTCACCTTTGCCAGATTTGTGTAGCTCCCCAGTGATACCGATGATATCGCCCAGATCCAAGCTCTTAGCAAACGCACGCGCTTCTTTGTTAACGTAAAACTGGATACGCCCGGTCATATCTTGGATAACACCAAACGCACCACGGTTCAGCATAACGCGGCCAGCAATGCTTACCTTGATGCCTGCCTCAGCGAGCTCTTCCTTCGATTTATCGCCATATTTAGCCTGCAGGTCTTGTGCATAGCTATCGCGACGGAAGTTGTTGGGGAACGCATTTCCCTGCTCGCGCAACGCATTGAGCTTTTCGCGGCGTTCAGCGATCAGGCGATTCTCATCTTGCTGCTGAGTGTTATCAGACATGTTATTAAAAACCTTTTGCTTGGGTTTATTTCTTGCTGAGCACTCGCAAGCGCCCAGCATAGTGATTAGTTACGTAACTACAGACCGGCTTTTAGGCTAGCCTCGATGAAGAGATCAAGATCGCCATCAAGGACTTTGTCACAGTTGGAGGTCTGCACATTGGTACGCAAATCTTTAATGCGCTGATCATCCAGCACGTAAGAGCGAATTTGGCTGCCCCAGCCGATATCAGCTTTTGAATCTTCAAGCTCTTGCGCCGCTTCACTGCGCTTAAGCATCTCAATCTCGTAAAGTTTTGCCCGTAGCTGCTTCATACAGGTATCTTTGTTTTGGTGCTGCGAGCGCTGGCTTTGTGACTGCACCACGATACCTGATGGTTCGTGGGTGATACGTACCGCAGATTCAGTCCGGTTAACGTGCTGACCACCGGCACCTGAGGCACGGTAAACATCAATACGCAGATCCGCAGGGTTGATGTCGATCTCGACGTTGTCATCAATCTCTGGCGATACAAATACCGAGCAGAACGAGGTGTGACGACGGCCACCAGAGTCGAATGGCGATTTACGCACCAAACGGTGTACGCCGGTTTCTGTACGCAGCCAACCAAAGGCGTACTCACCCTCAAAACGGATCGTCGCGGACTTAATACCTGCAACATCACCATCAGACACTTCAATGAGTTCTGTTTTAAAGCCTTTCTCTTCACCCCAACGCAGGTACATACGCAGTACCATATTGGCCCAGTCTTGAGCTTCAGTACCGCCCGAACCAGACTGAATATCCAAGAACGCGTTGTTCTCGTCTGCCTCTCCGGCAAACATACGGCGGAACTCCAAGCCTTGTAGCTTAGTCATCAGAGTACTGACTTCAGAGATGACATCCTCTACCGTCTCTTCGTCGTCCTCTTCTACTGCCATATCTAGCAGATCACGAACATCCACAGCGCCGGCCTTGAGCTCCTCCAGCGTTTTAACCACGGTCTCTAGTGCAGAGCGCTCTTTGCCGAGCTTTTGCGCGTAATCAGGATCATTCCAAACATTTGGGTCTTCCAGCTCACGCTCAACCTCTTCGAGGCGCTCTTTCTTAGCTGGGTAATCCAGATAGCCGTACAAAGCTTCGGTTCGTTCACCGATATCTTTAAGATCGTTAATGATTGGATTGACTTCCATCGCTGACGCTCAACTGTTCGCAAATTAAAAAGGGCACACATTTTAACCGAAAAGCGCTCTTTAAGGCACCCTTATTTGAAGGCGATAAAAGCGTTTGAACGCTCACTATCAACGCCCTTAAGTGTTTTGATGCGATGCAAAAATCAGCGTATGCTAATTAATAACTTCGGGCGTTCAGTGCGTTGTTGATCTTTTCACATTGAGCAGCCGCCCCCATCGTCGTTAACTCACTCCAAAGGCATCACTAGCGCATGTATTTGGCTTCCCAACAAACCTTATTCTGGTTAAAAAACGGTCTGTTTTGTCTTGTTTTGTTCGGTACTGCAAGCTGGGCATTCGGTTTTACCAGCGGCTCGCCAGCAAGCCCTGTTGACTTAACCACCAGCCTATATGGCTATCTGGCGGTTGGTGTGTTTTGCGTCGGGTATGCATTGGTACTGGGCGAAGAGATCACCCAACTACGCAAGTCCAAGCCAATTATTGTGGCAGCGGGCCTCATCTGGTTACTCGTCGGGCTTGCTTACATGGCACAAGGTGACCACCACACCGCCGGAGAGGCGTTACGTCACAATATTTTAGAGTACGCCGAGCTGTTCTTTTTCTTGCTGGCCGCGATGACATTTATCAACACAATGGAGGAGCGACAGGTATTCGCTGCACTGCGTAACTGGTTAATACAAAAGCAGTTTTCATTACGCAAAATCTATTGGATCACCGGCGGATTGGCTTTCGCGCTTTCACCCATCGCAGATAATTTGTCTACCGCCCTACTGATGGGCGCGGTGGTAATGGCCGTCGGCAACGGCTACACCCAGTTTGTCACGGTGGGGTGTATCAATGTTGTCATCGCTGCCAATGCGGGTGGTGCATTTTGCCCTTTTGGGGATATCACAACCTTGATGGTGTGGCAGAAAGGGATAGTACAGTTCGGTGATTTCTTTGCCCTGTTCCTGCCTTCTCTGATCAACTGGTTGGTGCCCGCTGCCATCATGTCTTGGGGCATAACCGCAGCGCCCGGCTCATGTGATAACAGCGAGCACTCGGTATTGAAACCCGGTGGGCTTGTTACGATTGGGCTTTTCGCGGCGACTATCGCACTGGCGGTAAGCTCACATAGTTATCTTCACCTGCCGCCAGTGTTGGGCATGATGACAGGGCTTGGGGTGTTGAAGATCTACATCTTTTACCTATGCCGTCATGAGAGCCATCCGGCCACGAAGCACCCTGGCAGCGAAGTGCCAACGGAGGGTAGTTATCGGGGTGACCATACCGATGTGATACGCCGTTTTGATATCTTTCGTGTTGTAGAGCGCTCTTCATGGGATACGTTGATGTTTTTCTATGGCGTCGTCATGTGCGTTGGAGGCCTCTCAACACTGGGTTACCTCACGCTATTGTCTGAGCAACTCTATGGCAACCTCGGTGTTATTTGGGCCAATATCTTGGTAGGGGTCCTCTCCTCTTTGGTTGATAATATCCCCGTGATGTTCGCGGTCCTCACGATGGAGCCTTCCATGAGCACTAACGCTTGGCTGCTCGTCACGCTGACAGCCGGAGTGGGTGGATCATTGTTATCGATCGGTTCCGCAGCTGGCATCGCCCTGATGGGACAAGCACAGGGTACCTATACGTTTTATAGCCACCTGAGGTGGAGCTGGGCCATTGCGCTCGGCTACGCCGCAGGTATTCTGACCCACCTTGGGATCAATGGAGTGTAAACATGACGCAACAAGTCGAACCCACTACCCGCATTCAGGTCTGGGACCTTTCTATCCGGTTATTCCACTGGGCACTGGTCGCTGCTATCGGTTATCTGTGGTACTCCGGTGAAGAGGGCGGCGATATGACCTGGCATATGTATATCGGCTATACCGTACTCGGATTAGTCACCTATCGCATACTTTGGGGTCTGGTGGGCTCTCATTATGCGCGCTTCAAAGAGTTTATTCGTTCACCTAAAGCAACACTGCGCTACGCCCTCGCCTTTAGCAAAGGGAAAGAGCCTCACTTTGTGGGCCATAACCCATTAGGCGGCTGGATGGTGATCGCATTACTGCTGTTAGTGGCCACCCAAGGAGTGACTGGCTTATTCACCAGTGACGATATTTTTACGGACGGGCCACTGGTCCATCTGGTCAGTAGCGATATGGTCTCCACGCTCTCTAGCATCCATAAGCAGACCTTCGACTTTATCTTGGCTGCTATCGCACTGCACGTCTTAGCCGTGGTTTATCATGCGGTTGTGAAAAAAGACCCGATTGTCCCTGCTATGGTAACCGGTAAGAAGATAGCCCCGTTAGGCACAACAGCAAGCACACTCCCTCTACTACGAGCCATCGCCATTGCTGCCGTAGCCGCTGCTACTATATGGGCCGTCGTCAACTTGCTTTAAGAAGCAGTAGATACAAAAAAGCTCGGCAATGCCGAGCTTTTTTTAAGAAGAGTGATTACTCTTCACGGAAGTTATCGTGGCAGCCTTTACATGTTTTACCGAGCGCACCGAAAGCTGGCTTAATTTTCGCCATATCACCGCTTTTTGCGACTTCAGCAAGTGCAGCAGATTTTTCTACCATCATTTTCATGCCTTGGTCGAACTTTTCTTTGTTCTCCCAAATTTCCTCTTTTGCATCGGTATCGCCTGCATCAGTCCCTTCTGCGAAACCTTCCTGTGGCATTTGCGCTAGCGCAGCGATCAATTTAGCACGGCGCTCAAAGTCCGCAGCATCGTAATCGATCTTGCCTTTGATCATGCCCACCATCGGACCAAAATGCCATTTCATCGCATTGAAAACGCCTTGGCGGTACTCAATTGCTTTATCTGCGTCTACAGCACCTGCAGTCGCACTCATTGTGATCGCGGCCGCTGCAATCGCAGTCATAAGATGCTTCTTCATGATGGTTCTTTCCTTGTCTTGGGTTTTAATATTAGATTATTCTAATTAATGATAACATGACCATATTACAAACTGAACTCACCCCGCAACTGTGCTACCCATTGCTCGATCCGTTCAGGTGTATCTGCACTTTGGCTATCCTCGTCAAGCGCGAGACCAACAAACTGGCTACCATCTGCTGTTAGCGCTTTTGATGCTTCAAACCGGTACCCTTCCACCGGCCAAAGCCCCCCTAACTGAGCTTCGCCTTTAACAAGCTCAGCATACAGTAAGCCCATGGCATCCAAAAACCACTCTCCGTAGCCAATTTGATCACCCAAGCCGAACAGCGCACAGGGTTTGCCTTTTAAATGCAGTGCATTGAGCTCGGGCCACAGATCCGCCCAATCTTCCTGCAGCTCGCCAAAATCCCATGTGGGTATACCGAACAGGCAAACATCATATGCCGAAATACCCTCAAAGCCCTGCTCCATTATGTCGTGCAAGCACGCTTGCTCGCCAAAAGCAGCTGCCAACTGCTCAGCGACAGCCTGTGTATTACCAGTCGTTGAGCCATAAATAATACCAATACGTTTCGTCATGATGCCGTTCAAATTGCTGGGAGTAGGAGAAAATTAGCGATAAAAAAAGCAGCCAACGCTGCTTTTGTAAAAGCTCATCTGCGTTTAACGATTGTTATCCGCAAACGGATTAAAGACATCCTTCGTGATCTGCTCGATCTCCGCGCGCGCCTCTTCTAGCGCCTGCATGTTACGCGAGCTGGCACTTTTCAGCGTTTCTTCCAGCTCTTTCGCGTACGCCTGCTGCAATGTCATAAGATCATTCGGCGATTCACATTTCTGTAACTCTTTTGTTTGCTGGATGGTCGCTTCGATGCAAGATTTCGTACACTCCATCTGTTGACGGGTGAGTTCTTCTAGCATTTTCGTCTGAATATTGATCAGGTCTTTGAAGGGCTCTAGGGAGTCATTCATTTTTTTTGTCATATCTTGAAACATAAGCACTTCCTTCGAATAAAGCAGCCCGAGTAAAAAGCCATATACGTTATACTTAAGCATTCTATCTGCTATTCAGCAAGCTTACTGTAAGCACCGAACTTTTCTATCACCTTATAGTCACAGCCGGCTGAAAGACCTTGAAACCGTGCACAGCAAACCATTGGAGTATTTATGCGCCTGCTACACACTATGCTTCGTGTTGTTGATCTGGAGAAATCGATCAACTTTTACACTGAAATTCTGGGTATGAAGTTACTACGCCGTAAAGATTACCCAGAAGGAAAGTTCACTTTAGCGTTTCTAGGTTACGGCGATGAAGCAAACCATACAGCACTGGAACTTACACATAACTGGGACACAGACAGCTACGAACTCGGCAACGCGTATGGCCATATCGCGATTGAAGTAGATGATGTGTACCAAGCGTGCGAGGCTATAAAAGCTAAAGGTGGCGATGTTGTGCGCGATGCAGGCCCGATGAAAAACAGCACCTCAGGGACTATATTGGCATTCGTAAAGGATCCAGATGGCTATATGGTCGAGCTATTAAGCCCAAAGCGCGGTGATTAAATAGCCTACAGGCTGGCGATTGTTTAACCGACATCAAGTTTGCTGCAATTTAGGGGCTGAAGTTCGCAGGCAGTTTGGTTAAACTTCGCAACATTAGATAAAGCTAATCAAATAACTCATCTGATTGGCTCCGGTTTCGTATATTCTTTGAGCGCCTGTATAATGGGCGCTCTTTTGTCCCGCCAACCGTTGGGGTATATCCTGAAATGAGCAAAAAATTGATTCTGGCTACTGCTAGCCTGGTATTAAGTTTACAGGCCATGCCTGTGTCAGCTGCGAGTGTTGTTGCAGCTCAAGCAGCATTCGAAAGCCAAGACTATGCGGCTGTTCTAAAAGAAGTGACACCGCTTGCTAAAGAAGGCAACCCAGATGCCACCAATCTACTGGGTCAACTTTACGAGGGTGGCTTAGGTGTTAACCAAGATATCGAGAAAGCTAAATCACTCTACAATCAGGGCGCACGCCAAGGCCATATCGGCAGCGTAAACAGCCTTCGCAAGCTAAAAAACAAAGCCTATAAAGTTGAGCTTGAAGCTCTGATGCCTAAAGTTGAAGCGGGCGATGCATCAGCACAGAACCGCGCGGGTGAGATGTACGAATTTGGCTACGGCACACCGCGTGATGGCGCTGCAGCGTTTGATCTATACAAAGCCGCAGCAGATCAAGGCCTTGTTTCTGCACAGCATAACTTAGGCCGTAGCTATAACTTTGGCACAGGCACTGAGCAAAGCTTTGAAGAAGCTGAGCACTGGTACCGTGTTGCTGCACGCCAAGGTCATACCGATGCGATGTTCTACCTCGGTACGCTTTACTCCAATGGCTACGGCCAAGATAGCAGCCACGATTCCGATATCATCGCCTATGCGTGGATGCACAACGCAGCAGCATTAGGTAACGGCACTGCCGCTTCCATCGAGAGCCGTTTGCTAATGAAGCTTGAAGCCAACCAGATGGCTGAAGCAAAGTCGCTAGCAGAAGAGTACAAAGACGTTTACGTAAAACCGTTTAAGTAAGCGCACACTCGCCGCTCCGCTCGGGGCGGCTACTTATTGAGCACCTTTCTTATAATCGCCTCCAACTGGTGATATATTAGCCTGCTTTTTGACACACTAGGCTAATGAGTACGCGATGAACTCCTCTTCAACCTCTCCGGCAATGGATGCGCAAACCACAGGACGTAAGACTCTATTTTTTGTTGTATTGCTCTGCAGCGGTGCATTTTTGTGGTTAGCCAATCAGGAGTCTTGGTTTGAGGCCGCTCTCCTTGCATTAGGCGCAGCTCTTGGCTTAACGCTTTACCACGCAGCTTTTGGTTTCACGACTGCGTGGCGCAGCTTCATCCTGCACGGTAAAGGCAAAGGCTTGCGCGCGCAGATGTTGATGCTTGCAGTGGCGGTTTGTCTGTTCTTTCCTGCACTGGGTGCTGGGGAGCTGTTCGGCACAACGGTCAACGGCTTCAATCGCCCGTTAGGCTGGTCGATTATCTGCGGAGCCTTTATCTTCGGCATTGGTATGCAATTAGGTAACGGCTGTGCATCTGGCAACCTCTATCACGCTGGTGGTGGCCAACTTAGAGCGATTCCAAGCATGCTGGGGTTTGCAGCGGGAGGCCTTTGGGCCACAAAAGACTACGAATG
Source organism: Neptunomonas sp. XY-337 (assembly GCF_004959845.1). NCBI lineage: Bacteria > Pseudomonadati > Pseudomonadota > Gammaproteobacteria > Oceanospirillales > Oceanospirillaceae > Neptunomonas > Neptunomonas sp. XY-337. The sequence goes on along the minus strand of NZ_SPLL01000007.1, from coordinate 197,680 downwards.
GTGGACTTCATTGCCGCAGCTCGCCCCTGTATCCACCATTCAAAGCCTTGGTGTACCGATGGCCATCATCGCTAACTTGGTGGTGTTCGCCGCCATTGCCGCGCTCACGGTTTGGTTCGAAAAACGCCGCCACGGTTACGTTGAACGCGATAAAGCCGATGGTACGCTCACTCTACCCAAGCGCCTGCTCAGCGGCCCATGGCCTTTTATTTGGGGCGCAGTCGCACTGGCGTTGCTGAACTTTGCCACGCTCGCCATGATTGGCCGCCCGTGGGCCGTCGCCATTGCTTACCCATTGTGGGGCGCAAAGCTTGCAGAAACTTTCGGCATGGATCTAGAGCTCGATTTTTGGACGTATTGGCTCCAACCCGGCCGTGAAGACGCCCTACTAGAACCACTGACAACCGATGCCGCCACGCTCATGAATGTTGGTGTCATTTTGGGAGCACTGCTAGCTGCTGCGCTGGCGGGCAAGCTTTTACTGCAGTGGCGGATGCCTTGGCAAAACTGGATCGCTGCTGTGCTGGGTGGCTTACTGTTGGGTTATGGTGCAACGATCTCGTTTGGCTGCAATATTGGCGCTTACTTCGGCGGTATTGTTTCCGGTAGTTTGCATGGCTGGCTGTGGCTAGTAGCAGCGTTTATCGGCAATATCATTGGGACGTGGTTCCGCCCCCTCTTTAAGCTTTCGAATCAAACAGAGAGCCGCAGCGCTTGCTAATTGAAGGTTAACGTAAGGATAAATAATGCCTCGTAGAGTTGTTTTTGATCAAACCGGTGTCACAGAAGCAAACCTTTTTAAACGCCTAGCCGCACTTGTGTACGACTTACTCGTTGTGATTGCCGTACTCTTTTTTGTTGGTGGTATCGGTGTAGCGCTCAACGGTGGGGAAGCGGCCGAAGGCCCGCTGATGCAGAGCGCTTATTTCGTTGTCATCTTTCTATTTAATGGCTTCTTCTGGACTAAGTCAGGCCAAACCATCGGCATGATGGCATGGCGCCTTCGTGTTCAGTCGTTAGAGGGCTACAGCCTAACGTGGAGCCAAGCGCTTAAGCGTTGGTTGGCCGCAATCGTATCGATCGCCGCCGCAGGTTTCGGTTACTGGTGGATGCTTTTCTCTGATGAACGCCTGACATGGCATGACCGATTTTCAAGCTCACGCGTTGTGGTGATACCAAAACGAAAAAAAGAGCAGTCTTAACTGCTCTTTTTTTCGCCTATTCTCACGTTAACCGGCGCGTTTTAACAAGATAAAACCAACGCCAGCACAAACGGCTATCGGTATCATCGTTGCTACCAGCGGCGTAAAGCCCACAACCAAACTCGCAGGGCCTAGCAAGTCTTGAGAAAACTTAAATACCAGACCAACAATAACGCCTGCCACGATCCGCTGCCCCACCGTCACGCTACGCAGCGGTCCAAAGACAAACGAAACACCCACCAGTACCAGCGCAAGAATCCCCACCGGTTGTAACACCTTCGTCCAAAAAGCCAATAGATATTGGTTGGCATCTAGCCCCTGCTCAGCCAGATAGCCGGTGTATGACCACAAGCCACTGATCGAAAGATCCACAGGTTTCACAACAATAACCGACAGCAGTGTAGGCGTCAGCCCCGAATGCCACAGCTCTTGCGAAGCGCTACTTACCTGAGTGCGATCGCCTAAGAACACCGTCTGCTGTACCTCTTTGAGTATCCACCCTTGCTCGGAATAGGTTCCTGTGGCGGCAAAGCTTGCGCTCACCATCTGCAAGCGCTCATCGAAGGTATACCGCGTGATACCGTGGATTTTGCCACCCGGCTCAACTGCGTTGATATGGATAAATTGATTATCTTCGCGGTGCCAAACGCCGTGTTCAGAGCGCAGCGCTTGTCCATTAGACTTCGCCAGCGCCCGCGAGCTTTCCGCCACCTGTTCACTATGGGGTACGACGTACTCACCCATTAAAACAGCGACCAACGCCAGCAAGATGGCAGGCTTCATCACCGCCATCACGATACGGCCGATAGAGATACCCGCCGCTCGCATTACCGTGAGTTCGCTATTACTTGCCAGCATACCTAGCCCCACTAAACAGCCCACAAGGCTCGCTAGTGGCAGAAACTCGTAAAGCCGCCCCGGCGCTCGATAGGCCAAGTAGTAGAGCACATCACTCATGGTGTAGCGCTCGTTGATATCGGCCGCTTGAGCGACAAACTCAAAAATCAGATCAAGCCCCAGCACGATCAGCAAAATGACGAATACTGCGCTCAAGACCTGGGCCGCAATGTAGCGTTCCAAACGAAGCATCATGACGATTTACTCCGCTGTGGCAAACGCGGCACCAGGTTCGCGACCCGTTCCCAGAAACGGTCACCAAACAGCAAACTCAGCGCGAATAAGAAGAAACCAAGGTGGATCAGCCACAAACTGATAACGCCCATTTTGCCATCATCAATCGCACCTTTCGCACCTGTAAGTAAGGTGAGGTAGGTCATGTAAAGCAGAATCGAGGGGATCAGCTTCGCGTAGCGGCCTTGGCGCGGATTGGTCTTACTCATGGGCACCGCAATCAGCGTGATAATTAAGGCAAGTAGCGGCATCGATAGACGCCAGTGCAGCTCAGCACGATGTTCAGAATCATCAATCGCCATGAGTTCAGAGAGCGTCAACGCGTCGATCTTAGCTGGGCGCTGATACCCCTGTGCTGGCGGCATCAAAAAGCCATACTCCTGAAACGCGATCTCGGTGTAGTCGGCTCGCCCCGGTTCGCCGTCGTAACGAAACCCTTTTTCTAGCACCACAAAACGCTCTTGGGTTTCAGGGTTGGTGATGACTTGGCGGCCAGCCTCGGCAACGACAACGCGCAATTGACCTGTTTTTTCATCACGCTCAGAGACAAACACAAAGCTCAGCTCCTTCTCATCGCCGTCGTAGGCACTGGTGTAGGAGGTGCGCGAGCCACCACGCAAACTATGAAAACGCCCCGGCGTTAAGTTATCTAGCTCGCTTTTCTTACTCTCTTGCTCGTAGATCTGCTCCACCTGCTGCCAACTCAAAGGCGAAAGGTAGAGTGATAGCAACGCAACCACCGCACTCACGAGAAGCGCAGGCCCCAGCGCAAATCGCGCCAGCTTACCGGAGCTCATACCGCTGGCCCGTAGCACGACCATTTCACTTTCTAGGTACATGCGGCCAAGCGCCAGCAGCACGCCCAAGAACAACCCCAGCGGCAGAATCAGCACCAACATGCCGGGGATACGGTAAGCCACCAGTTGAAACACAAACTCCGGCGACAGCTCACCAGCCACCACGTAAGAGAGAAACTTGATAAAGCGCCCACTGACAATAATCAGTGTTAGCACAAGGCTCACCGCCACTGTGCTCATCAAAATTTGCCGCGCTAGGTAACGAAAAATAATCAACCGAATACCGCCCGAAAAAAGAAACTAATCAACGAAAACAAAGCTCTGAGTTTTATCTGGACTGCCGCGCCACTTGGCGTTCTGTGCAGCGTCCTTTATAGTGCCAGCTAACATAAACGCAGCTGGAATTCTGCGTCAGCATTATCTATTAATCCAGCCGCAAAGTCTTGTTTGGAGCCCTCATGGATTTTGAAATTGTAAACGGCAACGTTGCCACCTTAGATACCGAATGCCTCGTGATTGGTGTCGCAGCTGATGCTGCACTAACCCCTTCGGCAACCGCTATTAACAGTGCTGCTCAAGGCTACCTTTCTGACCTCGTTGCCGCTGGTGATATCAAAGGTAAAACCGGCGAAACACTCTTGCTACAGCGCCTTAATGGCGTGAGCGCTAAGCGCATTTTGGTGGTGGGCCTTGGTAAAGCAGATGAGCGCCACGACCGTAGCTATAAAAAAGTGATCAAAGCAATTTTGAGCCAAGTTAAGGCGCTGAATTTGAAAGAGATCACCATCGCGCTGGATGGCGAAGCCTCCGACCAAGCGGATACCTACCGCCAAACACGCTTGCTGGTAGAAACGGCCACCGCAGAGCTCTACCAATACGACGCCACCAAGAGTAAAAAAGCTGACCCGTATGCCATCGAAAAGTTCGCTATTCACCTGAGCGAAGACGACACTGAAGAGGGTGAAGGCGCGTTGGTTGATGGTGCGGCTATCGCTAACGGGATGAACACCGCCCGTGAACTTGGCAACCTGCCGGGCAATATCTGCACGCCAACCTACCTTGCTGACCAAGCCAAAGAACTTGCCAACGAGTATGACTCGGTCACATGCGAAGTGCTGGATGAAGATGCAATGCGTCAGCTCGGCATGAACTGCCTACTGTCTGTAGGCAACGGTAGCGAGCAACCATCGCAACTGATCATTATCAAACACAATGGTGGTGAAGAGGGCGACAAACCACACGTACTTGTGGGTAAGGGCATCACCTTTGATACCGGCGGCATCTCGTTGAAGCCGGGCGCTAAAATGGACGAAATGAAGTTTGATATGTGCGGCGCAGCTTCCGTAATGGGCGCGATGACAGCCATTGCTGAGATGGACTTGCCGATCAATATCTACGGTGTCATTGCAGCGGCTGAAAATATGCCAAGCGGCCACGCCACCAAACCCGGCGATATCGTCACTACGCTTTCTGGTCAAACGGTTGAGATCCTCAACACCGACGCCGAAGGCCGTTTGGTACTGTGCGATACACTGACTTATGTTGAGCGCTTTGAACCTGCCAGCGTTGTGGATATCGCAACACTAACCGGTGCGTGTATTGTTGCACTGGGCCATGTGCCTTCTGGCGTGATGACCAACGATGAAGACCTTGCTCAAGAGCTAAGCGTTGCGGGCGATTACGCGTCTGATCGTGTTTGGCGTTTACCGCTGTGGGATGATTACCAAGAGCTACTGGACAGCAACTTTGCTGATATCGCTAACATTGGCGGTCCAGCAGCCGGGACGATCACGGCAGGGTGCTTCCTAAGCCGCTTCACCAAAGCGTATCGTTGGGCCCACATTGATATCGCGGGTACCGCGTGGAACTCTGCCGGTAAAGCAAAAGGTGCCACTGGGCGCTGTGTACCGCTACTGGCGCAGTACATGCTGAACCAAGCCGCTGACGTGATCGACGACGAGTAACCCGATGCCGCAAGCTGACTTCTACATTCTGCCAAGCACCGACACCGATAGCCGCTATCAGTTTCTGACGCGGCTCTGCGGCCGTGCGCTTGCTGCTGGGCATAAGCTGTATATCCATACCGCGTCACAGCAGATGGCCGAAGAGGTCAGCAATTGGCTCTGGCGGGCAGAGAGCGAAGCGTTCCTGCCCAACTCCCTAGCCAGCGATACCCAGCTGGCCCCGATCCGTTTAGGTTGGGATCTCCCCCACCTGCCAACACAACCCGATATGCTGGTTAACTTAACCTCTGGTTATCTTGATCATACCGAACAGTTTGCTCGCATCGCCGAAGTTGTGGTGCAAGAACCCACCATCTTGGCTGATACTCGCCAACGCTTTAAGCGCTACCAAGCGGCCGGCATTCAGCCGAGTATGCATGATATGCGCAAGCGCACTTAGTGCCGCCATACAGCAACACGTCTAGCGCTGAAAAGCGGCGCAATTTCTCTCGCGTTACCTTCTGCCATCCGCACACAACGGGTATAATGGCCGGCTAAACCGAATCACATGCAGCTTGCACTGGCGCGCAGCGAATTTCGTGCTGACCGCCACGTCTAACCGAACGCAAACTGATAGCGCAAGAGACAGAAGAGACGATGGATACAACTTACCAGCCGAACGAGATCGAAAAATCCTGGTACCAAACTTGGGAAGAGAATAACTACTTCGCACCCTCTGGCGAAGGTGACTCTTACTGCATCATGATTCCACCGCCGAATGTCACAGGCAGTTTGCACATGGGTCACGCGTTCCAACACACCATTATGGACGCACTCACCCGCTACAAGCGCATGCAAGGCAAAAACACGCTATGGCAAGTGGGCACCGACCACGCGGGTATCGCGACACAAATGGTCGTTGAGCGTAAGCTCGCTGCCGAAGAGCAAAAGTCGCGCCATGATCTGGGCCGCGACAAGTTCATCGAAAAAATCTGGGAGTGGAAAGAACACTCAGGTGGCACTATCACCGGCCAGATGCGCCGCTTAGGTAACTCCGTCGATTGGCCAACTGAACGCTTCACGATGGATGACGGCTTCTACAACGCGGTACAAGAGGTGTTTATCCGCCTGTACGACGAAGGCCTGATCTACCGTGGCAAACGCCTCGTCAACTGGGATCCAAAGCTACACACCGCTATCTCTGATCTCGAAGTAGAGAACAAAGAGGTCAAGGGTAAGATGTGGTATCTGCGTTATCCACTGGCAGATGGCGCTACAACAGCCGAAGGCGATAACTTTATCGTGGTGGGCACAACGCGCCCAGAAACCATGCTAGGTGACACCGGTGTTGCTGTTAACCCAGAAGATGACCGCTACAAAGATCTCATCGGTAAGTTTGTTGAGCTGCCACTGGTTGGCCGCCGTATTCCCATTGTTGCTGACGAACACGCCGATATGGAGAAGGGCTCTGGCTGTGTGAAGATCACACCAGCGCACGACTTTAACGATAACGAAGTGGGCAAGCGCTGCGGCCTGCCGATGATCAACGTCTTCACGCTAGACGCACACATCCGCGATGAGGCAGAAGGCTTCAACACCGATGGCACACCTAACTCAGAGATCGATACTACCTTGCCAGAGCAATATCGCGGTATGGAGCGCTTTGCTGCCCGTAAAGCGATCGTTGCTGATTTTGAAGCGGCAGGCTTGCTGGTAAAAGTTGAAGAGAACGACATGACGGTGCCTTACGGTGACCGTGGCGGTGTTGTTATCGAGCCGATGCTAACCGACCAATGGTTTGCCGATGCAAAAACACTGGCTAAACCGGCCGTTGAAGCTGTTGAAAATGGCGATATCAAATTTGTACCTAAACAGTACGAGAATATGTTCTTCGCGTGGATGCGCGATATCCAAGACTGGTGTATCTCACGTCAGCTATGGTGGGGCCACCGCATTCCAGCATTCTACGACAACGACGGTAACGTCTATGTTGCTAACAGTGCAGCCGCTGCACGCGAGAAGTACAACCTACCAGCAGAGACCGAACTCAAACAGGACGACGATGTACTGGACACATGGTTCAGCTCTGGCCTGTGGACATTCGGCACACTAGGCTGGCCAGAAAACACCGAGCGCCTGCAAACGTTCCACCCAACCGACGTACTGGTAACAGGTTTCGATATCATCTTCTTCTGGGTTGCCCGCATGATGATGATGACCATGCACTTCATGAAAAATGAAGATGGCACGCCACAAGTTCCGTTCAAAACGGTGTACGTCACCGGCCTGATTCGTGATGAGAATGGCGACAAGATGTCTAAATCCAAGGGCAACGTGCTTGACCCGCTGGATATGATTGATGGCATCGACCTCCCTACGCTGCTGGAAAAACGCACCGGCAACATGATGCAGCCACAACTAGCCGAGAAGATTGGCAAACGCACCGAGAAGCAGTTCCCAGAAGGGATTGCCGCACACGGTACCGATGCCCTGCGCTTTACACTGGCAGCGCTGGCAACCACTGGCCGCGACATCAACTGGGACATGAAGCGCCTAGAGGGCTACCGTAACTTCTGTAACAAAATCTGGAACGCAGCACGCTATGTACAGATGAACACAGAGGGCGAAGATTGCGGCCAAAACGGCGGCGATGTGGAGCTATCACTGGCTGATCGTTGGATCGCCAGCCAGCTACAACGCGTAGAAGCAGAAACGGCAAAACACCTTGATGAGTACCGCTTTGATCTTGCCTCACAAACGCTGTACGACTTCATCTGGAACGAGTACTGCGGCTGGTATTTAGAGCTATCAAAACCGGTACTATGGGACGATAACGCATCTGCTGAAGCTAAGCGTGGCACCCGCCGTACATTGGTTCGTGCACTAGAAGTGATCTTGCGTTTACTCCACCCAATCATGCCGTATATCACTGAAGAGATCTGGCAGTCGATCAAAGGCGTTGCGGGGGCTGAAGGCGACACCATCATGCTGCAAAGCTTCCCAATTGCCGACGAAAGCAAGATCGACACGGCAGCCGAAGCAGACATCGAGTGGCTGAAAGGCGTTATCACCGGCGTTCGTAACATTCGCGGTGAGATGGGTATCTCCCCTGCCAAAGAGCTGGATGTGTTATTCCAAAACGGAAACGCACAAGACCAAGCGCGCTTGGAAGCTAACCGCACCTTCCTCTCTAAGCTAGCATCACTGGCTAGCATCACATGGCTGGAAGCGGGCGATGAAGCGCCGATGTCTGCCACACAACTGGTGGGCGATATGCAGGTATTGGTTCCCATGGCAGGCCTAATCGACAAAGGCGCAGAGCTGGCCCGCCTGAAGAAAGAGATGGATAAACTGCAAAAAGAGATTGGCCGTGTAGAAGGTAAGCTGGGCAATGAGAAATTCGTAGCCAACGCACCGGAAGCGGTTATCACCAAAGAGAAGGAAAAGCTGGAAACCGCTCAGGCGGCCTTCGCGCAGTTTAAAGAGCAGTACGGGAAGATAGAAGCTTTATAAGCTTCTATCTTCAGTGAATTTTAGGGCACTACTTAGTTGCGATAGTTAAAGACCAGAGACTCAGATGTATAATCGCAAAGCTACATTTATTAGCGCATGATTGAGTTTCAGCTCTTTACTGGCATTCTTCTATTACGGATAAAAAACGTACTCGCTATGCAAATAGCGTGTGCGTTTTTTGTCTTTAGAGCTACAGCAAAACGGCTAAAATATATCCTAAAGCAGTTTCTCGTTATGATGATAAAGACCAGCAATGCTTAGGTTACGCATATAACAAAAAACATGGAAAATAAGCTCCCAAAAAACTCACAGCAATAAACAATACTCCAGCTCCAAAAAACGAATTACACCTATAAAATAAGACCTTGGCAACAAAGCTACCGCTTAACAAGCTCAGAAGCGACTGCAAGATAATAGCAACCTTACTTTCGAGTAATAGTTTACTTAACTCTCTTCACTGTAAGCTTCACTGATCCTCTATTGTTTTCATAAAGACTCCAGACATCGTTCGGAAAACAATATAGATATCCAGGCTTCGTTACCTTTAAGGCCAATTTTTTCTTATGGTATTTAGGTAAATCTACATATTGATGAGGTACTGGGCTGCCATCATTTTTAATAGCGTTTGTGGTTCCTGCATCGTTAGCGATAGCACCAACCATCGTAAACCAGCTAAATTCCTCAACTCTCTTCGTCAACATAAAATCTGTTGACTCATTATTAGTAGCCTTCTTATAAAGGCTTTCAAAACTACCCCATACAGAGCCCGCACCACGAATAATATCTCCTACCGTGAGATCATCATCCTGAGTGCCTTTCCAGTCACATACATCTTTGCTATCCATCCACTCTCCTTTCGAGGAGAAAACATAATGACCTTTCTCTAAAAACAACCCTGTATCATTCCAGCGCTCACCAGCATATACATCAACGGTGATGCTCTCTCCAGGCTCTAGTTTGATGGTTGGATGATAAGCCGGATAATCAATGGGGGAGCGCTCTTGCCGAAGCAGGGCACTGGAGTGAAATTCTTTCGTACTATTCGGCTCCATAAGAGGAAGATTACGAGGCCTAGACCTCATTTTAGCGAACATTCCCTTATATGAGTTGTGCATAACACCCAAAGGGTTACCCTCTATCGTTTCAGGATATCCATCCCGGAACTCTAACCCTTGTGCTTGAGCTTGATCCATCATCCAGCGTAGAGAAACATCAGAGAGATCTTTCTCAGCGTATCCTCCGCCAATATCAGAATGCACACCTGGAAACCACTTCTCTTCAACGTCACCAGGGTGACTGTTGGCATTACTCCATCGAGTAACAGTAAAGCTGGAACGTTTTTCATCAATTGCCATAGCATGGCGTGCACACCGTACGTGCTCACCTAATTTGTTATCGTAAAAACGCCATTTATCGGGGTTATCAAGTAAGTTAAGTATTTCTAAGTCATCAGGGATACCCAAGGCTCCAACTGTATCCCAAACACCAATAAAACGAACAGGTACAGCTGCTTCTGAGTGCAAGAGCTTCCAACTTCTCGGTTTATCTTTTTGGGCCAAACGGTTTTCGAAATGTTGATGAACTCTCTTCCATTGTTGTTTAGGCGTAAGTCCTGTTAAGTCTAGAAGTCCTTGGCCTAAAAGGCCTGCTAAACTACGTGCTGTAAAAGCGCCACGACTGAAGCCAAATAGATATATTTCATCACCTTCTTCATAGTTACTCGCCAGCCAATGATAACCACTACAAATATGGCGTTTAATCCCAGCTCCGAAGGCCCCACCTACGATTGGTTTTATTAAACCGCCTTCACCACCTAAGCCTGGATGGTAGTACCGAATCTGGTCTGAGCTTTCAACCAATGCATTATTTAGTTGAACTACATTTGTTGGACATGGGGCGCCATTTACTTCCTGTTCAGGATTATTCCACGTTCCATCATAGCTAACGACTAGCTTCTTCATAATTCTTCCTCCAGAAGGAATCGGTTCCGTGTCTTGTTTTTGTTTTTCAAAGAAGAAGGAAAGAATCGACAGCCAACTTAAGGTGTTTTTCTGGTAGGGAGTCTAACTTTCCTTGTTATGGTTTCCGCTTACATTCCATAGCGCTTATTTAGACAGTTAAATTACACATGAATTCAAAACTTCATGCTTTCATACAACTCAGGGGGGGGTAAAGCGCTCAGCTTGAGTGAAGAAGGTTTTCTTTTTGCGGTAGCCTAGAGCACTGTCTGGCTTGCGAGCAGAATTTGAAGTAATGCTTTTTAAGAAGAACAGTACGATAAAAATCAGTACTGCGAAGATGATTGTCCATTCCATCGTCATCTCCTGTGACGTCTTAATCCCTTAGCCTTTCATGGCTTAACTACAGTTAGTTTGCCTAGCGCTGTATAACTTATCAACAACTTAGCTCAAACAAGCGTTGGGTATTCGGGGCTTTAAAGCCGTGATGAGCACGCAAGTCACTGCTCGGTCAGCGTATAGAGTAGCTATGCTTGCTGGCCTTCGTGAACACCGACCCATCGCTGGCTGTGGATAGATGGCTTGCGCTATAGTTTGGTTCTGATCAAGCGATGGAAACGGGTTATGAGCGCAGTTACGATTTTAGATGGCGGTATGGGGCGTGAGTTGGAGCGCCGCGGGGCTCCTTTCCAGCAGCCGGAATGGTCGGCTTTGGCAATGATGGAAGCGCCTGAGATTGTCACCGCTGTTCATACCGCGTTTATCGAGGCGGGCGCTCGCGTCATTACCACCAATAGTTATGCACTCGTGCCCTTTCATATCGGCGAACAGCGCTTTACAACAGACTGCGCACATCTAGCCCGTGCTGCGGTTAACGCCGCGCGCCAAGCTGCGGATAACAGTGGGCACGAGGTAGCGGTTGCTGGGTCAATCCCGCCGCTATTTGGCTCCTATCGGCCAGATCTATTTGATGCAAACCTTGCTGGTACAATCGCTCGCCCGCTGATCAGTGCACTGTCTGATGGCGTTGATCTGTGGATAAACGAGACGGTCAGCTCAATCGAAGAAGGGCTGTTTGTAAAAGCGTTGGTGGATGAGCTCGATAAACCGCCGCGTCCTTACTGGGTCTCTTTTACCTTGGAAGATAGCCACCCAACAGATCAACCTGTGCTGCGCTCTGGCGAGCCGGTCGCTGATGCGGTGATTGCGCTAGCCAATGCGGGTGTCGATGCCATTTTATTTAATTGCTGCCAGCCAGAGGTGATCGCCGATGCAATTCGCACCGCGGCCACCGTGCTCAAAGCCATCGATAAGCCCATTCAGCTAGGAGCCTACGCAAACGCCTTTGCACCTGCTCCGCAGGCATTGGATGCAAATAACGATCTTAATGCGATGCGCGCCGACATTACCCCTGAGGCACATTTAGCTTGGGTACGTGAATGGCAGCAGTTAGGCGCCACCTTGATTGGTGGGTGTTGTGGTATTGGCCCGGAGCACATCGCTGCCATAGCCAAGGATCAAGCAGCCAGCTAACCGCCGATATAGCTGGCTGTTGGAGGCTACTGAGTCGCAGCTTGGGCAAACTTAGCCAACGCGCCCGAAACCTTTTTCAGTACAGCATCACAGCCAGCAATACTGTGGCGGCTTTTTAGGTAGCTCGGTTCGTTGTAGCTAAACCAAACATCGCCCTGTTCATCTTCCCAAATTAAGGCTTTTTGCGGCAAATCCAACGCGACTTGCTGTTCGCACTGCATCAAGGGTGTTCCCACTTTTGGGTTACCAAAGATCACAACCTGCGTATCACGTAGTGAAAGGCCCGCTTTTTGTGCCCCGGCTTGATGGTCGATGACAGTGAATAACGTCATGCCTTTCGCGGCCAATATCTGCTCAAAGCGCTGGGTCGTTTCAGCAACACTGTGCATACTTTTTACGGATGTCACGCCAGCACTATTGTCCGCCTGTACGGCAGTCGTGGTACACACTGCCAAGCAGAGCGCCATGAGTTTTGTTCGCATACCTGATCTCCTTGTGTTGTCGTTATCAATTGAACGATCAGTGACCAGTATGCGAGCCATTTATCACGTTTAAATCACGAAACAGCGCATCGCTGCGACCTTAGAGCGAAACTTAGTCTGCCCAGCACTCCGCCATAAACAACGCCACCAGACGGCGCAAGACACGCGAGGGGCTCATTCCTAAGATACGCGCAACATCATTCAACAACGCGGCGTTTTCTGCGGTGAGCTCTACATGGGTTTGGGTAAACTCTGCTTTATTGGTCGCCATGGCGGTTTTACTAAGCTGCATAGCGATAGCGGCCGCTTGCTCTTTGCGTTGCGCACCGTCGCCAAAGCGGCCGATCACTGCATTGAGAGTCCCTGATAGCGTATCGCCCCGTGCCTCACCTAACTCTGTTAGGAAATTCAGCTGATCAAGGTGGATATTCAGTTCTAGGGTTTCATCCGAGTGAGGCACTGGCGCAGGAGCTACGGGCTGCGTTGTATCTTGGACGATGCGTTTTGCTAGCCGTCCACGGCTATGGGTGTACAAATAAAGCCTGCCGATACCAATTAAGCCAATCTGCGCTGCCGCCATCAAAGCACACCAGCGCATAAACAATATACTCTGAGCAAGCTGGGAATCTTTCTCCGGAGCCAATAAGAAATTGATCGGAGAGAACACCAGATCGCCTTTCATCACCACATCAGCCAGCGCAGCATTGAGCAAGAACCAGCTAATAGGTAACGATACCAGTAATACGGTAACGGCTTTAATTGCCCCTCTGGAGGTGCCAAGCCAGTGCGCAGCAAAGGCTGCCGTCCAAGCGATAAGGAGGTACAGCGCTAAGACCGCCCAACCGCCGCCGATTAGGCCATCGGTAGAGAGAAGTTCGATCAGATTATCCGTCACCGCCAGATCAAAGATGACAAAGCGCGCCGCAAGCAACAATGGCAGTGCAGCCAATGCACCCACCAACAGTATTTTGACCAGATGATTCAACTCGATCTTACTCGCGGTGCGATAAGCAAATACCAACCGGTATGCCAACGCTAAAAAGAGAGCAAAAGGCGCCACAAGCGCACCGAAGCGCAGTGTGTTTTCAATGCCATGGAAGCTACTCCAGGTGTTGGAACCGGCAAGATCAGCCACGGTTTCGCCAGTAATCGCATTCGATAGCATTAAGTAAAAGATAACCGGCACACCCAAGCCTGCAATCCACATCCATAACCACGGCATCCGCGAGCGCGCTGCACGGCGGCCAGCCCATGCTGGCGCACCGCCCAGCCATACCCAAGCGGCGCCAAAGAAGATGAGGTCTAGGCTATTGCCACCTAACCAAAACATTTCGCGCACGTTGTAGGGCACACCGGGTAGACGCACAACAAAATAGCTCACACATGCAATCGCTAAAATAGCACCGACCACACCGCCCCAGAAAATACCGCTTAGCGGTGCATTATCGGATGGTATAGCCGGCTGGCGAGTTTTATCAGGCAACGGCGCAGAGGGAACAGGTGTTTTTGCTGCACTCTGCTCAGCAACAGGGCTACTTTTTCCAGCCGTTTTGTTTAACCAGTAAGCAAACCAAACGTAGATAAGGTCGGTGATATCTGCTGTGTGATAGAGGTTAAAAATCTGGATAAACTCAGTAATCAGAACCAACGCAAATACAAGCATGGCGCTGTTACGCAGTTGAATGCCTCCGCGCGTTAAGCACCACATCGCACCCGCGTAAACGAATACCTTAAACGCAAGCGCGATAACACCCTTGATGATCGAACCACCCAGAAAGCCTGAGAAAGGCACCCAGTTCAGCACGGCCTCGCTAACCACCAGCGAGAACGGCGCCATGGCCGCAAAGAACCACCCCACCAAAAGAAGCAACCCCAGTACCTTATAAAACAGCTTGGTTTGCGGGATTAACGCAAGGCAAGCGGCTGCTAACCCAAGTGCCGCCACATCTGTTAAGGCGATTGAGTTATCCACAATCACCACTTCTAATGCGAGTACCAAGACACCTGAGCTAACCGCTAACAGCCGCTTTTTGCCCTGTAAAAACGCCATCGACAAGACGATCCCATAGAGCACCCAACCCGCTGTTTGTAGCACAAGTAGAGAGAGATTCAGTTCGGGTGTGAGCAGCAGTGGTTTCACTGCGTTTTTGTAGGCTTGCAGATCAATCGTTGGCACAAACGGCGCAAGGCGATAACTCAACCACAGCACAAGCAATAGCATGGGGATACTGAAAACTAAGCGGCTATCATGCTGCAAAATACGGCTGCGCAATGGCTCATAACGCGCAGCCCCCACCCCAATAGCCATACCCAGAGCGTTCCAATATACGTCGTAGAGAGCCGGGTCGCGGGATGGGATGATCAACTGAACAAACTGGCTGACAAGCGCGAGTAAAAGGCCACCAATCGCTACAGAGGCCAGCGTTTCACGGCGTTTTTTTCCGCGCTGCCGATAGTAAAGGTACCCCAAAAAACCAAAGGGAATAAACAGCGCCACGTTGCCGAGAATATCGCCAATTGAAGGGTGCCCCCAGACACTGCTCAAAAACGCGCTCAGCGCAGTCGCGGTATTATCTAATGAAAAGATAAACGGATATGCTGATCCATAGAAGATCAAAAAGCTGGCAATGTAAAAGGCCGTTCGCATAGCTTCGCACCTTGGCTAACTTGTTTTCCCTAGTCCTGCCTTTGACTGAGCAAAGGCAGCGTTCACTGTGCTCTTGAAGGCGCAACGATAGCCCAGAAGCGCCCTTGGCGAAAGCGTCTCAAACCAGCGTCACAGCGCTGTTAAAGGCGATCACAACGCGATCCTGCTCACCAAAATACGGCAGTGCCGAATGTTTCAAATAGGAAGGGAAGATAACAATCTGCCCTTCAATGGGTGCAAAATCCCAAAAGCCCTGCTGGTTGAGGTAGGCTGAACCCGCATCCGAGTAATGGTCTGCATTACCGCGCGGGTCATAAAAACGATTCACACCATTACGCGCAGTTAGGTTGGCATCGCCTGGCGCCAAATAGTAGATGCCACACCAAGAGCAGTTTGGATGCGAGTGCACATCGTGATAACCACCGTTTTGGGTTACATGAAACCAAGACTCGGTAATCTCTGCTTCACCTTCGGCCTCTGGCGGCCAATAAGGTGCATTCACTTGTGAGGCAACCGCGCCAATCAACTCCTCTAGCATACGGCGCAGCTCCATAATCGCTGGGTTATCTGCGGCCAGAAAATCTAACTTACTTTCGAATAGCTGGTGTTTAGCTGTGGTCGCAACCTCGCTTTCCACCGCCTTGGTTTGTTGGCGTTGGCTTGCATAGATATAACTGAGCAAATCCTCTTTCAAGAAATCATGTTCTGGGTACTCCGTTACAAAAAGCGGTGAACTCCAAGCCTCAATCGCTTCAATCATGGGAGAGTCTGTTTGCATTGCCTAGCCCCTAAATTCTGTGTGGGCATATTGTATGCGCATTCGTCAGCGCTGACTAACGCCTAGTTTCAACTTCCAACAAAAAAACGTAAGCAAAGCCACTCTATAAAAACCACCAAAACAACAAACAATTAAAACAAATATAAAAATTAAAATTAATTAAAAACAATAACTTAAAATAATTTTAAAACAAATATTAAAAAAATATTAGAAAAATAAAGGATACTCTTCTAAACTTCAGATCAAACGCACACAGTTAACGGATTAGAGAGTTAAGCTCATGAAGAAAATGTTTCTTAAAGCAGGTCTCGGTGGTTGTCTTTTAATGGCAAGTCTTTCTGCGCAAGCTGCACTCATCACATTAGAGACACGCTCTTTTGAAACCAACTTGTTCAACAATGATTGGGCACAAAGCTGGGCAGCACACTCAAATGCCGTCAACTCGCAATCGCTAACAGGCTTTAGTGGCCAGTTCACAGGTAACAACACGTTCAACCACGTCAACATCAGCTTTGACACGGCATTGAGTGGCGTTTGGGATTTCGAAGCAGGGCTTGATGGCCACTACGGTGCAGCTATTTACCTAAACGGTAACTTAGTGACTCAACGTGCGGATGATCTTTGGTGGGCTAACAACTGGAACAGCTCTGATATTATCGCACTGGGTAACACCAACCTATCGTCAGGCTCACATAGTCTAGATATCTATTGGGCCGAGAAATGCTGTAATGGCGGCAACACGATCCGTTTCAGCCACAACGACGACAACTGGCAAACACTCACCGTTGCAGCGCTTGAAGATGCCGGCGCACCGTTAGCGAAAGATAGCAGCACAGTTCCGCTACCCTCTTCGCTTGCGTTATTTGCGATCGGTGCGGCTGGCCTCGGTCTGCGTCGCCGACGCGGTTAAATTATCCAGCGCGCAGCGCTTGCTGTGCGCTCCCTCTTTTTTACTCCCCCTCCTCTGTTCAATTTCTAGTAAGCAGGTAAACTAATCGTCTTTACAGATGGTGTGTGCACTAACGCCCCATTACCGGTTAGAGTCTAAGGATCTGCTCCATGAATGAGCCCAACTTCCAACTGAAAGGAAGTGCGGTTACAGCTATCGTTTTAGAGCTGTACCAATACGACACCCAAGCATTTCGTGATGCGCTACAGGAGAAGGTGTCTCAAGCCCCAGCCCTATTTACTGCATCACCTATTGTTGTTCAGCTCGACAAACTGGAGAGCACGCTTGATCCATCGCTGCTTGCAACACTGCTGAAAGACTGCCAAAACTGTGGCCTTCAGCCTATGGCGCTGCGTCTAAACGATGAACAAGCCGAGCAGCTTACAGAGCTACCCCTGCCGCGCTTACCTGCGCTTAACTCACGCTCGCGGACTGTAGAGCCAGAGCCGAGCAAAGCGGCGTCGGAAGTGGTCGTGAAAACGGTCGTTGAAGAAAAGATTATCGAGCGTGCGAGTAAAATCGTGACGCGCCCTGTTCGCTCAGGACAACAAGTATATGCTGAAGGCACCGACTTAATTATCTTGGCTCCGGTTAGCGAGGGCGCCGAGATTCTCGCGGACGGGAGCATACATGTTTACGGCCCGTTACGCGGCCGCGCCTTAGCAGGCGTAAAAGGTAATACCCAAGCACGGGTGTTTTGCCAAAGCTTAGAGGCTGAGCTTATATCGATTGCCGGAAACTTTAAGCTCAGCGATGCGCTGCGCGCCGAGCGATGGAAGCAGGCCACACAAATCAGTTATCAAGATGATCAATTAATCGTCATGCCGTTGTAGTGTTTCAGTAGTAGTCAGTAAACGGCAGCACAACAGAATTTTAGGAGGACAACTTGGCTAAGATTATCGTCGTCACCTCAGGAAAAGGTGGTGTGGGAAAAACCACAACCAGCGCAGCAATCAGCACCGGCTTAGCACAGCGCGGCCATAAAACCGTCGTAATCGATTTTGACGTAGGCCTGCGTAATCTCGATTTGATCATGGGTTGCGAGCGCCGTGTCGTTTACGATTTTGTTAACGTCATCAACGGCGAAGCGACGCTAAACCAAGCGCTGATCAAAGATAAGCGCAACGAAACGCTGTTTATCCTGCCAGCCTCGCAAACACGTGATAAAGACGCGCTCACCACTGAAGGTGTGGAGAAAGTCTTAAACGAACTCAGCGAAGAGTTTGATTACATTATCTGTGATTCGCCAGCGGGCATCGAGAAAGGCGCGCAGATGGCACTCTATTTTGCTGATGCCGCAATTGTGACGACCAACCCAGAGGTTTCATCAGTACGTGACTCTGACCGCATTTTGGGCATTTTGCAGAGCAAATCACGCCGTGCAGAGCAAGGTCTTGCCCCTGTAGAAGAGTACCTTCTGCTAACCCGTTACAACCCAGAGCGTGTCGAAGCCGGTGAAATGCTCGGCGTGAAAGACGTTGAAGATATCCTCGCGATTCCGCTGCTTGGCGTTATTCCAGAATCCGAAGCCGTACTCAAAGCCTCCAACCAAGGTGTGCCAGTGATTCTAGATAATGAGTCCGATGCTGGCCAAGCATACGATGACGCAGTATCGCGCTTACTCGGTGATCAAGTTGAGCATCGTTTTCTAGAGGTACAGAAGAAGAAGGGTTTCTTGAGCCGTTTTTTAGGAGGTAAATAGTGGGTATTTTTGATTACTTCCGCAGCAAAAAAGAGCCCTCTTCAGCCTCGGTTGCTAAAGAGCGTTTACAAATTATCGTGGCACACGAACGCGGTAAGCGTTCAGGCCCTAGCTACTTGCCTCAGATGCAGCAAGAGATCGTTGCCGTCATCCGCAAATATGTCGAGATCGATGAAGATCAAGTTCAGATTCAGCTGGATAACAACGATGAATGCTCGGTGCTTGAACTTAACGTAACACTCCCGGACTAAGACTGAGCGCGCCACTGTGGCGCACTTATATCAAGAGGTCCGTCATGCCAGAGCTATTGCAGCCGCTCCGTGATAAGCGCTTTCGCTGGCTTTTTTTCAGCCAGCTTATCTCTCTTACCGGCACTGGGCTGGCAACGGTTGCTTTAGCTTTGCTTGCTTATGATCTTAGCCCCACCAGTGCTGGTGCGGTACTGGGCACCGCGCTTGCGGTCAAGATGGTGGCCTACCTAACCATTGCACCTGTTGTCGGCAGCTATGCCTCCTTACTGCCGCGTAAGTATTGGTTGGCGGGGTTGAACTTAGCGCGTGCGGGCGTGGTTGCCTGCCTACCCTTTATCGCTGAGGCGTGGCAACTCTATCTACTGATCTTTCTGCTCAATGCTCTAGCCGCAGGCTACACACCTGTTTATCAAGCGTTACTACCCGATATCCTCCCCGAGGAGCAAAGCTACAATCAGGCATTATCGCTATCGCGCCTCGCCACGGAGATGGAAGCTCTGCTCAGCCCAGCATTAGCGGCGGCACTTCTGCTGCTCCTACCCTACGACTTGCTATTTACGTTTAACACTATCGCTTTTGTGATCGCGGCAGCGTTTATCGGCTTAGTTACACTGCCCATTGCGCAAACCACGGAGAGAAGCGGCGGAGTTTGGCACCGTATCAGCTTCGGCGTACGTAGCTATCTCAAAACGCCGCGCTTACGGGGTGTCCTTGCGTTGAACTTAGCGCTTTCATTAGCCGGGGCGATGGTGATCGTGAATACGGTTGTGTACGTTCGAGAGGTGCTTGGCCTTAGCGAAGAGGCGGTTCCCCTTTTGATGATGGCGACCGGTGTGGGCTCAATTGCAGCAGCGCTGCTTTTACCTGCGCTGATGCAACGCTTCAGTGACCGAAACCTCATGCTGAGCGGCGCTCTACTCTTTCCACTATCGCTGCTTTTAGGGGCCGCACCGCATAGCTATGTGAGCCTGTTTCCACTGTGGGTAGTCATCGGCTTTGCGACCTCTTTAGTCTTAATCCCTACTGGTAAAGTGATCCGAGACTCCTGCCAGGCTGGGGATAGAAACGACTTTTTTGCCGCTAACTTTGCGCTGACGCACGGCATGTGGCTGATTGGCTATCTGCTCGCGGGTCAGCTGGGAGCCCAACTTGGCTTAACTCATACCTTTGTGATGTTGGCGGCCATGGCAGCAGTGGCGATCTTAATTGCCAGCCAACAGTGGGCAAAGGCTGAGCCTGAAGCGATCTGGCATGAACATCAAGCGCTGAGCCATGCGCATCCACATACACACGATGCGCACCACCAGCATGCACACGAAGGTTGGGAGGGCCCTGAGCCACATACCCATATGCACCATCATGCGACGGTTAAGCATAAGCACCCTTTCACCATCGACGAGCATCATGTGCATTGGCCAAAAGAGCAATAGCTCCTTTATAAGACTAAAGTTACACACACCTTTTGTGGATAAGCCTGTCGACTACTGCTCTAACAGCGCTACAAAGCCCATAAATAGGCGCTTCGCAAATTTTGATGAATTCCTAAGCAGCGTTAGCAAACCGCTGGTGATACACAATCTCAATCAACAGCACAACATGCGCACCAAATCAGTGCTTTATACAAAAAAACTGCACCAAAACATCTCTTCATGCCCCAAAATGAAGCACAGATATGGCGCTTACAATAACGGCTCGTTTTAAAAAACCCACTGTTTAGCGCGACTTACCGCTAGCTGACACGGATTGGTATACCTATTGCTGACTAAAGAGAGATCAAGGCTGCTATCCGGAGATCTCAACGATGCAATCACAAGCAAGTACATCAAGTAGTGAAACGGCCATTCTCATTGGTGGTAACCAAGCAGATAAAAATCATCTTGCACTGGCACTCGAACCTGCGGGCGTCGAGCTGGTAAACCAACAGGCACTTGCGAGCAACTTTATGCAAGCGATTCTCGAACAAGACCCTGATCTTCTGTTAATGCTACTACCTGCCTCAGATTGCATGCAGCACCTAGCGTTAGACCAGTTAGCGAGATTGGGGCGAATTAAGGGCTTTCCGACACTATGCTTTCTGTCGGCCACGCCAACACCAGAATTTGTGCGCCGTATCTGGATTGCCGGAGTCGATGTATGTATCGACTATAACTATCCCGCACATGCGCTTAAGGCCGCGGAATTGATGGGGTACATCAATTGTGCACAGCGCCACTTCTATCAGAGCGAGCTACAACAGCGAAGCTTATAAAGCGCTAAGCCGCCAAATCTAGAGTAAGCTCTACGGCCACCAAGCGATGATATAAGCCACCTAAGCTGGCAAAGTCTTGGCGACTTAGCGGCTGCTGTAAGCGCTTGAGATAATACTTACCTTGATGTTGATAAATTTTGTCACCAACAATGGGGTGCCCTAGGGCTGCAAGCTGCGCTCGAATTTGATGCTTGCGGCCGGTCAGCAACTCACACTCTAGGACACTAGTCTCTGATCCTCGGCTCGTAACACGAAACTTGCTGCTCGCTAATTTGGGCTTTATATAACCAACCGCTGTTTGGCTCTGCGCAACATAGACTTGACTGCGAATAGGGCTGTGCTCACGTGTAGCCAAATAGTTATCGGCCTGAATGGCATCCCAAGAGGGCACACCTGATACTTCCGCGCGATATAGTTTACGGATCATCAGTTGCCCTAAACGCGGCTTCCAATAGCGGTCAGCCTCCGCATCCTTTGCTACCAGCAAAATGCCAGCCGTTTCAGTATCTAACCGATGGAGCAACCGAGCATCGTAGTATGGCGTCTGGCGGCGGATCATAGAAATAAGGGTATTGAAAAGGTTGCGCGTAGTGCGGCTCACCGGCAAGAGGGGCGGCTTGAACACAGCCATGAGCTGGTCATTTTCCCAGAGCAACTCCCAGCGGGTATCCACAGGCTCCTCTTGATGGTTGGGTAGCTCAATACAGAGTTGCGCCCCCTCTGGAAGCACTGTTGGCATCGCGCAAGGCTCACCGTTAAAGGTAATGCAACCTGCAGCACACAATTGAGGAGCTTGAGCGAATAAATTAGAGAAGCGCTGCGTAATAAGAGTTTCAACCGTCGTTTTAGTCTGAAGTGGCCATGCTGTGAGGATAAAAGGCTGCTCACAACTTAGCAGCACCGGCCGACTATACAAGCGCTCGGGGATACGTATCGTTACTGCGCAGCTGCGCTCAGCTCGGGTCATAGGTCGCACCTTGTGAGTGATCTTTTTGTCATGTCAGCACGCTAAACTTTTACAGGGCTATAACATGTCTTCTGTGCTTAATTATCTAGCATTCAGCTATCCCTTGTTAACATTGGCGCCACTTTGTCGCAGATTGCTATCAGGAAAGACTCATGGAACCTATATTGCAGACCATTTTCACCGCATTTTCCGGGCTACCGAACGCGATGGAGCAATATAGCCGTTATCTCGATCTTGCCCTGCTTGCTCTGTGTGCAGTACTATTTTTACGCGGTGTTACGCTAGCGCGTTGGATCACCTATCGGGCATCTCAACTCACCCTGACGCTGCTGTTGCTGGCAGCGATGAGCGTTACACTTTGGCTAGTTGTTAACTTATTTGGCAAAGATACCGTTTCACTAGCACTGAACGGCGCCTCCTCATTCTTAATCGTACTGCTCTCTTTCCTCTGTTTTCGCCAGCTACCAGGCTTTCTCCTCACAATGAAAGCACTGACAGTGCTAACCATCAGCATATTCTTGGCGCTGCCTGTTGCTCTTCAAGTTGGTCTCAAATTCTCTGACGCTAACGCGTTAGACTATCGAGCAGCAGGAGCAGGGCTGGCTGCCGTCACGTTATTGCTGGTGGGGTTGTTTTATAAGTTGGGTCGGCTCGCAGCCGGACTCGTGGTTGGCTTAATCGCCAGCACAGGCGGGCTATTCTTTGCCGAGCGCTTAGGGCTGATGCCTATTGATCTGAGCCATGGCGATAGCTTTTTAAGCTACTATCGTTTGGGGGATCTATGGCCTAGCAATGTATTTAGCGCACTATTGTCTGGCAACGTTTCGGCAGCAGCAGCCCAAACGCCTATGTCCGGTATCGGGCTGGTGCACCTCGTAGCCATACTTGGCGCTGTGGTGTCTGCCGCAATCCAGTTTCCCCAAGAGCGCAATAGCATGAATACATTTGTCAGCAAGCACTATTATCGTGACTATCCGCAAGGGGCATTTGGCCGCTTCCTCTTTGAACTGGGGCAGGTTTTCACCTTTGAGCCATCCGCAGCGAAGCAAAGAACCAAGAAAAAGCCTTCAGAGGCTGGCGATGCCGACACCGAAAACCACTCCGCGAAAAACCAAGCGGATCAAACAACTGAAGCGACCCCAGCTACCTAAGTACGCTAGCTACCCATATAGCGCATTAGAGCGACTTTTTGCCCGTCGCGATTATATCGCTGTAGCAACGGCATCAGATGAGGCGTTGCTACCACCTCTGCAAACCCAGCGCGTTGATAGAAGCTAACTAAGTGCTGATACGGAAAGGTGTAGCATTGAGATAAATGTCCGCCGTTTGATAACTGCCGTAGCAAGGCACTGCCAATTCCCTGATGTTGAACATCAGCTGCCACCCAAACGCCACGCAAAATACGTTCATGGGCTTGGAGAACAATACGCGCAGCTGCACAGATCACTTCGTTATAATCAACTAAAACCCAGTTTTCATCGCGTGTCGAAGCCTTGCCTTTATAACCGGCTTGCTTGTAAAAGCGCTGTAATGCAGGAAAGTCAGATGGGAGAACTCTTTTAAGGTGCATAGTCATGCGGTGATATTAGAGTCGACAAACTCACAGTTCAAGAGACTCGACGACCTCTTAAAGCGCCTGCCCTCTTGCTCAACTGCCTTATCGAGGAGGCAATAAAAAAGCCCGCTATTTAAGCGAGCTTTTCATATGCTTATGGCTAGGGCTTACTTTTCTACTTTATCTTCGTTCATCAAAGAACGTACTTTAAAGAATGCCCATACCATTACACCAGCCATACCAGCTACACCTAACAGGCTTGGCCACAGAGTTTCAAAAACATAGGGATCCATACCAAACATAACCGCCACCTTCGTGAATTTCTTATCAACTTGGGTTCAGATTACACCCCTCCCGTAGCGTTAGAATTGATATGGCTCAATACTCATATGCCTGCCACCCGATCAAAATTTGAACTATTGATCTAGCGCAATTTTTCGCTTAAGACCGCCAAACAAACTCAGCCTCAGCACAGCGGCCATCATCGTAATAATGAAGAGATTCACACAATTCCCTAATGAGAGTGATGCCGCGTCCAGAGAGTTTTGGCTGAGCATCTTCGTTACTATTTGGCTCTTTCGACAGCCATTCATCGAAGGGGAAACCTTCGCCACTGTCCTGGATGAAGATAAACAAACGCCCACCATCAAACTCTTTAATATGCGTTAACTGCAGCTCAATGTAGGAGTCGGGACTTATTGCATTGAGCCGCTGCTCCCGCTCAGAGAAGTACTCTGCAAAACCCTCTGGGCTGGCCTTCATCTCCGATGATAGCTGCAAAACACCATGATCCAACGAGTTTACATAGAGCTCCGTTAAGATCGTAAATACATCATGCCAGTGGTCGCTCGGCCCCTCTATCTCTTGTAGGTGACTCATACCGATGGCAACAGGATTGAGGCGCTTGAGGTTGCTGCCATGCAAGCGAATTCGCCACTCCCAACGCGCGCCCTCTTCGATCGTTTCACCCGGTGCTTGCACAGCACCCGCAACCGGAACCTCTTCTAAATCCAGATGCGCTGGCACCTCAATCAACGAAATATCATCTTCCTGCACGTGACCACGCGAAAACAGCTCCACAGCGCGGGTAACACGCTTAATAAGCTGCTCTTCTTTACATCCCTGCTTAGCTGCCCAGAGCAGTCGCTTCTCGCCGAAATAATCGCCCTCAAGATTCCGCGCTTCAAGGACACCATCACTCACCATTAGAATTCTCGATTGCGCATCTAATGTCACACGCTTCACGATCAACTGATCCAAACGAAGCGTGATACCCAAAGGAGGATCCGAAGACTCGATACGTAACACCACATCGCCCTCAGGTGACAGCACCAAAATATCAGGCATCCCGCCATTCCAAAGCGAACAGTAGCCATCTTGGGAAATGGTAACGAAAGCTGCCGCAAGAAACATCCCAGTTGGTAGCAACGTACTAAGCTTGCTGTTAATCTGCTTAAGGATATCCTCCGCCTCATACCCCTTAGCGGTCATGGCTCGAAAGGTCTCTGCTAAAGGAATTGCACCAACAGCAGAGGTGAGGCCGTGGCCAGTAAAGTCACCTAATAGGACATTTAAGTCACCATTAGGGCGGCGCGCTGTTAGCTGCACATCACCACTGAAGGTAGAAGCTGGCTGTTTGTGCAGCTTAACTTGGTCAAGGCACACATTGCCCTGTTCAACAGCACCACTAAACAGCTGCTCTGCCACTTCCTCTTCGCGATTGCGGATACTATTGAGTTCGCGTATTTCACCGTACAGCTTGCTGATGCGCTGAATTGCATAGATCTTTTGCTTTAAGATCTCCGTCGAAAACGGGCGACAAATAAAATCATCCCCACCTGCGCTAATGCTCTTACGAATCACCGCCTCGTGTTCGGAGCTGCTTACCATAATAATGGGCACGAAGCGGTCACCGGCTTCCTCTTTGATGCGGCGGGTGGCCTCAATACCATCGACTCCCGGCATCACAATATCCATCAAAATAACATCGGGGCGGTGCTGGCGGTAAAGCTCAATAGCTTGCTCACCGCTCTCTGCTAGCAGTATTTGAGCATCAGGTCCCTCAAGCATGGCAGCCATTGAGTTCCGGTTTGCCGCTAAATCATCAACGATGAGAATGGTGCTTATTTTGGTGGACAGCTCACTCACAGGACACTCCTACGCTTCAATCGTTACAAAGCGGTCGAAGTTGGCGATCTTAAGAATTTTCGCAACAGAGGGATGAGGTTTAGCAATCACAACTTTACTTCCTTGCCCATCTGCATGCTCCTTCAGCAGCAGCACCATACCTAGGGCTGAACTATCCATATATGAGGCTTGGCTCAAGTCGAGTTTATACGTCACGCCACTTTGGTTGACATCTTTATAGCTGTCACGAAATGGCTGGTGCAAGCTGTAATCAAAGCGGTCGGAAATGCTGATATCCACATGGCGCTTATCGTCGGATACTGAGGCACTAATAGGCATAATTCTCTCCTGCAATAGGTAGTAATAACGGGTTAAAACAGCTCAACTTCACCCTCTTCCATATCCACTTGAGATACGGTTCGCGCTCGGTTCCGCTCGGCACCCTGCTCACGTAAACGGCGGCAGGTAGTTAAGACCTCTTCAAGTTGCGCACTGGTTTCTTTTGGATCGATAAACTGAATCGCCCGCAAACCACTAGAGATCTCTTGCAAAGAGTTAATATTATGATGAAGCGACTGCAGAGCTTGGGAGGAGATATCTTCAAACTGCAACGAGCGTGTCGCATCGCCTACCGCTACTTCCATTTGCTGACCGACTTGACTGATACTCTCAACGCGTTCAGCGATAAATGTATTCATGCTGCCAACATTGATCAGCATCTTTCCGACCCGTTCTTTTGTCTCGATCGTTTCAGAGATATCAGAGGATGCCATTTTACCAACCGACTCACGCAACAAGCTGATGGAGCCATTAGCGCTGGTAATTTTATCGCGGATTTGGCTATTCAACTCTGCTGAACTGATCGACAACGAACGGACTTCGTCGGCAACAACGGCAAAGCCTCGCCCTGCTTCACCGGCACGAGCCGCTTCAATACTCGCATTCAGTGCTAGGAGGTTGGTCTGAGACGCCAACCCTTCAACGCTCTCGATCAGACTGAAGATCTCAGTGAGTTGTTTAACCATGTCATCAATTTGATGAACTGTTTCCAAGCTATTTCGGCTGACGATGACCATCATATCGACGAACTGGTCGAGCACCTCTCCGGCATCTTTCAAGAAGTCCTGCATGTTTAAACCATCATCGCCGTTATCGCTGGTTTTATTGATGATTTCAAACACACAGTTGCCCTGCTCAGAGGAGAGCTGATTCATCTGATGGAAACACGACCCCATAGTCTGCACAGCATCCTTGATCAAATGATCCACACGATCGACCTCTTGGTTAATGATGCGTGCTTCAAACTCAAGTGTTTCGCGCACTTCGTCGAGAGCAGGTTTAATCGAACCACCATCAACATGGCCAATTCTCGTTTGCTCAACCGACTCGGGCGCGCCCTCAGTGGCAGAGCTTCCAGACTGGCTTTGCAGCAGCGCACCCAATAAACCGATGATAAGTCCGGCCTCAGCAACCCAGCGCAAAACTTGCGAGCCAAGTACTTCCCCGAGCACTAAAACAGCAGCTGCAACAACGGCTAAAAAGACACCCCATTTATTACTCATTATCTCTTCCTTTCTGATTTTGCCGCATGTTAAAAGGTGGTGCTTATATCAGCGTAGCCGCTGTAACAAAGAACGTGGAATTTTATTTAGCGAAGCGACCTCATCCGCAGCACCCAGTTTGACCGCAGACCCAGGCATTCCCCATACAAGACTACTCTCTTCGTCTTGCGCAATGGTATAAGCCCCAGACTGCTTCAAACGCAACATAGCGGCTGCACCATCACTCCCCATCCCGGTGAGCATTACAGCTAGCACTTTGGGCACTCTCGCTGCGACTACCGAATCAAACAATGCCTCAACCGAAGGCTTGTGACGGTTAACAGGCTCATCGTCTGTCACTTGGCACTTAAGTGCTGCACCGTGGCGGCTTATACGCAACTGAAAGCCACCCGGCGCGATATAAGCCATGCCGCGCTGCAACGTTTGTCCATGTTGAGCTTCCACCACACTCAGTGGAACTTTTTCATTCAGGCGCTTAGCAAATCGTTCGCTAAATGTAGCCGGAATATGCTGAGCAACGACAATCGGTGGCATCTGATCTGGCAGATGCATTAAGAGATCACTTAGCGCTTCGGTTCCACCCGTGGATGAACCGATAACAATGAGCTCTTTTCCTTCACCAGCGCTAGGGGGTGCCGTGTTCGCTTGCGGTGCAACAGGCACAGACAATTGAGGAGCACGTTTAACGAGGCGCGACTTCAGAACACCCGCGGCTGCTACTTTATCGTTAAGGGTTTGGGCAAACTCTCCCACCATACCAGCCGCACCTAGCTGCGGTTTCTGAATAAAGTCGATAGCGCCTAGTTCAAGCGCTTTGAGTGTTTCGTCTGCACCTTTCGCCGTCAAAGTGGACAACATAACCACCGGCAGTGGATGCAAACGCATTAAGTTTTTCAAAAAAGTGATGCCGTCCATCTTTGGCATCTCAATATCAAGCGTGACAACATCGGGGGCGAGAGCCTTAATTTTATCTCTCGCTTCATAGGGCTCCGCTGCTGTGCCAACGACCGTGAGCCGTGGATCAGATGAAATAACTTCTGACAGGACTTTACGAATCAACGCCGAGTCATCGACAACGAGAACCTTTAAAACTTGCCCCATACACGAACCCCTTTAACCATCAAAACAACTCAACTTCACCACCCACAGCACCGGTATCGATACGCTGCTGGTACTGCCCTTCCGCTGCCAGTAGTTTACTGTTGTGCAACGTCGCAAGCTTCTTCACTAACATTCGGCCTTCCATCGGAAGGTACGCAACATTTCTAGGGTTATCACCGCCTAAATCGGATGAAACTATGTGAAACCCTTCCATGCGCAAATAATCGGTAACAAACTGTGCATTGAGCGCGCCGATATCGGACATTCCCTGCATCATATTGCCACCGCCAGTCACTTTTATTTCTAGGCGCTCACGCACGCCACCAAACTTCATCACTTCGTTGATCAACTGCTCCATCGCATATGCGCCATAGCGAGAAGACTCCGACAAAGCTCCGCCCGTATCCGAGTCCGGCAAGATGAAGTGATTCATCCCACCAACACCCGCAACCGGATCCCGTACGCAAGCCGCCACACATGAGCCCAATACAGTCGTGATCGCTTCAGCGCTACGAGTGACATAAAACTCGCCCGGCTTAATTTTCACAGCAAAGCAGTTACACTTGCGAAACCAGTAGCGATGGTAATGCTCAAAGCCGATCAGTGAGGGCGCCGGCTCCATGCCAGCAGGTCTTGCAATCGAGCTCATCTCAATACACCTTACGGTAAACCGTTTGGCCAATTAGCTTAAAACGGTCTGTCAAACGAAATGGCGACTCCGAATGCCCAACAAAAAGAATTCCACCAGGTTTTAGGACTTCAGCAAACTTATCCAACAGCATCTGCTGAGTTTCTTTGTCGAAATAGATCATCACATTGCGGCAGAAAATCACATCCAAAGGCCCCTTAAAGGGTAGCGCCTCCATCAGGTTCAACTGCTTAAACGTGATGAGCTGCTGCAGTTCAGGAGCAACTTTGACATTACCCTCTTGCGCACCTTTACCACGGCGAAAAAAACGCCGCTTAAGCTGCGCAGGTATACTCTCAATGCGCTCAATGCCATAGATACCATTGGCGCCGGTCTGCAGCACTTTGGTGTCGATATCTGTGGCAAGGATCTGAATATCCCAATGCTGCGTCTCAACAGGCGCCGACATACAACTGATAGCGATGCTATAAGGCTCCTCGCCCATCGAGCAGCCAGCAGACCAGATGCGCAAGCGCCGACTTGCGGCGACCTCAGAAGACGCAATGATCTCCCGCTGGAGATACTCAAAGTGATGATTCTCACGAAAGAAGGAGGTCAAGTTCGTGGTGAGCGCATTAATAAACATACCAAACTCATCGTCATGCTGAGTCAGATACGCAAAGTACTCATCAAAGCTATTTAACCCGAGCTCCCGTAAGCGACGAACTAAGCGGTTATAGGTCATGTCTTTTTTATGATCAGACAACGTGATACCCGCATGTGCGTACAGCTCTTTGCGCACCCGTTCAAAGTCTTTCTGTGTAAATACAAACTCTCGTTCAGTCGCTTGAGGACTCGTTACCGCCATTGTAGGTACAGCTCCCTTGTATTTTAGATCTTAGAACTCTTCCCACTCATCATCGCTAGACGCCGCTGCCATAATCGGTGCGCTCACAGCCGGTGCAGCTACGCGTTGTGCTGGCGCCGGTGCACTTGTCATCGCAGGCGCAGCGGGCTGAACCGGGGCAGTTTGCGCAGCCATTGAGCCCGCTAAATCAACTTTGAAAACATTGACCAAACGCTGCAACTGCTGCGCTTGCTCTTCCATTGACTCTGATGCCGCTGCCACTTGCTCAACCAACGCAGCGTTCTGCTGGGTACCCTCGTCCATCGCTGTAACCGCGATATTCACCTGCTCGATACCACTGGCTTGTTCGCGGCTCGCCACTGCAATTTCATTGATGATCGATGAAACTTGCTCAACGCCACCCATGATCTCGTTCAAAGCACGGCCAGACTCATCAACGTAGCGGCTACCCTCTTCAACTTTCTCAACGCTATCACTGATCAGCTCTTTGATCTCTTTCGCAGCGCTGGCACTGCGCTGAGCCAAGTTACGAACCTCTGCAGCCACCACAGCGAAACCACGGCCTTGCTCACCCGCACGCGCCGCCTCTACGGCTGCGTTCAATGCCAACAAGTTCGTTTGGAAAGCGATCTCGTCAATCACACCAATGATCTCGGCAATTTTCTTCGAAGATTGGCTGATGTCACCCATTGAGCTCACCACCTTACCGGCAATCTCGCTACCATCATCAGCTAAGACTTTAGCTCGCTCAGCAAGGCGACTAGCCTCCTGCGCATTCTCAGCATTTTGCTTAACCGTACTGGTCATCTCTTCCATGCTGGCCGCTGTTTGTTGCAAGCTTGCAGCTTGGCTTTCAGTGCGTTGGCTCAGCGTCGAGTTACCATGCGCAATTTCAGAAGACCCCGTGGTAATCGCAGAACCGGCACCACGAATATCACCCACCAAGGTCTGCAACTTCGCCATCGAGTTATTAAGGGCATCATTTAGCTCAGCAAACTCACCAGAAAAGTTGCCCTGCATCTGCTGCGTTAGGTCACCATCGGCAAGCCCAGAAAGCACACGTTTTGTCTCGCGCACCGGCTCAACAACCGCATCCAGCATCTCATTAACACCCGTCGCGATCGTACGCATAAAGCCGCTGTAAACATCAGCATCTAGACGCTGGCTCAAATCACCTGAAGAGGCACCATGAATCAGCTTCGCCACGGCATCTTCTGCTTGAAGCTGGTCAGTTACATCCGCCCATTCGACCACGGTACCCAAACGCTGGCCATCATCAGTGAAGACAGGGTTTGCTACCAGATCAAAGCTGCGCACACCCACCTTAATTCGGCCACGGTAGGTATCGCGCAGCGCATCCAACATGCGCTCTTGATGGGATGGGTCTTTATGGAAAATATCGATACTTTTGCCAACTAAATTACGTGCATCGAAGTCAGGCAAATCTCTGCGGATATCCTCTTGTGCCGTGCTTAGCATCTCGACCACTGCATCATTCACATAGATGATGTTCCGATTACTATCTGCCATCATCACGTTGGATGTTACGCAATCTAGGGCTTGTTTGATGCGTGTCGCTTCTTGGGCAACCTGCTTAGAGTTGTTAACGTCAAAGCCTAGCTTGATCGCCATTGACTTCGTCGCGCGGCTCAAGTCACCGAGTTCACCCTCTTCATCTACATCGATCTCGGCAAAATAGTCGCCCTCTGAGACCTGCTTCAGTTTATTGAGTGAGCGCTTGAGCGGCGCTTTCACTTGTTCTTTAACCGTAGAAATCGCACCAAAGTACATCAAGACAAACGCAAGCAGCGGGCCGATCGCCGCAAGGCTTGGCATACCGGCGGCAAACAAACCTCCACTGACAACGAGCATTAAAACAAGTCCGATCGCTGCCCACTGCATAAGCTTGCTGTCTAATGTTTGCGTTTTCAGCTGTTTCGGCGAGGGTAACACAACGTCTTTGTTGCGCAGCTTGGCATAAAGCGTTTCAGCTGCCTGAATTTCAAGATCTGTTGGCGCCGTGCGCACCGACATATACTCAACCACCTGACCGTTGCTAAAGATCGGGGTCGCATTCGCTTTCACCCAGTAAAAATCGCCGTTTTTACAGCGGTTTTTTACTAGCTTGCACCAAGGACGGCCTAGTTGCAGCGTACCCCAAAGATCGGCAAACGCCTCTGGGGGCATATCA
The DNA here is from genome assembly GCF_004959845.1 of Neptunomonas sp. XY-337. Taxonomy (NCBI): domain Bacteria; kingdom Pseudomonadati; phylum Pseudomonadota; class Gammaproteobacteria; order Oceanospirillales; family Oceanospirillaceae; genus Neptunomonas; species Neptunomonas sp. XY-337. The sequence continues at coordinate 165,547 of NZ_SPLL01000007.1, read as the reverse complement.
GGATGGCGGACAACGTTATGGTTTTTGCCAAGTAGCTCCTCTTCGGAGAAGCCACTAATCTCAACGAAAGCCGGATTCACATACGTAATTGTTCCCTTAAGGTCAGTTTTGGTGACTAACTCCTGCCCGGGTATCAGTTTTCGCTCGCGATCCGTGACTGGCATATTGATCTTCATAAATCAGCTCCTTAACAGCCTTTCATTGGACGTTGCCATCCCACATCTAATCTTTGTTGTTACTCAGACCCGCTCTCATCAAGAGCCAAGTCACCAGAATTAAGCAGATAATCCAAATTCAACAGAATGATCATCTTCTCATCGAGGGTTGCTAACCCTTCGATAAAGTCAGGCTCCACACCCGCCCCCATCAATGGCGCAGGACTCATTTCATCGTTTGAAATCGCATAGGTTTCAGCCACAGCATCCACCACTAGACCAATACTGCGCTGTCGATCACCCGAATTGACCCAAACAACGACGATAACCGTGGTTTGATCGTAAGCGCGCGCGCCAAAACCAAACCGCAAGCGCAGATCGATAACGGGGATAATCGCGCCACGCAAATTGAGCACACCTTTCATGTAATCAGGTGCATTTGGAATACGAGTCACTGCGGACCAGCCACGAATCTCTTGGACACGCAGGATATCAACGGCGTACTCTTCCTCAGCCAAGATGAAAGTCAGCACTTGGCGGCTATCCACTAACATATCGGTAACATCCGTCATGCCAGCGCCTCCTCTTCAACCTGGAGCTGCTCATTTTTTCTGTGCAGCTCGTGTTTAGTCGTTGGCTCCAAGCCGATTTTTATTAGGCCAGCCACATCAAGAATCAGTGCAACATCACCATCGCCAAGAATCGTCGCACCAGAGATACCATCGACTCGCTTGTAATTCGTTTCCAAGCTCTTAATCACCACCTGTTGTTGGCCTTGCAGGTCATCAACAATCAGGCCCACTTTCATGCCACCGCCTTCAACAACAACCATCAAACTCGTGGAAGCCGTCGCTGCACTGGAGGCCACATCAAACACACGGCGCAGATGGATAATCGGGATATACTCGTCACGGAAACGGAACAGACGCCCCTCTCCCGCAATACCTTGTAATTCGGAATCAGCCACTTGAATCGACTCGACAACAGATACCAGCGGTACGATATAAACCTCATCGTTTATCTGCACGAGCTGACCATCAAGGATGGCTAATGTGAGCGGCAAGCTAACCGTGAATGTAGAGCCTTTACCTGTCTCCGATTGAACCGAGACATGCCCACCCAAAGATTCGATATTTTTACGTACCACGTCCATGCCAACACCACGGCCAGAGAGATCACTGACCTCGGCTGCCGTCGAAAAGCCGGCTCGGAAGATAAGTTCATGGATTTCAGATTCAGCCAATGGCTGATCTGGCGAAATCAATCCATTCTCTAGCGCTTTTTCACGAATGCGCTCGGTATTCAAGCCACGGCCATCGTCTTTAATTTCGATGACAATATAGCCGCCTTGGTGGTAAGCATTGAGGTGCACGATACCGGTTTCATCTTTGCCCGCAGCAAGACGTTCTTCAGGGGGCTCCAAACCATGATCAAGCGAGTTACGAACCAGATGCACAAGTGGGTCGCCGATCTTTTCCATCACAGTTTTGTCTAGCTCGGTTTGTTCACCCGATAGCTTCAACTCAACCTGTTTGTTTAGCTTGGCGCTCACATCATGCACCATGCGTGGAAAGCGATTGAACACAAAACTGATAGGCAGCATACGAATCCGCATGACCTCTTCCTGCAGGTCACGGGTATTACGCTCGAGCTGCACTAAACCTTCATGTAAACGCTCTACCGCTGGCAGATCTTGCTCGGCAAGCTCACTACCTGCCTGACTTAGCATGGATTGAGTAATAACGAGCTCACCCACCCGGTTGATCAACCCATCAATTTTGTCGATACCTACACGAATCGAGCCTGCCTCTTGGGAGGCCTTACGCGCTGCGGGCTTAGCCGCAGTCTTCGGCGTTTCTTGAGTCGTAGGTGCTGGAGTTTTTGCAGCCGTGGGTTGTTCTACTGGGGTGTCAACTTGAGGAGCGAGTTCCTCCGCTGGGGCACTTTCTACGGCAGTGTCCAAGAGTGGCGTGATAGTGAGTTCACAATCATCTTCAACCCACTCAAATACTTCGCGTACATCCGCCTCACTACAATCGCTAAATAATTGGACCTGCCAAGCAAGGTGAAGCTCTTCTGGGTTCAGTTCAGAGAACTCAGGTAATTTATCTTCTAAAACACTAAGCTCAGTATCCCCTAACTCAGCGAGCGCCGACATCATCAGGATTGGCTCATTACCTGTCATCAAAAGATGGGGCTCTGGGACAAAGTGTATCAGCCAACCTTTTTGCTGCTGTGCGCCAGTATCAGCAGGTTGTGCCTGAGGTGTATCTGTAGCAGGCGCCGGGGCGCCCCCTTCTAATTCAGCGACCAACTCTTGATGGACTGTACCAATTTGGTCGTTCTCGCACTCGACTCCATCACGCGCAGCCTCCAGCAACATACGAATGCAATCGACCGACTGCAGCAACAATGACTGCAACGACGGAGTGAAGGCTCGATCACCGCCGCGCACCTCGTCCAGCAATGTTTCAACAACATGAGTGAACTCGGTAATGTGCCCAAAACCAAAGGTACCAGCTCCCCCTTTAATGGAGTGGGCAGCACGAAAAATCGCGTTGATCTGCTCACTATCATTCGCATCTAGATTCAGGAGCCCAGACTCCATCACTTCCAACCCTTCAAAGCTCTCTTCTAGAAAGGTAGGAATGAATTGTGAGAGATCAATACTCATAGGCTTATCGCACCACGCGCTTCATTGTCGCCAACAAGGTATCAGGGTTGAACGGTTTAACTAGCCATCCCGTTGCACCGGCAGCCTTACCTTTCTGTTTCATCTCCGGAGAGCTTTCCGTCGTTAACATCAAGATCGGTGTGAATTTGAAAGCAGGTAGTTTACGCAGCTCACTACACAGCGTGATGCCATCCATAATGGGCATGTTGACATCACTCAGCACCAAGTCACATTTCGTCCCCTTGGCTTTGGTCAACGCCTCTTGTCCGTTACCAGCTTCAACAACATCGTATCCCTGTTGCTTGAGGGTAAATGTCACCATGTTGCGCAGGGATGCAGAATCGTCGACAACCAATACTGTCGCCATGTGAAATCTCCAATTTAAATATCTACTCAGGAAGTCCTAATACTTCCACCATTCCAATCCAACGAGCACTTTGAAAAAGAGCATCCGATGAGCCCTGCCATTGAATATCACCACCCTGTTGCTGAGCGGCTTTTTTAACGGCAGCTAAAAGCTGGATTCCTGCGGTATCAACACGTTGTAGGCGGGAAAGATCCATCTCAAGCTGCGGCCCATTGTTGAGGGCTTCAGCAAACTGCTCCTTCATCTCTGCGGCTTCGATGATGGTTAAGTGTTCCGGCAAGTTCATTTGGCTACTTCTCCCTTATGTGCATCGTAGCTCCTAAAAGATAGTTCACTTTCCAATGCTCTACCTGTAAATCGGCAAATTTATCCCTTTCTTTTGTACTTCTTTCGTACCAATTCAGCATCAGCTAAGCAGATACCCAAAAAGAACATTCAAAAACTAAAAAATGATAATCAAAAATCAATAAAGACAAATCAAAAACACATAAAGCTATAAAAAATAAATTTAAAATAACAAAAAACTCTAAAAAACCTCGCATTAATATTGCTTTAAAAACAAGCACTTACACACTTGAAAGCCGACACTCAAAATTATTCCAAAACCCCAAAAAAACACTTAATAATCAGCAACTTAAAGACATTAAAAATAGAGGATATTTTTGCCAAAAATCATTTTTTTATTTAGAATAATCTTAAATCAAAAATAAATAATCATTAAGGATTTAAGACAATGCAAGAAAGGGAAATAAAATTGCTTTTCAACGCAGGCGTATTTGAATCATGTGAAGCCACGCCGATTGCGATGTCACGCGGCTGGACGTTGAAATTTATCGCGAAGGACGGAAACATCATCACGCTAGACTTGCAGCGCAGTAAGAAGGAGCGGGAGTTTAAAAGTCTGGATGGTGCTGCGGCCGTGGCCAAGCGCATCGGTTTCGAGTGGCTAAATGTGCATTTAGGGGAGCTAGAGTGGCGCGAGAAGGTGTAGCAGACACCAGCCCAAAGGCTGATGCCGCTATCATCGATGCGGAGCTAGATTAAGCTGCCGGCTTTAATTTCGTCTGCAGTTGCCGTACGGACCTCGAGAAGATCCACCTCAAAGGTGAGGGTTTCACCGGCATAAGGGTGATTAGCATCGACCGTAACGACGTCGTCCGCAATCTCTACTACAGAGACCAGCTCCTCGACGCCTTGTTCGTTAGTCATATGGCACATAAAGCCAACAGCAAGCTCTGGAACATTGGCAAATAATTGGCGCTCCACATCGAAGACTTTCTCTTCGTCACGCTCGCCATAAGCTTGTTCAGGGGCCAATGTGACACGGACCTGCTCACCAGCTTCGTGGCCATCAAGAGCGGCTTCAAGGCCTGGCACGATATTATTATGCCCATGCAGATAAGGGATCGGATCACCGCCCTTAGTACCATCAATGACCTCACCTTCACCGCTGACTAGCGCATAGTGGAAGGTAACAACCCGATCTTTCTCAATTTTCATTTCAAACCTCTTTACTTCATCATCTGCAACTGCAGCCACTGACCCAACGTTTCCAGAGACGCTAACGACACTTCGTGAGCCATAGGGTAAACGTGCCACTGCGGCGCGTAGCCATGAGTGTCTAGTTGCTGCTTAGCCGCTTCACCCATCGCAATTGAAACCACATCATCATACTCCCCGTGCAGCGTTAAAATGGGTAACGCTGTTGGTGCAACCGGCGCGACCTCATCAAGTGAGCGCGGTAAATAGGTCGACATCGCAACGATGCCACCCAGCGCGTGTGGATAAGTTAACCCCGCCTCGTAAGCAACCGCGCCCCCTTGGGAGAATCCAACTAGAAAGATCCGCTGAGCGGCGATGCCCTGCTCAATGTACTCATCAATCAACCGCTGGACCTGCGCCACCGACTGCTGCAACTGCTGAGCGTTGATCTCTCGGCCACCAGCCTCCATGCTCAGAATGTCGTACCAAGAGCGCATCTCAAAGCCACCGTTGATCGTCACAGGACGCACCGGAGCATTCGGAAACATAAAGCGAATTTTAAGCGACTCAGGCAATGATAAGTAAGGAATTGCAGGCGGGAAATCAGATCCATCCGCTCCTAAGCCGTGCATCCAGATCACGACACTATCAAAGTCGGCCGCTGTATCAACGATGATTGGCATATCGCTCATGGCTGCAATCTCGTCAACGTCCAACCATCAGCGGTTAACGTGTAGCAAAATCGGTCGTGTAGACGGTTCTCACGTCCCTGCCAAAACTCAAAGCGTTGCGGCACGAGACGATATCCCCCCCAGCGCTCGGGGCGCTCTACTTGATCGCCGCAGCGTTGTGAGAAAGCTTCTACTCGTGCTTCCAGCTCTTCGCGGCTCTCTACCGGCGCACTCTGATGGGAGATCGCCGCACTAAGCTGGCTACCCAATGGACGCGCATGGAAATAGGCCTCACCCTTCGCAGGATCGAGCTTCTCCACACGCCCTTGGATGCGAATCTGGCGCTCCAACCCGTACCAGTAGAACATTAGCTCCGCTTGCGGGTTTTCAGCTAGCTCCTTCCCCTTGTTACTTTCGTAGTCGGTATACCAGGCAAAACCGTCTGCATCGAAGTGCTTTAACAAAACGATACGCGCCGACGGCATCCCGGTTTTGCTGGCCGTTGCTAACGTCATGGAGGAGGCATCATCCGGACGCGCTTGGCATGCTATGTCGAACCATGTCGAGAACTGCTCAACAGGATCTGCTGCCATATCGCTTCGCATTAATCCCTCGGCCACATATTCGCGCCGTAGCTGTGTTAAATCACCTGATTTTTCGGACATATTTCTACTCCTCTGAAGTTAGCTGTACTATAGCGAAAAGCCTCTTCTGAAACACGGTTAATACACGGCTTTCTGCTAGGCTTAGTGCTTCACGGCACGCTTCTCATACGGATTGCTGAAAGGAACTGATCTCAACCGATGCCACCTCGCTCCGAAACTCGACATGCCCACCGTTTCTGGGCTTGCCCTGAATGCGACTACCTCATGCATCAGCGAGCAGTCCCCGATAAGCAGGAAGCCAACTGCCCACGCTGCGGCTACACGCTGGTGGCACGTCACCACCGCTCAGTCGAGCGTACGTTAGCGTTGGCAATTACCGGCCTTATCTTATTCTTTCCTGCCAACTTATTTCCGATTCTCTCGCTGCAAGCGCTAGGTCTGGCACAACAAGAGACGATCTTTAGTTCGGTGGTGGCGCTCTACGATAGCCGCTTGTATGCCGTATCCGCGCTCGTTTTGATGACAGCGATTATTGTGCCGTTTATCAAAATGCTGTTGATGGTTTATCTCAGCGCCAGTCTGATGTTTCATCGGCGCAGCCGCGGGCTCTCTTGGGCGATGCGCAGTTACCAGCAGCTCGATAGCTGGGGGATGTTAGAGATCTACCTTCTTGGTGTTTTTGTATCGATGATTAAACTTGTCGATATTGCCGAGGTCACACCGGGGATTGGTTTATACAGCATGGCGGCGCTTATCTTAACGACGCTCATTACCTCAACACAGTTGGACCAGCACCGTTTTTGGCGGCGCATTGAGCAGTTGGAGCGCGCCCGATGAGCCATAGCGCACTTAAACAAGGTTTGTTGTGCTGTACTCAGTGCCACAAAACGTTACCGCACAGTTACGATGGGCAGCCCTGTCCGCGCTGCGGCACTAAGGTCCACCAGCGGCGTCCGCACTCGATCACCTATTCGTGGGCACTGCTGATCAGCGCGGCATTTGCTCTCATTCCAGCTTATATGCTGCCGATCATGACGCTCAAATCATTAGGACAAGGCGCACCTTCCACCATTATTGGCGGCGTTATTGATCTTATCGAGTACGATATGCTGGGAATCGCCTTTGTGGTGCTCACCGCATCGGTCATTATTCCGCTGATTAAAGTGGTGGGGATGGTGATTTTATTGTTAACCGTGCAGCGAGGTGTTGTCACCAACCTGCACCAGAAAATGCTAATGTACCGGTTTGTCGAATGGATCGGCCGCTGGTCTATGCTGGATATCTTTGTTGTGGCGATTTTGGCCGCCATTGTGCAGCTCGGTAACCTCGCTTCCATCAATGGTGAAGTGGGTGCCACTGCATTCGGAGCCGCAGTGATTCTAACAATGTTATCCGCCACGGTGTTCGATACGCGCCTTATTTGGGATAAGCACTTACAACAGCTCGAGGAGTCGCAATGAGCGATAACGACCCTATCATCCGCCGCCGACGTATGCCCTCTGCGGTATGGCTCCTGCCGCTCATCGCCGCCATTATCGCAGGCTGGCTGGTCTACAAAAACTACACGGACCGCGGCATTAAGATTGAAGTCCTATTTGACTCTGCCGCAGGCCTTGAGGCCAACAAGACAAAAGTGCTTTACCGTGGTTTACCGGCAGGTGTCGTTAAAAAGCTCGAAATTGACGAAAATTTACGCCAAGTTCGCGCATTTATCGAGATGGCACCGCAAGCGGATGACTCGCTCACCGACAAAGCTAAGTTCTGGCTTGTTAAGCCGCAAGTGTCTCTATCGGGTGTGCGCGGGCTCGAGACGCTCCTCTCTGGGCACTACATTGGCTTTCAGCCTGGCCTTGGTGGCAACTCGACACGCGAGTTCACGGCGCTAAATCAGCAGCCCCCGCCGATTAAAGATGCGGAGGGGCTCTATCTGACTCTCACCGCCGACAGTGCTCGCTCGGTGTATCAGGGTGCGAACGTGTTTTATCGCGATATTTCTGTCGGCGAGGTGCTCAGCCATTCGCTCAGTAAAGATGGCAAAGAGGTACTTATAGAGGTCTATATTGAGCCACGCTATACCCACCTTATCCGCGAAAATACGCGCTTTTGGAATGCTGGCGGCATCAAGGTCAAAGCAGACCTGCCTAAGATCGATATCGAAGTCGGCTCTCTCGCATCTTTAATTGCAGGGGGTATCCACTTCTCAACACCACAAACAGACTCGCCGGCCGCGCAAAGTGGAGCACTGTTTACGCTCTTTGGTGACTTTGAGGATGCTCAAGATGGTATTGAGATCACCCTACGCTTTCCGGGCGCTACGGAGCTAACAGAGGGTGCGAAAGTGCAAAGCCGTGGCGTACAGGTGGGCCGCGTGACACGCGTTGCGCTAACTGACGACTTCAAACACCTCGACGCCACACTGCTGATCGACCCAAGAGCGGAGGATATGCTGCGCAGCGGCAGCCGTTTCTGGCTACAAAAACCCGATCTATCACTGGATAATTTAAAACTCAGCGCCTTGCTGCGTGGCAGCTATATCGAACTAGACGCCGGCCAAGGCGAGCGACAACGCCAGTTTACGGCACTGACGATTCCACCTGCCAAGCGCCAGCTATCGATGGGAGCCTCTATCGAGCTACACACCAAACAGCTAGGCTCTATTACGCAGGGTTCGCCATTACTTTATCGTCAGCTTCCGGTTGGGGAGGTGATCAGCTATGAGCTGGCTACCGCTGGCGATTACGTGGTGATTCACGCCGTTATCGAACAACGCTATGCGCATTTATTGTCGGGTAATAGCCGCTTTTGGAACGCCAGTGGAATACGTTTGTCGGCAAACATAGACGAAATCAAATTACGTACAGAATCCACGAGCGCGTTGTTACAAGGCGGGATCGCGTTCTTTAACCCGACGCAAAAACGCACTCCGGTTAGCAAAGATAAAATCTACTCTCTGTTTGAAGACTATCAAGCTGCAACAGAAAATGGCCGCTTAGCCGATGCAAATCGCGCACAAACACTGCGCTTTCGCCTTCATACAGAGTCTGTAGGGTCACTCACATCAGGCGCACCTATCCTCTATAAACAGGTCCCGGTTGGGCAGGTGCTGGAAACCGTTTTGGATAAGAATGGCCGCAGCTTAACGATTTTTGCTGAGGTCGAAGCGAAATATCGCCACCTTGTCCACGAGGGTAGCCGCTTTTGGGATGTCAGCGGCATCAACGCTCAAGTCAGCCTGAAGGAAGCGCGTATTCGTACCGAATCACTCAAATCACTGCTACGCGGCGGTATCGCCTTCGAAAACCCACAACAAGGTGCGAAGGTCAAAGCCAACCACTTATTTACACTCTATCCCGACCACGAAAGCAGTGTACAGCAGCCACTCGCGATCCGTGTCACCTTCCCAACGGGTAAAAACTTGCAGCCTTTGGCCGATATCCGTTATCAAGGGCAAAACGTGGGTAAAGTCAGGACAGTGCGCGTTGTCAACGAAGGAAAGGCCATCGAGGCTGATATCGATCTCTATCGTGACGGACACTTCCTAGCACGCGAGGGTAGCGATTTCTGGATTGTTGAACCTGTCATTCGTCTGAGTAGCATCGAAAACCCCGAAGGCGTCATACTCGGTAACTATGTCGAAGCGCGCAAAGGCGATGGCGCCGCGAAGGTTCAATTCACTGGCCTGCGTGAGACGCCTCCGTTTCAAGATCGTAATGGGTTAAATATTATTGTGCGTGCAGCTCAGCTAGGGTCTTTGGTAAAAGGCTCCCCTGTGTTTTATCGCCAAGTCCCTGTTGGATCGGTTGTCGGGTATGACCTACACCCAACTGAGCCTTGGGTAGAAATTTTCCTCAATGTTGCGCCTGAATATGCCAATTTCGTAAAAAAACAGAGCGAGTTTGCCAATATCAGCGGTTTGCGGGTGGATTTCTCCCTTCTGGGTGGGCTAGATATCCAAACCGAAAGCCTTGAAACACTGGTAGGCGGCGGTTTGAGCTTTACCTCGCCCACGAACGGGACCCCGGCACAATCAGGCGATACGTTTACGGTTACATCAAACCGATAGCGAGGTCAGGATGTTAAGAAGCTTATGTATCGTATTGCTAGTTTCATCCTTAGCGCTCCTCTGTGGGTGTACCGCGGGCACCGTGCCATCGTTTAATCTGAAAACGCTAGCCAAGTCTGATATCGATATGGTCATCGACCGACACATCAGCGAAACTAACCGCCTTGCTGCGCAACTGATGGTCAAACTCTATAAGCGCAACCCCCGCGAGCTGCGCAAAGGCCCTCCGGGAATGACAGTCGAGAAGCGTCTTAAACTACTCTTCAACACGCCTTACACGGTCAACTTCAATGAGCTGAACGGGGCCTACGGCAACCGCGCAATTCCGTTAGCATTTGATCCAAACTTCAAGGGTGATCGCGTGTTTGCCTTGATGGCGGGTATCGCAGGCATGCTCCATACGGCCTACAACCATCAAACGGAGTACTTTATGTTTGATGATCTCGACCAGCAGAAGATCTACCACTGTGCTCGCAACCTTGAATCAATAGCCTGGCAGCTTAATAGCCGCCGCGCGGCCAATGGTGAGTTGTTTATTCTGGCGAACAGTATTGACGCACAAAGTGGGCTATCTAACTTCAGCTTTGAGCGTCTCTTCGGCAAGATGATTGCCATTCAAGATGTGCTGGCGCAGATCATCTCTGATAAAAATGATCGCGCCATCAATAAGGTGGTACACGGCGTCGCTTCCACCGTGTTGTTGCCGATTTAACGTTTCTTATCCATCGACGCGATAAATGCGTCCGATTCACGGATAGAGCGCTGCATATCACGCATTAGGCGATCAATGTTCTGACGGATGTTAGCAAACTCCCCCTTCAGCGCGCCAACCGCTTGCGCATTTAGATTGTGCTTGAGGTAAAGCACGTTATCGTTCAACGCTAAAAGCACTGGTTGCATGCGCTTTTCAGCCTGCTTCATGGTCGCGATCAAACTCTGATAGCGAGCTTTCGTATCACGTAGCTGGCGGGCGCTCTGTACACGTAACCGATCACTCTGATACTGCAGCAGCTCTTCATCCCACTCTTCAAATAGCGCCTCAGCGACACTTTCAACACTGCGGATACGGTCAGATACACGCTCTGCAGCATCATAGCTATCATCATACTCAGCTTGCAGGCGCTCATAGAGCTGGTCTAACTCACCGCCATCAAACTGCACAACAGCGCGGTACTGTTCGAGCGCATCACGAAACTCCTCTTGCGCTTCACCTTGAGCATCACGTGTTTCTTCCACACGATCCACCAAAATATCGCGCTTATGGACACCGACTTGCTCCATCGCCGAGTAGTAAGCGCTTTGGCAGCCGGTTAGAGCAACCAGCAGCGTTGCTGCAAATAACTTCTTCATCTTTATTACCTCACTGCTTAGCGTGCAAATGCCGCTCTATAGCGGGTTATTGATCTGGATTTTACTAATTTTGTGGTTTTCATTGAGCATAAGCGTGATATCTGCTCGGTTTGGCATCTCATCCAGCATCGTGCGCGTTAAACGCTCGTAGTGCTGGATAAAGCGCTCAATCTCTTGCTCATTCATGATGCGCAGGTGATCAGTCGGCTGCTGAGTGTCAAAGATATATTTTACCCGCTCCGCCAGCTTCTTCTCTTGTAACGAGCGCCACTCAAATACAGCCTCCATACTCGGAACTTTCAGCATCACCAAAGTATCGATCATGCCAAAGAGCTGTTGGTAGCGCCCAGCTAACTGCTCGTTCACGTATTGTCGCCATTCGCCGCTGGCGTCTTCATTTCGTTCCAGCGTATTGATCGGCACATCAAGCGCATCCTGTGTCTGCGCCATCGCGCCCACACACCAACCTTCAAAGACAATCACATCCGCAGGCCCTACCCACTCCTGCCACACGGCTGTCTGACAACGGTCGTCAGTTGATTTATCAAAAACAGGAATTTTGGTCGGCTGCTCGGCATCACCTTTGATGAGGGAGTGGATAATATCGATGCCCAGCTGAACATCATGCGTACCCGGCACGCCACGTGTCATGAGCAATGGATGAACCGCTTCAGACAGTTTTTCACGCTGCGCCCGCGTTTTGTAAAGATCATCCAAAGAAAAGCCCACAACACGTTGCCCAAACCCCTCGCTGAGGATCACTTCGATCAGATTAAACAGCGTTGATTTGCCCGCGCCCTGAGCACCATTTATGCCTACCACCAGCGGCCCATCTTGCTGTAAACGTCGCTGATATAACCATGCTCCGAGTGGCACATAGATCGACTCAAACATCTCTTTGAGCCCAATATCTACTTTGAGGGAAGCTAGCGCAGACGCGAACGCCTCCTCCACCTTATCCACAGCTTGCTTGCGCGCTTCATAGCTCAAACACAACTGCTCTTTCGGCCACAATGACATGGGTGTGACATCCTCCTGCTTACCAATTAGTGAGTACGTAACCACTCACAAACATGACTGATTTGATCCGTCTCCATCAATGACGGTACATGCGGCACGCCAGCAACGCGATATAGATCGAGCTGGGGGTTTTCGTTGCACATCTGCGTTACTGTTGGCTCTGTTAGCACATCTGATTGGTCGCCCCAGATCAGTAATTGTGGGCACTGAATCGCACGCCAAATAGCCCACAGATCAACATCCTCTGACGCCGCGGCTCGGGTGATATCGCCAATCGTTGGATCGTAGTGCTGTGTCCAACCCTGCTCGGTTTCACGAAAGCCGTACTGAACAAGAGTATCCCAGCTCTGCGCTGAAATCTTGCTCAAACCTGGGTAGGTCTGCTGCATAAAGGCTTTGGCCTCAGAGAGGTCAGCGAAGTACTTGGGTACCAGATAATCCCCAATATGAGCCAATGCTTCTTTAGAGACAAACGCACCAATATCGTTAAGAATCAGCTTACGAATCGGCGACTGAGGCAATGCAGCCATCGCCATTCCAATAATGCCGCCCATTGATGTCCCCAGCCAATCAACAGATGTCACGTTTAATCGCGCCAACAGCGCTGTCATATCAGAAACATACTGGGGGATCGCATAGTGTGCAGCCGCTGCAGACGGCAACCAGTCGCTCTCTCCCCGACCAACCATATCGGGGCAAATAACGCGATATTCACGCGACAATACCTTAGCGATCTCATCAAAATCCCGGCCATTGCGTGCTAAACCGTGCACGCAAACTAAGACTCTTTCGTTATCTTGGCTGCCCCACTCGCGGTAAGCAATACGATGAAAACCCGTTGGATTTAACCCTAGAACAACCCCTTTACGCATCATTTCATCCTTTATTGATTTAGGTAATAGGTGGATAGCAGGCTCACCCTGGATAGATTAGCAGAGTAGAATGTAAAGTTTGGTAAACACATCTATAGGTTTCACTACAAACGCTGGGCTTTAGATTATCATAAGTTAGCGTCTGACTCTCAGCTTGATAGCAGAGATATCTGGTGCTGCGTTAACGGCAAACAACCGTTTACCGGCCTGATGCGTATAGTGAATGGAATAAAACTGAATAAGGTGAACTAGATGTCAGCTGTGGAGACAGATTCACGCCCCTCCCTTGCTAAAACCCTCATGAAATGGCTCCTGCCGCTGCTTATTCTAGCCGCTGCAGTCTTCATTTTTCAGTACCTCAAGGGGAGTAAACCTGTTGCCAGCTCTAAGCCGCCGCAGCAGCGCTTATGGAGTGTACAAACCCAGCCGGTCGCATTTGAGCGCCATCAACCGGAGCTAGTGCTTTACGGAAAGGTGGAGTCTCCAGCGGCATCAAAACTCACCGCCGCCGTTACCGCTTATGTGGAAAAAGTTGCCGTTAAAGAGGGCCAAACTGTAGCCAAGGGTGATCTACTACTACAACTTGACCCGCGCGACGCAGAGCTATCGCTACGCCAGCAAGAGGGTAATCTACAAAGCATCAAGGCACAGTTGGATGCCTTAGAGGTTCAGCATCGCGCTGATAAAGCGGCGCTGCGCATTGAAAAAGAGCTGTACGCTTTAGCCGAGAAATCAGTCAAGCGTTTTCAAAATCTTGCCAAACGTAAAGTCAGCTCAGAAGATCAGCTAGATAACGCGAAGCGTGCTTACCAACAGCAAGCCCTTTCACTGAATAACCGCGAGCAAGCCATTCGCAGCTATTCGGCCCGTAAAGCTCAGCTGCAAGCCGAACTCACTCGCGCTAGCGCAGCCCATGACGCCGCCAAGCTCGATTTAGACAGAACCTCTGTCACAGCCCCCTTTGCTGGGAAAATTGCGAGTGTGGATGTTTCCGTGGGTGACCGAGTGCGCAGCGGCGAGATCTTGACCACGCTATACGATCCCAGTGAGATCCAGATCCGTTCGCAAATCCCATCAAAAGACTTGGCGCAAGTGCGCGCATCACTGGCAGCAGGTCAGCAATTACAGGCGAAAACACAAGTTGACGGGCAAGCGGTATCGCTAACGCTAGCACGCTTGGCCAGCTCAGTAGCGGCGGGGAAAGCGGGCGTTGATGCACTATTCGACCTGCAGCAAGGCAGCTTTGCCCCCGAGACAGGACGCACCCTATCGCTCACACTTGCCCTAGCGCCTCAAGACAACACCATTGCCCTACCACCGCTGGCGTTATATGGCATTGATCGTGTCTATCGTGTTCAAAATGGTGCTTTAGAAGCGGTTAACGTTGAGCGCATTGGCAACACACAGACTAGTGCTGGAGAAACCCGTGTACTGGTGCGCTCGCAGGCTCTTAAGCCGGATGATCAGGTCATTATTACCCAACTGCCCAATGCCATTTCAGGCTTGCCAGTTAAGATCGCGGAGTAGTGTGATATGTCGACCTACTCTGGCCCTCTACATAGTTTAACCGCAACGTTTACGCAGCATCGCGTTGCCGCCAATCTTTTGATGATCCTGATGATCTTGGCGGGCGTATGGGGCGTTAAAAAGCTAAATACGCAATTTTTCCCCTCGTTTGAGCTCGATATCATTACCGTTGGTGTGACTTGGTCAGGTGCGGCGGCTGAGGATGTAGAGACCTCCATCGTACTGCCGATTGAGGAGGAGATCCGCTCGATTGATGGGCTGGATACACTCTATGCCACCAGCAACCAAGGACGCGCGTCATTTCGCCTGGAGCTACTCGAAGGCACCGATGTCCAATACACGCTGGATGAGGTCAAACAGAAGATCGATGGTATTCGCTCCTCTTTACCGAGTGACGCCGACGAACCCGTGGTGCAGCGGATTATCCGTTATGAGCCCATTGCATCGCTGCTGCTAACGTCTGACCGTAGCTCCCTTGAGGAGCTGCGCCCGCTAGCCAATCGTATCGAGCGGGAGCTGCTCGAAACCGGCATTCGTAAAATTGATATTAACGGCCTGCCTACAGAAGAGATCGCCGTTCAAGTGCCGACAGCAAAGTTACATGCATTAGGTATGTCGTTAAACGACATTGCGCAAGAGGTTGGTCTACGTAGTATCGATCTCCCTGCGGGCACCGCCGCGAAAGAGGAAGGCGCCAAGCAGATCCGTAGCCTCAGCCAGCAACGTGATGTGGAGGGTTTTCAGCAGCTGCCGCTGATCGCCGATGCCAATGGGCGTCTGGTACGCTTGGGTGATGTGGCAGACATTGAGTGGCGCGCCAAAGATCAGCAGGTTGAGCTTAACTATCGTGGCCAACCCGCGGTGCTAATTGAGCTGCGCCGTACCGAAAACGAAGACTCTCTGAAAGCCGCCAAGCTCATGCACACCTGGCTACAAGATGCGAAAACCGACCTCCCTGAAGGGGCTGAGCTTATCGTATTCGATGAGTCTTGGACGAAAGTACAGGCGCGGATCGACCTGCTTTTAAAGAACGGTCTCGGCGGCTTGGTCCTGGTTATCATCATTCTATTTCTATTCCTGAACGCGCGTGTCGCATTCTGGGTTACCGTGGGTATTCCTGTTTCGTTTCTGGCAACCTTGGCCATTCTTTATATGATTGGTGGCTCCATCAATATGATCAGCCTTTTCGGGCTGATCATGGCACTGGGGATTATCGTCGATGATGCCATCGTGGTGGGGGAAGACACGCTGACCCACCTACAGATGGGGGAAAGCGGCCTAAAAGCGGCCATTGGAGGTGCCCAGCGCATGCTAGCGCCAGTTGTTGCTTCCTCGATGACAACCATTGCCGCGTTTCTTCCTCTGCTCCTCATCGGCGGCACCATTGGCAACATCCTAATCGATATTCCCACCGTGGTGATCTGCGTGATTGTCGCCTCACTGATCGAGTGTTTCCTAATCTTACCCGGCCACTTACACCATAGCCTGCACAGTAAAAAGGACTTACACCCATCGAAGATGCGTACGGCAATCGAAGCGCGTGTTAACCGCTTTCGCGATCACTACTTCAGACGGGTGGTGCGCGCCGCTATTCGTTTGCGTTGGGCGACGATAGCCAGCGCTTTGGGGATTTTCATCATCGCCATCGGCTTGGTGATGGGCGGCCGCGTGAAATTTGTGTTCTTCCCCGCCATCGACGGTGAGGACTTTACCGCCAATGTACAGTTCACATCGGGCACCGATGATCGCCATGTTCGCGACTTTCTTAACCATCTCGATAGTACCCTACGGGCAACAGATGCCGAGCTAGGCGGCGGGTTACTTACGGTCGCGGTGCAGGAGGTCGGCAAGATCAACACTGACCGCCGCACCGCAGGCCCCACAACCGGTGACGAATTTGGCTCTCTTTATGTGGAGATGATCCCCGTTGATACACGTGACATAACCAACCGCGAGTTTGTGACCAAGTGGCGCGAGCGAATTGAAGTTCCGCCCGGTGTTGAGAAGTTTACGATCGACCAGTCTCGAACCGGGCCACGCGGCAAACCGGTCGAAATAAAGCTGATCGGCACGGATATTGGTGCCCTCAAACAAGCCTCGCTTGATATCCAAGAGGTACTCAAAGGTTATCAAGGGCTAAGCAACGTAGATGACGACTTACCTTTCGGTAAGCCGCAATTGATCTACTCCTTAACGCCAGCCGGTGAAGCAAGCGGCTTGCGTTTGCAGCAGGTAGGTCGACAGTTGAGCGCGGCCTTTAATGGTATTGAGATTCAAACCTTTTACGAAGATCAAGACGAGGTTGAGGTACGCGTCATGCTGCCAGATGACGAACGTAACCAACTACGCTCGTTAGAAAGCATCCCCATTGTGCTGCCCGATGGCTCAACGGCACCGTTAGCCAACATCGTGCACTTCGAACCAAAGCAAGGCCTAGACTCCCTGCAGCGAGTGGATGGCCAGCTATCGATTAACGTGACCGCAGACCTTAACGAAGCCGTCGCCAATGCCAATGAGATTATTGCAGATCTAAGGGAAGGTGCGCTTCCTGCCATCCTTGGTAAGTGGGGTGTGGAGGCAAGCTTCGAAGGTAAGAACCGAAACCAGCGCGAAACGCTGGCCGATATGAAGCTGGGCTTATTGATCGCCCTATCGCTTATCTACATCATTTTGGCTTGGGTATTTGCATCCTACAGCTGGCCGATTACCGTGATGCTGGCTATTCCGCTGGGCTTAACGGGTGCAATCTTTGGACATGCGCTGTCTGGGCTGGACCTTACGATACTGTCGCTATTTGGTTTCTTCGGTTTATCAGGCATTGTGATCAACGATTCGATCGTCTTGGTGACCTTCTACCAAAAACTACGCGCCAGCGGCATGGCTGTCGAAGCTGCTATAGAAGAGGCCGCATGTCAGCGTTTACGCGCAGTCTTGCTAACATCCCTCACGACTATCGCGGGGCTTACCCCTATCTTGTTTGAGACCTCATTACAGGCGCAGTTCTTGATTCCAATGGCAACATCCATCGTCTTTGGCCTAGCGTATGGCACCCTGCTGATCCTGTTGTTTATACCTGCCGTGCTCACAGTGCTAGAGAACACCAAACGTAAGCTGGGACTGCGCCTTCAATACAGCTAAACGCCCTCAGAAATAGCGACTTACTAAATTAGTCGCTATTTCTGGAATCATAACCAATTGATTTATAACACTTAAAAATAAACACCCAAAAAAAGTCACCAAAAAGCAACACTTTGATACCTATATCGCCTCAAACGTCCGCCCTCACCTCTAGTATTTAAAAAAAATACACCCAATCCTTTGTTTTAAATAACTTTTTAAGAAACAGGCACAGCTTTCGCTATCTCCTTCGCAACAACATCATGACTGTAAGGAGATCCACTCATGAAAAAAACTATCGCAATCGCAGCAGCCATCTTCTCTTCCACTCTGATGGCACAGCCTGAAGGCGGCTCAGATATGTTCCAAGCACTGGATGCTGACAACAACCAAGCCATCAGTTCTGAAGAGGCGCAAGCCTATAAGCCAGTGCTGGCGAAGTTTAAGACATTCGATAGTAATCAAGATGGCGAACTTAGCCGCGCTGAGTTCGAACAACTATTACAAGGCTAATCCAACCCGCGTAACGGAACACGCTAAGCGTTAGCGAAGCTGTAAAACAGGAGATCTATAAATGAAAAAACTTATCGCATTATCCGTCATGGCTATCTCTTTCAACGCCCTCGCCGATGGGCACGAGGCACTCTTCAAGACACTAGATGCTGATGCAAACCAGATGCTCTCAGCGGAAGAAGCACAAATCCACGAGCAGTTAGCACAACAGTTCAGTCAGCTCGATGTGAACAAAGACAACCAACTGAGCTTGGATGAGTTCCGCGCGCTGCAAAAATAAAGCTCTGCAACCCACACACATCAACTTACAAATACGCGCACTGATATGCCCGCGCGACAGGAGAGAAACATGAAAAACATCATGACAGCTACAATGATCGCACTATCCACAGCAACGTTAGCTCAAGCAGACGGCACAGAGCTTTTCCAGCAACTGGACGCTAATAACGACCATGCGATCAGTTTGGAAGAAGCGCAAGCATCTGAAGCGCTGGTGGCACAGTTTGAGCAGCTAGATGCGAACAAAGATGGCCTTATTAACGCAGCTGAGTTTACTCAGTTGGTTAAAGGCTAACCAACTGCACATCAGTTTTTCGCTAGGGCTAGTCCTTCATCACCACTCGCTCTAGCGACTACTCGAAAGTGGCGTCCCGCTACTTTCCCAGCATTTGCGCCCAGTACATCTCTCTTTTCGCTGGGCGCTTTTTTTGCCCTTATCAAAAACCTTGCCTCTTACTTCCACTCACACTATTCCGTGCTACTCTTACTAGAGTAAATAAGAAGTTATTTAATTCAAATTCAATAACATAAATAGCATCAGAGAGTCCGAGATGAACAGCCTACGTGAACTTACATCTTACTTGGTTGGACTCGCTGGCGTGATCTTAGCCTGTAACGGATACGCGAGCCCTCAATCCGAATATATTCGTGTTACCGACTATTTAGCGGAACACCCAGACCAGCCACAGATCATGGCGCGCTTCTCTGATGTTGTCAGGAGCACACCAAAGGCGCTCACAGCCCAGCAAACCGCGCCAGTAAAAGTTGCGGTTGTCTATCCGGGTGTACAAAGCTCAGATTACTGGCGCCGCAGTTTGAAAGCCTTTGAGCGCCGGCTGCAAGACCTAAAGGTTAATTACGAGATAAAGACCTATCTCTCGCGCCCTTCCGTTGATCTAGACCTTCAAGCAGAACAGTTGATTGAAGCCCTGCACTGGCGGCCGGACTACCTCATATTTACGGTCGATGCCTTGCATCATCGCAGTATGATCGAACGCGTTATCTTGCGCGGAAAACCCAAATTGATTCTGCAAAACATCACAACACCTATCACTGACTGGCGCTTCAAGCGCCCCTTTATGTACACAGGATTTGACCACGCCCTCGGCACCGAGCTACTGGCCGAGCGGATGCTCAACGACGAACAGTCGAATCGCTTTGGGTTGTTATATTTCTCACAGGGCTATGTTTCCGTTATGCGCGGCGACACGTTCTTAAATGCTGCGCAGAAACACTCCAGCAGCACGATGATAGGCGGATTTTACACCGATGGTAATCGCGGTAAGGCACGCGCTGCGACTGCACAGCTTTTAAAGAAAGAACCCGATATGAATATGCTGTTTGCATGCTCAACCGATATTGCCCTTGGCGCGCTTGATGCACTTCGAGACGCAGGAAAGTTAGATAAGGTAACAGTCAATGGCTGGGGCGGTGGGGACGCTGAGTTACAAGCCCTACAAGCCAAAGAACTAGATCTAACGGTTATGCGTATGAACGACGATGCGAGTGTGGCAATGGCAGAGGCCATCAAGCTCGACCTAGAGGGCAAAGCCGCCCAAGTTCCCCACATCTACTCGGGCGATATGGTCTTGATCGACCAAAACACATCCCAAGAGATGGTTCAAAAATACAAGACACGTGCGTTTCGATATAGCAATGAATAGATGTTTTTTCCCAAACCGTGATCAGGCGTTGCATAGTGCGTAGTCTGCGTTTTTCAACTG
The DNA here is from genome assembly GCF_004959845.1 of Neptunomonas sp. XY-337. Lineage (NCBI taxonomy): Bacteria > Pseudomonadati > Pseudomonadota > Gammaproteobacteria > Oceanospirillales > Oceanospirillaceae > Neptunomonas > Neptunomonas sp. XY-337. The sequence continues at coordinate 145,128 of NZ_SPLL01000007.1, read as the reverse complement.
CCATTCTCACTATTGTCGTGCTGGCACTACTATTTGTGTCAGGCGCTCTGTTGTTGCTTGCTTATGAGGGCTCGCAAACAGCGCTCAACGAAGAGGTCAAGCTGACGTACGACCAAGACCATAAAGTAGCTAGCCGCATGGTCAAAGAGTACTTAACAGGTGTAGCGGGTGTCGCAGAGGAGATAGCAAAGCGTAACGATATTCGTGCCAGTGCGGCTGCGAATGATTTCATGACGATCGATATGATTCTTGGCGACAGCATTCGTGGTCCCGCTGGAGAGCGGATTCACGCCATTGTTGTCGATGTGAATGGATTGGATTCAGTCGTTGTAAACGGCGTGTCCATGTACAGTTTAGACTTGGCGCTCAATACGTTCACGGATGACTCAACGCCGATGCGCGCATGGGATAACATCGTCATTGAAACAGACGATGGCGTGTTTCATTTACTACGTTACAAAACGCCGATCATCAGCCAATCACTGGGCGAGGTGATGGGGGCGCTCTACGCTTATATTCTTGTGAATGATAACTATTGGTTCCTCACCGAGATCCAAGAGATCACTGGTGCGGGCAGCCTATCTTTCTTCTCGGGTAGCGACAATGTCGGCAGCCTAGAAGCTAGCATGATACACCCCAATGAGTTGCTCGTTGCCACGCCCAACAGCCCGATTGTAGCGCTTAGTGATGGTACTGCTCACTTCCACTCACTCACAATCGGTAGAGAGCCATTTCGCCTTTATCTGCACAAGCCTGGTAACTCCTCTTTAATCCTGACCCGCGCCTATAACGAGAATCTGTTAATCGGCGCCGTCACCGTCATACTGATCAGCTTGATCGTTATGGCATTGATTCGATCGATAACACAACGCTCGCTCGGTAGGTTGCTCGAATACGCAGAGCAAGTGCCATATCAGATTATCCCCACACCCTATCAACATGGGCTATTTGACGAGTTCAATAAAGTCGGAACTGAGATAGAAGAGATGGTGCGCGATATCCGCGCTCAAGAGAACCAGCTCGATGCGATCTTTCATAACGCGCCCAGCTTGATGTTCATTAAAAGCGCCGATCTGAAATATATCATGATCAATCCAAAGGCGCCGGAGCACTATCAACGCCGCGAAATGGACATCCTCGGTAACGATGACTTCGATCTACTCCCGCAAAAGCAAGCGGAAATCCTCCAGGAGGCTGACCTTAAAGTCGTTAGCCAGCACCGTCCAGCACAATGCGAATACAGCATGGATCAAAGCGGTACGATTCGCCATTATCTATGCACTAAGTTTCCGCTTTTGCGCGACAACGGCGAAGTCTATGCCATTGGCGGAATCACCACCGATATCACCGATAAAGTGAATGCCGAAGCAGAAGCGCAAATTTCAAACAAAGTATTTGAAGCCGCCGCTGAGGCGATTCTGATCATGAACGATAAAGGCAAAGTGCTAACCAACTCGGCTTTTACGCGGATTACCGGTTACTCTTCACAGCGGGCACGCCGCTTCGCCTTGAGCTTGTTAGCTGAGCATCCTGAAATAGAGATCGCGCTTGATAAACATGGCCGCTGGCAAGGCGAGAGCACTCAGCGCCGCGCGAATGGCGAGCAACTGCCTGTTTGGGCCTCAATTAGCGTTGTGGAAGAGACCACCGGCGGAAAGATCTATGTTGCCGTATTCTCCGATATTTCGGATCTAAAAGAAGCTGAGCAGAAGCTTGAGAAGCTGGCTCACTACGACAACCTAACCGGTTTACCGAATCGTACGCTTTTTTATGATCGCTTCGAGTCAGCCCTGCAACTTTCCGAACGCTTGGGTAGTAAAACAGCCCTGCTCTTTATCGACCTAGATCGCTTTAAGCCGATCAACGACAACTACGGACACCATATCGGCGATAAAATGCTGATCGAAGCAGCCGGCCGTATCCGTCAGCATATTCGCCCCGGCGATACTGTTTCCCGCCTTGGAGGCGATGAATTTACGGTTATTCTCTCGGATCTGAGCTCATCCGATGTTGCTCAAGATATTGCGCGCCGCATTCAAAGCGAACTCAAGAAAGTCTACGTTTGTGAAGGTAAAGAGCTGTTCTCTTCAGCCAGTATTGGTATCGCGCTGTATCCCGATGATGGAAAGAACACGCAGGTACTTTTAAAGCATGCTGATACAGCGATGTATCACATCAAGGAACGTGGCCGAAATGACGTTATGTTCTTCGATAAAGCACTGAACGCTCAGGCTGAGGCGCGTATCCAGCTTGAAGAAAACCTGCGTATGGCAATTAATACTCAGTCACTTTTCTTGGTGTATCAGCCACGCTTTGATATCGCCGGTCAACGTGTTTTATCAGCCGAAGCGCTGATCCGTTGGCACCATCCTATTCGCGGCATGATTCCACCATCAGAGTTCATTGCGTTAGCCGAAGAGTGTGGATTGATTGTAGAACTTGGGCGTATGGTGCTGCGCCGGGCCTGCCAAGCAGCGAAAGATTGGAACCAGATTTTAGAGCGTCCGGTCCCTGTGTCAGTTAACCTATCGGCCCGCCAGCTGCACTCAGAAGAGCTCGTTAACGATATCGAAGCGGCGCTCAAAAGTGCCGATTTAGCCCCTGAACTACTTGAGCTTGAGATCACTGAGACCATGGTGATCGAAGACCTTGATATGGTCATTGAAACTCTACAGTCGATCCGCGCATTGGGCGTGAAGATGTCGGTAGATGACTTTGGCACCGGTTATTCGTCGCTGATCTATTTGAAGCGTTTGCCTGTAAGCACGGTGAAAATTGATCGCTCATTTATCGACGATGTGCCCGGCAGTGAGGACGGCGAGAGTCTCGTTAAGGCGATTATCTCTATGTCTCACACTCTAAACCTGCGGGTTGTCGCTGAAGGTGTTGAGGAGCAATCACAACTAGCCTTCTTACGCCAACACCAGTGTGATGAGATACAAGGCTTCCTCCTCGCCAAACCCGACCACCCCGCCAAGATTCACGGATTGCTGATCGCCGAGGCGGCCAACACTCACTCCCATGCCGTATCATAAGACCTAAGTTAACACGCGATATCATTCATGGCAGGTCGCGTGTTATGCAGGCATCCGGTATACTCTCCAGCCGTTTTTTGATGAAAACCGCAGCTGGAAGGAAAAACTATGAACCGGGATCTCGCGCGCCTGCAACCCTACCCTTTCGAGAAGCTAACTGCATTGAAAGCTGAGGTCACTCCGCCTTCTGAGTTGGCACATATCGCCTTTTCTATTGGTGAGCCCAAGCACGCTTCCCCCGATTTTGTCGTCAAGACCTTAACAGACAACATCAACGCACTGGCAAATTACCCAACCACAAAAGGTATGCCTGAGTTGCGTGAAGCAATCGCCACGTGGTGTACGCAACGTTTTCATCTGGCTCCGAATACGCTAACAGCCGACAGCCATGTGCTGCCGGTAAATGGTACACGTGAAGCTATTTTTGCATTTACGCAAGCCGCGGTTGAGCGCAAGCCAAACGCTCTGGTGATTTCGCCTAATCCGTTTTACCAAATCTACGAAGGCGCAGCTTACCTAGCAGGTGCAGAACCTCACTACCTTAACTGCACCGGCGATAATGGCTTTATCCCCGATTATGACGCAGTCCCTGCTGACGTATGGGAGCGTTGCCAAATTTTATTTATCTGTTCACCCAGCAACCCAACCGGCGCAGTTACGCACTTCGATACGCTGGCGAAATTAATTAAGTTGGCTGATCAGTATGACTTCACTATTGTTTCGGATGAATGTTACTCCGAGATCTATTTGGATGAAGCGAATCCGCCAATCGGCCTGCTGGAAGCTTGCGCGAAACTCGACCGCAACGACTTCGATAAGTGTATCGTGATGCATAGCTTGTCAAAGCGCTCTAACCTTCCGGGGTTACGTTCTGGCTTTGTCGCAGGAGATGCCAAGCTACTCGGTCCATTCCTGCAGTATCGCACTTATCACGGTTGCTCAATGCCGGTTCAGCATCAACTAGCGTCTATTGCTGCATGGCAAGATGAAGCACACGTCAAAGCCAACCGCGACCTGTATCGCGAGAAGTTTGCCAAAGTGGTTGAGATTCTCTCCCCTGTTATGGAAGTAGAGCAACCAGAGGCGAGCTTCTATCTGTGGGCAAAAACGCCGATCGCAGATGATATCTTTGCTCAACGCCTATTCGCGGAGGAGCATATGACCGTACTACCAGGCCGCTACCTGTCTCGTGAAGTCGATGGGGTTGTGCCGGGTGCAGGCTATGTACGCATGGCGTTGGTCGCGACAGTTGAGGAGTGTGTTGAAGGTGCAGAGCGCATTCGCCGCTTTATCGAGCGACTAGGAGACAATGCATGAGTACGACGTTATACGGCATTAAAAACTGCGATACGATTAAAAAAGCACGTAAGTGGCTAGACAATCAATCGATCGATTATCAATTTCATGATTTTCGTGTCGACGGCCTTGAGGAGCAACTACTCGATAGCTGGTTAGAACAGCTAGGTTGGGAAGGCTTGATCAACAAACGGGGCACGACTTGGCGCCAATTGAGCGACGAGCAGAAAGCGGCTATGGACAACACGTTAGCGCGAGCGGTGATTTTAGAAAACCCTGCGCTCATTAAGCGTCCAGTTTTGATCAATAACGAACATATTGAAGTGGGCTTCAAGGAGCCGACTTATCAAACAATTTTTGCGCAATAAGCATTAGACGGAGACGATACATGAGTTACTTTGCATTTGGTCTAGGGATCGGTACCCAATCTTCCAACGGTGACTGGTTAGAGATCTACTACAATAAACCGCTTCTTAACCCGTCTGACGCGCTGATCCAAGCGGTAAGCGACAAGCTTGGCTATGAAGGTGGCGATGCTGCTATCGAGATCTGCGAAGAGCAACTAAAAGACTTAGAAGCGGCATATCTAAGCGTTGATGCCGAAGATCAAGCCGAGATCGTGGAAGTACTGAAAGGTACGCAGCAACCGATGGTTGTAACAATCCTGGCGACAGATTCAGCACCGGCAACCACTGCTGAGGTATACCTTAAGCTTGCTCTGTTGTCCCACCGCTTAGTTAAGCCGCACGGCACTGACCTATCAGGCATGTTTGGTTTGCTACCGAACGTTGCGTGGACAAGCGAAGGCGCTATCGCGCTTGAAGACTTGCCACGCCGACAGCTTGCAGCGCGTGCGCAAGGCCGTGTACTCAATGTTCAATCTGTGGATAAATTCCCACAAATGACCAACTATGTTGTTCCAGAGGGCATCCGTGTCGGTGATGCATCACGCATCCGTCTGGGTGCGCACGTTGGTGAAGGCACCACGGTGATGCACGAAGGTTTCATCAATTTCAATGCCGGTACAATGGGCGTATCGATGGTAGAAGGCCGTATCTCTGCTGGGGTTGTGGTTGGCAACGGTTCTGACATTGGCGGCGGTGCCTCCACGATGGGTACGCTATCAGGGGGCAATAACGTGGTGATTTCTGTGGGCGAAAACTGCCTGCTAGGCGCAAATGCGGGCCTCGGCTTGCCACTAGGCGACCGCTGCACACTGGAAGCAGGACTTTATGTTACAGCAGGATCAAAAGTGACATTACTGGATGATCAGAACAACGAAGTCGGTGTTGTTAAAGCTGCAGAGCTTGCCGGTAAACCAGATCTTCTGTTCCGTCGTAACTCTCAAAACGGCCGTATCGAAGTGAAGACAAACCAGTCTGCTATCGAGCTAAACGCAGAGCTACACAAGCACAACTAACCTCGTGTAAATCTGTAAGCCGACAGGCCCGTTTCGACGGGCCTGATTTTTCTCTACTACTCGAACACTGGAGCTGTGATGACATCTGCCACGCTTGAACTTGCCAAAGACCTAATCTCCCGCCCTTCGGTCACACCTGAAGACGCTGGCTGCCAGGAGATGATGATTGAACGGCTCACTGCCATGGGCTTTACCATTGAGCGCTTGCCGTTTGAAGAGGTGACTAACTTTTGGGCACGCCGCGGTACCGAAGGCCCGCTGTTTTGCTTTGCTGGCCACACCGATGTCGTACCTACCGGTCCCGTTGAGCGTTGGTCACACCCTCCGTTCGAGCCTGTTATTCAAGATGGTTATCTATGTGGCCGTGGCGCTGCGGATATGAAAGGAAGCATCGCTGCCTTCATGACTGCTCTAGAGCGCTTTATCGACCACCACCCTGACCACAACGGCTCCATTGCCTTATTGATCACCAGTGATGAGGAGGGGCCATTTATCAATGGTACCACTCGCGTCATCGACCACCTTGAAGCTCGGAATGAGAAGATTGACTGGTGCATCGTGGGCGAACCGTCCAGCACAGCTAAAGTCGGCGATATCATCAAAAATGGCCGCCGTGGCTCACTCAGTGGCAAGCTGCACGTTAACGGTATTCAAGGCCATGTCGCTTATCCACACCTTGTGCGTAACCCAATCCATGAGGCGGCACCGGCATTAGCGGAGCTAGCCGCGAAAGAGTGGGACAAGGGTAACGACTTCTTCCCTCCCACCAGTTTCCAAATTTCCAATATTCATGCCGGCACTGGCGCAACTAATGTGGTGCCTGGCCAGATCGAAGTGGACTTCAATTTCCGCTTCTCCACCGAATCCACAGCTGAGGGTTTAAAAGCGCAAGTACAAACGATTCTTGAGCAACATAACCTTGATTGGAGCATCGAGTGGACTCTCTCAGGCAACCCTTTCCTGACAGCTGAGGGCGAGCTGGTCAACGCGGCTCAACAAGCTATTAAAGCGATTACCGGCTACGACACTGAGTTATCCACATCGGGAGGCACGTCAGATGGCCGCTTTATTGCCCCAACAGGTGCGCAGGTTGTGGAGTTAGGCCCAGTCAATGCGACGATTCACAAAGTGGACGAGCGTGTCAGCGTCAAAGACTTAGATACGCTGAGCGATATGTACGAAAACATTATGGCGCGCTTGCTAACCGAATGAGCGGTAACAATCAGATGGCCCAACTCAGCTGCCCGCTCTGCCAAGCTCCTTTAGTGCTTACACAACGCACGCTACGGTGCGCCAATAACCACAGCTTTGATCAAGCGAAGCAGGGTTATTGGCACCTGTTACCCGTGCAGAAGAAGCGCTCGCGGGCACCCGGCGACAACGCGCAGATGGTTGCGGCAAGAACGCGCTTTCTGGAAAAAGGCCACTATCTACCCTTTTTGAGAGCACTTTGTGCAAAAGTTAGCCAGCAAACACAACTGCGCGATGCACCCAAAGTACTTGATATGGGCTGCGGTGAAGGCTATTACACTGCAGCGATCGCCGCCGCTTTGCCAAGTTCTGCCGAGGTGATCGGACTCGATATCTCCAAAGAAGCGATCAAGGCGGCATCACGCCGCAACCGTGATATCTGTTGGATTGTTGCCTCTGGGGCCGATATGCCCGTGCCACAGCATTCCCAAGATATCTTGGTTGTACTCTTCAGCCGCCTGATGCCCGACGCACTCGCAAAAGTTATGAGTTCAGGCGGCACCTTGCTATATGCATGGCCCGGTGAGCAACACTTAATCGAGCTGCGCCTGGCTATCTACGAGGAGATTAAGCCCTCACGCTTTGATCCCATCAAAGAGCTGGCCGATCATTTTTCAGTCGCCAAGGTAGAGCAACACAGCTTTTCGTTCAGCTTAACCAACGAAGATGAGCTCGACGCGCTGCTACACATGACGCCTCACGGCCAACGTATGAAGCAGGAGAAACGCCAGCAACTGCTTGAACAGCTGCCGCTGACGTTAACCTTTGATGTCAATCTGGGTGAGTTTCACCCCAGCTCTGATGATCATGCAAACACTGACTAAACGCGTTCTTAGGCGTGTGATACGCCAAGCAGATCAGGTGAAGCAAAACCTCGTTTGGCTGCTCGGAGGGCTAGCGAGTTGTTTCTTCGGGTTACTGCTTATTGTGACTGCTGAATTTTTGTTTCAGCAGTCACTCACCCAAGAGATCGTCGCCTTTACTGGCGTTGTGCTTATCGCCGTTGGGCTGCTCTTCGCCGCCGTTGGCTTTATCAGTCTGAGCTTGCTGCGCCTGATTCGCTTTCTTCAAGAGGATTCTCAGCGCTAAGATCAAAGTGTTTACCATTCACAGTAACGATCTCTTCAGAGAACGCAATCCGACTGATGTAGTTACTCCCCTTCTCGCTCATCCAGCCATCCAATGCAAGCTGCCCCATATCTATACCAGCCACCTCTTGCAGCCAAGGCGCAAGAGTTTTCTCCATACGCAAACTACCCTTCGCTTGCGTGCGCGGCCCTAAACGACCTTCACCAGCACCAACACGGCCACTGCCACTCGCCTCAATACGCGAGCCACCGACGGATACGATGGTCTCTTTTAACGTCATCTCAGCACCGCTTGCTAACCATTGTTCGAGCTGTGCACTCTGGCCACCATCCGTGAAACTGCCAAGAAGACTGACTAAACGCTCAGTATCCAAGTGTGGAGTTTCCACTGCAAGATCGGCACGAAAAAGATCAAACTTGCGGCTTAAAGCCCCTGGCATAGACACCACCGCGGAGGTAAACAGCAGATCGATATCCGAACGAAGCGTTTGTGCTTCGCGCTTTTGAAAGAGATCGACCTCCGCCCCCGACACCTCGGTTTTAGTCGTAACTTGATCGAAGGTGGCTGTTTCTACGCGAATGAGCCCCTCGAGCTCAGCAAAGCGCCCGTCATGATCTAACAACCCTGACTGATTACCGTGGATATCTTGCAAGGATAACTCGCCCTGCTCCCCGACTAGGGTCAATTCATCCACCTTAAACATCGACTGTAAACGAGATCCACGATGGTAGTAACTGATGCCAATCTCGCCAAGATGCCCTCGGGCGGAGTCGGTAGAGAGTGTAAACGCATCCGTTTTGATACGTAGCTCCTCTATCAACCTCGTATCGAACGGCGATAGTCGGTGCGTTGCGGCGATTTCAAACGGTACTTGCTGCGGGCTGTCTTGATAGAATGCTAATCGCTCTCGCAGCACGCCTGGCAGTAACTCAACGCGCGAATGAGCGCTAAAGAATCCGTGACTGACTTTTAAAGCAAGCGTTACAACCTCCCCCGACCGTAGCCAGCTATTGAACGGGTCAGGCAATTTATCAACCAACAGTGAGAGCTCATATTCACTACTGAACAATCCAGACTGCCCTGTCATCGAAAAAGCGCCGAAAGGGGCTAAATGCTCAGCCAACTGCTTAGTTTGTGACTCAACTGTAAGGGAAACCTTTTGGCTGGTCATATACACACCACCAAAATAGACCAGCACAGCAGCTACTGTTAAATACCCCATTACACGCCGCAGCTTTCGTAAGCGCCGCCGAGTTCTCCGTCTCATACGATTATCTATCCTTTTCCTATAAACTATGCTGAACCAATACCGCACCCGATGCTTGTTAGCATCACTTTGAATGCTGACAGCACATGAACGATGGGTGCTAAACTCTTTTTAAGCTTCTTTACTGACGACTGATACTGATCATGAGTGACAACCGCCACCCCGACATCGAAATATATGTAAAAAATTGCTCGCCAGATAGCCTACATAAGTGGTTACAAAGCGTTGCTGAACAGGTCACGCAGGAAGCCTCTCAACCCGGCACCCATGCGTTTACCTTACTTATTGATGGCCATCGAGTCCCTGTTCTCATCCATGAGAAAGTAGCCGGAAAAGCGTGGACAAGTGTTTGGTTCAAGGAGAACCACACGCCTTGGGAAAAGGATATCGACTGTGCAAGAGCCGCTTCAACAGCATTAGAAACACAAATTCGCTGCATAGCCAGCGGATGGAATAATGGTGATGACCCAGATGAATGGTGGAAGGTTGAAGGGGATAATGAAGAGTTGATTACGTGGTTAACTTAGCGCGACTAAGCTGTTGTCACTAGACGCGACTGCGTGATCTCATCAAGCATCAGCTTACCTGCTGACATTAAGCTAACTTTCGCAAATGCATCAGCCCCAGATGAACTGATACGCGGCTGCTCAGCCTTAGTTTTTACATGGCTATTTAGATAAGCAAAGTCACCCGTTAAATGCTCGGCTACAGCGGTATTGAAGCGGCGCACAATCGTTGGCGTGTAGATATCCTCTGAGCGCGTTTGTGTATCCGTTTCGGGTAACCGGAAGTCAGTACCGGTAGCTTGCTCCAACGCCCTTGCGGTAGGCACATACTGATTTGCCTGATTTTCAGAGATCAGGCTTAATAGCATCGCAAACTGAGCTCCATGGGACGCCTGCACCGCCTGTGGCAGTGACGAAGTATACGTCTCTATTCTGTGCTGGATTTTGTCTGCTTGCATGAGAATGCTCAGGTTAAGTGATCAATTTCTTATAGCGGCATCGGTAGGCACATCTTTACCACTATAATTCGACGAGGTTAGTTCATGGGACGCTGGCGCGCACCACAACCACGCAGCAGCAAGTATATCACCGTAGAGGGGTATGAGCGCTTAAACAGCGAGCTAAAAGAGCTTTGGAAAGTGAAGCGGCCACAGGTCACACAGGCCGTTAAAGAAGCTGCAGCACAAGGTGATCGCTCTGAAAACGCCGAATATATTTATGGCAAGAAGCAGCTACGCGAGATTGATCGCCGCGTGCGTTACCTCGCTAAGCGGCTTGAAGATATCGTTGTGGTTGAAAGAGCACCGGATAACCCAAACATGGTTTTTTTTGGCGCTTGGGTCACACTGCTAGACGAAGATGACCAGCAGCATTGTTACCGCTTAGTTGGAGCAGACGAGATTGGCGACCAACCTGACTACATTAGCATCGATTCACCTCTCGCGCGCCAACTGGTTAAAAAGCAGCTCAACGATGAAGTCACGTTTACTAAGCCCAATGGCAACGAAGTGTACTATGAGATTGTGGGTATCGAATATCGATATGACAAATGAACCACCTAAATACAGCGTAAAAAGTGGTAATAAGAATGGTGGGTCGTATAGGATTTGAACCTATGACCAATTGGTTAAAAGCCAACTGCTCTACCACTGAGCTAACGACCCGGAGAAAAAATAGAGTTGGCTCCTCGAGCTGGACTCGAACCAGCGACCAATAGATTAACAGTCTACTGCTCTACCAACTGAGCTATCGAGGAACTCAAAGCCCAAATAAGCAAATTACCTATCTAGGAAAATGGTGGGTCGTATAGGATTTGAACCTATGACCAATTGGTTAAAAGCCAACTGCTCTACCACTGAGCTAACGACCCATATAAAGAAGAAAAGTGGTGGGTCGTATAGGATTTGAACCTATGACCAATTGGTTAAAAGCCAACTGCTCTACCACTGAGCTAACGACCCACTGAAGTGGCTCCTCGAGCTGGACTCGAACCAGCGACCAATAGATTAACAGTCTACTGCTCTACCAACTGAGCTATCGAGGAACTTCAGCATCCTTTAAATGGCGGAGGGGCAGGGATTCGAACCCTGGGAGCCTCTCGACTCGCCGGTTTTCAAGACCGGTGCTTTCGACCACTCAGCCACCCCTCCAAAGGATGGGCGCAGATTTTATAGAGTTCGGAAAAAGAGTCAACACCCTTTTTCTATTTTTTTGATTTTTTTTCAAAAAAATCGATTTTTTTCAAAAACTTGAGTAATTTTCGAACAATAACAATCAAAAATGATCAAAATTCAATCAGAAAGCGCCATTATAGCGTTAGAACACTTTTGGTAGCTCGTAAGCCGACATATCGTTTTCTAAGAAAAACACCCGAGGTCATCATGCGTGTTATAAAAAAAGAGGCTGTCATTTCGGTACACCACTGGAACGACTCACTCTTCAGTATCCGAACCACCCGTAACCCTAGCTTTCGTTTCGAGAATGGCCAGTTTACGCTAGTCGGTATTGAGCGCGACGGCAGAAAAGTTATGCGCGCATACAGTATGGCGAGCGCCAACTATGAGGACCACCTGGAGTTTTTTAGCATCAAGGTGCCTGATGGCCCCCTAACCTCCCAGTTGGCTACCATACAGCCCGGAGACACCCTCTGGGTAAGTCAAAAGACGACAGGCACACTTGTAAATGGCCACCTACAGCCAGGAAAACGGCTCTACATGTTCGCCACAGGCACAGGGCTAGCCCCTTTCCTAAGCCTAATTAAGGACCCCTCTATTTATGATGCCTACGAGAGTGTCATTTTGGCGCACTGCGTACGTAAGGTCTCTGACTTAGCTTATCAACGCGAAATTAGCCACGTATTGACGAGCAACCCCTACTTTGGAGAAAGCGTCAAGGAGAAGCTCATCTACTTTCCAACGGTAACGCGCGAGCCATTTCGCAATCAGGGCCGTTTGACCGATCTGCTCAAAACAGACCAGCTCACTAACACGCTTGGCTTGCCGCCGCTTGCACCCACGGCCGATAGAGTCATGTTGTGCGGAAACCCAGAGATGATAAAAGAGATGAGTGAGCAGTTGAGCGAAAGAGGGTTTGCAGAAGCAAAAAGTGGCCACTTAGGCCACTATGTTATTGAGCGAGCATTTGTAGAGCGTTAGCCACATTAAACTGACATATTAACGACGCCGTCATGCACAAACTGAATTGCCAATGCCGCAAGAATAACGCCCAGAAAACGACGCAAAATATCATCACCGGTGCGACCAATGATTCGCTTTACGTATCGTGAAAGCATCATCAACAAAAAGGTAGATACCGTAATGGATAAGATGGCCAGTGTAACCGCCATGTTAGACGCGGACGCATCGCCTTTTGAATAAAGCAGAATCGCCAACGTTAACGACCCAGGCCCAGCCATCAGCGGTATAGACATGGGAAATACAGCAATATCTTTACGTTCAGTGGTAGTGGTGTACTCCATATCTTTGGTGATCATATTGAATGCGGTGTAAAACAACAGAATCCCGCCCGAAATCCGTAGCGCATCAATACTGATACCAAGCTTGTGCAGCAAAGGCTCACCAAAGTTACCAAACAACACCAACAACGCGAAAGAAATAACCCCTGCCTTTAACGCCATTTTAAAGCGGTGAGCCATATCATCAGGTGGCACAAGTGAATGAAAAATTAGCGCTGCGCCGATAGGATCAATAATCACAAATAGGGCGATCAGCGCATTCAAATAAGCAGCTATATCCATGTAAACCTCGAGAGTAGACGAACGTCTAAAACTAAAGCGCAATGGTAATATGGACGCAATAAAAAAGCACCCGAAGGTGCTTTTACTAAAAGTATATTGCTCATTCACATATTCGGATAGTTAGGTCCGCCCGTGCCTTCAGGGGTCACCCAAACAATATTCTGTGCTGGGTCTTTGATGTCACAGGTTTTGCAGTGGACGCAGTTCTGAGCATTGATCTGGAAGCTCGGTTGGCCGACGTCATCCTCCACCACTTCATACACACCCGCTGGGCAGTAACGTTGTGCCGGTTCCGCGTAAGTTGGCAGGTTTTTCGCCAGCGGAACGCTCGGGTCTTTTAGCGTCAAGTGGCATGGTTGGTCCTCTTCGTGGTTGGTGTTGGAGAGGAAAACCGAGCTGAGCTTATCAAAGCTCAAGACGCCATCCGGTTTGGGGTACGCGATGGGTGTAAATTCCGATGCCGGGCGCATCTGCGCGTAATCTTCGTGGTTATCACGCAAGGTGATCGGTAGCTTGCCGCCAAAGATATTTTGGTCGATAAAGTTGAACGCACCACCCAAGAACGGCCCAAACTTATGCATCGCCGGTCCAAAGTTACGTGTGCGGTATAGCTCTTCATACAACCACGAGTCTTTGAATGCCGTGTTGAAGCTGTCGAGCTTCTTGCCACCGGTGCAACCGGCTTGCAGCGCGGCAAAGACGCTCTCTGCGGCTAACATGCCAGACTTCATCGCGGTGTGCGTTCCTTTGATCTTGGCAAAGTTCAGCGTACCGGCATTACAACCGATCAGCAGACCGCCGGGGAAGACCATCTCAGGTAACGCATTGAAACCGCCTTTCGCGATTGCACGCGCACCGTATGAGACGCGCTTGCCGCCCTCAAGGTGTTGCTTTAGTACCGGGTGATGCTTGAGGCGCTGGAACTCATCAAACGGACTGATGTACGGGTTGGCGTAGTTCAGATCCACAATCAGCCCCACCACCACTTGGTTATCATCCGTATGATAGAGGAAGAAACCACCGCTGGTGCCCCCTGATAGCGGCCAGCCAGAGCCGTGTACCACTAAACCCGGCTTGTGCTTAGCGGGATCGATATCCCATAGCTCTTTAATACCGATGCCATAGTGTTGTGCATCAGCGTCTTTATCCAATTCGAATTGGCTGTATAGCTGTTTGCCCAAGTGGCCACGACAGCCCTCAGCAAATAGGGTGTACTTGGCATGCAGCTCCATGCCGGGCATGTAGCTGTCTTTCTCGCTGCCATCCGCACCAATGCCCATATCACCGGTTGCGATCCCCTTAACGCTGCCATCGTCGTGGTATAGCACTTCCGATGCGGCAAAGCCTGGGAAGATCTCAACACCGAGGGCTTCGGCCTGCTCACCCAACCAGCGTGTCACATTCCCCAAGCTAACAATATAGTTACCTTCGTTGTGCATGGTTTTGGGAATCAGTGCATTGGGCAGTTTCTTTGCGCTTTCACCGTCTTTTAGCAGGTAGAGTTCATCTTCGGTGACCGGGGTATTTAGAGGGGCACCGCGCTCTTTCCAATCGGGGAAGAGTTCATCTAGGGCGCGTGATTCAATTACCGCACCCGATAAGATATGTGCGCCCACTTCTGAGCCTTTTTCTACGACACAAACGGTCAGCTCTTGTTCTGCTGCATTAGCTTGTTGCATGAGTCGGCAAGCTGCCGAGAGGCCCGCAGGCCCTGCACCGACGATGACAACATCAAACTCCATCGATTCACGTTCAGTCATAACCCTTCTCCGGCTCAATTTTATTATCTATAACGCTCGCTGAAATATAGACAAAGCTCCCCAATCAGCTTTCACAACTTCTAGGATGCGAGCTTTTCAGTCCGTTGGATGATTGACCAAGGAGCAAGAAACCGCAATATCGAAAGCCAACACTTTCACTGACAAAAAAAGTCAAACCTCATGCGAGTACTGATTTTGATAGTCTTCACTTTTACGGTATTGCCCAGGCGTCATACCGGTCCACTTTTTGAAAGACCGAAAGAAAGCAGAAGGCTCTTCAAACCCCATTAACCCGGCAACATCATTGATGGAGAGGTGCGGAGAGTTCATGTAATTAATGGCTGCTTCTTTACGACAATCGTCCTTAATCTTTTGATATGAAGTCCCCTCTTCTAACAGCCGGCGCCGCAATGTTGATACCGAAACATGCAGCATCGACGCGACCTCATCAGCACTCGGTAGCTCGCGGCTGAAGTCTTTGCCTAACATCGCAACCACTTGCGACTTCAAAGACTTATCGTCATCCACCATAACGTGCAACTGGAAGGGTGCTGTTTTTAGAAATCCGCGCAGGGAGGCTTCTGTTTGAATCAAGGGGTAATCCAGAAAGCGTGCGGGGAAAACAATCGCGTTATCATGCTGATCAAAGCGCACCTCAGAGCGGAACAGAGTACGGTAATAGTCAGCATCATCGGGCTTTGAAAAGGTGAAGTAGGCTGCCTTCAACTCCAGCCGCGTACCAATCAACCAGCTCGTGAAGTGCTGCCATACCGACATAGAAGCACGAATCTTTTCAGGTGCTTCAACTTCAAGCAGGTGCGCAAACTCCTCGGCGGTGACCCCTTGAACCGGCGCAAAAGAGATCTTTGCGTAGCGCCCGCGTCTAATCAATACAGGCTTGATAACTGGGCCGCGGCATATCTCGTAAAAGTCGGTACATCGGTGGAGCGCCTTCTCCAAGCTGCTGCAATGCAAAATCGCATGGCACATCATCCTAAAGGTTCCGTTGGGAACGCGTCCGCCCCCCATAAGCCCAAACGACTCATCTTGCGTAATCCAGATAATGCGCTGATACAGCTGACCAAACTTATCAGCTGGAAACTCAGTTTGCTGATCCACATCCTCCTGCTGTAAGCCGACATAATCCAGCAGGCTCGCTACTTCGAAGCCTTGCGCTTCAGCCAAATCCAGCAAGTGCTTAACATAACCACTGGGGACTGTGATCTTGCGTTCCATAACTTTATAACCTCACGCGTAGTGACTCTCGCAGCCTATTATTTTTATTGGTACTGCCACCCACATTTCCGTATGACTCATCGCACTGTTTTGTTAGTTATTCTGGCGATTATTGCTATTGTTGTACTTAAGCACAGTGTAGAAGATGCTTAATCAAGCTACACTGGCGAAATGGATTCACGATTTCAAGCCCTTGTGATGAATAAGTGACTTGAAAGCATCGACTTGTGATTCTACGGACGGTTACAAAGTAACACCACAAGCAGCATAACGTGACAGCTGTAGCGGCCGTTGCTACAAAAATAACAATGCAAGGTGAACGAAAATGGCAATAAAAATGAACGGAGTGCCACCCAAGTCTCTGCCTCCCTCTCACGCATTTTCTCGCAAACTACTCCCCACTATTTTGGCGCTGACCATGGCGCAACAAGCCTATGCGGCGGAGTTCCAACTCGGCGAGATCGAAGGTCGATTTGACTCTCAGGTGTCCCTTGGTGCCAGCTGGCGAGTTGAGAGCCCTGATTCAGACCTGATCTCCGCGCCAAATGGAGGCACGGGGCGAGGCTCTGGTAGTTTTGATGATGGTAACCAGAACTTCAAACGGGGCGATACGTTCTCACGTACCCTGAAAAGTTTGCACGAACTATCACTCACCTACGAGAACTATGGCGCTTTCATTCGAGGAAAGTACTGGGTTGATTTTGAGCTAAACGATGGCAATCGAGCACATGGCCACACCAACAACGGCTATGCAGCTAACACACCGCTCGATGATTCAGGCTTCAATGACTATGCCAAGTTCACCGGCGGCGAAATTCTCGACGCATACGTTTGGGGTAACTTTGATATTGGTAATAAGCCACTCGACCTGCGCTTAGGTAGCCAAGTGCTCAACTGGGGTGAAAGTACTTTCATCCAAGGTGGCTTGAACGCCATCAACCCGTTCGATGTCAGTGCGCTACGTCGCCCTGGTGCAGAAATCAAAGAAGCCTTACTGCCTGTTAACATGGTTTTTGCATCACTCGGTGCTACCGATAATCTCAGCTTAGAAGCCTTCTACCAGCTTACATGGGAGCCTACGGTTGAAGATGGCTGCGGCACTTATTTCTCTGCCAATGACTTTGCCGCACAGGGTTGTAACGGCATCCGAGTCAACGCTGGCGACTTTAACTTCGTTCCTGACTCACCCTACTTCAATGCCGTCGCGAACACCTCACCTTGGAACCTGACCGGTACCACGCCTGTTGTTCTAAGAGATGCAGACGGTGTCCGCGAAGCGGACGATAACGGCCAGTTTGGTTTTGCAGCGCGCTATTTCGCAGAGTCACTTAACGACACCGAATTTGGTTTCTATTTCGCGAACTATCACAGCCGCCTACCTATCGTAAGTGGTATCAAGACACCAACAGATCCGGCAGCACTGGGTGCAGCGCTGGCGCCGGGTGTAACCGCACAAGTCACGCAGCAGTTTATTGGTATGGGAGCAGACGTAACCGACCCTGCCGTTCAAGCAGCTATTGCGCAAACAGTCACGACCACCGTGGGGCAGATTGTTCAGGGCACTGTACCTTTCAATAGCCGCTACTTCACCGAATACCCAGAAGATGTGAAGATGTTTGGTGTGAGCTGGAATACCAACATCGGAGACTTGGCGTGGTCGGGTGAAATCAGCCATAAACAAGATGTGCCTTTGCAGCTGAATGGCCCTATGCTGGTTGCTTCAATGCTCACGTTGGGCACTCAGCCGGGTAACCCTGCTAACGGTACTGTGGTACCTGTCGGTACAGCCGGACTGGGCGATGACATCAGCGGTTACACACAGTTTGACATCACTCAGATTCAAACCACGGTGATTAAAACCGTTAACAATATTATGGGCGCAAGCCGCTTAGCTCTTATTGGCGAGCTTGGCTGGACTCACATCCATAACTTTGATGAGAGCGCAGCGGCCCTAAAATATGGCCGCAGCGGCGTATTTGGATACGCACCGGGTGATGATGATGGCTTCGTAACCCAAGACTCCTTCGGTTATGTTGCTCGCGCGGCTCTTACCTACCCGAATGCATTTTCTGGCGTCACGCTGACTCCACAGGTGAGCTTCAAGCATGGCCTCAGCGGCTATGGTCCGCAGCCGGGCGCAGCATTCAACGAGGACCAGAAATCGCTCAACATTAGCCTGCGCGCCGATTATCTAGAACGCTACTCTGCTCAGCTGTCCTATACCAATTTCTTTGGTGGTGACTATAACGAGCTAGAAGACCGCGACTTTATCTCCTTAAGCGCTTCCGTGTCGTTCTAACCCAGCCGCAGAGAAGAGGATGAAACTTATGACATTTAAATCAACGACCCTGCTAGTAGCATCAGCACTGTCGATGAGTTGGAGTATCGCAGCGCTGGCGGCGGTCTCAGCAGAAGAAGCTGCTCGATTGGGTAAAGATCTAACACCCATGGGTGCTGAAAAAGCAGGCAATAGCGATGGTTCAATCCCCGCTTGGACGGGTGGTATCGCATCCGCTGATAACCGTTATAGCAACCCCTTTGCTGATGAACAGCCGCTGTTTACCATCACCGCAGCCAATGCCGATCAGTATAAAGACAAGCTGTCGCCAGGCCAGCTAGCGATGCTCGCCAAATACCCAGACACGTTTAAGATTCCAGTCTATAAAACGCATCGCACAGCAAAGTTGCCACAGAAGGTTTATTCTGCCGTTGCGCAAAACGCGACCAGCGCCGAGCTCACTGATAACGGCAATGGTATTGCAGGCCTTTCTGAGGCCGTGCCCTTCCCAATTCCAGCCAACGGCTTGGAAGTGATTTGGAACCATATGACACGCTACCGTGGGGGTGCGCTCGAACGTACATTCGTGCAAGTCCCTGTACAAGCGAATGGCAGCTTTACACCGGTTAAGATCAACGAAAAGATGTCTTGGCCAACCTACCTAAAAGAGCCCTATGATCCAAAGACAGACGACAACATTTTGTTCTACTTTGTACAAAAGGTTGAAGCACCTGCTCGCCTAACGGGTAACGTGTTGCTGGTTCACGAAACCATGAACCAAGTTACACAACCGCGTCAGGCCTGGACGTACAACGCAGGGCAGCGTCGAGTGCGCCGTGCTCCTCAGATTGCATATGATGCACCGGGTACGGCCACTGATGGCCAACGCACAACAGACAACCTAGACATGTTTAACGGCGCTCCAGATCGCTATGAGTGGAATCTTGTTGGCAAACAAGAGATGTACATCCCTTATAACAGCTTTAAACTCGCTGATCGTGAGCTAAATTACGAGGATATCCTGCAGGCAGGCCACGTAAATTCGGACTTAACGCGCTACGAGCTACACCGTGTTTGGAAAGTAGAAGCCACCTTAAAAGAGGGAGCACGCCATGTTTATGCCAAGCGCACCTTCTACATCGATGAAGATACTTGGCAAGCCGCCGTGGTTGATCACTACGATGGGCGCGGCGAACTGTGGCGCGTTGGTGAAGCGCACCAATTCCAGTTCCGTGATGTGGATGTACCTTGGTTAACCGCAGAGCTGCTGTATGATCTTCAGTCAGGGCGCTATCTTGCTGGCGGCCTCACCAATGAAGAGGGCATCGGCTTCGACTTTACGAAACGCTTCTCACACAAAGACTTTACACCACAGGCGATTCGCCGCCTTGGTCGTTAGTCATAAAAAAGCCCGCTTAATGCGGGCTTTTTTTTACGCTTCGGCTGGTTCTTGAAGCGAAAATTTCGCTAAGTCTTGCAACGGCATGGGCTTAGCAAAATAGTAACCTTGTATCTCATCACACTGCTGAGCGCTCAAGAAATCAACCTGCTCCTGCGACTCTGCCCCCTCTGCGATCACCTTAATACCCAACGCATGGGACATAACAATAACCGTTTGCACAATGGTCTGATCATCGGGGTCCACACCTATATCTTTTACGAAGCTGCGGTCTATTTTCAAATATTGAATGGGCATCTTCTTAAGATAAGACAAAGACGAGTAACCCGTTCCAAAATCGTCGATGGCAATCGTCGCACCAAGGTCTCGTAATGCCTGCAGCTGTTCGAGCGTTTTATCAAACGAATCCACCAGCGCCGTTTCAGTTACCTCAATGGTAATCGCATGCGCGTTGATCAGGTTGTTTGCGTCAAGCTCGCGCAGTGTATTGATCCATGCATCGCTGCGAAACTGCTTGGCTGAAATGTTGATCGACACGTTAGATCGGTCAAGCACGTTGGAAACTTGCATATCCGTCGCAACCCGCTGCAGCACCCAGTCGGTAATCCGTTCGATCTCACCCGATTCCTCAGCTATTGGAATAAACTCGGCAGGAGATATAGGGCCTAGCTGTGCGCTGTCCCAACGAATAAGCGCCTCATAACCGGTCAATGTCATCTGAGCGGGGTTGACCTTAGGCTGATACACCAAGCTGAACTCTTTATCCTCGATGGCAGAGCGCAACGCATGTTTCACTTTGATCATACGCTGGTTACGCGCATTGATGTTGAAATCAAAAAATGAAAAGCAGCCTCGTCCCTGCGCTTTAGCGTTATACATCGCGGCATCAGCGTGCTTCAAAAGTAGTTCTATATCATCACCATCCCGAGGGAAGATCGCTATCCCGATGCTGCTGCCAATCATCACTTTCTGCTTTTCGATCACAAACGGAGCACTCAGCACGGTAATAATTTGATTGGCTAACACCGCTAATCCAGACTCGGTTACCTCCCCCGGCACTAACACGGTGAATTCATCGCCTCCTAAGCGGCTCACAACATCCACTGTTCGCGTGTTTCCTCTCAGCCGCTCAGCCACCATCACAAGCAGCTGATCGCCAAAGTCATGGCCTTGGGTATCATTTACCTCTTTAAAGTGATCAAGATCGATAAACAGCACACCAAAAGAGGAGCGATAACGTTTTGCGTAACTAACAGTATCCGCCAAGCGAATCTTAAAGGACTCTCGGTTGTGTAGGTCCGTTAAAGGATCTCGATAAGCGAGCTTGGTCAGATTTTCACTGACCTGTTTCTCTTCGGTGATATCTTGGAAAATGCCAATATAGCCGGTTACAACCTCATCGCGCCCCATAATCGAGTTGATTGAGAGGCGCTCGTGATATTCTTGGCCATCTTTACGGCGATTAATCACCTCGCCCGTCCAATGTCCATATGCCTCCAACGCTTGCCACATGCCACGATAAACGCCATCTTGCGTTTTCCCTGACGCGCGAAAGTTTGGATCTAAGCCAACAACATCACTCTTTGTATAGCCAGTAATGCGCTCAAAGGACTGGTTAACATCTAGGATTTTCCGGTCTACATCGGTAATCAGAATCGCTTCTCGGGTATTTTCGAAGATGCTACGCGAGATATTCAGTAGGTTCTCAGTTTGCTCGACATTGGATAGGTCGGTTACCACCGAGCAGATGCCGTAAACCGCATCATTCACATCCAGCAAGGGGAATTTGACCAGCAGCAGTTGGTGCTCCTCACCCTCACGCACAATCGAAACTCGGCGGCTGATAGCCTGCTTCGAGGCCATCACTTCTTGGTCATACTCAACAAAACGATCAGCATCGTTAGGCTCAACCACATCGTAAACGGTGCGCCCAACAAGAGGCCCCCGTTCACTAAACGCTTCATCAAAGCGCCGGTTAGTAAGGATATACTGCCCCTGCAGGTCCTTAATAAAAACCCAAGACGGGATATGATGAAGAATATCGTCAAGCTGACGGTTGTTATTGAGTAACGCCTCTTGCGAGGCTTGAATACGCTGCATCATCGTATTCATAGCTGCCGCAACCTGACCAATTTCATCATCCGTCGGCATCGACGTACGCGCAGTTAGATCGCCTTGAGCCACCGCCTCAGACACTTGCACCATATGTTGCAAACGCACCCGAACTTTGCGCCAGAATAATACGGCCAACGCGCCAAAAAAGAGCAGTAGTACGACAAACAAACCAAGGAAGTAGCGCTGTACTACTCCATAGAAAATCGCTTCCCAATCGGCGATATTACGCTGCAAAATCAAATAGCGACGGCCACTTTCTGGATCTGGCGGCAACGCGATAGCGCCAAAAAGAGCCCCCTGCGGGCCATGCTCTATCCAAGAATAGGTATCAACGGCGCTATCTAAATAGGTCACAAGCACCTCATTGGCGCTGAGTAGACGTTCACTATCACCGTTTAATACATGTAACTGGCTATCAGCTTTACGCCCGACAAGAAAAATATTATCAGGGGCAACTAACTGCTGTGCTTGAACGAACCACCGCTCTGATAAGGCACCACCTTCTGTTAAAGCGAGCTTCTCAAGCTCATCTAATTTCACCGCAAATCCTTTGCTCAATTGCTCCTCTACCGCCACTAGCAATTGTGGCCGCAGTACGGAATGGGTTAACCAACAAAGACTCGCTACGACTAGCAATAGTAGCACCGCGATCTTGCCTTGCACCCCTATGGAGAACGATTTGAACATAACGTATTACTAACCTAAAACACGTAAAAGCACCGAGAAAAGATCGCTTTACCCTGCGTTACTCACCAAGAGAGAACCTGTTAATTCAATCCTGATTAATTTAACCGCAGGTTTAATATCGATATCGACAAGCCTTTTTTGGGCCTGCCCGCCAATTATAGACGCAAATAAAGGGAGTCATTTGATGACTAAAGTTCTTCGTACGGCAGCAACAACCATGATGCTTACAATCAGCATTGCAGCAGCACCAAACGTTTTAGCGGCTTCAGCCTGTAAAGGTTTATCAGAATCTGCATGTGACAAAAGCAAGAGCTGCTACTGGATCAGCAGCTACAAGCGTTCCGATGGACGTAAAGTATCAGCGCATTGCCGCACTAAGCCTTCGTCATCTATAAAAAATTCCGCTAAGTCCACAAAGCAAAAAGCAAGTGACAAAGCAGCAAACAAGACCAAGAGCGTTACCGATAAAGCCAAGACTAGCTCAGCTAAAGCAACGAAGAAGGCCGCTGATAAGAGTGCAAACGCTAAGAAAAAAGCCTTGAAGACCACAGAGAAGAAAAACTAAACAGAAAAAAAGAGGGCTGCAAAAGCAGCCCTGAATATGACAAGAACCGTGATGCTGATGTAATTGAGGGAGCTACACCAGCATTGGATGAAGCACACCACGCCAACTTATAAACGCGGTATAACTTGCGAGCCACTTCATTATACAAAAACGAGAATCATTATCAATAGCATTTGTAAATTAATATCGTTTCGCCATCCAATAGCGTGTTTTCCAATACGGATTGGTTAACGGTGTTACCGTCACACCTACACTGGTTGATGCATGCATGAAGTTCCCATCACCAACATAAACACCGACATGGCGCTGTTTTCGCCCCGTCTTAAAAAAGATAAGGTCCCCCACCTGCCATGCACCGAATGCAACCGACTCCCCTGTCTGACTCTGCATCAACGTCGTTCGAGGAATAGACCGAGATAAAACATCTCGATAGGCGTGCTGCACAAACGCAGAACAATCAACCCCCTGCTTAGAGTTGCCGCCCAATAGATAAGGCGTGCCTCGCCACTGTGTATAAAATCCACTGAAAGGTGCTGCCGGCCATGCGCTTACAGCCACAGGTGGCCGTGAACTTTTGCTACTGCAGCCGGCCAACAGAGAGGTCAATAACACCCAATAGATCACCCGATACTTCACTACACTCTCTCCTGAATGAACTCCAAAGTACTGTTTAGCCTAGCAAAGGCCACTTCATCATGCAGACATATATAGATGATAGTCATGCTAGGTCTAGTGGCGGTGCGAAAATCCACTTATGATAAAAAAGCGGTTACAGCGCTTTGCTGTACCGGCTCTATTAAGCAATGCGGCATACAATCAATCAGACAACGCTCTACCAACTGAGGGATATTAGGAATGGCTAAACTGACTGACATTAAGGGTATCGACGAGGCAATTGCTGAGAAACTGAAATCAGCAGGCGCAACAACGCAAGAGAGCTTTCTAGAAGTTTGTGGCGAGAAAAAAGGCCGCAAGGAAGCTGCTAACGCAACAGGCTTAGATGAAAAAGAGATCCTCGGCTGGCTCAACCGTGCCGACCTTGCGCGCATCAAGGGCGTAAGCACGCAATATGCCGACCTATTAGAAATTGCAGGTGTCGACACAGTCCCTGAGCTTGCTCAGCGAAACGGTGCGAATCTATTCGCGAAAATGGAAGAGATCAACGCCGATAAAGCCGTGGTAGAAAAGATGCCAACAGGCGCGCAAGTGGAAGATTGGGTAGCACAAGCGAAAGCACTACCTCGCGCGATCCACTACTAATCCATACCGCGGCGCAATTCTGCGCCGCTTTTACATTCTGCTCTCAGCGCAGCTCTGATAAACTGGCAGCTTAACCCTTCCTTTTGGAGACTTCGCTACAGTGTTCGCCGAACTGCACCTTGATAATCGCCTGCTACGTGGGTTAGACGCCCTTAACTTCACCGAGCCAACTGAGGTTCAGCAAGCCACAATCCCACCAGCAATGGACGGCAAGGACTTATTGGTCACGGCAGCTACCGGTAGCGGTAAAACGGCTGCATTTCTGTTGCCTATTTTACAGCACCTCCTAGAGAACAAAGCACCTAACAGCGGCACGCGCGCGCTCATCTTAGCGCCCACGCGCGAGTTGGCTCAGCAGATCCTGAAAGATATCGAAGCCTTAGCCCGCTTCACTTTCTTAAGCGCTGATATGGTCTGTGGTGGTGAAACCTTCAAACCACAAGCGGCAAGACTGCGCAAAAACCCCGAGATTATCGTTGGCACACCGGGCCGTTTGATCGAGCATCTAGATAAGCAAACGCTAGATTTTGATGATGTTGAGTGCCTAGTGCTGGATGAAGCTGACCGTATGCTAGATATGGGGTTTCAAGAGGATGTGATGCGCATTGTGCAATCCGCCCCTTCCAGCCGCCAAACGATGCTATTTTCAGCAACCCTCTCCCACGAAGGTATGCAAAATGTCATCGCTCACGCGCTTAACGAACCCACGTCCCTGCAACTGCATAGCCACCGAGAAGCGAAAGCAAGCATCAAGCAGCAGATCATTACAGCCAATGACAATGCGCTTAAAGATAAACAGCTAGTGTGGCTTGTCACTAACGAACAGTTTGATAAAGCCATCGTCTTTGTGAATACGAAAACGGCCGCAGACCGCCTAAACGGCTATCTACGCCACCATGACGTGAGAGCGGGCTTGATTCACGGAGATCTCACCCAAGAGCAGCGCAAACATGTGATGGGGCTGATGCGTCAAGGCAAGATCAATGTACTCGTTGCTACAGATGTCGCTGCACGCGGTATCGATGTGAAAGGCATCGACCTTGTCATCAATTACGATATGGCACGTAGCGGTGATGACCACACCCACCGTGTGGGCCGTACTGGACGCGCAGGAAACACAGGCCTTGCGATTAGCCTTATTGAGCCGAGTGAATGGAACTTGATGTCCAGCATAGAGCGCTACCTAAAAACGCGCTTCGAAAAACGTGTCATCAAAGGTATGGAGGGCAGTTATCAAGGTCCGAAAAAACTGAAAAGTTCAGGTAAAGCCGCCGGACCTAAGCGCAAGAAAAGCACGAAGAAGCCTGCGAGCAAAGTGAAACGCAGTAAAGATAAAAAACCTGCAGCACCAAAAGGCCCGGTAGATCACGGCTTCGCTCCTCTAAAGCGTAAGCGCTAGCTCTCGCCTAAAGAATCACAATAGGCAGCGACCTTAGACAATGGCGCTGCCTCGATAAAATACCGACCTTTCACGAAGCGATAGCCACACGCTTTCAACAACTCTAAATGCTCCAGTGAATCAGCCCCACCGGCCACCACATCGATCTTATAATGTGCAGCCAACTTAGCGACCACCTCAATTAAGGTGGCAGAAGCGCTCGATTCATTCTCTTGGATCGCGAACTGCGCGGCCAGATTTAGATACGTAACAGGGTAGTCATCTAAGTAGTTCAAGGCCGCAAAGCTTGCCCCAAAATTACTGATCGCAAAACGAATACCTAACGCTGCAAGTGCGTCAACTGCTTTCTTGCGTGGCGGGCTTGCGCTCACCAAACTAGATTCATCAATAGAAAAGATAAACTGTGATGCTGCTACGCCGTTTTCCCGAAAAATACCACGATACTGCTCAGCCACCGAGCGTACATAAAACTCACTGGGATATTTGGGCAATGAAATAGCAAGCGGCAACCCATCCTCCTGTAACGCACGCAAGTCTTTACATGCCTGTCGCAACGCCCACTCACCTAGCAAGCGAATCGCTCCAGTACGGTTCGCAGCAGGAATAAAGGCTTGGCTAGGCAACAAGCCGCGCTCAGGATGGTGCCAGCGCAGCTCCGCTTCCAGAACATGCGCCACCCCCTGGTTTAAATCGATAACCGGCTGATACACCAGCTCAAACTCACGCGCTTCTATCCCCCTCAAGATGTCGCCGTTCATAGCTTGATAATGCTCAGACTCTTCGCGCAGCTCTTCATTGAAGAACATCTGTGAAGCAGCGCCCTGCTTAACCGCCTCACGTAGTGCCAGATCAGCGCGCTGCAGCAACAATGAGCCGCTTTCACCATCAATCGGGAACAATGCAATACCGACCGATGCAGAGACAGCACAGGTTTGCCCTTGCGCTTCAAACCGGTCACGCAAAGAGCCTTGGATCTTTTCGATCATCAAATCAGCTTGAATCGCATCAGAGATATCACGCAGCAAAATCACAAACTGATGCCCCTCTAGACGCGAGACAATATCAGACTTGCGTAGGCACTCACTGAGCCGCTGACCAACTTGTCGGAGCACCTCTTTGCCGACTTCATTGCCAAGCGTTTCGCTCAATTCAACGAAATTATCTAGCTCTAGCATAATCAGCGCGCACTCTTTGTCTTCACGCGCTAACTCGCTTAACACTTGATCTAAGCGCTGTGCAAAGTAGCTCTGGCTAGGTAAGCCGGTCACAAGATCGTGATGGGTCTGATAACGCATGGTTGCCAACGTCGCTTGCTGCTCACGCTTCAACTGGGTCCATTGATAGGACGCCCAGCCCACCACCAACGCCAACCCTGATAGCAGCCCCCAGATCAGTAAGCTCAAACGCTCCATAGGTCGGTTGTGGGACACATTACCCACCAACTCCCAGCGCTGTCCTTCAAGCTCTAGAGGTAAAACCGCACTATTGGCGGCGCTAAATAACTGCTGCTCGCCAACGATGGGACGGCCTTGCTCATCACGGATAGCAACCGCTACGCCGGTACCGCTTAAGCGCTTTAAAAGCTGCGCTAAATCGAGCTTTCCAACCAGTTGGCTGGCAGGTTTTTGCCCTGACAATGGCACCGCCAATACCAACGCTGGCGCGCTGCCATCCTGTTGCGAAACCAGTTTGAGTGGCGGCCGTTGCACACCTTCAAATAGGCTTTGCGCCGAGCCTCCTTCCGCAGGAAAAAGCTGTACGGATGCCCCTGAAGGTTGAACCCAAGTAATGTTGGTTAGCATGGAGGGTAACAATGGGGAAATGGAGGGTAATCCGTGTGCTGAATCGTGATTCGCAACTTGCAACGCCAAGTGCTCGAGTGCTAGCTGATCCACTTGAATCTGTTGAGTTAGCATCTCACGCAGGGTTTCGACAACCGCACCACTCCCCGAGCGTGCTCTCTCATTTTGGCTATCTGACAAGCTCATTAGATGCAGCGTACCAACAAGAAACACGCTGATGCCGCAAAACACGGCCACTAATCTCGGGTACCGACTGATCCTTTCACAGAGTCCAAATTTCGCCACGTAGTGTGTCAACCTCATTGCGCTAGAAAGCGGTGGAACAGATTGAGTGGTGTAAACTCCATTTCCACCACCCCTTCGTCTCTATCTAACAACAATTATAACCCAAAGATATAAAACTGTATGCGTTTAGGCGCAGTGATATTGACATGGCTTATACTTTAGTATCTATTCAAAAATAATTATTTGAATTTAAAGCGTTATCACCTTTCCAGGATTCATTAAATTTTCCGGATCAAGGGCCTGCTTGATCTGTTTCATAACCTCCACGCCCGCTGGAAGCTCCGCTTCCAAATAGCCCTTTTTACCCTGGCCAATGCCATGCTCTCCGGTGCATGTTCCACCCATCTGTAGGGCACGCTCTATAAGACGGTGGTGAAATGCTTCAACCGCTGTAACTTCAGCGGCGTTACTCGTATCTAACGCAGGCACCACATGAAAGTTACCATCCCCTACATGGCCCACAATCGGCATGGGGATCGGCATCGTCTTGATATCATCAGCTGTTGCTAAAATACACTCAGCTAACCGTGAAATTGGCACACAGACATCAGTGGAAAAGATCTTCGCGTTGTCACGCATTGCCCGTGCAGCGTAAGCAAGGTCATGGCGAGCTTGCCACAGTGCAGAACGCTCCTCGGTATTGGCGGTCCATTGGAAGTTGCGCCCGCCGTTCTCAGTTGCTAGCGCTGCGACAATTTCCGCCTGCTCTTCCACCCAAGCGTGAGTGCCATGAAACTCCAAAAAAAGATGCGGTAGAGCAGGATAGTCGGTGTTACTGAAGCGGTTGACTGCATCAATTGCAACGCTGTCTAGCAGCTCGATACGTGCCATGGGCACGCCCATCTGAATGGTCTCGATGACCGAGTTCACAGCCCCTTCCAAAGAATCAAATGCGCAAACGGCTGCAGAGATAGCCTCCGGCACAGGGTGCAGACGTAACGTGATTTCGCAGATAACCCCTAACGTTCCTTCCGAGCCAACAAATAACCGCGTCAAGTCATACCCTGCTGCGGACTTACGGGCGCGCGAGGCGGTTTTGACGATACGTCCATCCGCCATCACTACGGTTAACCCCAGCACGGCCTCGCGCATTGTCCCGTAACGTACAGCGTTTGTGCCAGAAGCTCGCGTCGCCGCCATGCCTCCCAACGAAGCATCAGCACCGGGGTCTATAGGGAAAAAGATACCTTGGTCACGCAGGTGGTCATTGAGCTGCTTTCGGGTGACACCTGCCTGCACCGTGCAGTCCATATCCTGCGCCGACACAGAGAGGATCTTGTTCATCAGCGACATATCAACACTCAGCCCGCCCTGAGTTGCGTTTACCCCACCTTCCATCGCCGTCCCGGTGCCAAACGGGATAACAGGCATATGATGGCGACGACAGATACGCACCACCTCCGATACCTCTGATGTGCTGCGCACGAACGCAACCGCATCCGGTTCTGCCGGTACGTGAAATGACTCATCCTGTGCGTGGTGCTGCCGCACCCCTGCGGCGGTCTGGAGCCTATCACCTAGCAACGCCTGCAACTCCTCGATCGCTAGTGTAAATCTGGGTGCCATAACGCTAATCCTTCGCTTGCTTGATAGATTCATCCACTTTAGCAGAGATCAGAGCGCCACATACAATCAATAGTGAGACTATAAATCTCATTTTATAAAAATATTGACTCGTTAGATGCTTTCGTTAAGAATCGACGAAAACAAGACATCATGTCTCAAAATAAAAAGGAGTGTTTATGTCGAATCGAATCTTGCTACCACGAATCATGCAAGTTGGCGCAGGTGCCTCAAAAAAGACACCACAGGTGCTAGCAGCGCTGGGATGCAACTGCCCATTGATCATTACAGATCCGATGATGGTAACGCTTGGCTATGCAGAAAATCTTAGCCAGTTACTGAAAGACGCCAGCATTCCTCACGCGATCTTCTCTGATACGGTGCCCGAGCCAACCGAAGACTCAATCACCGCCGGTGTCGAAACCGTAAAAGCAGGTTACGACGCGACAACGCCCTTCGACAGTATTATCGCACTCGGTGGCGGCAGCCCGATTGACTCTGCTAAAGCGATCAGCATCCTTGGCAAGTTTGGTGGCCAGATGCGCGACTACAAGTTCCCCCGCGATGTGAGCGAAGAGGGCTTGCCGGTCATCGCTATTCCGACCACCGCGGGCACAGGCTCAGAGGTAACCCGCTTTACCATCATCACTGACGATAAAGTGGACGAAAAAATGCTATGCGTGGGGCTTGGCTTTATGCCCGCCGCTGCGCTCGTTGACTACGAGTTAACGCTCTCTGTTCCGGCACGCGTCACTGCCGATACCGGCATCGATGCCTTGACGCACGCGATGGAAGCTTATGTCAGCGCCAAAGCAAACCCTTACAGCGACCAGCAAGCCTTAGCAGCCATGCGCTTGATCGGGCCAAACCTTCGCAATGCCTATTTCGAGCCACATAACCACCCCGCGCGTGAGGCGATGATGCTGGGATCGACGCTGGCGGGCATCGCCTTTTCAGCAGCCTCCGTTGCGCTAGTGCACGGGATGAGCCGCCCCATCGGCGCGTTTTTCCATGTTCCTCATGGCATGTCTAACGCCATGCTACTGCCAACGATTACGGCGTTTTCAATCCCTGCGGCAGTCTCACGCTATGCCGATTGCGCGCGCGCAATGGGTGTGGCTCAAGCGCAAGATAGTGATGATGTCGCCAATGAAAAGCTGCTGACTGAACTACGCGCAATCAATAAAGAGCTAAGCGTACCGAGCTTGGCGGAGTTCGGTGTTGCAGAGGCCGAATTTTTTGAGATTCGCGAAAAGATGGCAGAGCAAGCACTCGCCTCCGGATCACCTAACAATAACCCCCGTGTACCGACGGTCGCCGAAATGGTCGATCTCTATGAACAGGTATGGAATCAGGAGTAATCCATATGACAACGCCTATCGGCAACTTTATCAACAACCAGCTCACCCCAAGTGATTCAGGCCGCACAGCGGCGGTCTTTAACCCCGCAACGGGACAGCAGTCGGGCAGTGTGTGTTTAGCTTCAGCAGATGAAACACGCGCTGCGATTGCCGCAGCACAAACCGCATTCCCGGCATGGTCCAAGACACCACCGGTGATCCGCGCCCGCGTCATGTTTCAGTTCAAAGCGATCGTTGAAGCGCGTCGCGACGAGCTTGCGAGACTCATCTGCTTGGAACACGGTAAAGTGTTCTCCGACGCCCAGGGTGAGATCACCCGCGGCCTTGAGGTCATCGAGTTTGCATGCGGTATTCCACACCTTTTAAAAGGTGAGCACAGCCTAAATGTTGGGCGCGAGGTTGATTCGCACTCCATGATGCAGCCACTCGGCGTATGCGCTGGTATCTCGCCGTTCAACTTCCCCGCTATGGTGCCGCTTTGGATGTTCCCTGTCGCGATCGCATGCGGCAATACCTTTGTGATGAAGCCTTCAGAGAAGGATCCAAGTTCAACGCTATTGCTGGCGCAATGGCTTGCTGAAGCAGGGCTGCCTGAGGGCGTATTCAACTTAGTCAATGGCGATAAAGAAGCGGTTGATGTGTTGCTTACCGATGAGCGCGTGCAAGCGGTTAGCTTTGTGGGCTCAACCCCTATTGCCGAGTATATCTACGCAACAGCCTCTGCACATGGTAAGCGTTGCCAAGCCCTTGGCGGTGCGAAAAACCACATGATCGTAATGCCAGACGCAGATCCAGACCAGGTCGTGAACTCACTGATGGGAGCGGCTTATGGGTCGGCGGGCGAGCGCTGTATGGCGATATCAGTAGCGGTTTGCGTGGGAGATGAGGTCGCTGACCACCTCGTTGAGCGGCTGCAAGGTGAGATAGCAGAGCTACGCGTAGGCCCGGGGTTCGGTACTGAGCCCGAGCCGCATATGGGGCCAGTTGTAACTCAACAGCATCAGCAGAAGATCCTCTCCTATATTGATGCGGGTGTCGCTGAAGGCGCCAAACTACTGGCGGATGGCCGCGATTGCCAAGTGGCAGGACATGAGGAGGGGTTCTTCGTTGGCCCAACCTTGTTCGACCATGTCACTACCGCCATGTCGATCTATCAAGAGGAGATCTTTGGCCCTGTTCTGGTTGTGGTGCGCGTAGCGGACTTCGAGACCGCGCTGCAGATGATCAATGATCACGAATATGGCAACGGTACAGCCATCTTTACCCGCGATGGTGATGTGGCTCGCCAATTTGAGGAAAACGTCAAGGTGGGTATGGTCGGTGTCAATGTACCCATTCCAGTACCCATGGCCTTCCACTGCTTTGGCGGCTGGAAGCGCTCAGCCTTTGGGCCGCTAAATATGCACGGCCCTGATGGTGTGCGTTTCTTTACACGCATGAAAACGATCACCAAGCGTTGGCCAACCGGAATTCGCTCGGGGGCTGAGTTCTCAATGCCAACAATGAAGTAGCGCTAAGTATGCAGGTGGCCTAAGTGTCACCTGCACAATCTGCGATATACTGGCACTTTTTATCGTGAGGATGTTAACGCGTTTATGAGTAACCAACGCCGCGAAAAAGGCTCTTCCATTGTGCGCGTACTTGAGATTATCGAGACGATTGCGCAATCAGAGCAGCCGCTCTCCTCTGCGGACCTTGCCTATCAACTCGATATTCCCCGCGCCACGGCACACCGATTAGTGCAAACACTCGAGTCTGAGGGGTTTATCCAGACCAACATGCGTGGCAACCTCATCCCCGCCGACCGTTTCCATAAGGTTGCCCTCGGGGTTTTATACACTGGCCGCTACAAGGCCCAACGCCGCGCAATACTGGAAAACTTAGCCCAGCAAACCGGCGAGACCTGCGGCATCTCGATTCCTGATGGCACCGAGATGATCTACTACGACAGAGTAACCTGCAATTGGCCCATTCAAATCCACCTGCCAGTGGGTACACGCTCGCCCGCTTGGTGCACTGCTAGCGGCAAGCTCTACTTGAGTACCCTTTCTAAAGCGAAAGTGGAAAAGTTACTCCAGCTTCTACCACTGGAACAGAAAGCGCGGAACACGTTGATCACCCCTGACGCGTTGATGGATAACTTAGTGACTATCTACGAGGCCGAGCTCGGCACTGATAACGAGGAGTTTATCGATGGTATGGTGGCGTGCGCCGTACCGATCAGAAATGATCGCGGCCAACTGATCGCCAGCTTATTTTGCCACGCGCCCGTGATTCGTAAGAGCTTGGACGATTTGATGGCGTATGCGCCCGTCATGCGTAAAGCGGCCGATGAACTGAGCCAAATCTTCAGTAGCTCCAATAAAAACCGGCTCGACCAATAACAAAAAGGGTGTTGCTGCACCGAGGCAAACAACACCCGATGGTGTGCGCTACAGCAGCGCACACAACCTAGGAAAATGATCTTCAGTAACCTTAGCGGCTAGCTAACCAAGCCTCTAGCTCATCTGCACCGCCAATGTGTTGGCCATCGATATAGACTTGCGGCGTTGTGCCTTGGCCAGAGATCGCATTCAAAGTTGAGAAGCTCACTCCATTTTTACCCAGCTCGATCTCTTCGTAGCTCAAACCGCGCGCTGTCAGCGCTGTTTTAGCACGTGTACAGTGGCCGCAACCGGGTTTCGTCAACATCGTTACGCGCTTAGGTAACTCACACTCTGGGTTTAAGTAGTTCAGCATCGTATCCGCATCGGACACCTCGAATGGGTCGCCCGGAACGTCGGCTTCGATAAACATCTTCTCGATCACACCATCGCACACCAGCATGGAGTAGCGCCAGCTGCGCTTGCCAAAGCCAAGGTCGTGCTTATCAACCAACATACCCATACCCTCTGAGAACTCACCGTTGCCATCAGGGATGAACGTGATGTTTTCCGCATGCTGATCTTCAGCCCAGCTGTTCATGACGAATGTATCGTTCACAGACAAGCAGATAATGCTATCGATGCCCTCTTTTTTGAAAACAGGCGCTAACTCGTTGTAGCGCGGTAAATGGGTACTCGAACAAGTTGGCGTGAAGGCACCTGGCAATGCAAAGACGATAACGCTTTTGCCTTTGAACAACTCGTCCGTGGTGACATTAACCCAATCATTACCCACACGCGTTGGGAAAGTGACCTGTGGGATTGTTTGACCTTCGCGATTCTCTAACATAAAAAGCTCCTTTGGATTTCAATGGGCCGCGCCATAACTCGCTACCGTTAGACACACTATAGACCGCTGGTTTCACAAAATGTAATTAATTAAAATTAATCCATTAATAGATATTAGCTATTGAAAGCGCGAATCTGACCGGGAGGCACCCCCATCACCTGACGAAACACGCGGCGAAACGCTGTCTCGCTCTGATAACCAAGCCGATCTGCGATTTGCGCCACGCTCAGCTCACGAGCCCGCAAGTACTGATAAGCCAGTTGCATACGCCACTGCTTCAAATACTCACCGGGGGGACACCCCACTACCGCTTTAAAGTGCTGGCTAAAAGCGGTGCGTGACATACCAGCCGCTTGCGCTAATGTACTTAAGCTCCAAGCCTGTTCAGGTGTATCATGCATGCTCACCAATGCACGCGAGAGCCGAGGATCGCTCAAACCACCAATAACCCCCGATGTCACCTCCATAGAGCCCACCACAACGCGCAACATATGGATCAGCAGCACATCCATAAGATGGATAAGTACTTGCTGATAACCACAATGCGCCCCCTCTACCTCTTGGCATAGCAGCGTCAAAATCGGCGCCAGCTCGGGTTGTTCACTTGCAGCCGGTATATGCAATAGCATCGGCAATGATTCGAAAACCATATTCAGGTGCATAGGGCCGAAGCGATAGCTCAACGCTAGCCAACATGATCTCTCACTGGCCAGAACCTCTGCCGCATCCGCATTTGGCAGCCAAATCAGCTCACCCTTAACGACCGTATGCTGTTGGTCGTCGATAGAGATATTTAACTCACCCTCAAGTACATATAACGCCTGCGAATGCACTTGATTTAAGCGATCGGAACGATGCTGCAGAGCGCCAAGGGTCGTGCCCTTTAAAAAGCGAGCATCGCTGGGTTGGGGCTGAAACAGTGCTAGCAGAGAAGTCAGACGATCCATAAAAAACCTGTACGATTTGATACAAAATACGGATTAAATGTATCACTAAATACATAAAGAAGCAGCTAGACTAAGAACACTTAACATCATAGAGGTACCACATCATGACACCACTTATTCCTCGCCAAGCTGTGCCAGCATTGGATATCAATACCCTGAACGGGCCTTGGTCACTGGCCGATCAAGCGCCAGGCCACTTCACAATGATTGTGTTCTATCGCGGCCTACACTGCCCTTTATGCAAACTGTATCTACGCGAGCTGAACCGTACGCTGGATGAGTTTTCACAACGCGGCGTTAACGTGATCGCCCTTAGCAGCGATACCAAAGAGCGCGCTGAAACGGCGCATAATGAATGGGGCATCGAGCACATTACGCTCGGCTATGAGCTATCCGATGAGCAAGCGATCGCGTGGGGGCTGTATCGCTCAGAAGGGCGCGGCAAAACATCGATAGGCATTGAGGAGCCTACGCTGTTCTCAGAACCGGGGCTGTTCCTCGTGCGACCAGACGGCACTCTGTACTGGAGCCAAGTCAGCACCATGCCGTTTGCACGACCACACTTCAAAGAGATCCTCACCGCGCTCGATTTTGCCATCGATAAGGGCTATCCAGCACGCGGTGAAGTGGTTTAACAGCGATCAGCTTTGCTGACGCTTTAGATAGGCCGCTCTACGTGCCTGTGACTGCGCAAGAATCTTTTTGCGCATCGCAGGTGTTGCCGACGTCCACGCGAGAATTTCATCAATGGAGCGATAGCAGCCAAGACAAATATCCTCACGATCTAAACAGCAGTTGCGTACACAGGGCGATGTGTATGCGTCTTCATCCATTGCATTACCTCTCTATTTCCCAGAGAAGCCTCCCATCATGCCGCGGATCGCAGCAGGTACATCAGCAGGCAGTACGATTGTCTTAGCATTGTCTGATGTCGCCACTTCCTGCAGCGCATCCACATACTTCTCACCTAAGATATACATCACGGGCATTTCATTATCTTTAATCGCCTCGGAAACACGCTCAATAGCCACTTGGCTCGCTTTAGCTAACACCACTTGTGCTTCTGCATCTCGGCGAGATGCCTCTAAACGCCCTTCGGCTTCAAGGATCGCGGCAGACTTCTCGCCATCGGCACGCGTAACCGTCGCACGGCGCTCACGTTCTGCAGCCGCTTGCTCTTCCATCGCACGCTGCATTGTACCCGAGGGTGTAATATCTTGGATTTCAACGGTTTTTAGCGTGATACCCCAATCCGAAATATCATCCGAGATACCGCCTTTAAGTTTTGCTTTAATCTGCTCACGCGAAGAGAGCGCATCATCCAAACCCATCTCACCGATGATCGAACGCAAGGATGTCTGCACCAAGTTTTGAATCGCAATAATATAGTTCTCTACACCATAAACAGCTTTCTCTGGTGCAACGATATTGATGTAAGCCACAGCGTTAGCGATGATTACCGCGTTGTCGCGGGTGATTACCTCTTGCGAGGGAATATCCAGAACAATATCTTTTGTGGTCACTTTATAAGCCACCTGATCCATATAAGGTACGATCAGATTAAGACCCGGCCCCAGCGTACAATTATATTTGCCCAACCGCTGCACAACCCACTTGGAACCTTGGGGAACAATCTTGACCCCCATCGCCAACGTGATGATCACCAAAAAGAGGACAACACCTGCAATACTTAAGCCTTCCATAGTACAAACTCCGCAAATAAATTAACGCTTTTCAACCAGTAACGTATTACCCGACAGCTCAATGACGCTCACGCGATCACCCAGCTCCACGTCACTGCTACAAATAAACTCCCACTCATCATCGCCCAGCAGCGGTGTGGTAAAGCGCACGCGCCCGCGATGATGCTCACCAGGGCGGCGGATAACCTGCCCCACTTGCCCAGCAATCGCTTCCTTTGCCATCCCTGCGCGTGTCTTATCGCGCATTTTAGGGCGCAGCAGTAAAAACCACAGCCCAGCCAGGGCAGACGTCAAACCGGCCCAAATCGCCACCTGCCAACTGAGTGAGAGATCAGGGTCGACTGCTAATACGCCGCCCACAATGATCGCCGCGATACCAAACCAAACGATCGTAAAGCTTGGGATAAAAATCTCTGCAGCAATCAGCAGCATCCCTAGCACCAACCAGTGCCAATACAACACCGTGCCTTCCATCGTATGCATGACTCCTTTCTAAAATGTGACAAGCACACCTCTCGTAGCTGCGCTCGCCGTTAGACGAACCGTCCAATCTAAGATCAGGTATCAAGGTTCGTCACCTGATACCTGACGGTACTACATAACTCTTGCCGCGCGTACCCATTTTCCGGCAAGAGTTGAGGTCAGCCGGTGCTTTCTTGCAGTTCCCTGCTTGCTACCGGAGGCTCTGTTTTCGCACTCTCGTTGCTCGGTTTTACCGCAATATCCTGCTCTTGCGGCACCGGAGCGACATGCTTACCCAACCGGTACAAACCCACATCATTGAGTAAGCGATCATCCAGATGAGCGGTGGACTGATACGTGTAGTGGTTTTCAATAGCCTGCTTGCAACGCAGATAAGCCGCAGTAAAAAGGCCTAGAAATGTCATAACGGACTCCTTAAATAAAAGAGCCGGGATAACTTCTACAGAGGGGATTAACCAAAAACGCCGCGAAGTTATCCGCGGCGTGAGTGAAATTAGGACCTAGCCGCAAGACACAAAAAGCCGCGCTTCCAATGCACCATCGAAGCGAAGCGATGGGAAATAGAATTGGCGTTTAAGCGTGTCATGGCTAGCAAAGTCCTTTTGAGAGTAAATAACCACTTGCAAATGTTTTGCAAGAACGATCCATTAGAGATACTGCAGCATTAGCTGTCAACTACTTTTTCTAGGAAATGCAATAACTTCTCGCCCCGTTTCCAGCATTTCGCTAAACTAGCGCCCTGTTTTTATCCCCTATCGACCATCAATTCATCGGTGTTTTATGTCCGCTTTCGGCTCTCTGGGACTGTGTCCTGAACTTCAATTCACGCTACAAGAGCTGGGCTACCGCCAGCCTACCCCTATTCAGGAAGCCGCCATTCCCATGGTACTTGAGGGGAATGACTTGATTGCCGAAGCGCAAACAGGAACCGGGAAAACCGCAAGCTTTGCGCTGCCAATGATTGAGCAGCTGAGCCGCCAACCTCAAGGCCCTGAGTACTATCCGATCCGCGGCTTAGTGCTGGTACCTACTCGTGAGCTGGCAATCCAAGTTGCTGACGCGACACTAGCCTATGGGCTAGCGCTCGGAATGCGCGTTATCTCCATTTATGGCGGCGTGCGCTTTGATAACCAGATTCGCAAAATGAAGCGCGGCGCAGATATTTTAGTGGCAACGCCAGGGCGTTTACTCGAGATGCTACGCCAGAAGAAATTCACGCTCGATCACTTGGAGTTTTTAGTGCTCGACGAAGCTGATCGCATGTTAGATTTGGGTTTCATCCATGACCTCAGGGCGATTTTATCCTTCACCCCCGCACAGAAGCAGACTCTCCTCTTTTCGGCGACCTTCACACCTGCGGTCGAAAAGCTCACCGACGGGCTCTTGAATGCTCCCGAGCGGGTCAGTGTTGCGCCGCGTAATGCCACCAGCAAAAAGGTCACCCAGCACGCATTTGCTATCGACAATCGCGACAAAACCGACATTCTGAGCTACCTGATTACGGGCTGTGGCTGGCAGCAAACCTTAGTTTTTGCTCGCACTAAACGCCGTGCCGAACAAGTGTCACAAGCCCTGCAAAAAGAGGGAATCAATGCCGTTTCCATCCACGGAGATAAAAATCAACGAGAGCGCAGTGCAGCGCTCGCTGCATTTACAGCCGGTGAAGCCACCGCTTTGATTGCAACGGATGTAGCGGCGCGAGGGCTTGATATTGAGGGACTACCCCGGGTTATCAATTACGATATTCCGCAGCAAGCCGAAGCCTATGTCCACCGTATTGGGCGCACTGGACGTGCAGGACAAACGGGCATCGCGTTCTCGTTTTGCTCACCTGATGAAAAAGCACTGTGGGCGGATATCGGCCAATTGATTGGCAAACAGATACCGCTGCAACCCGTTCCGCTGGTCGAAAACGGTAAGCTGGTGATGCAATCAGCTCCCCCTGCCCCGCGCCGAGGCCAAAAAAATCGGCGCCCTAAACCTCATAAAGCGGCTAACAAACCAGCAGCAAAGGGAAAAGCCCAGAGCGCCAACAAGCCAACCCGCCAAAAGCCAGCGGCTGATACTAAGCCTGCGAAGAAACCGGGTGCTCGCCGCTCCCTCTTTAAATAGACCTGAAACGCGAGAGACACCATGGGTTTGTGGATCCCTTTTACGCTCTTTGCAGCGTTTATGCAGTCTTGGCGTAACGCCTTTCAAAGCCAATTAAGTAAAGAGGTGAGCACTGCGGGCGTAACGCTCGCCCGTTTTATCTACGCAAGCCCACTGGCTGTATTGTATTTGGTTATGCTGTATCAAGTATCGCCGGCCCCGCTACCCACCGTCACCACCAAGCTTAGCGTGATGGTCATACTCGCTAGCGTGTCACAAATCGTGGCCACCGCACTCATGGTGAAACTGTTCCAGTTACGTAATTATGCTATTGGTGTTGGGCTGGCAAAAAGCGAAGCAATTATCGCTGCCACACTCGGGGCGCTATTCTTTGCCGCCCCCTTAAATATGCTGGCATGGGTTGGCGTTATTGTTGGGGGTATTGCGGTGTGGCTGATGAGCGCGGCGGGTTCTTTTAAAACGCTCTCATGGCGTACCGTGCTGCTCGGTGTTGGCAGCGGCCTTGCGTTTGCACTGACCACATTATGGGTCCGTGAGGCCAGCCTGATACTTGCTTTGCCTTTTCCACACGGGGCTGCATGGGTGCTAGTCGCGGTGATTTCGCTGCAAACATTAATGCTGCTAGCTTGGATCGGCTGGCGTGAGCCTGAAACGTTACACGCGCTTTATCAGCGCCCCAAGAAGACATTTTTGATCAGTTTATGCAGTTGTTTAGGCTCTCTAGGTTGGTTTACCGCTATGAGCTTAGAAACGGTTGCATTGGTCAAAACGCTGGGGCAGGTTGAAGTGCTATTTACCCTCCTAATATCAGCACGTTTTTTTAAGGACGCACTCGCCCCTCGCGATCTCTTAGGGTTAGGGCTGATTGTGGCTGGTGCCGTTTGCGTTATCATCGCTTAGCAAATCATTGTGCATTGCAGCAAAATAAATCACTTACAGGTCAACTAGTTAATTAACAAAATATCTAAGTAAATAAAAGACTTAGACTAACGGCCATTGGCCGGGCCCTAAATGCTGTGCTATTTCTATTTGCAAGGCCACCTCGTGTGCCTATAAAATAATCAAAAATTGTGCACCGCAAAAAAAATGGCCTGCGTTGTTGTTCCTATGCTTTGGCCTGACTAAACCAACACTGGTGAGGATTCTTCTATGCTGTATCAAGTGCACCATGCCATGAATCAATCCGTTCAGCCGATCCATCTTTGGGCGCAGGCATGGAAAAAACAACTCAAGCTTCCTTGGATGCTTCCGTTTACATTTAGCTCGGCAACGCGCACAACGCTAGCCACGCTTGAGCTGATCGAACGACTGACCGATAACTATGAAAAGCCTGCATTTGGCTTAAATGAAACGACTATCAATGGTGAAACCGTGCGTGTCCGTGAAGAGGTGGTTCATTCACTACCCTTCTGTGATCTGTTGCACTTCCGTCGCGCTGGCAAATACAAGCAGCCCAAAGTGCTCATCGCAGCCCCGATGTCAGGGCACTATGCAACGTTGCTACGTGGCACAGTTGAGCAATTTTTACCAGATCACGAGGTATACATTACCGACTGGCAAAATGCTCGTGACGTACCGCTGCGCGAAGGCGGCTTTAGCTTTGATGACTATGTTCGTTATCTTATTGAGTTCTTAGATCACCTTGGCCCTGACACACACTTAATCGCCGTGTGCCAGCCAAGTGTGCCAGCAATTGTCGCTACCACAGTGATGGCTGAGCGAGACAATCCAAACCAACCACGTTCGCTGATCTTAATGGGCGGACCAATCGATACCCGCGTTAACCCAACCGAGGTCAACGATTACGCGTCAGGCAAAGACTTAGAGTGGTTTGAAAATAACGTCATCTGCACCGTTCCGGGCGACTTCCCAGGGGCAGGCCAAAAGGTATATCCAGGCTTTATTCAACTATCTGGCTTTATGAGCATGAATATCGACAGCCATGTTCGTAAGCACTTTAAGTTCTTCGGTGACTTAATCAAAGGCGATGGTGATAGCGCTGAAGCACACCGTAGCTTCTATAACGAATATCTCGCGGTGATGGACCTGCCCGCTGAATTTTATCTAGATACGATTAGACGCGTATTTCTGGAACATCGTCTTCCTAAGGGCGAAATGACGTTCGAAGATAAACTCATCGATACGAGTAAAGTCACTTTTCCTTCACTACTCACCATTGAAGGTGAGGATGACGACATCACAGGTAAAGGACAAACCAAAGCGGCACATGATGTATTGAGCGGTCTACCAGAAAAGCAACGCCAACATTATGTTCAACCCGAGGTTGGCCACTATGGCA
Organism: Neptunomonas sp. XY-337; assembly: GCF_004959845.1. Classification (NCBI taxonomy): domain Bacteria; kingdom Pseudomonadati; phylum Pseudomonadota; class Gammaproteobacteria; order Oceanospirillales; family Oceanospirillaceae; genus Neptunomonas; species Neptunomonas sp. XY-337. The sequence continues at coordinate 103,541 of NZ_SPLL01000007.1, read as the reverse complement.
TTTTCAACGGACGTCGCTTCCGCGAAGAAGTGGCACCAACCATCAAGACATTTATCCAAAACTGCGGCAAATAAGCCCACATCCTCCGCGCTCATGCGCGGAGGCTCTTTTTATCCGAATATCTCTCTTGCCCCACCTCGAAACAAAAAAAGACTCCTTTAAAAGACAGTTTTATATAAACAAAGAAGTCGTCCGCACAATTTAAAATTAACAAAAGATTAACAGAAAAAAATATATTCAAAAAAGCAGAAACTTTCGAACAAAAATCAATATAAACAACAAACAAGCATTTTATTTAAAATCCTCTTCTATACTGAATCTCACACTTTTCACCTCAAGTTTAAATTCGTTTTGCCGAATTAATAAACACTAATAAACCCAATAAAAAGTGACCATATGAGCTCAGTAAAATTAAAACCTCTGTATTTTGCTCTGTCTGCGGCACTCTATGTCCCTCACGGGATGGCTGTAACAAACACCAACGTTGTTAAAAGCCTTAACGCTGCTTCCAATCCAATCGACTCGGGTGAGATCTTTGCTTATAACATGGCATGGAGTTGCCCTGGTTCTGTTAGCCCTGCTGACGACTGCTTGAATATGCGTATCGCTGACACGCTGCCTGAGTATGTTCAAGCAACGGCATTGCCATCATCTGATGGCAAGCTTGCCAAGGTGTGTGTACAGGCACCTCTGGCGCCATTACCCGACTTTTCCAGCTGCTCCCAACCCGGTGTCAGTACCTCTTCACCGGTGGCAGCCGGATCTACGCTTCACTTCGTGTTTAACAGCCGTATCACGGCAGGTGATTCGGGCTCTCTCACACTAGAGACCCGCTTTGAACCAGGTAGCACTCCAGATGGGCGTTCGGTCACCAACGATGCAACGATCACCGCCGAATGTGATAGCGCAGCAGATCCCGGCTGTAGTGATCCAGCGCCTCGTACCAGCACCAGCGACCCGATCACAGCATCAGCAACGGATGAGACATCTATCGTCAAATCCGTGCTTTCTGAAGGTGCCATCACGTACGATACCAGCTACCGCATTCGCGTTTGTCCAAGCAGCGATAACATCGGTTTTATTACGCCTGAAAACCTAGTGATCGAAGATACACTACCGGACGGCGCAAACTTTGTTTCAGCATCTGTTGCGCCAAATAGCGGTACAGGCACCGCAGGTGACCCGCTCACGTGGGAGATCATCAGTTTATCCAGCTGCCAAAATATCGATGTTGTCGTTAACTATCCATCAGGCGGCACCAACACAACCGGGGCTAGCAAAACCAATACCGCCACCCTCGACTACGAGATCAACAGTACGCCCGCGACAACACTGTCAGATGATGCTGTTATCACCCTAGACAACCCAAATCCGTCTATTTCAGCATCGAAAAGCGCCTCCGATCAGTTCGTTAACCCTAACCAGACGATGAGCTACACCATCACTGGGCGCAACAACGGTAACATCCCCTTGGGGATGACGATTGCAGACACTATTCCAAACCAATGCGATGTCACCACACTCGACGTGCGCAATGCTGATACCTATATCCTCAACATTGATACTAACGGGGATGGCGTTAGCGACCGCACCGATACCGAAGCCGACGCAGGTAGCACACACACCTATTCAAGCGGCGACATTACCTTTTCAGTAGGTGAAACGCTGATTAGTTTTAGCGCAGCATTCGGTAGCGCGGGTTCGCCTTCCGTGCCATTTACAGGCAGTAATAGCCGTTCAGTCACCATCGCTTGTGATGTGATCAACCCAGGTATCGATGGAAGCACCATCACCATGCCTGCACCTATCACAAATACCGCAACCATCGATGGTGCGAACGGCGGTGATGTCGCTCCGCAGCAAACACCATCCCGCACCATTACACTGCGTGACCCTGCTGCAAACCAAACCATTGCACCTGATGCGATCAAAACGCAAAACCCATCTGGTGTCATAACGCCTGGGAATAACGCAACGTTTGAAATCGCGATGACCAACAGTGGTAACTACTCGTCTGCTCCGGAGCAGGCGGACTTAACCGACCCAGTCTTTGCAGACCTGCTACCAACCGATATGAGCTATGTCAGTTCAACCATCGTAGGTTCAGCCCCTGCAAGCTGTGCAACACCACCCGATATTAATGTCATCAACGACTACAACAGCACTGGCCGAACTCTAGTCATTTGGGATTGGACGGGTAAGAGCTGTACTCTCAGCCGCGGAGAAACCGTCACTTATAACCTGGTATCCACCGTTGGCCCAACTACGCCAGCGGGCAGTGTGACCAACAATGTGGCCTTCCTTGGTTCTAGTAACACCGAAACACGCGGTACCGAGCAGTGTTCAGTATCGGGCGGTTTTGTTGCAGACACACTAACAGGCACACTTGATGGAGCCACAGGTACAGCTGATGCAAGCCAGCTCTGTCATGCCGGCAGCCGCTCATTTACTGTGCAACGTGTTACCAATGTTATCTCCCGAAAAGCGGTACGCGGCTCTTTGGATAACACATGGTTATACAATGCGGATGAGCCAAACAATGTTGGCCGTACTCACCATGAAGGTGGCGTTTTCTGGCGTTTAGAAGTGGAAAACACGGCAAATATTCCGCTGGATAACATCGAGCTAATCGACATCATGCCGTTTGGTCCAGATATCAGCCCAGATGGCACCTCAAATACAGGTGTCGGTACAGGTGCAGCTTTAGATAGTACCTGGGACCCTAACTTCGTGAAAGATATTGACCTCTCTTCAGCGCCCGCGGGCACTAAGGTCTACTACACACAAGCAATTAATCCTTGCCGAGCGAATATTGTTAATGCAGCTGGCTGTAACCCAATGACAACACTACCGGACGGCACACCGCTCTCCAGCGAAGCTGTCATTCCAGCGGCGGGAGCACCGGGTGAATGGTCCGATGTTTTGCCCAACATACCTAGCCGAGTTCATGCGTTCCGTATCGTTTACCCAACGAGCTACGAACTGCCACCGGGTGAAACACTGGTATTTGAGTACTCCCAGTTTGGGATCGCTGATGCACCAATCACCGACTGCCCAGCCGCAGCCAACTCTTCGTGCTCAAACATCGCTTGGAACACATTTGGCTACAGCTATGAAGAGGCCGATATCAACCTAGCTAACGCCTCTGCGCCAACGCGTGTAGGTATTGTGGTACAGCCGATTCCAGCAGGCACCGCTGCGCTGGGCGATTTCGTTTGGCACGACACGAACGAAGATGGCGTACAAGACAATGACGAGCGTAGCAACGGCATCAATGATGTACTGGTACAACTCTTCCGTGACCCGAACGGTATTCCTAATGATGGTGACGAAGTACTTGTTGTTGATACCAACACCATTAACCACCCCGTTACAGGTCTACCAGGCTACTACCACTTCTCGGGTCTGACGCCGACAAGTGGCGGTGAGCGCTATATCGTACGCTTTGGTATTCCAAATGGTATGACTGGCTCTCCACAAGACAGTACGAGCGATGGCAACGACTCAGACGGTGCTCAAAATGGCACCATGTTTGAAGTAACAGGCATTACGCTAGCAAGCGGTGAAGACCGTCTGGACATCGACCAAGGCTATTTCGCAAACCCTGCGATCTTTAGTATTGGTAACCGTGTTTGGTTGGATAGCAACGCAGATAGCATCGACAACGATGGCGTTGGTAATGCAGCTGAGAGCAGCACAGGGCTGGCCGGTATTACTGTTGAACTATGGGCCGCTGATGGCTCTGGCACTGCCCTCGCAACAGCAACAACCAACAGCACGGGCCACTACTTGTTCCCTAACCTGAGTGCAGGTGACTATCGCGTTGTTATTCCAGCGGCTGCGAAACCTGCTGGCCTATTTGCAAGCGGTGTCTCGATCACCAATGCCGGTTTGCAAGAGTCTTCGCCAGTTTCGGGCAACAGCGATATCGATGTGCATGATCACGGTGAAGAGATCAGCGCACCGGTTGGTAATATCCCTGCCAATAGCATTGTGAGCTCCACTGTGACACTCGGCCCACTAGCGGGTGAGCCTATTAACGAAGCCGGCACAGATGGCCCTGAACAAACACCTGGCTACTATGACTTTGCTCCAGATAACCGCAGCAACCTATCCGTTGACTTCGGCTTCTATGCGCTAAGTGTGGGTAACCAAGTATGGTTCGATACCGACAACAATGGTGTACGTGATCCAGCCGAGCTGCCCGTTGTGGGGGTAACAGTGGAAGTGCTTAACCCTGATGGTTCCGTTGCCGGTTCAAGCGTCACGGATGCCAATGGTTTCTGGCGTGTTGATGGCCTACCCGCTGGCAGTGGCTACCGTGCACGTGTCACCGCCGCAGCCTTCGGTGTTGGTGCCCCACTTGAGGGTTATGTCAGCAGTACGTGGCATGCGCTTAGCGTCGATCTTGATAAAGATACCTACGATCATGGCCTAGATAGCGATACCCCTGAGGTAGACGGCATTCGCACACTGCCCTTTACCCTATCGCCTAGTAACCTACCTACGACAGAAGTCACAGGTAGCGGCCAAGGCGCTAACGGTAGCAATGGTGATAACGCTGATAACCTAACCGTGGACTTTGGCTTTACCCTGCCGGGAACACCACAAACGCCAGACTCGCCTATTAAGATGCCACCAACGCAAATTCCAGTCATGCCACTCTGGGCATACGGAATCCTAGCGGGCTTACTGGGTTTATTTGGCCGCCGCAAACTGGCGAATCGCTGATAAGCATTGCTAATTAAATAAGCAAAACAAAGGGGCTATACAGCCCCTTTTTTATTATCCTCGTTTCAACTTGAGGGCTTAGCTAGAGTCCTACATCGGCAAGGCGTATGATGGCAACTCCCTATCTCGACCTTACGCAAGGAGCGTGCCGTGGCTTCCATCAATCTGTCTAGCATCCATCAGTATCCGATTAAATCATGCGCCCCCGTTTCGATGACGCGTGCTGTTATCGATGAGCTGGGGGTCACAGGTGATCGCCGCTACCTCGTTGTTGATGCCACCGGAAGATTTATCACTGCACGCAAACACCCAAAACTGATCCAGCTACAGGCAACACTGTTTGATGGCGGCATTGCGCTCGCAGCTGAAGGTGCAGCAACACTGTTCCTGAACCAACGTGACTTTCCCGACCATTACCGTCCTGTGACCGTTTGGAAGCAAACAATTGAGGCGCAAAGCTGTGGTGCGTTAGCCGACAACTGGATTAGCACGTTTCTTGGCATTGAGTGCCAGCTCGTCTTTTTTGGACCCCGCAGCTTACGCCCCATCCGCAGACAACCTGAGCGCCAAGTCAGCTTCGCTGACGGCTACCCACTCTTGCTGACATCCACAGCATCACTAGAGTGGCTGCAAGAGCGCTGCGCTGAGCCCTTTGTGATGGAGCAATTTCGTCCCAATATTGTTGTCACCGGTAACGAGCCATTTAGCGAAGATAGTTGGCAGATGATCCGCATAGGGGAGGTCACCTTTCAGGTTTTCTCACCCTGTGAGCGCTGCAAACTGACCACTCTGCCGCCGCGCAGTACAACTTTCAACCCAAAGCAAGAACCGCTACGCACCATGCTCACTTATCGTCGAGCTCACGAGGGTGGCGCTTTGTTTGGGCAAAATGTTATCGCCCAAAACAGTGGAGTTATTGAAGTCGGTATGCCGGTAGAGGTTCTCGAAGCGGCACCGGTCGATATTGTGCGTGCAGTAGACAACTAAGCCAGCCTTCAATAGATAACGCTTAAATCACAGCTCACGGCTTCTCAATTGTCGTGATTCACTCTATTATGTAACCAGTTACGTAATAAGATACATTATATGAAAAACCATGACATCATGCGCCAGTTCGGCAGCCTATCGCTGGGCAGCCGCCTCAAGCGTCTATCTGATCAACTGTTCCAAGACGTGATCGAGATCTATCAGCGCAGCGACATACCGCTAAGCCCAACCTATTTCCCGCTATTTAACTTGCTGGCACAGCACGGTAGCGCGAGTGTCACGGAAGCAGCAGAGCAGCTTAACGTTAGCCACCCCGCTATCAGCAAGATGGCGCGCAAGATGCTGGCCGAAGGCTGGCTCTGCAAAACACCAGACCCCAAGGACGAGCGCCGCCAACTCCTTGCGCTGTCTTCCCAAAGCGAACAGCTATTAGTTTCCATACAGCCTGTCTGGCACGAGATACGTCACTACCTAGATAGCCTGATGGCACAGCACCAACACTCGTTACTCAACGCACTCGATGAGTTCGAAAATGATCTTCGTAAGCACGGCTTCGTTGAACCGGTGTTGCAACAACTCGGTCAGCAGCGCGCCGTCGCGCAAATTGAGATACTGAATTGGAGCCCAGAGTACCGAGAGCACTTTCGTAGTCTCAATCTCGCTTGGCTGGATAAGTACTTTGATGGCGAACTCACTGAACACGACCGTAGCGCACTCGATGAACCTGAAAGTTACTATCTATCTCGGGGCGGCTACATCTGGTTTGCACGTGTAAAAAACGACATTGTTGGCTGTGTCGCTTTGGCTTGCCATGGCAATGGCTGCTTCGAGATCTCGAAGATGGGGGTAACCGATCAGCTACAAGGCTATGGCATTGGACGCCAGTTGTTGCTAACGGCGCTAGATAAAGCACGTACTTTAAACGCCACTCACCTTTACTTAGAAAGCTCAACCAAGCTCGAGCGCGCTATCGCTCTCTATCGGCACATGGGTTTTCGCGAGATGCCCCATCCTAATGGGCGCTCGATCTATCCCCGTTCCGATATCTATATGACACTTCAGCTTCATCAGGAGGCCCATTGATGACAACGGCTACCTCTGTCGGCGCATTACGCAGTGCCGAGTTCATCGCCGGTGCAAAGGCCACGTTCCCACTGATCGTTGGCGCGATTCCGTTCGGAATTATCTTCGGTACATTAGCCGAGCCAAGCGGGCTATCTGCACTGGGTGCACTAGCGATGTCACTATTTGTTTTCGCAGGTTCTGGGCAATTTATCGCGCTGGGGTTATTGGCTGCCGGCGCATCGATCCCCGTCATTATTGCTACAACATTTATCGTCAACCTCCGCCACTTGCTCTATGCCGCTAACCTAGTGCCCAAGGTACGCCACCTGCCGCAAAGGTGGCGCGTGCTTATGGCTTTTGGGCTTACGGATGAGACCTTTGCAGCCGTCAGCAGCCGATACCTACGTCGTGACGATATCGAGACAGCCCATTGGTTTTATCTAGGCTCTTTTTTGGCCATGTACGGTAACTGGGTGCTTTGCACTGCCATTGGTGTCGCACTGGGAGAGCTCTTTCCTGATATGACCCAGTGGGGGCTAGATTTTGCGATGTCCGTCACGTTTATTGGCATGGTTGTCCCTTATTTAACTTCACGTCCGATGTGGGCTGCTGTCATCGTGGGCGGCATGATGGCGATCGCGACCGCGGCACTGCCACATAAGCTTGGCTTAATTATCGCGTCACTGTGCGGTATTGCCGTTGGCCTATCTCTTTTCATGCTTGAAAAGCGCAAGCAACAAGATTTGGAGAACCATTTATGAGCAGCGCAGAACTCACGCTGATCTTCGGAATGTTCGTCGTTACGTTTGGGGTACGCTATGTGCTTTTCGGTATGGCTGGGCGCATCCACTTCCCGGCATGGTTAAGTAGCGCATTGGGGTTTGTGCCCCCAGTGGTGCTAACCGCAATCATTGTACCCGCTGTACTGATGCCCAAGGGCACACTTTGGGTAAGCCCCAATAACCCCTGGTTACTCGCTGCCCTATTCGCTTTTCTGGTAGCACTCGTACGCAAAGACTTACTCACCACCATTGTGGTGGGCATGCTCGCGTTTATGCTGCTGCGCTTTGGTATCGGGCTATAGTTTTCAACATGAAAAAACACCGCAATTGCTGCACATGCGCAGCAAATAAAACCACAATTATAGATATATGCAAAACATAACATCTATTAAAAACAAAAATAACCTAAAAAATCTCACCAATCTGGTGCTAGTCTGAATAACACATTGGAACAAGGCGCACAGTGTGCGGTTCAAAAAGAAGAAACCACCATAGGAGAGATCATCATGCTCATCGGTGTACCTAAAGAGATTAAAAATCACGAGTATCGTATCGGCATGACGCCTGCTGGAGTGCGTGAAGTAATTGCCGCTGGTCACGAGGTTATGATTCAGCGCGATGGCGGAGCCGCTATTGGCTTAACGAACGAACAGTACGAAGCCGCGGGCGCGAAGATTATTGATACTGCTGAAGAGATTTTCGCCACAGCAGATATGATCGTTAAGGTCAAAGAGCCGCAGCCAAACGAGTGCAAGATGCTCCGCTCTGGTCAGCTGCTCTTCACCTATCTCCACTTGGCTCCAGACCCAGAACAGACCCGTTTGCTGGTTGAGTCTGACGCGGTTGCAATCGCTTATGAAACCGTCACCGATAACCACCGAGGTTTGCCGCTACTCGCCCCAATGAGTGAAGTCGCTGGCCGCATGGCTATTCAAGCCGGTGCTCACTCGCTCGAGAAAGCACAGGGTGGTTTGGGCACGTTACTCGGCGGCGTACCTGGCGTTGCCCCTGCCAAAGTCGTTGTCATTGGTGGTGGCGTTGTGGGTATCAACGCAGCACGCATGGCGATGGGCTTAGGTGCTGACGTTACCGTTCTTGATCGCTCGTTGCCGCGCCTGAAGCAGCTAGACGAACTATACGGACCGCAGCTCAAAACGCTTTACTCCAGTGCAGAATCGATCGAAACAGAGGTGGTACAAGCCGACCTCGTTGTTGGTGCCGTACTCATTCCTGGCGCCGCTGCACCCAAATTAGTGACACGTGAGCATCTTAAGAAAATGAAGAATGGCTCAGTGCTGGTTGATGTGGCTATTGACCAAGGCGGGTGCTTCGAAACCTCTAAAGCGACCACACACCAAGAGCCTATCTATGAGGTCGATGGTGTCATTCACTACTGCGTTGCAAACATGCCGGGCGGTGTCGCTCGTACATCGACCTTCGCACTGACGAACGCAACGCTACCGTTTATTCTGAATCTTGCCAATAAGGGTTATCAGCAAGCGCTTAAAGATGACGAGCATCTGCGTAACGGCCTCAACGTTCACCGCGGCAACGTCACCTACCAAGCGGTTGCAGAGGGCCTTGGCTACCCTTACCAAAGTGCTGAAGAGGCGATCGCTTAAAGCACGTCTCATTTCAGCTTCCACAAAAAAGCCCAGCATCGCTGGGCTTTTTTAGTTTCAACACGCCGGTTAGTTCAGACGCTCAAAGACCGTCGCAACCCCCTGCCCCATGCCGATACACATTGTGGCTAAGCCCAACGTGCCGTCCTGTTGTTCAAGGACATTCAGCAGTGTTGTTGAGATACGCGTGCCTGAGCAACCTAGCGGGTGGCCCAACGCAATCGCACCACCATTCAAGTTAACGCTATCTTCCATGCGATCTGTCAGCTTCAACCCCTTCATGACCGCCAACGCTTGCGCCGCAAAGGCCTCGTTGAGCTCGATATAGTCGATATCCTGCATCGATACACCAGCACGCTTAAGCGCCTTCTGTGACGCAGGTACTGGCCCATATCCCATGATGGATGGATCACAGCCCGCCACCGCCATAGAACGAATCACAGCACGCGGCTTCAAGCCTAGCGCTTCGGCTTTCGCGGCTGACATCAGCAACATCCCAGATGCCCCATCAGAAAACGCGGAAGATGTACCAGCCGTTACAGTACCGACTTTAGGAACAAAGGCAGGCTTCAACTGGGCTAGCCCTTGCGCGGTGGTCTCGGGACGGATCACCTCATCGTAATCAAGCAGTGTTTTGAAACCACGCTCATCATGCCCTTCGATAGGGATGATCTCGTTGGCAAAGCGGCCCGCTTGCGTGGCTTCGTGTGCCAAGCGTTGGGAACGCGCACCAAACTCATCCTGCATCTCTCGGCTGATACCGTTCATTTTACCCAGCATCTCAGCGGTGACGCCCATCATCAGTGCTGCTTTCGCCACCTGCTTGGACATCTCTGGATTAACATCGATACCATGCAAGATGTCTAGGTGCCCCATATGCTCAACGCCACCAACCAAGAATAGATCGCCGTTGCCGGTCATGATCGATTGGGCAGCACTGTGCAACGCTGACATTGACGAGCCACACAAGCGGTTAACCGTTTGTCCACCAATCGTATGCGGTAGGCCACCCAGCACCAAGGCGTTACGCGCGATGTTAAAGCCTTGTTCTTTCGTTTGGTTAACACAGCCCCAAACCACATCTTCGATCTCAGCGGCCTGTACCGCAGGGTTACGTTGTAGCAACGCGTTCATCACCGCTGCTGATAGCGCTTCGGCACGCATATTGCGGAACGAACCGCCTTTTGAGCGTCCCATCGGCGTACGCACTGCATCAACAATGACAACATCATTTGGTTTTAAGCTCATCGTTATTTCTCCCCGCCGAAGTAGGTTTGTCCTGCCGCTGCCATCGCCAGCATCTTCTCTGTAGGTTGGTAGAGTGGTCCTAAATGGCTGTAGTTTTGCGCTAACTCACAGAACGCAGCCAAGCCCATCTGATCTAGATAGTGCAGCGCTCCGCCACGGAACGGTGGGAAGCCAATCCCATAGATCAAGCCCATATCCGCCTCCGCCGCCGAATCCACAATACCCTCTTCGAGGCAGCGGGCCGTTTCGATACACAGCGGTATCATCATACGAGCGATGATCTCCTCATCAGCAATATCAGCCGCATCGCCAAGCACGCCCGCTAACAGCTCATCCACTTTCGGGTCATCTAGCTTCTTCGGCTTGCCTTTACGGTCGGTCTCATAACGATAAAAACCTTCGCTGTTCTTCTGGCCAAAGCGGCCGAGCTGGAACATCCGGTCGATCACATTCTCGCCCTCATGCTCCATACGGTTAGGGAAGCCCGCCGCCATCACGCGATCTGCATGATGCGCAGTATCAACACCCACCACATCCAGCAGGTATGCAGGCCCCATCGGCCAGCCGAAACGCTCCATCACTTTATCGACTTTGCGAAAATCAGCGCCATCGGCAATCAATGCTGCAAAACCACCGAAATAGGGGAACAAGATCCGGTTCACAAGAAAGCCTGGGCAGTCGTTAACCACGATCGGCGTTTTACCCATCGCTTTGGCATAGGCCACGGTTTTGGCGATGGCTGCTTCGCTGGTTTTCTCACCACGAATCACCTCCACCAAAGGCATTTTGTGAACAGGGTTAAAGAAGTGCATGCCACAGAAGTTTTCTGGGCGTTTAAGCGCCTCGGCCAGAGCAGTGATCGATATTGTCGACGTGTTGGAGGTGATAATCGCATCCTCAGCAAGATGCGCTTCAACATCTGCCAGTACCGACTTCTTCACCTGCTCGTTCTCAACCACCGCCTCTACGACCAGATCAACCTGCTCGAAGTCACCATAGCTTAGTGTGGGAACAATACGGTTCAGCGTTTGAGCCATCTTCGCAGCGTCGATACGGCCGCGCTTGAGCTGCCCGGCAAGCAACTTGTTAGCCTCGTCCAAACCAAGCTGTAGCGCATCGGTGCGGATATCTTTCATCAAGATTGGCGTGCCCTTGGATGCCGACTGATAAGCCACACCGCCACCCATAATACCAGCGCCTAGCACCGCTGCCTGACGTACGGGTTCTGCTTGCGACTCATACTTTTTGCTCACCTTCTTAACGTGCTGATCTTTTAGAAACAGCCCCACCAGCGAGCGAGTTACCTCATTACGGGCCAGCTTCGCGAACCCTTTCGCCTCCACTTCTAGCGCTTTGTCGCGTGTCAGCGTACAGCCTTTTTGAACCGTCTTGAGCACTTGCATAGGCGCAGGGTAATGAGGGCCTGCTTTCGCGCCGATAACCCCTTTCGCGGACTCAAAGGCCATCATCTGCTCAACCGTGTTGAGCTTAACAGGCGAGTTTTTCTCGTCACGGCGTGCTTGGTAATCGAAACGGCCTTGCATACACTGGCGCACCAGATCGATGGCAGCCTCCAAAACGAGTTCGTGTTTAACGACAGCATCAACAGCCTGATCTTTGAGCGCGGCCTTTGCGCGTTTCTCAGCGCCGGTACAGATCCACTCGTTCGCGTTATCGATACCGATGAGACGCGGCAGTCGAACAGTGCCGCCCCATCCGGGATAGATACCTAGCTTCACCTCAGGTAGGCCAACCTTCGCTTGTTCCGACATCACCCGATAATCGGTTGCCAGCGCTAGCTCAAATCCGCCACCCAGCGCTAGACCGTTAATCGCGCTTACCGTCGGAGCGGGCAAGTCTTCGATACGGTTAATGAGCTTCTGAAGGCCCATCAGGTGGGTCACGATCGTTTCTTCATCGTGATCAAACATCGCATTGAATTCGGTGATATCAGCGCCAACAATAAAGCTCTCTTTGCCGCTGGCAAAAACTACGCCGCCAAGGTCAGATTGTTTACTCACAATCTCTATCGCCTGCTCTAGCTCTGCAAGTGTCGCGCTACCTAGGGTGTTCACGGCATCAGACTTAGCATCGAAGATGACGCCGTAGATCCCTTCATCAAGCGCTTTAACTTGGATTGCTTGGCCATCCATTAACATAGGAAAACCCCACTCGTTAGTGTATCTGTTTATTTTTTTAAGGATTCAGTCAGTCTATCCACTCATAGCGGCTAAACAATGACACTTTCCTCCAGCATAACTGACGTTACGATTCAGTAGCCCTTTGCGGGGCAAAATCCGTTACAAAGAGCAGATCTTAGACTGGCATTTTTATTCAACATGCCTTGTGTAACACCATAGCAAAGACGCTCATGCCACCGCATGGAAATCAGTAAAAGAGCACCACCACAGGCAACGCAGAAAGCCTATTTCAATGCACGGGTAAAAAATCTGTGGATAAGATTTTCGTACAAGCCCTTGACTTGAGATAACACCAGTAATGACGCGGCTTTATCGAACATAATAAGTTTCTAATAAAAAACAAAGAACAACTGATCAATTAATAACCATAGCTCTACTACATTCGTTGCTATTTTTGCTACTTTTTTTCATTCATAGGATTGACATTTAATTGCAGTAAAAGCGCGAAAGACTTTTCAGAAGAAACTGAAAAAAACCCCATTGACATCCAAACAGGCAACAAAAATAAATCTTAAGCCATTGATTTAAATATACTATTTCGTTTTTCAAAGGAGTCAAAACTTACCCACAGAAGTTGTGAACAACTTAGGTAAAATCCTCTGCATAACTCCCGCAGGGCCTATCATTACGCGCTTTTACCATACCGAACACTTGCTGAACGCTCTTAGTGGCTGTCTGGCTGCTCAGTCAGGGTTCCTAAAAAAAATGACCGTTTACAGGTATAAAAATGTTGCCTAAGCAATACAGTTAGTAAGATCTACGCCTGTTGCAGTCTCGTAACATATCCCCACTTTCTGGGGATAACTCAATGAATAACTTTTTCCTTAAACGCTCATCATCGCCCTAATTTACTGTGAGATTCAGCGCATTTTGTGCCCTTTTGTCACCACGCAAAAAAAAGCGTGTGACCTATACAGGGCACACGCTCAAGTGACGTTGTATTGCAGGGTGTTTAGATATCAGAAAAAACGGGGGCACGTTTCTCCATAAAGGCGCTGAAAGCCTCTTGTGCCTCTGCCGAGGACAAGCGAGCAGCAAACTGCTCGATCTCAGCTAGCAACACTTTCTGTAACAGCTCGCCTTGATGCTCACGCAGCATCGCTTTACTTTGACGCACAGCAGCCGGTGCCAGCGCCACCAGACTCTGAGCCGCGGCCTGTGCATCGGCCATTGGGCTATGCGACGCTGCATTGATCAAGCCAAGCTGTGCAGCGCGCTCGCCAGAGACGGCGTCGCCCTTCACCAGCAGTTCAAATGCCAATCGATGCCCTAGCTGCTGCGGTAAGAGTAAACTCGTGCCACCTTCCGGTACTAAGCCAAGACGCGCGAAGGGCAATTGTAACTTAGCATCGGCTGCGGCATAGACGAGATCACAGTGCAACAGCATCGAGGTACCGATACCAATAGCATCGCCCTCGACAGCCGCGACCAGCGGTTTAGTGAAGGTTGAGATGGTCTGCAAAAACTGCGTTGGCGCAGCAAGTGCCGCGGGGTCTTGTCGCGATGCCGCCGCAACAAACTCGACGATATCGTTCCCAGCAGAGAAGCAGCCGCCCTCCCCAGTTAAGATCACCGCCCGCACCGAGCGCTCCTCCTGAGCACCGCGCAACGCTTCAGTCAACGCCTGATACATCTCTAACGTCAAAGCGTTACGCTTCTCTGGACGAGCAATGGTAATGGTCTGGATCTGACCCTCTTGTGAGGTTTTAATACTCATGAAACCTCCCGTTGCGGCTTGAGCGCGTAACCACGGCTGAGATTGGCAAAATCGACGGTTGCATCAACATATTCGCTGTGTAGGTCCGCCACCAGCTTCGCCACTGGCGGTACATCATCGATAGACCCCACACCTTGACCCGCAGACCAGATAGTTTTCCACGCTTTTGCCCCCTCTTTTGGCGCGGTTAGCTCCTCACCAAGGTTGATCTCTTTGGGGCTGGCGTTCTGTTCACCTGACGCTTTGCCCGTTTTAGGATCAAGGCCAGCAGCAACAAGGCTTGGAGTCAAAAAGTTAGCAGGAATGCCGGAAATTTCTGGCGTGTAGGTGATGTCAGCTGCATCTGAGTCCACGATCATCGCTTTGTACTCGGCAACGGCTTGGCTCTCTTGCGTATTGATAAAGCGCGTTCCCATATACGCCATATCCGCGCCATGCATCTGCGCGGCAGCAACATCGCGACCCGTAGAGATACAGCCGGCCAAGATCACGGTGCCGCTGAAGAACTGGCGAATCTCATTCACAAATGCGAAGGGGCTTAAGACACCGGCGTGTCCACCCGCGCCACCACAAACAGCGATCAGGCCATCCACTCCGGTGGAAGCCGCTTTCTTAGCATGGCGCAGGTTAGCCACATCATGAAACACTTGGCCACCGTAGCTATGCACCGACTTAACTACCTCAGGCACAGCACCCAATGATGTAATGATAAGTGGCACTTCATGTTTTACACACAGCGCGAGGTCCGCCTCCAAACGAGGATTTGACCCATGCACAATTAAGTTGACACCAAACGGCGCGGCTTTCTGGCCGGTGCTCTCCTCGAACGCCGCCAGCCGCGATTTGATATCCACCAGCCAGGCTTCAAAATCTTCGCTAGAGCGCTGGTTTAGCGCAGGGAAGGTGCCAATCACACCCGCTTTACAACTTTCTACAACAAGGTCAGGGCCTGAAACGAGAAACATAGGTGATGCGATAACAGGCAAGGTAAGATGTTCTTGAAACTGACTCGGGATACTCATTCAATTGACTCCAGAGGTTTTGAGGATTGATATAGTTCAGGCAGGTGACGTTTAACCACCTCACCATCTTGCGCCCAACTGCGACAGCTATTGAGCAGAAAACGTGAGCCAACGCGCAGCACATCATCACCCAGCGTTGGCCACAGGCTTTGAATGGCGGTTGTCGCCAGCACGGGTAACAGTTCGGTGATATGGGTACAACCTGCAACACCCGCGACTCGGTCTTGGGCTTCTTTGTGCCAGCCGGGACCAATTTGTGCGCCCACTAAGCGCCCAAACGCTTTCGCAGCCGCAGGGCAGTTTTTAAAGGGGGAGGCATCGATAACGGCATCTGCCGAGACGATGGTGAAGGTTGCGTCGATCGTGAGGCGAGCGGAGATATCGTGAAATGGCTCACCTGCCGAGACAAAACCACCGCGCTCCAAGTTATCAACCGGCGCGGTTTTAACATCGGTCATTCGGGCTTCAATATCCCAAAGGCCATCATCACGCTGGTACCCATCGCTAATAATCTGGCGCCGATGAGTTAATTGGCGCCTCATAGGTTTTGCTAGCGGCATTGAGGTCCCTCCGGTTCTAGTCAGCAAGCAACGCTCAACACCGCCAAACAAACGCCGCAAGGCGCCGGCCATGCTAGCTTGCCGGCGTATCCTTCAACATGCGACGTAACACCTTACCCACATTGGATTTAGGCAAATCGTCAACAAACTCGATTTGGCGCGGCACCTTATAGTTAGTTAAGCGTTCTTTGCACCACCGAATGATCGCTTTCTCATCCAAATTGGTATCTTTACGCACCACATAAAGCTTCGGCACCTCGCCACAACGTTCATCCTTTACGCCAATCGCTGCGCACTCCACAACACCTTCGTGAGAGGTCACAACATCTTCGATCTCGTTTGGATAAACATTGAAACCAGAAACGATGATC
This sequence comes from Neptunomonas sp. XY-337, assembly GCF_004959845.1. NCBI lineage: Bacteria > Pseudomonadati > Pseudomonadota > Gammaproteobacteria > Oceanospirillales > Oceanospirillaceae > Neptunomonas > Neptunomonas sp. XY-337. The sequence continues at coordinate 87,235 of NZ_SPLL01000007.1, read as the reverse complement.
AGGTCTTTGGCGCGGTCAACGATACGCAAACGGCCATCGTCGTCCTGTACCGCAACGTCCCCAGTGATCAGGTAGCCATCATCGGTAAAAGATGCGGCCGTTGCATCATCACGCTGCCAGTAGCCCTGCATCACTTGCGGACCTTTCACACATAGATCCCCCGGCGTACCCGCCTCCACCGGCTTACCATCCGTTCCAATGATGGCAACGTCGGTTTCAGCCAACGGCCAACCGATAGTGCCTACTGCAATCGCATCCGGCGGGTTGATGGCTACCGCCGGGGAGGTTTCGGTCAGGCCGTACCCCTCCATAATTTCGCAGCCTGTCGACTTACGCCACGTATCTGCCGCGGCATGAGTGAGGGCCATACCGCCAGAGATGGTGATAATCAGTTTAGAGAAATCGACTCCCGCAAAACCTTCGTTATTACATAGCGCAACGAATAACGTATTAAGGCCAATAAATGTGGTGGGCTGCCAACTGTTTAGCTCTTTAACAAACCCTGGAATATCGCGCGGGTTGGCAATCAATACGCTATGGCCACCATCCTCCATTATCACGAGGGACAGCGTGAACGCGTAGATATGATAAAGAGGTAAGGGGGATATCGCCGTCTCCGACCAACCCTCTTTTGCTCGGCTGATCAACTCGCGTCCTTGCAACATATTGGAGATTAGATTGCCATGGGTCAGCACCGCTCCTTTTGATACGCCCGTTGTACCGCCCGTGTATTGCAAAACAGCGGTATCGCTGGTGTCAACGGTCACCGGAGTTGGCGCTTCACCTTCATACTTCAGCAGCGCTTCGCGCAACGGCTGCTCCATAGGCAGATCGTATGCAGGCTCCATTTTCTTTACGTATTTAATTGCAGCATTAATCAGCGTGCGCTTAAGGAAGCCATGCAGATCACCCACTTGGGTGACGAAGATATGCTCGATACTGGTTTTATCGATAATCTTCTCAGCGTTATGCGCCATGCTGGCATGGATAATCAGCGCCTTGGCACCAGAATCAACAAACTGATGCTCCAACTCTCTTGGTGTGTAAAGCGGGTTGGTGTTCACGATCACTAAACCCGCCCGCATCGCACCGAACAGAACGATGGGATACTGAATCAGGTTTGGCAGCTGTATCGCGATGCGATCACCCGGCTGTAAATTGGTCTCTTTTTGCAAATAAACAGCAAAAGAGTTGGCTAAGCGATCTAGCTCGCCATAGCTCAGCGTTCGGCCAAAGCTGGTAAACGCTGGTTTATCTGCATAACGTTGACAATGGCTGCCGATAACATCCAGTAACGTTTGATAGCCGCTGGGGTTCAGCGATTCCGGAATCCAACTCCCACGAGTGTGATCCATAGGTAAGCCCCCTTTTGATTATTCTTATATGTGGGCAGAGACTGGCTCTGCTTCACTCATCCCGTACTAAGTTACAGTATCTACTATATTAGAACGGAATAAAAAGAAGCAGCTAAGTCCTGTACTACGCTCGGTATTAGCGTGTGCGACCTTTAACTTAAGCCACCGGGAAAACCGATGCTAAGCGAGTCGCCAACATAATATCGCCGTCCGCTTTGATGCGTCCCATCATAAAGGCCTGCATACCATCGGTTTCACCAGACATCACTTCAGCGAGCGTGTCAGCATCCATGTGTAGTGTGACGCTTGGGTCGTCATGCTCACCCTGCGCAACATTACATTCACCATCAGCCACTGCCACATAGTAGGGCTCGCCATCAGTGATCTGATACTGAAAAACCGCATCCAAACCTGCCGCGGCGCCGCTATCAAAGTTGTTTTGCATCTGTGTGAAAAGAGCATTTAGGTCAGACATGTTATATCTCCATCAATATCGTTAAACGCGGGTACTCCGCTATTGGAGTACCCAGACACTACGTTTTAATTAAAAGGCAAAGTCATCTGGCGCTAACGCCATCAACGGATCAATATCAGCTTTGACAATTTCGGCGTGGCTGCGCGTACGTGGCAGTATCCGCTTGTAATAGAAGTCAGCGGTTGTGATTTTGGCGTTGTAGAAGCCCGCCTCAGAGCTGCCATCGGCAAGCGCTTGGTGTGCCACCAGCGCCATCTGCGCCCAGAAGTACGCCAACACCACATAGCCCGAGTACATCAGGTAGTCGACAGCTGCTGCCCCGACCTCTTCGCGATCTTTCATCGCTTTCATGCCAACCTGCATGGTTAACTCGCCCCACTCTTTATTGAGTGCTGCAAGCTCTTTCACAAGATGGCCAATATGCTCGTCATCCGCATGGGCTTGGCAGAACTTATGCACGATTTTCGTGAAGTTTTTCAGCGACTCGCCCTGCGTCATCAGAACTTTACGCCCCAAGAGATCCAATGCTTGGATCTGTGTCGTGCCCTCATAAAGCATCGCGATTCGTGCATCACGTACGTTTTGCTCCATGCCCCACTCGCTAATAAAGCCGTGGCCACCGTAAACCTGCAACGCATGGTTCGCGGACTCAAAACCTACCTCGGTGAGAAACGCTTTCGCAATCGGCGTTAAGAACGCCAATAGCGCATCTGCATCGGCTTTCTCTTGGGCTTCGGCTTGCTTGGTTTTATCCACCAACAGCGCGGAGTAATAGATCATCGCGCGGCCACCTTCAGCAAACGCCTTTTGCGTCATCAGCATATTGCGCACAGCAGGGTGAACAATAATTGGATCAGCGGGGCCATCGGTGTTTTTCGCGCCACTCAACGAGCGCATCTGTAAGCGATCTTTCGCGTAGACCAACGAGTTCTGGAAACCCCACTCAGTGTGTGCAAGTCCCTGAATCGCAGTGCCTAAACGTGCGGTGTTCATAAAGGTGAACATGCAGTTCAACCCTTTGTTCGGCGGCCCGATCAAAAAGCCCGTCGCGTTATCAAAGTTCATAACACAGGTCGCGTTGCCGTGTATGCCCATCTTGTGCTCGATCGAGCCACAGGTAACGCCGTTACGCTCACCACTCTCTGGCATAAACTTCGGTACGATAAATAGCGAAATACCTTTCGTACCTTCTGGTGCATCAGGAAGACGAGCCAGCACAATATGGACAATGTTCTCAGCCATATCATGCTCACCTGCCGAGATAAAAATCTTCGTGCCCGATAAGCTGTAGCTGCCATCAGCATTGGGCTCAGCTTTCGTGCGCAACATCCCAAGGTCAGTGCCGCAGTGTGGTTCTGTTAAGCACATCGTGCCGGTCCACTCGCCACTCACCAATTTCGTCAGGTAAGTTTCTTTCTGCTCAGGGCTACCATGCTCAGTTAAAGTGTTCATCGCACCATGACTCAAGCCGGGGTACATACTCCAAGACCAGTTGGCGGTACCCACCATCTCATTGAGAATCGTGCCGATCGACTCAGGCAAGCCTTGACCACCATGCTCAGGATCGTGCGCCAATGATGGCCAGCCGCCCTCCACATATTGTTGGTACGCTTCTTTGAAGCCTTCAGGGGTGGTTACTTCACCCTCATTAAACTGGCAACCTTGTTGGTCGCCGATCTGGTTTAGAGGGGCTAATACGCGCTCAGAAAACTTGGCACCCTCTTCAAGAATGGCATTCACCATATCGGGGGTCGCCTCTTCACAGCCAGGGAGCGAGGCATAGTGTTCCTCAGCCGCTAGCACTTCGTTGAGCACGAACTGCATATCACGCAAGGGGGCTTTATACTCAGGCATGGCGCTTCTCCGCTTGTTATTATCTACGTTGGGTCCATTAAGTTGATGGACATAAGCATCGCCGAACTGTTCCTGCTGACCAATAACAAAAGATGCCAATATCACTAGCATTATCTGTCAAACTGCCAAAAATAGGCGCAATAACAACAATTAACCAATTTCGTTCAATAACAATTTACTTCATAACCATTTTCAAAACTGTTCATCACCGCCCATGCGTCACGCTATGAATCGCGCTAAAATAGCCACTCACTACGGAGACGTTATGCACCATCTTGTTGTTATTGGCTATGTTTGGCCTGAACCCAACTCCTCAGCAGCTGGGTACCATATGCTATCTCTTATTCGGGCGTTTCAAGACTGGGGCTGGCAGGTCACCTTCGCAAGCCCTGCGGCGGCGGGCGAGCACCGTTTCGCACTGACAGAGATTGGCGTTGCTGAAGTGAGTATCGCGTTAAACTGCAGCAGCTTCGATAGCTGGATCAAAGAGCAGGCGCCTGATGCTGTGCTCTTTGATCGCTTTATGATGGAGGAGCAATTTGGCTGGCGTGTTGCGAAAAACTGCCCGCAGGCGCTACAGATCCTCGATTTAGAAGACCTCCACAGCTTGCGTGACGCGCGCCAGCAAATACTCAAGCAGCAGCTGCGTGATGGGCCAGTTGCGTTTCCCATGCTGATGGATCAAGCTCAGCTTTATCCACAGATGGCCAGCAGCGATATGGCAAAGCGTGAGATTGCCGCCATCCACCGCGCTGACCTAAGCCTCGTGATTTCACACGCAGAGCTGCAGTTGCTCACCCGTGAGTTTCATGTTCCACCGCAGCAACTGCTGCACTGCCCTTTTATTCAGCCGCCAGCGCTGGCTGATACACCCAGCTTTGCAAACCGCCAGCACTTCGTTTCTATTGGCAACTTTCGCCATGCCCCCAACTGGGACGCAGTACGCTGGCTAAAAGAGTCGATTTGGCCACAGATACGGCAGCAACTGCCGCAAGCACAGCTGCATGTTTATGGTGCGTATCCACCCAAAAAAGCCACGCAGCTTCATAACGAACGTGACGGCTTCTTGGTGAAAGGCTGGGTTGAAGATGCCCACCAAGCGATTGCCGCAAGCCGTGTGTTGCTGGCGCCATTGCGCTTTGGAGCAGGCATAAAAGGCAAACTGCTTGATGCGATGCGCACCGGAACCCCCTCAGTAACGACCCCGATAGGTGCCGAAGGGATGCTAACAAGCGCCGACTGGCCCGGCGAGGTGTGCGATACCGCCAGCCATTTTGCGGATGCAGCGGTTACGCTGTACAAGGATGCAGACCGCTGGCAGCAAGCCCAGCAAACAGGATGGAGTGCTCTAGAAAAACACTTTGATGCTGCACTCATCCGCTCACAGCTGTACGCGCGTATTGTAGCGCTAATCCAGCCTGATCAGCTTGCGCAACACCGCGCCCAAAATTTTACCGGCCAGATGCTGCAACACCATCAACACCGCAGTACCCAGTTTATGTCGCAATGGATTGAGGTGAAGCAGCAACTGAGCGATCTAAAAGCAGACACTCAAACGGATTAACTACGCCTGCCGAGGATCTGTCGCCACTGCGATCTCGCGTGACTGATGCTGATCACGAAACGCGTGCAGCGCCGGGTAATCTGCCAACACAAACAGATTACGAAAATCACACCAATCCAATAAGCAGTAGAGGCAGATAGCCAGATAATCCCACTGAGCAAACTGCCCCTCTTGTACCGCGGTTTCCAGTAGCGGCAACACCTGCTGTAGGCGCTCATCCTGCAAGCGCGTTACCAGCGTTTCATCGGTTGTCTCGATCCCTGAACGCATCACCATCATTTTGATAACAAACGCATCGTTGGCTGCATCAATCAGCGTCATGGTGTTTTCTTGCTCCCAACTCAAAGCCGGTAGTGCCAGCTTGTCGGTCAGATAACGATAGATCACACGAGAATCAAACAGCGTCTGCTCACCATCCACCAGCACAGGGATCTTCATGGCAGGGGTGAACTTCTCCAGCGCGACGCGCCCCTCTGGAGAGTAGATATCTAACGCGGTAAACGTATAGTCGCGCCCCTCCAACAACATACGGGTACGGCGAACATAAGGTGATGGGATAGAACCTACTAACTGCATTGGAATCTTCTCCTGATACATAACAATAGGAACACAGTGCAGCTTACGGATGTGTCATATATCCGTCACATTAATATGCTGCAATGCGCCTCCTCTGAAAACAATCACCTTACCTTAGTTTGCGACGGATTGGACTCTATGGGCGACCATAAACTGATTTTTGTCGGTCCAGTGGGCGCAGGGAAAACCACGGCGATCGCAACATTAAGCGATCACGACATCATCTCTACCGACGCAAAAGCGACTGACATCACAGGCCAGCGAAAAGCAACCACCACCGTGGCGCTGGACTACGGTAGCCTGAAAGCAGGCTCCCAAAAGATCAAACTCTACGGCGCACCTGGGCAGATCCGTTTCAGTTTCATGTGGGATGTGCTCGCCAACGAGTTAGCTGCCGATACGGCTGCGGTGATATTGATGCTGGATAACACCCGCAACGCACCACAACGGGATCTCGCTTTCTACGTTAAGGAATTTAAAACGCTTATCGAGGACTCGCAGCTTATCGTTGCGATTACCCACACAGACGAAAAGCCAACACCCACCCTAGCCCACTACCGCACTTGGCTTGAAAAACTGGGCGTTAGCGCATCGGTGCTCTTTGCCGATGCCCGCGATCACGAGCAGCTACTGCAGTTATTGCACAAAGCACTACCCGAAGTCGTCGCCGCTCCAAATATGCCAGTGATTCCCACGAATCATGATGCAACGCAGTCAGCGCCAGCGCCTTATCAAGAGAGTATTAAAATGAAAGACACTATTCTCAACGACGTGATGAAAATACGTGGCGTGACGGGCGCCATCTTGGCAAATCCAATGGGTGATATTCTCAATAGCAGCAATGAGGACCCGGCCCTTGAGGAGTATCTGGGCTATATCGCGGGCATGATCCCCGCGTTTCAAAGTGCCTCATCCTTCGATACCGCACGCAGTATCCACCTCAAGAGTCAGCAAGGCGAAAGCCTAACAGTGTTCATCGAACAAGAGCAGATTCTTGGCGTGCTATCGGCACAGCGTGCCTCACTGCGCTCTGTCAAACAGCAGGTCGAAGACCTATTACAGTGGAGTTGATCCGGTGAAACTACTAGAAGAGTTCCAGTTACTAGGCGGCGTACGCCACGTTTGTCTTGCTGAGCAAGGGGAAGTAGCACTCTCGACATTTCCAAGCCTACTCAACGAGAGTTTAGCGGGAGCAGCCCGCGTGATGAACATGATGCTATCCAGCACGCCTGATAAGCACAGCGGTTTCTCAGAGGTGCATATCGAGATGGATGACTCCCAACTGATGGCTATCACCCTAGATGACACACACCAACTGATACTGATGACAGATCGTGAGATCAACTACGCCCTTGTTGGCACGGCAGTACGTGCCGCCAAACCGCGTTTACGGCAACTGGCGCAAACCGCCACCACAGGACAACCGCAAGTAGCCCCAGTAGATGCGCCAAAAGAGCCACCAAAGCTCACCGAGATCGCACAACCCAGCGCAGCTCATGCAGAACCACAACAACGCTTCAACCAGCATATCAGCGCCCTTGAGCCCCTGCTTGCTGAGTTTGTGGGCCCAGCAGCCAAAGTGCTGTTGCAACGCGTACGCAGCAGTTGGCCACAGGGGGAGAGCAATCTCAGTGTGCGAGACCTCCCCGCTTTTTGCCAACAACTCGCTAAATACCTAGATACCGACGAGCAGCAGAGCCAGTTTCTGCGTAAAGCTCGCACCTCCCTACAAGGAAACGTGTCATGAAATCGATTCGTCACCGCCTAGAGCGAGCGTTAATGATCGCCGCGCTCGTACCTGTACTGTTAATTGCGATCTACGTTTATTTTGCCACGCAAAATACCCTCAAAGATTCTGGCGTACGCAACATCGAGCAGCAGGTCGCACTGCTTGCCAGTAGTGTGCAGGCGACGCTCAAGCATGTTCCGGGCGATCTTTTTTATCTGCGTGACTCCAACTCTTTTCACCATTATGGCCGCGCATTGGTGATCAATGATGCCGCTACGCTGGAGAAATTAGGCCGTAATATCGCGCGCGACTTTCTCAGCATCGCAAAGAACCGCCGCATCTATAACCAACTACGCTTTATCGACGCGAACGGCCAAGAGCGGATCCGCGTGGAGCATGATGAGTCAGCAGGAACAAGCCGCATACTGCAGCCAGAGCAACTACGCGATAAAAAAGACAGCCCCTACTTTATCGCGGCCACTGAGCTTAGTTTAGGGGAGTTCTCAATATCAGAGATCAACCTCAACCGCGAAGATGGCCGGCTAGAGGAACCTGCAAAACCAACCATCCGTTACGCTACACCGGTGTTTGCGGTAGGTGACCGCTTGGTGGGCGTGCTTATCCTGAATGTGGATGCGAATGCGTTTCTACAACCGATCAGTACCACCAGCGAACCGGATGGCCTAACCTTCGCACTCGTTAATGACGCGGGGTTCCTGCTGAGCAGCCCGCGCAAAGAGCTGAACTGGGGTGGGCCAGATGACTTTGCTCACGGCTTTAATGTGCAAGACTTACTGCCAACCTTACCACCAGCCAACACGCTTTCCGAGCAAGGGTCTATTGAAACCGGCGAGCAGCTGGTTAGCTACCAAACCATCAGAACGGCAATTAGCGGCCAGCCTATTGGCCAGCTGATCGGCTTCGCACCCAAGTCGTTTATCCTGCAGTTGCTGGACTCGTTCTTAATTGTGTTTGTGCTGTTTGTTGCGTTGGCCTTAGTGATCGCGGCGATCATTGCTCGCCTGACCTCTCGCACCTTAACAGCGCCACTGATCAACCTGACTGAAGCGGCTGAAAAGCTCAGCAAAGGTGAGATCGATACCCCTATCAACGTCACCAGTGACGACGAGATCGGCTCACTTGCTGCAGCATTTGAGCGGCTGCGCAGCTCCATTAAACTGCTGATGAAACTAGGCTAGGCGTCTTGGTTTATTAAGGCGGCAATGCCTTGCGTATGGGCCGCCTTAATAACCAGCACGTCGCAACTCAAACGATCCAAAATACGCTCGGCGGTGTTGCCCAGCAAAGCACCGGCGATGCCCTCTCGGCCATGGGTGCCAATCACCACTAACTTGGCCTGCTCTTGCTGAGCCGCTGCGGGTATCCAGTACTCGGGAGGGCCTTCACCAATCAGTGGCGCGGTACTAGAAAGCGATAACTTTGCCAACGTCGTGCTGATCATTTGCTCCGCGTTTGCACCTAGCGTTGTCGCGCTCTGGCTTTGGGCATCAGAGGAGAGCATAGGCGGCGGGTAAGCACCCACAACACGGCAGTGCGCCTGTGCTTGATGTGCAATAAAACTACCTAAGCGCAACACATCGTGGCTTAAGTGATCGTCTGCAAGCTGCGCAGTCGGATCTACGGCAGCCAAGATAGTCCCCTGCTGCCAACTCATGTCGTGCTTTACCAAAAGCACAGGACAAGGCATCCGTCTAAGGAGCTGCCAATCGAGCGGCGTCCAAAAGTCCCGGTGGCTCTCATCGCAGCCTTTGATAATCAGCATCTGCTGTCGAGTTTGCCAGCACGCCTCTATCTCATCGAGTAATTTAGAGGCGTTACTGTAGTGCTGCTCCACCGCAATACCCGAGACAATAATTTTGGCCACGATCTGCATGATTGGCCGATCCGGTAAGACGCTCTCGCGCCACATAAGATCTAATGATGCGCCGGTTTTCTGCGCGATCAGCAAACTGCGCTGTAACGCCGTTTCAGCTAACGGCGAGCTATCAAGCACCACCAAAATACGCGAGTTAACTGCCATGATTATGAATCTCCCTCTGGACGGCGCTCACGGCGCAACAGGCAAGTCAAAGCGGGAAGCAAGATCAACGCACCCAGCATGTTCCAAAGGAACATAAAGGTCAGCAAAATGCCCATATCGGCTTGGAACTTAATCGGCGAAAACACCCACAACACCACACCTATCGCTAGCGTCAGCCCCGTAAATGCCACAGAGGAGCCGGTGGTTTTCAGCGTTTCAAGGTACGCATCGGGTAGCGAGCGCCCCTCAAGCAAAAAGGTGTTCAAGCGCGAATAGATATAGATCCCGTAATCCACACCAATTCCCACACCTAAGGCAATTACCGGTAGCGTGGCCACCTTCACCCCGATACCCATCGCCGCCATCAATGCCTGACATAAAATAGAGGTCAACATCAACGGCGCGATAATACAAACCACCGTGCGCACCGAGCGGAACGTCAGCAAGCACAGTAAGCTCACAACGCCATACACCCAAGCCAGCATCTCGTATTGAGCACGGCTGATCACTTCATTCGTGGCCGCTTCAAAACCGCTGTTACCCGCAGCCATCTCAAAGGAGATGTCCGAGCTGTTGTGCTGCTGCGCAAACCGCTCTACCGATTCAGAAACGCGGGAGAGCGTTTGCGCTTTATGGTCATCTAAGAAGATGATCACCGGCAGTAGCGAGCAATCACCATTCATAAAGCCTGCTGGTACATAGGAGAGCGAGGCGTTGATCACAAACTGATTCCGGCTCACGCTACGCCATTTCAAGCTCCCCTCGTTTAAGCCTGCGGTCACCCGCTTGGAGACATCAGCCAACGACACACTGCTTTGCACCCCTTCAACCTGCGCCATGTAGCGCTGGAAATAATCCACACGGCTCAGCGTTGCGAAGCTAGAGCACTGCTCAGCGGGCGTGGACACCATCACCACGAAGATATCGCTAGAGGTTGCATAGTTTTCAGTGACGAACAGGTTATCAAGGTTGTAACGTGCATCTGCCCGCAGCTCTGGCGCGCCTTTATCAAGATCACCTATCTGTAAGTTTTGGCTCCCCCAAAGCCCCACTACCAACACTACCAGCGCGGTAGCGGTGGCAACTGCGGCCCCTTTGGGGGTTGCGAAAACAGACAGATGACGCCAATGCTGCCCGGCATTCGTGCGGCGTGCAGCTTGGCGAATCGCACGCTGACCCACGCCGGTATAAGACATCAACAGGGGCAGTAACAGCAGGTTGGTAATGATAATCACCGCAACGCCAACGGAGGCTGCAACGGCCAGATCCTGTATGACCTGAATCTCGATAACTGACAGGGTCACAAAGCCCAAACCGTCAGACAGTAGCGCCGTCAAACCAGGGATATAGATGGCTCGAAACGCCCGCCGAGAAGCCAGCCATGCATCCGCCCCAGCCACTTGCTCCAGACGAATGGTATTAACCACCTGTACCGCGTGGCTAACGCCAATCGCGAAGATCAAAAACGGTACCAGCATGGAGTATGGATCCAGACCATAACCAAACCAGCGCAGCAGCCCCAACTGCCAAACCACAGCCACCAATGAGCAGATAATCGGAATCAAAGAGCCGGCGAAGCTACCGCTATAGATAAATAGCAGCGCGAGCGTGATCACAATGGCGATGGCAAAGAAGACCGCCACCGACTGCGCACCTTCGATCAGGTCGCCAACGATTTTGGCAAAGCCAACAATGCGAATCTGAATATCATCATTTTGGTATTTGTCGCGAATCAGCGCTTCGAGCTTCTGTGAAAAAGCTTGGTAGTTCAGTTTCTCGCCCGTTTCTGGGTCACGATCAAAAAGGGGGACTTGGACAATGGCCGATTTAAAGTCGTTAGCAACCAGCAGTCCGACCTGCCCTGAGCGCAGAATATTTTGTCTGACTTTCTCTAACGACTGCGGTGAGCCATCATAGTCGGGCGGAATGATCGGGCCGCCGACGAAGCCCTCCTCCGTCACTTCTGTCCAGCGCACATTAGGGGTCCAGATCGACTTAAGTGCCGAGCGATCAACCCCTTTGATAAAGAACGCCTCATCGGTCACCTGCTGCAGCACTTGCTGGAAAGGCGCCGAGAAGATATCACCCGTACGGCTCTGCACCACAATTTTTACGCTGTTGCCTAAGCCAGAGAGGTCATCGCGGTGGCGCAGATAGTTCTGCACATAGGGATGGTTGGTTGGGATCATCTTTACAAAGCTGGCATCAGGGCGAATTTGAATCGCTTGATATCCCAACGCAAGAGTGATCACCAAGAATAACAGCAAGAAGGTGATGCGGCGGTGGAACAGCACCCGCTCAATCAGTTGCTCAGAGCGTTTAATCGGCCCTAAAAGCGTCTGTTCAACATTATTCTGCGCCATGGCTATCGTCTCCCTGCATCAGCCGAACTACGCCCGTTTCACCCACCAGCACCCAGAACGGCTCCACAGCGGCTGCTTGGCTGATAGATGCTCGGCTCGATAAACGTTGGCTCGCCAGCGCATCAGGCGCATTACCGGTTGCCACAAAACCACCGCTACCGGCAAATAGCAGCGTGGTATCTGCAATCGTAGCGGCCGTTAAAGAGGCCGTTGTTTCCAGTAATACTTGCTGCCACTGCTCGCCAAAGTCATCGCTATAGAACAGATGTCCCCGCAGGCCCATCACATAGACCCGCTCAAGATCGGCTTGCTCGTATGCTTGCAACTTGAAGAATGAGCCCTCATAAGGCGAGGCGAGCGCCTCCCAATGCTGACCTTGGTCTAGCGAGCGGAATAGTACACCCGCTTCACCAGCGATGAATAAACGACCAGCGATCTGCGCCATGGAATTTAGGTGAAAGCGATCAATATTCGGCACAACATGTGACTCAACCTGCCAACTATCGCCACCATCGCTAGTACGTAGTAACAGCCCATAAGCGCCGAGAATAAACCCGTGTTGCGCGTCCGAGAAAAAAACATCGAGCAGCGGGTAGGTTGCGCCCTCTTCCTGTGCAAACAAGGCATCATCAAGCATGACCGCAAAATCATCGGCGCTCACCTCAGGTGTACGAGGATCCGTGCCCGCTGCGTTTAAATGCTCATAGCGCGCCACTTGCCATTGATTAACGACGTTGCCATCAGCAACGCGCTGCCACGTCTCGCCGCGATCGCTTGAGCGTAAAATTGCGCCATCGTGACCCACTGCCCAGCCATTGTTGCTATCTGCAAACGCCACCGCCGTTAGCAATACGCTCACCGGCACATCTGCCTGTTGCCATTGTTCACCCTGATCATCTGACCAGATAATGGTGCCCTGCTCACCCACCGCCACCAGCCGTGAGCCCACACGGGTAATATCTAGCAATAAAGAGCGTTCGGGGTGGATGGCAATCTGCGCGGGTTGTTCAAGCCGGTCTGACGCCACGGTTATCGAAGAGAGGGGTAAAACTAGCAACAAGAGCAGTAGCCAATACAATGGATACCCTTGCATTCTGAGGCAGTTTTTCGAGAGCATTGAGCCACCGGTTTATTATGATTATTGTTTGATCGACTGTTGTCAGGCGGTGTAACGGTCGCATCAACTAAAAAGATTTTAACTGGGGATTCAAGTTACAATTATTGCGACCTTAGTATGAACGCAATTGCGACCTAAACTTAAACTAAAGCGACGCGAGAATCGCTCATATCACACCGAAACATGCCGTAGCTCAAAGGATCTTTTTTCTCGCCGCGCCCCACAATAGCAGAACTTACCAATTTGGGTGACATTATCGATCATATTCGCTGATTTCTCTCATCACAGCACTCTTGTTTCCTATAGTAAACATTGATTTTTTTTTGACTTTATAGTTAATTCACCCTGTCAACAAAAAATATAACTATGTGTCCCGGAATCGAAAACCGATCAGAGGCACGGAGAGGGTATACTTCCGATGAAAAAATTCACGCGCACACTGCTGTCTGTTGGTCTTGCAGCTAGTCTCTACGGGGCTTCAGCTCAAGCTGATACGATTAAAATCGCGTTGGCAGGCCCAGCAACAGGCCCTGTTGCTCAGTATGGCGACATGCAGAAAATTGGTGTCATGGCTGCTATCGAAGATATCAACAATGCAGGTGGTATCAACGGCGATAAGCTGGAAGGCGTAATTTACGACGACGCTTGCGATCCAAAACAAGCGGTAGCGGTTGCTAACAAAATCGTTAACGATGACATCCAATTGGTTGTTGGTCACCTTTGCTCCTCCTCAACAGAGCCTGCTTCTGACATCTACGAAGAGGAAGGTATTCTGATGATCACAGCAGCATCCACCTCTCCAAGCATCACGGAAAAAGGCCATCAAATGGTATTCCGTACGATCGGTCTGGATAGCTTGCAGGGCACATTGGCAGCTGAGCACATCTTGAACAACGTTAAGCCAAAAACGATTGCTGTTATCCACGACAAGCAGCAGTACGGTGAAGGCCTAGCAACAACGGTTAAGTCTGCGCTGGAAAAAGGCGGCTTGAACATTACGATGTTTGAAGGTGTAACAGCCGGTGATAAAGACTTCTCTGCTCTAATCGCGAAACTGAAAAAAGAAGGCGTTGACTTCGTATACTACGGTGGCTACCACCCAGAACTTGGTCTTATCTTGCGTCAATCAAAAGAGAAAGGCTTCAACGCTCAATTCATGGGCCCAGAAGGTATCGTAAACAGCGACCTTGCGAAGATTGCTGGCGAAGCATCTGAAGGCGTTCTGGCAACAGCTCCTAAGAGCTTTGACCAAAACCCAGTTAACCAAGCGCGTGTTGAAGCGATCAAAGCGAAAGGTGAAGATCCAACAGGTCCATTCGTATTCACAGCTTATGCTGCTGTTGAGCTGATGAAAAATGCGATTGAGAAAACAGGTGGCACTGATCCAGAAAAAATGGCTGAGCACCTTCGCTCTAACCCACTGGATACAGCGATCGGCAAAATCGCTTACGATGCTAAAGGCGACCTAACTGAGTCTACTTTCCAGGTTTACCAGCTGCACAAAGATGGCTCTAAAACTGCAGTAAAGTAAGTCTTCACTAAACACAAGAACACCTTGATATCGCGATCCGGTATCAAGGTGTTCTGCTATCCGGGTCCCGAAACATGACCGAAACTTTTCTTTATTTAATTCAGCAGCTTATCAACGGGCTGACGATCGGGTCCACATACGCGTTGATCGCAATAGGCTATACAATGGTCTACGGCATCATCGGTATGATCAACTTCGCACACGGAGAGATCTACATGATCGGCTCTTACATTACGTTTATCGTAATTGCCGGTCTGCTAGGTATGGGCATGGTAAGCCTACCGATCATTCTGATCATCGCACTGATTGTGGCTGTTATCATTGCCAGCACGTATGGCTGGACGGTTGAGCGCGTTGCTTATCGCCCTCTGCGCGGCACAAACCGCCTTATCCCACTGATCTCTGCGATCGGTATGTCTATTTTCCTACAAAACTATGTCGTTCTGGCTCAAGGCTCACGTGACGTTGCGCTACCACCACAGATTTCAGGTGGCTGGACGTTTGGTGATCCTAGTGTGTTTGAGGTGTCTTTCTCTTACATGCAGGCACTTATCTGGGTTGCGACTTTTGTGGCGATGACAGCACTGACGCTCTTCATCTCCCGCTCGCGGATGGGCCGCGCTTGCCGTGCATGCTCTGAAGATTTAGGCATGACCAACTTACTGGGTATTGATACCAACCGTACCATCGCATTGACCTTTATTATCGGTGCTGCCTTGGCCGCGGTTGCAGGTCTGCTGCTGGGTCTTTACTACGGTGTGGTGAATCCGTTTGTTGGCTTTATCGCCGGTTTGAAAGCTTTCACCGCTGCTGTACTGGGTGGTATCGGTTCGATTCCTGGTGCCGTGCTAGGTGGCTTGATTCTGGGTGTAACCGAAGCATTAACCTCCGCATATTTCCCATCTGAGTATAAAGATGTCGTCTCGTTTGGCTTGCTGGTACTTATCCTGCTGTTCCGCCCTTCGGGTCTACTAGGTAAGCCTGAGGTGGAGAAAGTCTGATGCAAAATAGTAAGTTTTTAAGCGCGATTTTTGCCGCGGGTGTCACCTTTGTTTTAGCGTGTCTCATGTTGGGTGTGAAGCTCAATACAGAGGGAACGACGCTACAAGTGGAAGGCGCCTCTGCTGAGCAGTGGACGTGGATTGGTTTAGGCATAGCGGTGGTATTTTTATCACAGCTTTTCTCTGCACAGATTGATGCCTTCTTCTCAGGCTTGCCCAAGCCACAGCTAGCTAAAGTGCTACCTGAAGCAAGCGTCATGGCGCGCCTGAAGCCTTGGCTACTTGCCGCGTTGATCGTTGGCATGTTGGTTTGGCCATTCATGGTTTCCCGAGGTTCCGTAGACCTAGCCACTCTCACCCTGATCTACATTATGTTGGGCTTAGGCCTGAACATTGTGGTCGGGTTAGCCGGTCTACTTGATTTAGGCTTCGTTGCTTTCTACGCCGTCGGTGCGTACACCTATGCATTGCTGTCGATGTACTTCGGCCTGTCCTTCTGGATCTGCTTACCATTAGCAGCGGCACTTGCTGCCCTATTTGGCTTCATACTAGGCTTCCCCGTTCTGCGTCTACGTGGTGATTACCTTGCCATCGTAACGCTAGGCTTTGGTGAGATTATCCGTATCTTGCTAAATAACTGGACAGCAGTGACTGGTGGCCCGAACGGTATCTCTGGCATCGCGAAACCAACCCTGTTTGGTCTTGAGTTTACCCGCCGTGCGAAAGAGGAAGGCGCAATGACCTTCCATGAGTTCTTTGGCATCAGCTACTCAAGCTCTTACAAAGTGATCTTCCTATACCTCATCGCAGTTGTGCTGGTGATCTTCGTGGTCTATCTGATCAACCGCCTGATGCGCATGCCCATTGGCCGCGCTTGGGAGGCACTACGGGAAGATGAGATCGCTTGTCGCTCGCTTGGCCTTAACCGTACAGCGATCAAACTCTCTGCGTTCACCATTGGTGCATCTACAGCAGGCTTTGCAGGTTCGTTCTTCGCTGCGCGCCAAGGCTTTATCAGCCCAGAGTCCTTTATCTTCATTGAGTCAGCAATCATTCTAGCGATTGTGGTTCTAGGCGGTATGGGGTCGCAAATTGGGGTTATCTTGGCAGCGATTGTCATGACGATTCTGCCGGAACTGGCTCGTGAGTTCTCCGAGTACCGAATGCTACTGTTCGGATTGTTGATGGTCATAATGATGCGCTGGCGCCCTGAAGGCCTCGTACCCATGAAACGTCCTCACTTGGAGCTGAAGCAATGAGCCAACTGTTACTTGATGTAAACGGCCTGACCATGCGCTTCGGCGGTTTGGTTGCGGTCAACAAGGTGAACCTTGCGGTAAAAAACCGCCAGATCGTATCGATCATTGGCCCTAACGGTGCCGGTAAAACGACCGTTTTTAACTGTTTGTCTGGATTCTATATCCCGTCTGAAGGCAGCGTTATGTTTAACGGTGGCGAGATTGCGGGCATGAAGGATTTCCAGATTTCGCGCCAAGGCTTGGTACGTACGTTCCAGCACGTGCGCCTTTTCTCGAAGATGACCGTGATCGAAAACATGCTGGTTGCCCAGCACCGCCACCTCAACACCAGCCTGCTGGCAGGTCTGTTCAAAACAGGTAGCTACAAGCGCCTCGAACAGGAAGCCATGGACCGTGCCGCATACTGGCTAAAACAGGTGGACCTGTTGGAGTTTGCTAACCGCGAAGCGGGCAACCTGGCCTATGGTCAGCAGCGCCGTCTTGAGATCGCGCGTTGTATGGTGACTCAGCCTGAGTTACTGCTGCTAGATGAACCAGCAGCAGGCCTTAACCCGAACGAGACCAAAGAGCTGGATGAGCTCATCATTCGCTTGCGCGACGAGCACGAAATTTCAGTGCTACTGATCGAGCACGATATGGGCTTGGTTATGGGTATTTCAGATCATATCTACGTTATTGCGCAAGGTACGCCGCTTGCCGATGGTACCGCCGATGAGATCAAGAATAACGATGACGTTATCAAAGCCTACTTGGGAGAAGAGTAAGATGCTGAGTATCAAAAACATCAACACTCACTACGGCCCAATTCAGGCGTTGCATGATGTCTCCGTTGAGGTCAAACAAGGTGAGATCGTTACCCTGATCGGTGCCAACGGTGCAGGTAAAACCACGCTGATGATGTCCATCTGTGGTGACCCGCAGGCCACCTCAGGCACTATCCATTTTGATGGTGAAGAGATTACCGGCCAGCAAACCTCGAGCATCATGCAGAAAGGTCTTGCGATCGTCCCCGAAGGGCGTCGTGTCTTTAGCGGTATGACCGTTGAAGAGAACCTTTTCATGGGTGCATACCACCGTGATCGCCGCGAAGCGGAGATGACAGCCGAGCACGTCTTAGCACTGTTCCCGCGTTTGCGCGAACGGTATAGCCAACGTGCCGGTACCATGTCGGGTGGTGAGCAGCAGATGCTAGCCATTGGCCGCGCAATGATGTCGAAGCCACGTATGATCTTGCTAGACGAACCCTCTCTGGGTCTGGCGCCTATCATTATTCAACAGATCTTCGATATCATCGAAAAGCTCCGTGAAGAGGGCGTTACGATCTTCCTCGTAGAGCAAAATGCAAACCAAGCATTGCGGATCGCTGACCGCGGTTACGTGCTGGAAAATGGCCGCGTTATCATGGAAGACACCGGTGCTGCGCTACTGGTGAATGAAGATGTTCGTAAAGCTTATTTAGGCGGTTAATCTACCGTTTTCTAAAAGCCGCTTTTCAGCGGCTTTTTTTATGCCCGCATGCCACTCCCCTCACCTTCATATATTGTCCAATGTAACTGAATGCAGACATAAAAAAGCCGATCTATGTGCTACATTGAAACATCCGTTTGATGATAACCAGTGGATGTTCTTCGTATGAAAAAGGAGTTCTACGACTACCTCAAGGTACTCGCAGCCAACGATGGTTCTGACCTGTACCTCTCGACCAATGCCCCACCATGCGGCAAGTTTCAGGGCACGCTCAAACCCCTCAACAAAAAGCGCTTTGCGCCGGGAGAAATTGAGCAGATCGCCATGGCGGTCATGGACAAAGAGCAGCAGGAGGAGTTTGCACACGAGCTTGAAATGAACCTTGCGATCTCAGTAGAGGGCGCGGGCCGTTTCCGTTTGAATATATTTCGCCAACGTAATGATGTCTCGATTGTAGCGCGGAATATCAAAACCGAAATCCCGCAGATGCAGGATCTTGGTCTGCCTGAAGTGCTGAAAGATGTCATTATGTCCAAGCGTGGCCTCGTGTTGTTTGTGGGCGGCACAGGCTCCGGCAAATCAACATCGTTGGCCGCTCTGATCGATCATCGTAACAGCAACTCAGGTGGGCATATCATCACGATTGAAGACCCTATCGAGTTTGTCCACAACCACAAAAAGTCGATCATCAACCAACGCGAGGTGGGCGTTGATACACGCAGCTTCCACAACGCTCTCAAGAACACTTTGCGCCAAGCGCCTGATGTTATTCTGATTGGTGAGATTCGCGATCGAGAAACCATGGAGCATTGCTTGGCGTTTGCCGAAACCGGCCACCTAGCGATCTCGACACTGCATGCAAACAACGCCAACCAAGCCTTTGACCGCATTATCAACTTCTTCCCAGAAGAGAAGCGCAACCAGCTGTTAACTGATCTCTCGCTCAATGTGCGGGCTATTATATCGCAACGTTTGATCCCAACCGTGGATGGTAAGCGCTGCGCTGCCATCGAAATTCTCCTAGGCACATCGACCATCAAAGATCTGATTTTGCGTGGTGACATCGATGGTATCAAAGAGATTATGGAGAAATCCGAAGCGCTTGGCATGCAAACGTTCGACTCCGCTCTGTTTAAACTCGTAGTTGAAGGGCGAATCAGTGAAGAGGAAGCGCTGAAGAACGCAGACTCCGCCAATAACCTGAGATTGCGCTTGAAGTTGCGTAATGAGGTACCAAGCGAGGCAGAAAGTAGCGGTGGCTTCTCATTGGAGGATATTGTCGAAGAGGAGGAGACCGAAGAGGAGGAAGATTCCGGTATTGCCCACCGCCTCTGACGTCAAAGTACGCAAAGATTGTGTCTTGCCTGCGCTTTGGCTACATTACGCGGCAAGATACAACGAGGTGCCTCCATGAACGATATTATCGACCAATTACATGAGCTAAACGAAGACCGTTTCTCCAGCATGGAGTTACCAGACGAGGACTTACTGGTCGAGCTTGAGGAGGAGATGCTACTGCCTATCCCAGCCGACCTCAAAGAGTACCTTCTCTACGGTAGCGATGTTGTATTTGGCTCACTCAGCCCTGTCACAGCAAGCGACCCAAATGCACATACCCACCTACCGGAGGTGACTGCCGTGGCTTGGTCTCGGGGCTTACCACGCGACTTGATGCCGATCTGTGAAGACTTAGAGGGTGGCTACTATGTGATCGCATCACAGGGCGCTATCTGCCACTGGCACAGCTCAGGCGAACTAGAAGAGACCAAATGGGAGACGCTTTGGGAGTGGATAGCAGAGGTGTGGATCAACAGCTGATCCACTAGAGAGTAATACCGCGCTGGCGTAATTCAGCCACTAAAATGCTTTCAAGCGAAGCCAGTTGCCCCTCTTTCAGTTCCAACACGTGCAGATCGAGTGCTTTGAGGCGCTCGATCTTTTCACATTTCCAGCGCACATAACGCGCCTCATGCTCAGAATGCCAGCACTCGATCATAAGCCCCGCAGCTGGTAGATAGAAATCTGGCCGTAGCGACGCAGCATCACTTAGCGCCCGCCGATAACTGAAAACAACGCCAGCAAGGTAGAGCCAGTTTGCGGCCACTAGTTCCAACCGCGAGCAAACAACACGCCCATCTAAGGTGTGATAGTGCGCTGGGAACATCGTCATCATCTCGGCATCAAGACTATCATCCGCAAACCCTAACGCACCGGCTAAATCACCACTGACGCCCTTAACAGCGGCTACCACGGCAGGATAGCTCATCACCTCCTCGGGCCACAATGCATAGGGAACATCGCGTACACTTTTACGCTGGGCAGCGCCTTGAGCGATACCTCGGGCCGTGACTCGCCAACCCTTTCCATCACGTATAAGCCACCCTAGCTCAGCGAAAATCAAATTGATTGTCCGAGGTGAGAGCCCCAACTGCTGCGCGACGGTGGTGGCTGTCACCTTCTTGCCGCTATAGTCGGGTAATGCAACATTCCCCGCTATTTTAAGCGCCTCAGGCCAAACAATATAAGCACCAAATTTACGGCTCTGACGAACCTCTCCTTGCTGCTCACGCCCCTGTGAGGTCAACTCCCACTGCTCACCTAAGCGTACAATCCAACCGAGCAGCTCGAGCTCTTTAAAAAGTTCGGTTGTGGGTACCCCAAGGCGCTTTGCTAAGGCAGATGTCGAAATTTTATCGCTGAAAGTCATATCAAGCTGAACACAGAAGCCGCTGTAAAAATAAAATATTACCCCTAATATGCCCATAAGGGTAACCTGTGAGCAAGCA
Source organism: Neptunomonas sp. XY-337 (assembly GCF_004959845.1). Taxonomy (NCBI): domain Bacteria; kingdom Pseudomonadati; phylum Pseudomonadota; class Gammaproteobacteria; order Oceanospirillales; family Oceanospirillaceae; genus Neptunomonas; species Neptunomonas sp. XY-337. The sequence continues at coordinate 66,117 of NZ_SPLL01000007.1, read as the reverse complement.
GAACAATGATGATATAACCAACCCGCGGAATCGACCGACTCAGTTCCGCTAAAGCCATATTTAAGTGCCTGTTTTGTGCAACATTTTCGCTGCTACCACTTACCAAGGCAGCAGGAACTTAGTAAGTTAACCTCCCTAGAGTTGTTACTCGACCGACGATTTAGCTGATGCAGGAGGCACCATGAACCCACGCGTAATCACCGCCAATGAAGCAGCCGAACTTATTCATGATGGCGCAACTATTGCGACAGCGGGGTTTATTGGCATCGGGTTTGCCGAGGCCCTCGCCAAAGCTCTCGAAAAGCGCTTTCTTAAAACCGGAACACCCACTGACCTCAGCTTGGTTTATGCAGCGGGCCAAGGCGATGCTGAACTGCGTGGTCTCAACCATTTTGGCCACGAAAAGCTGATTCGCCGTGTCATCGGTGGGCATTGGGGGCTGGCCCCCTCTCTCGGTGAACTCGCGTTGCAGAATAAGATAGAGGCTTACAACCTGCCTCAGGGCGTGATTTGCCATCTGTTTCGCGATATCGCTGCCGGTAAGCCCGGCACCATCACCCATGTTGGCTTGAACACCTTTGTTGATCCGGACGTTGACGGCGGCAGAGTGAACAGCTGTTCAACCGATGCGATAGTCGAGAAAATTTCGCTTAACGGCACTCCTTACCTGTTCTATAAAGCCTTCCCTATCGATATCGCATTTTTACGCGGCACAACGGCGGATAGCCACGGCAATATCTCGATGGAGCATGAGGCTCTTCCCCTGGAGGCTCTCGCTATTGCTCAAGCGGTACGCAACAGCGGCGGTAAAGTGATTGTGCAGGTAGAGCGGGTCACTGAACGCCACCAGCTCACCCCAGACCGAATCCGCATCCCCGGCATTTTAGTGGATCATGTGGTTGTGGCGGACCGACAAGATCACCCACAAACCTTCGCCGAGCAGTACAATCCCGCCTACTCTGGCGAGATCAATATCAACAGCGAACACAGCCATGTCCCATTATCGACACGCAAGGTGATCGCACGCCGTGCACTCATGGAGTTGGGTAAAGATACGGTGGTTAACTTAGGCATCGGTATGCCAGAGCTCATCTCCATGATTGCAGCCGAGGAGAAGCGGCTAAATGACTTCACACTGACCGTCGAACCCGGCGGTATTGGCGGGCAACCTGCGGGCGGGCTAAGCTTTGGTGCTGTTGCCAATGCCGATGCGATTATCGATCAACCCTCCCAGTTTGATTTCTACGACGGTGGCGGCCTGCATCAAGCTTTTTTGGGTATGGCGGAGGTTGATAGCCGTGGCTGCGTCAATGTCAGCCGCTTCGGTCGGCATTTAGCCGGCTGTGGGGGATTTATTAACATCTCGCAGAATACGCCAAACCTCTATTTTTTGGGCAACTTCACCTCGTCAGGCCAAGAGATAGAGATCCATGATAATCGCCTTGAGATAAAACAAAACGGCAAGATCACCAAGTTCCGCAACCAGGTTGAGCAAATCACCTTTAACGGCCAGTTTGCGCTAGAAAAAGGGCAAAATGTCCTATTTATCACCGAGCGAGCTGTCTTCAAGCTGACACCTCAGGGCGTTAAATTAATTGAAATCGCACCGGGTGTGGATATTCAGAAAGATATCCTCGACCTTATGGAGTTTAAGCCCATCATTGAGGAGTACCGCACCATGGACCCTCGCCTTTTCAACGAAGGCCCGATGCATGTCCAGCACGTCGGCAGTATGCCCATGAGCCACATGCGAGACACCTGGAAACGCATGATGGATGCAAGCGATAATAGCGACCTTGCTTAATCTGCAGCACAAAGGAACACCATGCGTTTACTCACTCTTGTTCGCCACGCTAAGTCGAGCTGGAAAGACCCTGATTTAACCGATTACGAGCGGCCATTAAATAAGCGAGGCCGACGCGATTTGCCACATGCTGCACAGCGCTGCAAAGAACAGCTGCCGCCGCCAGATATTATTATTGCCAGCGGCGCGGTCCGTACGTGGACCACAGCAACCGCGATACACCAACATTTCGACCTAGCCGTACCGCTGATAAAAGACGATAGCCTCTATCTCGCCTCAGCCGAAGCGATGGCCGCGCTCCTTATGGGCCAGAGCGACCGCCATGTAATGCTGGTAGGACACAACCCAGGCCTTACAGAGCTGGTCTATGCACTCAGTGGTGAAACCATCGATAAATTTCCCACCAGCGCCATTTTGCATCTTCATCTAAATCTCGATGATTGGGCCGACCTACACTTGGACTGTGGCATAATTAGCCACTTCGATTACCCCAAGCTACACAAATAGCGCGCTTTTCCCCGAGCCATTAGCGCTGCGATTACGCAGGGAACGCCACGCAGTCAGGAGGCACTTTGAGCCAGCATCTGGAGACCTTTGCTTACACCGCAAATGTTGTCGCACCGATCTTCTTTATCGTCTTTCTAGGTTTTTTACTCAAGCGCACTCGCATTATTGATGATGCGTTTGTTGCAACAGCCTCGAAACTGGTTTTCGTGGTCACGTTGCCTGCACTCGTTTTTATGAGTATCAGCCGCACGAATTTCCATGCTGTCTTTAACCCACAGATGCTGAGCTACATTACGATCGCCACCTTGATGGTGGTGGCACTGATTAGTTGGCAAGCACAACGTTTGATACAACGGCCAGAGGACGTGGGCGTTTTTATTCAAGGCGCTTTTCGCGGCAACTATGGCATCGTCGGGCTCGCCGTGAGCTTGAATATTTATGGTGACGAAGGCCTAGCCAAAGCCTCTTTGATCTTGGCGTTGATTATTCCACTCTACAACAGCCTCTCTATTATCGCGCTCACACTGCCAATGAAGCAGCAAAACAACTTATCTGCCGCGAAGGTGGGCATAGAGATTCTTAAAAACCCCCTGATTATCGCCGTGTTACTCGCGCTTCCCTTCTCTTACTTCGGCTTTACGCTACCCAACGTGATCAACCGAACAGGGGATTATTTTGCCGATATAACACTGCCGCTGGCCCTGATGGCCGTTGGCGCATCTTTAAACTTAAAAAGCCTCAAACACACGTCATCTATGGCGTTTTGGGCCACAGCCACAAAGCTGGTATTGATCCCATTCGTGCTGACATGCGTAGCAGCATTACTTGGCTTTGCCGATCAAGATGTTGTGTTAATGTTCGTGTTATTCGGCACACCCACGGCTGCTGCAAGCTTTATTATGGCTAAAGCGATGGGCGGGAACGCAGAGCTTGCCGCCAACATCATCTTAACCACTACATTGGGATCTATTGTCAGCCTTGGCGCCGGCATATTTATTCTGAAAATGCTGCAATTTCTGTAGATATGCAGACGGTAAAGGGCCATGCCACCAACTGAAAGCGATAACGATGCTAAATCTATTTAAAGACCAGACCATTAAGAAGCTAAAGCGCGCTATTGAAGAGGGCGATACCCAAACCGTCAGCCAAACCTTCAAGAAGCTCAAGCAGGCGGAACAAGCAGCCCTTGCACCAGAGCTTCTTAGCCTGGCCATTACAGCGGCTCAACCCGCCGCTTTAGAAACCTTACTAAGCGCAGATATCAGCCCCAACACCACCACTGAGCATGGCACACCCTCGCTCCTTTTAGCGCTTGAGCAATCGGATAGCCTGCGCTTAATTACACCGCTACTACAAGCGGGAGCAAACACCCAAGGGCTAGATCTACCGCTACGCTGCCTTGAGGTATGTCGCGACGAAACACTCATGATGCATCTAAATCGGCTACAGCAACACGGGGTGGGTCTCGATGCCCACAGCGAAGCATTGTTTGCGCACGCAGCAGCTAAGAACAATGCCGAATTGATTAAGTTCTTGGTGCAATCTGAAGTCACTATGCCTTCAGAGTGGCCTGCGGGCACTCCCGAGACGATTATCGCGCTCGCGAAACGCTGTGAAGAGGATCAACGTATCCAAAAGCTGATGTTGCAACGGTAACTTACAAAAAGTCGCATCCGCGGTTATCTGTGCTTAAATGAATTGTATGCATAATAACAAATATACGGTCACGCATGAGTACACGAATAGAACACGACCGGCTGGGCGATGAACAGGTTCCCCAACACGCATGGTACGGTATTCAGACGCTACGCGCCTTGCGACATTTTCATGCAAGCCATGCACCTCTTAGCCAGTTTCCTGACCTTATCCACAGCTACTGCCTCATCAAAGAAACGGCTGCCGGCCTCAACTATCACGACGGCAAGCTCAGCCTGAGCAAGTACAAGGCACTGCTCAACGCCTGTAACCGTATTAAAGCCGGCGAGCTACACGACCAGTTCGTTGTGGATATCGTACATGGCGATGCGATCTCAGCAATCAACACCAACTGTAACGAGGTGATCACCAATCTAGCGCTCACAGAGATGGGATTAAAGCGCGGCCAATACTACGCGCTCAACCCCAACAAAGATTGCAACCGCGCCCAGTACCCAAGCGAGAACTATCAGCTTGCAACACGCATCTCCCTCATCAACGGCCAGCGTGCACTCATAACGGCACTCGAGAGCTTAATTGTACTCGCACAACACAAAGAGGGGCTCTTAAGCCGATGGCTGCAACAAGGCCCACAACAATTGGATCCCGGCGTGCTGGCGATAAGCTATCGCTTCGCTGAACACCGCAAAGACCTAAAAGGCTGCACCGAACAGGCTGACTTGCTTATTCAAGCACTCGGACGGTGCAACCCCGAGCAATGTGAGCTAACACGTCAATGCCTGCCCATACTAGCTAACTTGTCGAGCACCCCACTCAGCTACTCGCAAGAGGGTTCATCACTGATCTCGCTGCTCGCTGATCTTGCCACATTGCATACCCAGATCGCCCAGTTACTGCTGCACCTGTGTGAAGATATCGCACAGCTACATCGTTCAAGCAGCCTTGTCGCAGGCTCCAGCGATCCCTGGACCAACCATAACGCCCTGCAAACAGCCTTACGTGTTCTAGGCCAAGAGGCCACCGCTAGATTATGCCTATCTGGGCCAGCTCCGTTCGCAGTGATCGCTCCGATGCTGGCCTGCGACGCGCAGCTAACGACGCGGATGCTTGTAGCTGCTCTGTATAATGTTGGGCAACGCTGTATCAGGCCCATCAAACTGCACCTAACACTAGCGCCAACACCCCTTCACAAGACTACTGCTAGCGCACCGTCGATAAGCTATGATAGTGCGAGCCATGTTAAAAAGCAGGCCGATTCAAGCGCGTTAAGCGGCTGATTTACATACATTAAGCTCGATAATGCAGCTCAGTTAAGTGGTTTGGTAGTATGAACAACGACAAGATCCTTTTTATCTATACCGGCGGTACCATTGGTAGCTGGCCAACCCCTCAAGGCTATGTCCCCAAGCATGGCTTCGATGCGCTAATCGACCAACAATTAGGGGATGCCGCACACGAAGCGCTGGGCAACTATGACCTAGTCGAGCTAGATGAGCTCCTCGACAGTTCCAACATCCAGCCCAATGATTGGACGCGCCTCGCCGAGATGGTAGTACGCCGCTATGAAGATTACAGTGGCTTCGTTATCTTGCACGGCACCGATACGATGGCGTATAGCGCATCAGCGCTGTCGTTTATGCTACGCGGGCTAACAAAGCCTGTTATTTTGACCGGCGCTCAAATTCCACTCAGTCAGCCACGTACAGATGCGGTGCGTAACCTGCTTGATGCCGTTCACTATGCGCGCCATTCAGCATTACATGAAGTTGCCATCTGCTTTGGTGGGAGGCTGATTCGCGGCAACCGCGCCACTAAGGCACACACGTCCGCACTGCAAGCGTTTGACTCACCGAACTTCCCACTACTGAGCGAGGCAGGCATCCAACCTTTGCCTGTCAGCAGCAACCTGCCCGAGCAGCCATTGCGCTTTATGCTCCCCAGCAAACCAAGCCGCGTAGCCCAGCTCGCCCTTTACCCCGGCATTATCGATGAACAGATCGACGCGGTACTTAATAACCCGGATATCGCGGCTGTAGTACTGCAAACATTCGGCGCAGGTAATCCACCAGATCGCAACCAGCACCTGATGAACCGGCTAGCCGAGGCAAACCAACGGGGAGTGATTGTGGTGAATAGCACCCTGTGCCATGGCGGGCCTGTTGTACAAGGTACCTATGCAACCGGCGCACGCCTGAAAGCGCTAAATGTCATTTCCGGCCAAGATATGACGCTAGAAGCGGCGTTTTGTAAGCTGCACTATCTACTGGGCCGTAACTTACCGACCCAAGAGGTGCGCGAGTTGATGGGGCAATCTCTAGCAGGAGAGGTCACCCTTGCAGAGGACTAAACACGCTGCGCGGGTGTTGTAACACCCAGCAGTGGAATCTCAATTTTAGGGCAATGATCCATAACAACCGTTAACCCAGCGGCTTGCGCTCTCTGAGCGGCCGTTGGGTTTATCACCCCTAATTGCAGCCATACGGCACGGGCACCAACTGCGATAGCCTCATCAACGGCCTCGCCCGCCGCATCGGCATTGCGGAAAATATCGACCATATCGATCGGCTCGCTGATATCCGCTAGCGACGCCAATACCGGCTGCCCGAGAATTTCACCTCCCGCTTTCGCCGGATTAATTGGCCATACGGTGTAGCCCTGCTCAAGCAGGAACGCCATCACCCGATAGCTGGCGCGGTGAGGTTTATCACTCGCCCCTACTAAGGCAATCGTGTTTGCACGCTCTAATAGCTGTTTAATCGTATCCGCGTTGCTCATCACTTACTCCTGTATACCGCATACGGCACAGTTGGCATCTTTGCGTAGTTTCAAGGTGCGCCATGCGGTTTCCTTAGCATCAAAAATCAACAAGCGCCCGGTTAATGATTCGCCAACGTTCGCCAACACTTTGAGAGCTTCTAGTGCTTGTAGAGAGCCGATAATACCCACCACAGGTGCCAACACGCCGGAATCAGCACAGGTTAGATTTTCATCATCGCTCTCTTTGTAGAGGCAGTGGTAGCAGGGGCTATCGTCTTGTTGTGGCTGAAAGACAGCGACTTGACCTTCCATGCGGATCGCTGCACCCGAAACCAACGGTGTTTTGCTCGCCACACAAGCACGATTAATGGCATGACGCGTGGTGAAGTTATCCGTGCAGTCGAGCACCAAATCGGCCTCAGTCACAAGACCCAGCAGTTCAGCCTCATCACAACGTTTTGCGATCGGTGTAATGCGGGTATGCGGATTAAGCTCCGCCAATGCTTGCGCAGCCGACGCCACTTTCGGCGTGCCAATACGCGCCGTTGTGTGTAGCACCTGTCGCTGTAAGTTGGTTAGATCAACTTCATCATCATCAACCAGCACGAGCTCACCAACACCCGCTGCAGCAAGATACATGGCAACAGGTGAACCCAGGCCGCCTAAGCCAACAACCAACACCTTCGAAGCGCGCCAACGCTCTTGCCCAGCAATATCCACATCGGGCAACATGATTTGGCGGCTGTAGCGCAGTAGTTCGTCATCTGTCAGCATGGTTTACCTCTCCAACACCCTAAAGTCACACGGTCGTTACCCGCATAGTCGGGCCGCGTTGCTACTTGGTCATAACCTAATTGGGTCAACAACAGACGTACAGCTTCACCCTGATCATAACCATGTTCAAAGAGCAGCCATCCGCTATCTGTTAGGTACTCAGTTGCCGTTGTCGCAATGTGCGTAATATCAGCTAGACCAGCTGCCTCGGCTACCAATGCAGAACGCGGTTCAAAGCGCACATCACCTTCGTTAAGGTGTTTATCGAGCGGATCAATATAAGGGGGGTTGCTCACAATCAGCTCAAAGCGGCCATCCAGAGGCTCAAACCAGCTGCCTTGCAGAAACGCAACCTGATCCAGTCCACAGCGGCGGCCATTGCGCTGCGCCAAAGCGACGGCATCAGGCATCAGGTCGCATCCAACAACGTGCCAATCCGGCCGTTCGCTGGCCAACGCGAGTGCAATAGCGCCGGTACCGGTACCTAGATCTGCCACTCGAAACGTCCCGTTTGGTAAACAGTCGAGTGCTGTTTCAACTAACACCTCGGTGTCAGGACGCGGTATTAGCGTCACGGGCGAGACTTCAAGTTCCAACGTCCAAAAGGACTGAACGCCCAAAATATAAGCGATCGGTTCGCCTTTAAGGCGTCTAGCGACCAGCGCATTAAAAGCGCTGAGCTGCGTTTCAGTCAGTTGCTTATCAGGCCAAGTCAAAAAGTAACTGCGAGACTGACCAATCACATGCCCCAACAGCAGCTCTAGATCAAGGCGCGGAGAGTCACTTAAACCGCTCAGCGCCTCTGGCGGGGTTAACGCATCAGCAATGCGCATCGGATCCGTTACTCAGACAACGCACCAAGCTGCTCAGCTTGGTATTCGTGCATTAGAGGATCGATCACCTCAGAAAGCTTGCCTTCCATCACCTCTTCAAGCTTGTAGAGCGTCAAGTTGATGCGGTGATCGGTAACCCGCCCTTGCGGATAGTTGTAAGTGCGAATACGTTCTGAGCGGTCGCCACTACCGACAAGGCTCTTACGCGTGCTCGCTTGCTCAGCCGCCGCTTTCTCTAACTCAGCCGCTTGCAAACGTGAAGCTAACAGCGCCATCGCTTTCGCGCGGTTCTTGTGCTGTGAACGCTCCTCTTGGCACTCCACCACCACCCCAGTTGGGATATGTGTAATACGGATCGCCGAATCGGTTTTGTTAACGTGCTGACCACCTGCACCCGATGCACGGTAGGTATCGATACGCAGGTCTGCCTTGTTGATCTCAACCTCGGCGCTCTCATCCATCTCTGGCATCACCGCAACAGTGCACGCAGAGGTATGGATGCGGCCTTGAGATTCGGTTTCAGGAACACGTTGTACGCGGTGCGCACCCGATTCAAACTTCAAGCGCGAGTAAACAGCATCACCCACCACGCGGGCGATCACCTCTTTGTAGCCGCCGTGCTCGCCTTCGCTCGCACTGACAACTTCAATACGCCACCCCTGATTCTCCGCATACTTTGAGTACATACGGAACAGGTCACCCGAGAAGATAGCAGCCTCATCACCGCCCGTTCCGGCACGGATCTCGAGAAAGACGTTGGCGCCATCATTTGGATCTTTTGGCAACAAGTGGATTTGCAGCGCTTGCTCGAGCTCTTCGATCTGCGCCTGCGCACTGGCATGCTCATCTTTTGCCATTTCACGCATATCAGGATCGCTGTCCTGCATCATCAGCTGTGCTTCTTCAAGATCACCCTCAGCTTGCTGAAAGGCACTGTAAGATTGCACAACCGGCTCAAGCTCGGCGTACTCTTTGGAGTAATCACGGAATTTTTGCTGATCAGAAATGACATCAGCATCGCTCAGCAGAGCAGCAAGCTCTTCAAAGCGATCGGCTAGCTTTTCCAGCTTAGCGCGAATCGAATCTTTCATAATTTAATCGTCCGAATCAGACAGCTGGAAGAGCGTTGTGGCAGCGTCAATGAGCTCCACCTGCCCCTCGGCACTGGCTTTTCTTAATTGTATCGTCGGGTGGTGCAGGACTTTATTGGTCAGGCGACGCGCCATCTGCTCAAGCACGGCTTCAGGGTCTTTACCACTGCGCATCTGTTTAAGCGCTGCTTCTACTTCATCATCACGCAGCGTTTCGTAATGGCCGCGCAGTTTCGTGAGCGTAGAGACAGCACCGCGCGAGCGCAGCATGCCCATAAACTCATCAGCGCCACGCTGAATAATCTGCTCTGCCTCACGGGCAGCGGATTCACGGCTGCGCTGATTCTCTTCGATCACCTCGCGCAGGTCATCAACCGTATAGAGGTAAACATCATCGAGTTCAGACACTTGCGGTTCAATGTCGCGCGGCACCGCGATATCCACCATAAAGATCGGCTGATGGCGACGTTGTTTCAACGCCTCTTCGACGGCACCTTTACCCAAAATGGGTAACGGGCTTGCAGTGGAAGCGATCACGATATCGGCGTTCGGCAGCGCATCTGGAATATCACCCAACAGGATCGCTTGCGCATCAAACTCTTCAGCGACGCCCAATGCTCTGTCTAACGTGCGGTTAGCGACAGTCATTTGCTGTACGCCCGCATTGCGCAGGTGACGCGCAACGAGTTCAATCGTTTCACCAGCACCGATCAGCAGCGCACGGCTATCACGTAGATCAGAGAAGATGTGCTGCGCTAAGTTTACCGCTGCGTAGGCCACCGATACGGGGTTTTCACCGATCGCCGTTTCCGTGCGTACTTTTTTTGCCACAGAAAATGCTTGTTGAAACAACCTGCCGAGCTCTGCGCCCAGCACACTGTTTTCAAGCGAGACGGAATAAGCGGATTTCAGCTGTCCGAGAATTTGCGGCTCACCCAATACGAGAGAGTCGAGGCCACTGGCAACACGCATCATATGCTGCACAGCATGTTCATCAGCGTGAGCATAGATGTTTTGGTGTAACTCATCGGTGGGAATATCGTGGTAATCAGCAAGCCACTCCAACACCGTTTGTAGCTGTGGGCCATCGGAGGAGCAATACAGCTCCATCCGGTTACAGGTTGAAAGTATGGCAACCTCTTTGAGCTGCGCGCGAGCCTTCACCTCATCTAGCGCACTAGTGAGCTGGTCAGGACTAAACGCGACTTTCTCCCGTACTGCAACGGAAGCCGTCTTGTGATTGATGCCCAAAGCAAGGAGAGACATGAAACGAGACACTTCACCTGATAACAAATAAGCGCGTAATAATACACGCTTTTCAGCGCAAACGAAAAACCGCCAATAGTACTGATAAACTAATTTGAACCAATTCAGTCGCGGTTACACTAACTTTCCATAGTTTAGGCGGTGACAAGCCTGTCACGCCTCCTCTATATTGGTACCAAAGAGTCGTTTTCTAGGATGAAATCCATCGTGTTTAAAGTTTATATCCCACTGTTGATATCAGGTACGCTTCTCGCTGGCTGCAGTGGCCCGATGACGAGTCTAGTTCCCGCTGCACCTGAGCCGGAGCCTGTCGTATACAAAGAAGGGGAGCTAAACCGCGAAACCCTGTTCGATATCCTGACCGCAGAGATTGCTGGGCACCAAAAACGCTTCGATCTGGCACAAGAGAAATATTTAAAACAAGCAGAGCTGACAGGCGACCCAGCTGTCATAAGACGTGCAGTGCGCATCGCTCAGTACAACAAAGATCAGGTTGCACTCCAAAAAGCCGCTGATATTTGGATCAAGTACGAGCCTGACAACTTAGAGCCATTTGAGATCATGGCGAGCATCCTGCTTCACGAGCGCCAGTTTGAAGCCGCTCAGCCTTATATTCGCAAAGCTCTAACACGCCAAAGCCAACGTATATTACTGCTGATTAACGCCCAAGCCCCGCGCCTGCCAAGCGATACCGCGAAGGGGTACTTAAACGAGATCGGTGAGCTGTTGCGCGATAACCCTGAGCGGGCCGATCTTTGGATGACCAGTGGCCTGCTACAGCAAAAATTAGCCCGCAACGATGACGCCCTTGCCAGCTTTTCGAAAGCGATTCGTTACAACCCGAGTAACTACGACGCATACCTGCGCAAAGCCGATCTGCAGCGCGAAATGAAACGCTTTGATGAAGCACTCGTCACGCTCAAACCGGTCAAAAAACGAGCACCGCGTAACAAACAGGTGCTGCTCTCTGAGATGCAAGTGCTGTATGCAGCAGAGCGGAACAAAGAAGCGGCCGCGAAGGGAGCAAAGCTGATTGCTCAGTTCCCTGAAGATGATCAACTACAGCTTTACATCGCACTACTGGCTTTAGATCACGGCCAACTTGAACAGAGCGAGGAGCTGCTCAAAGCACTCCAGGCGCAGAAAGAGCGCTCTGACCTTAATTTCTATCTTGGCCTAATAGCTGAACAGCGCGACCAAAAAGAGACTGCGCTGGCGTACTACACCGCGACAGCCGAGGGCAACAATATTATGCAGGCATACGGTCGAGCCCTTGCCTTGCAAACCTCAATTCAACGACGTGATGATGTCGCCAACGCTATCAATAACGCCATTAAGCGTCATCCCGAATTGGCACCAGACCTTTACAATCTGCATGCTGATTGGCTGCGTACACGCGGCGACAAACAGGGCGCGATTAACGTACTCGATAAAGGCCTAAGTACTTACAGCCAAAACCCGACTCTCGTCTACGCGCGCGCTATGCTCAGGCCCCCTGAAGAGTTCTCAACGACCGAGAAAGAATTTCGCCTTGTGCTCGCACAGGATCCAGATAATGCATCGGCGTTAAATGCTTTGGGTTACACCCTAACCATCTACACAGAGCGTTACGACGAAGCCTTTGCGCTGCTTGACCGCGCTATCGTTTTGAAACCGGATGACCCGGCTGTGATCGACTCTTATGGCTGGATCCTCTACAAGCTGGGTCGCTACCAAGAAGCCCGCCAATATTTAGAAAAAGCATTCGGCATCTTAGAAGACCCAGAAGTGGGCGGGCATCTTGTCGTGGTGCTCATCGCGCTAGAAGAGCATGAGGCAGCACAACAACTCTATAACAAGTTACAAGCACAGTTCCCCGATAGTAGCCATCTAGAGGAAGCGAAGGAATTATTAGCATCATGAAACTTTCGCTTACACGAGTCATCGGCACCCTTTTAGTCGCCACCGTTTTTGCAGGATGTAGCTCGGCACCACCGCAAGTCACGGAGCCAAGTGTCAGCACTCCGCCACCGGGCTGGCAGCAGCAGTATGATCAGTTGTTAGCACTGGAGAGCTGGGCTTTACAGGGGAAAATAGGTATCCGCACAGCGGATGATAGTGCGTCTGCAGGCGTCAGTTGGAAACAGCAGCAAGACCGCTTCAATATCACACTCGCAGGCCCTTTTGGCCAAGGCGCGACCATCTCTGGTAGCCGCCGCGACGCAACGCTTGAAGTATCAGGCCAGCAGCCTATTTCGGCCGGCTCTCCTGAGGAGTTGCTGGCGTACCAGTTTGGCTGGGAGTTCCCCGTACAAGCAGCGCGTTACTGGGTAAAAGGAGCTCCCGCACCGGAGTCGAGCTACCAAGCTAAGTTTAATAGCCAAGGACTAGCGGAGTTAGACCAAAATGGCTGGCATATTCAATACCGCAACTATGTCGACAACGGCCAGTTAAAGCTTCCAACCAAAGTTGTTCTAACGCGGGATGAGCTAAAATTAACCCTTCTCGTGAGAAACTGGCAAAAAGGTCTCTGACACTGCGCCGCAATGGCGATTTTAACTTGACCAATTGACCACTTTTTAAGAGAATACGGGCCTCTTTTTTGGGAGATAGACCTTCCAGAGGATATACAGGGGTATAGCCAAGCGGTAAGGCAACGGGTTTTGATCCCGTCATGCGTTGGTTCGAATCCAGCTACCCCTGCCATATAATCAACGATGAACTCCCAGTCGAACATGAACCCCAATGCCGAACAATCCGAGAAGGTGCTCACCATGTCCAAAATGATGGTTTTCACTGGCAATGCGAACCCAGAGCTGGCTCTGAAAGTCGTCGAACGTCTTGATATTCCGATGGGTAAAGCCCATGTTGCTCGCTTTAGCGATGGCGAAGTGAGTATCGAAATTCAAGAAAACGTACGGGGCAAGGATGTTTTCATCATCCAGCCAACATGCGCACCTACTAACGACAACCTAATGGAGCTTATCGTTCTTGCAGACGCGCTGCGCCGAGCATCTGCTGCGCGTATCACCGCGGTTGTTCCTTACTTTGGCTATGCGCGCCAAGACCGCCGCCCACGTTCTGCACGTGTTGCGATCAGTGCCAAAGTGGTTGCAGATATGATGACTGCCGTTGGCGTCGACCGCGTACTGACCGTGGACCTGCACGCTGACCAAATTCAAGGCTTCTTCTCGGTGCCAGTAGACAACGTTTACGGCTCTCCTGTTCTTTTAGATGATATCGTCGATCAACAGTACGAGAACCCGATTGTTGTTTCTCCTGATGTTGGCGGTGTTGTACGTGCACGTGCTGTTGCAAAACAGCTAGACACTGACCTTGCGATCATCGATAAGCGCCGCGAACGCGCCAACGAATCACAAGTAATGAACATCATCGGTGATGTACAAGACCGTACTTGCTTGCTGGTTGATGACATGTGCGATACAGCTGGCACGCTTTGCAAAGCCGCTCAAGCGCTCAAAGATAGCGGCGCAGCTCGCGTTGTTGCATATGCAACGCACCCCGTACTTTCTGGCCCAGCGATCAATAACATTACATCGTCACAGCTTGATGAGCTGGTTGTTACGGATACGATTCCGCTATCACCACAAGCAAAAGAGTGCAGCAAAATTCGTCAGCTAACGCTGGCACCAATGCTGGCAGAAGCGGTCCGTCGCGTCTGCAATGAAGAATCTATCAGTGCGATGTTCCGTTAAGAACAACGCGCTGTAGCCTGCAAAGGCACATATCAGCTCAACTTTGTTGAGCTTTTTCAAAATACTGTAAAATCCTGGTCGCGGGGTTTTGCAGTTTTATTTATTAAAGGTAAGAAAAATGTCTAAATTTGTTGTAAATACTGTTGCCCGCGAAGATCAGGGGAAAGGTGCGAGCCGCCGCCTGCGTCGTGAAGGCCTAGTTCCTGGTGTTGTATACGGTGGTGACAAGCGCAAGAAGCCTGTTGCGATCTCTATGCAGAACCGTGAACTGGTTAAACTGATCGAAGACGAGAAGTTTTTCTCTTCTATCCTGACACTGAAAAACGGTGACAGCGAAGATCAGGTTATCATCAAAGACCTGCAACGCCACCCAGCAAAAAACCAAGTGCTGCACGCTGACTTCCAGCGCATCACTAAGTCCAACAAGATCAGCATCTCTGTTCCTCTACAATTCGTTAACTTCGAACAATCTGCAGTTGCAAAAGCTGCGGCTAAGTTCGCTGTTGAAGCTAACGTTGTTGAAGTTCTTTGTTTGCCAGAGAACCTGCCTGAAACTCTAACAGTAGACCTTTCTGCTGTAGAAGCAGGTCAGATCATGCACTTGTCTGACATCGAAACACCAGAAGGCGTTGAAATCGCTGCTCTACGTCGTGGCGCTGACCATGACCAAGGTATCGGTTACGTATACTCGCCACGTGGCGCGAAGAAGTAAGACGTTTTAGGACGTTTCCCAGCATGAAAGACTCGATTCAATTGATTGTTGGTCTGGGCAATCCAGGTAGCCAATATATGAATACGCGCCATAATGCTGGGGCTGATTTTGTCGAGCAGCTAGCTGCTCGACAAAATGCAGTTTTACAGCCAGAGAAAAAGTACTTTGGTTTGTACACCAAAACCCTGATCGACTCCCAACCAGTGCACCTACTCATTCCCACAACTTATATGAATCTCAGTGGTCAATCGGTAGCTGCACTAGCTAATTTTTTCAAAATCCCAGCAGAGCAGATCTTGGTCGCTCATGATGAGCTAGACCTCCCTCCGGGCATTGCACGCTTCAAGCAAGGCGGCGGGCACGGCGGCCATAACGGCCTGCGAGATATCATCAGCAAGCTGGGTAATAACAAACAGTTTTACCGCTTACGCCTCGGTATTGGCCACCCCGGCCATGCAAGCGAGGTTGCTAATTTCGTGCTCAAGAAAGCCCCCTCTAGCGAGTACACCAAAACTCAGGCGGCAACAGACGAAGCACTGCACCACCTGCCACTGGCGCTTTCAGGTGACTGGGCAAAAGCGATGAACAAACTTCACAGTTTTAAAGGCTAAAGGTAACCATACTATGGGTTTTAAATGCGGTATCGTTGGGCTTCCTAACGTTGGTAAATCAACGCTATTTAATGCACTGACTAAGGCAGGAATCGATGCAGAAAACTTCCCTTTCTGTACGATCGAGCCAAACTCCGGTGTGGTACCGATGCCAGATCCTCGCTTGGATAAACTATCCGCAATCGTGAACCCAGAGCGCGTTATCCCTACGACGATGGAGTTTGTGGATATTGCAGGCTTGGTAGCTGGTGCCTCAAAAGGTGAAGGCCTTGGTAACAAGTTCTTGGCGAACATCCGTGAAACGGATGCAATCGCACACGTGGTGCGTTGCTTTGAAAATGAAAACGTTATCCACGTTGCTAACCGCATCGACCCTATTTCTGATATCGAGACGATCAACCTAGAGCTTGCTTTAGCGGATCTAGAGTCTTGTGAGAAGCAGCTACAGCGTTTGCAGAAGCAAGCAAAAGGTGGAGACAAAGACGCCATCAAAGCCAAAGAGCTCCTTGAGCGCTTGATTCCTCACCTTGAAGAGGGGCAGCCGGCGCGCTCAATCGGCTTTGACGCTGATGACCTAAAGATTGTGAAGACATTCCACCTGCTGACGATCAAGCCAACGATGTATATCGCCAATGTGGATGAAGATGGCTTTGAAGACAATCCTCACCTAGATAAAGTACGCGAGCTAGCAGCCAGTGAAGGCGCAGAGTTAGTGGCAATCTGCAACAAGCTGGAAGCAGAAATCGCCGAACTAGATGACGAAGAGCGCACTGAATTCCTAGAAGACCTCGGCATGGAAGAAGCAGGCCTTGACCGCGTTATTCGCGCAGGATATGACCTCCTCGGTCTGCAAACCTATTTCACCGCAGGTGTAAAAGAGGTACGTGCTTGGACTGTGCGTATCGGTGCTACTGCTCCAAATGCAGCGGGTGTCATTCACACGGACTTCGAGAAAGGCTTCATCCGCGCAGAAGTTATCGCTTATAACGACTATATCGAATACAACGGTGAGCAAGGTGCGAAAGACGCCGGAAAATGGCGTCTAGAGGGCAAGGAATATATCGTTCAAGATGGCGATGTAGTCCACTTCCGCTTCAATGTGTAAAATCTAAGCTATTGAAAAGCCGGCAGATTAAGCCGGCTTTTTTATCGCCTATCGATGCGAAAACTTTCCCTTAACGGGTTGACATAAAAAAGAATAAAGAGAATAATACGCGCCTCAAATGCAGCGCGGCAATGTAGCTCAGTTGGTTAGAGCAACGCATTCATAATGCGTGGGTCGCAGGTTCGAGTCCCGCCATTGCCACCATTTGAAAGATACAGGGGTATAGCCAAGCGGTAAGGCAACGGGTTTTGATCCCGTCATGCGTTGGTTCGAATCCAGCTACCCCTGCCATCTCTCAAACGCTTGCACACTATGTTGGCAATGTAGCTCAGTTGGTTAGAGCAACGCATTCATAATGCGTGGGTCGCAGGTTCGAGTCCCGCCATTGCCACCATTTACAGATACAGGGGTATAGCCAAGCGGTAAGGCAACGGGTTTTGATCCCGTCATGCGTTGGTTCGAATCCAGCTACCCCTGCCATCTCTATATGCTCAATGCATCATATCTTGCTCTGTAGGGGTATAGCCAAGCGGTAAGGCAACGGGTTTTGATCCCGTCATGCGTTGGTTCGAATCCAGCTACCCCTGCCATCTTTGCGCTTACCATTGTCGCCTAAAACGACCGTTTATTTTCCCTGTAACTTTTCCCTAAACCCGTTACACTTATAGTGTTTTACTGACGTTCGTTTGAGCGGTGGATTGGCTTAAGGGGAAGCTTGATGGAAGAAGCAATAACGACATCTGACGCGCTACTACAGCGCTTATCAAATCGCAGAAAACAACGTCTCCGTAAAAATGTCCATCTTCTGTTCTTAGGGCTAAATCCTGAGGAAACAGACCCGATTATCTCACTGCTTCGCGGTGCTTTACTGGCACCTAGAGGACGCCAGATAAACTCTGAAGCTGAGTTTATCAACGCCCTTACCGAGCGTTCATGGGATCTGATCGTTTGCTCATCCGAGCGCCAAACATTTACCGCTAAGCAAGCGATGCATCAGCTCAAGCGTCTGGATAAAGACATTCCCGTTATTCAGCTAGTACCGCATGCCGATAGCCTATCTCTTCTTCAAGGACTTAAAGGGCAAATGCAGGCCGTTGTGCCTTTAGAAGAGAAGGAACTGCTGTTAATTACGATTCGTCGCGAGCTAGAGCACTTAGAAAATCGCCGCCGAATGCGTCAAGCAGAGTCACTTCTCGTTGAAATGGAAAAACGAGTCCAGCTGTTGATGGAGCGCTCCACGCTCGCGATAGCTTACTTTGATTCCAAACAGCTGCTACTTGCCAATACGGCATTTGCAAACCTCTACGGCTACGACAATGCCGAGCGTATACAAGGGCGTGGTCTGGAGCACTTTTTTGTTCAAGAAGATAAGGAAGAGCTGCGCGAACAGGTACAAACGTTCGCGACGGAAAACCTCAAAGATCTAATGTTTCAACTGACCGGTCGCCGTGCTGATAACTCAAACTTCACTGCCAATATCGAGATCCAAGAGAGTGTCTACCAAGGCAACCCTTGTATCCAATTTACAGTGCGGGCGGAGAGTTCACAGGCGAGCTTGAAAGGCTTTACAGAGCACGACCCCATTACCGGTCTATATAACACTGCATTTTTAACACGCCGTTTAGATGAAACAACACAGCTCGCCCTTAGCGGCGGGAACGATTGTAACTTTTTCCTTATTAGTATCGATAATTACGATACTATTCGCGCAACACATGGTGCAGATACCTGTGACCACATTGCTCGCGACATCGCTGATATCCTCAAGGCGAAGCTCAACCCAGTGCACATCAAAGGCCGTATCAGCGACTCAACCTTTGGCGTCATTTTCCATGACCCAAGCCCTGATAAAGCAGTCGCTTTTGCCGAAACACTGCGTGCAGCCATTGAAAGCACAGAGTTTGCCGATAATGTCATTAAAACCACCTGCTCTATTGGTGTCGCTAGCATTAACGACGCTACGCCAGGCTCATCGGAATTAATTGAACGGGCACAGTCCGCGGCAGAAAATGCAGGCTCGAAACAGGGCCCTGGCAACGCGGTTTTACTCTTCGTGCCAGAGAAAGAACCGAGCGACGAAGATCACGCCAAAGCGGTAGAAGCTCTGCGCTTAGCCGTTGAGAACGACCAGCTTAAGCTGCTCTTCCAACCCATTGTACCGCTGTCATATAACAGTAAAGTCTGCCACTACGAAGCCCTCGTGCGAATGCTGGATGATGATCAGAAAGAGATCACCCCAGATACCTTCATGAGTACCATGGAGATTGGCGACCTCACCTCAACACTCGACCGCTGGGTGATTAAGAAGAGTATTCGCAATCTACGCAATGAAATTAAGAAAGGCGCGAAGCACCGCTTGTTCTTAAATATCTCCAGCCAAACATGGCGCGATGAAAGCATATTGCCTTGGTTGTCTGATACGTTGCGAGAGTACCGTATTCCAGCCGATCACCTGGTCTTCCAAATGAGTGAAAGTGAATGCTCAAGTAACATGCTTAATGCCCAAGCCTTCGCTGACGGCTTAAAAGAGCTGCATTGCTTGGTTTGCGTCAAACACCATGGCGCTTCCAGCAATGCCCGCCAAGTGCTGCGCCAGATCCCAACAGATTACGTAAAAATAGATGGCTCTTATGTACAAGATCTGGCCAACCATACCAGCGACGAGAGCTTCATTGAGATGGTAGAAGACCTAAAGGCACAGGGTAAGATCACCATCGCTCCACACGTTGAGAGCCCTAAAGTGATGAGTAGTTTGTGGAAAACAGGGGTCGGCCTCATTCAAGGCTACTACTTACAGCCCCCTGCTGAAGAGATGAACTACGACTTCTTCGACCAATAATAAAAAAGGCTCCGTATGGAGCCTTTTTTATTTAGCGTGACTCGTTGAGCGCATCGCGATCTCTAAAACCGATAAGGTACAAGATGCCGTCTAAACCTAGCGTTGATATCGCTTGCTTCGCGCTCTGGCGTACCAGCGGCTTCGCACGGAACGCGATGCCTAAACCCGCAATAGACAGCATAGGGAGGTCGTTCGCACCATCCCCGACCGCAATCGTTTGTTCCAATGCGATCCCCTCTTTCGCTGCGATCTCGCGTAGCAATTCAGCTTTACGCTCGCCATTCACGACAGTGCCTTTAACTTCGCCAGTGACACGCCCCTCGGCATCGATATCCAATTCGTTCGCGTACACGTAGTCAAAGCCGAGCTTATTCTGTAGGTGCGAGGCAAAATAGTTGAAACCGCCCGAGAGGATGGCGGTTTTAAAGCCCAATGCCTTGAGGTTAGACACCAGCTCTTCACACCCCTCAGTCATCGGCAGGCGTTCAGCGATTTGATCAAGCACTTTAACATCCAAGCCTTTCAACAACGCCATGCGGCGCTTAAAGCTCTCGTTGAAGTCGATTTCGCCACGCATCGCCGCTTCTGTGATCTCTGCTACCTGATCGCCGACACCCGCTTCTTTCGCAAGCTCATCAATCACTTCGGCTTCGATCAATGTTGAGTCCATATCAAACACAACCAAACGGCGGTTGCGGCGGAAGATATTATCCTCTTGGAAAGCAATATCGACATCTAAGTCACTCGCCGCACGCAAGAACTCTTCACGCAACGGACCAGTGTCAGCATCAGCACCACGCACCGAAAACTCGACACACGCGCGCGTTTTTTCCTGCGGGCTCGTATCAAGTGGCAAACGCCCGGACAAACGCGTGATTTTATCGATATTAATACCGTGACGCGCGGCGATATCCGTAACCTTTGCAATATGCTCCGCGGTGATACGGCGCGCCAACAGCGTAATAATGTGACGCGATTTACCCTGCTCACTGACCCAATCCGTATATTCCTGCGCATCCACTGGCTGAAAACGGATCTTCATGTTCAGCTCATGCGCCTTGAAGAGCAGATCACGCAATAGTGGAGATGATTCCGCCTCGCGAGACACCTCAATCAAGATGCCTAACGATAAGGTGTTGTGAATAACCGCTTGGCCAATATCCAGAATGTTGATCTGGTAGCTCGCCAATATAGATGACATGCTGGAGGTCACGCCGGGTTTATCTTCTCCGGAGATAGTCAGCAGGATAATCTCTTTCATCGCCTCATTCGCTCAGCAGAGTGAGCCCTTTATTCATTAATGGTGCGCGGATTATAGCAGACAGCTAAGGCTATCCACGCACTCACCGCGGCTTATCCGCGTTTTTTTACCTTACTCTTCTTCGGCTTACGTGCAGCTACCGACTTCCCCTTTTTCGCTGCGGCACGCTTCTTCGCTTTCTTACTCTTCCCTTTACCGGCATAAGAGTAATCGGCTACCTCTTTTTCCGCAGCCGATAAGCTAGGCGCAGAATCAGAAGTCGCTGCACTCTTGCGCTTGCGAGGAGGTTTCTTAGCCTCCTCCACTTGATCACCACCTTTGCCTTTACGAGCCTGCTTTGCTGAGTATTCAGCCTTCTGAGCCTTCCTAGGCGCGCCTTTTACTGGATCACCTAACTTGCCTTCAGCTAATAATTGGCGCTTTGAAACCGCTTTTACCGCATCACGCTTTTTTAAGTGCTCAACTAAATCAAAGTCGATTTTCCGCTCATCCAGATCCACACGGGCAACGCGCACACGCAGGTTATCGCCAAGGCGGAATGATTGCCGGGTCCGCTCACCCACCAAACGCTGCTTGCCTGCATCAAAGTGGTAATAGTCGTTTGGCAAGCCGGTGATATGGACTAACCCTTCAACAAAGACCGATTTAAGCTCCACAAAGAGGCCAAAGCCCGTCACAGCAGAAACCACACCATCAAAGGATTCACCCACCTGATCTTGCATATATTCGCATTTCAGCCACGCAACTACGTCGCGTGTTGCGTCGTCTGCACGACGCTCTGTCATGGAGCAGTGCTCACCCAACTGCAAGATTTGCTCGGTTGAATAGGGATAAGAGAATTGCGGGTTCGCAGTAAAAGGCTCGGGTCGTTTAACGGTCCTTGCTGCTTTGCCAGCGTGAATTTGGGCACGAATGGCACGATGCACCAACAGGTCAGGGTAGCGGCGAATAGGCGATGTGAAGTGCGTATATGCCGTATAAGCAAGGCCAAAATGGCCGTTGTTTTCCGGTGTATAAACCGCCTGTGCCATGGAGCGCAGCATCATGGTTTGTATCACATGCCGATCAGGGCGCTCAGCGATCAACTCCGCCAGTGCCTGATAATCACTCGGCTCTGGCGTTTCCCCACCCGGCAAGTTAAGTCCTAACTCGCCAAGATAAGCACGTAGTGTTTCTAAGCGCGCGGTTTTTGGGCCATCATGCACGCGGTAAAGCGCAGGCATACCCGACTTACTAAGAAAGCGAGCCGTCGCGACGTTTGCGCACAACATACACTCTTCAATCAGTTTATGGGCATCGTTACGAGTGACCGGCACAATCTTATCGATCTTGCGCTCGTTGCTGAAAACAATTCGGCTTTCTGTGGTTTCAAAGTCGATGGCACCACGCACCTCGCGGGCTTCACGAAGCGCAAAATAGAGTTCATGCAGTGTCTCAAGATGCGGCACGACATCGCGATAAGATGCGCGTAGGGCCTGGCCAGATTCACTCTCAGGGGCCATCAACATATCGCCCACCTTGGTGTAGGTCAGGCGTGCTTTTGACTCAATGACCGCTTCATAGAACTGATAGCCTGATAGGTTACCCGCTGCACTGATCGTCATTTCACAGACCATCGCTAACCGGTCAACCTTAGGATTTAACGAACACAATCCGTTGGAGAGCAGCTCCGGCAGCATAGGAACCACATACTCAGGGAAGTAGACCGAGTTACCGCGTTTATGTGCTTCAATATCCAACGGGGTTTCAGGGCGAACATACCAAGACACATCCGCAATCGCGACCCAAAGCCGCCAACCGCCGCCGCGCTTACGCTCGGCATAAACAGCATCATCAAAGTCCCGTGCATCTTCACCATCGATGGTCACCAGCGGCAGATGCCGCAGGTCAATACGATTCGTTTTAGCTGACGCCTCTACCTCGGGTGAAAGCTCAGCAATCTGCTGGGTAACTTCAGTAGGCCACTCATTGGGAATATCGTAGTTGTGGATCGCGACCTGTATCTCCATGCCGGCAGCAAGGTGATCGCCCAGCACCTCGATAACTTTACCCTGCGCCATATTGCGCTTACCTGGCTGCTGTGTGATCTCGATCACCACCAACTGCTCGTTCTCATAAGACAGGCCAGATTCTGGATCGGCCAAAACCATCACTTGATTAGCGATTCGCTGGTTTTCAGGGCGCAGTTGACCAAAGCCCGCTTCACCTTGAAAACGCCCCACAAGCTTATGAGTATTGCGCTCGAGCACCTCAACGATCTTACCTTCACGACGGCCACGGTGGTCTTTACCCATCTCTTGTACGACCACGCGATCACCATCGAACACCTGACGCATCTGGCGCGATGAGAGAAATAGATCATCTCCCCCTTGATCAGGCACAACAAAACCAAACCCGTCTCGGTGGCCGATCACTCGCCCCGGAATCAAATCCATCTTCCGCAGCAGGCCAAACTCGTTGCGGCGATTACTCATGAGCTGGCCATCCCGGCACATCGCCTTCAAGCGAAACATCAGCGCATCTACCGACTCTTCATCGGTCACGCCCAGTTCTCGGCATAACTGCGGGTGGCTTATTGGAGAACCCCACTGCTCAAGAAACGACAACACCAGCTCGCGGCTGGGCACAGGGTTGGTATATTTCTGCGCTTCGCGTGAAGCGTGGGGATCGATCCAATCTTTACTCATCTAAACGGTCCGTTTTGTAGGCTATATTCACAGTATGAGGCACAAACGAACAGGCCGACAAGAAGTCGGCCCGTTTTTTACGTTTTATGGATTCAAGCGCCTTATGGCATCTCATCCAGCACTTCATCTTCCTCTTTTGGTGGTGGCATAAGATCCTCTTTACAGATCCCCATCATCACCAGCGCATTCGCTGCCACATAGATAGATGAATACGTACCGATCAACACACCCACCAGCAACGCAAGCGCGAAGCCATGGATCATCTCACCGCCAAACACTGCCAGTGCTATCAACACCAGTAAAGTCGTAACCGAGGTGATCACTGTACGGCTGAGTGTTTGGCTCAATGATGCATTAAGGATCTCAGTGGGAGAGCCTTTACGCATCATACGGAAGTTCTCGCGGATTCGGTCAGATACAACGATCGTATCGTTGAGCGAGTAACCAATAACCGCCAGTACTGCAGCCAATACGGTAAGGTCAAACTCCACTTGGAACAGCGCGAAAAAGCCAACTACGATCAGAACATCATGCGCGAGCGCAGCAACCGCACCAATAGAGAACTTCAGCTGGAAGCGGAACGCCACGTAAACCATGATCATAAAGAGCGCCAATAGCATTCCCAGACCACCCTGTTCACGCAGTTCCTCACCCACTTGTGCACCAACAAACTCATTACGGCGCAGCTCAATGCTGGTATCACCGCCAGCTTGCAACGCCGCAAGCACCTTGTCACCCAACTTCGGATCATGATCAGCGCCAAGGCGAATCAAAATATCGGTCGGTGCACCAAAGGTTTGTACGACCGCATCCTGAAAGCCCGCCGCTTCTAGCTGATCACGAATCTCGGTCAAATTAGCGTCTTGCTGATAACCCACTTCAACCAAGCTGCCGCCGGTGAAATCCAGACCGAGTTTCAAACCCTGAATGGCAATGGCACCAATAGAGATAACCAACAGAATCGCCGAAAACATCGTTGCGATCTTGCGGTAGCCCATGAAGTCATAAATTTTTGTATTCTCAGACATCGTTTATGCACCTCAAATGGACAGTTTCTTGAGCTGACGGCCGCCATAGGTCAAGTTGACCAGTGCACGCGTCACCCAAATTGCGGTAAAGACAGACGTTACAATACCCACCGATAGCGTTACCGCAAACCCTTTCACAGGGCCAGTGCCCATCGCGAATAGGATAACTGCCGCTAGCAATGTAGTGATGTTGGCATCAAAGATGGTTGTAAATGCGCGATCAAAGCCCGCATTGATCGCAGACTGTGGAGGCAAACCATTTTTCAGCTCCTCTTTAATCCGCGCAAATATCAACACATTGGCATCAACCGCCATACCTACTGTTAAAACGATACCAGCAATACCGGGCAACGTAAGTGTTGCCGACAGCATAGACATCACCGCCACCAGCAAAACGAGGTTGATACACAATGCAACGTTCGCCAGCAAACCAAAGACCCGGTAGGTGATGGCCATAAAGATCAATACTAAGGCAAAGCCGATCTGAACCGAGGTCACCCCAAGTTCGATGTTTTCCGCACCCAAGCTTGGACCCACCGTACGCTCTTCGACAAAGTAGATTGGCGCAGCTAGGGCACCCGCACGCAGTAGCAGTGCTAACTCAGATGACTCACCCGCACCATCCAAGCCCGTGATACGGAATTGGGAACCCAGCACTGACTGAATCGTTGCCAATGAGATGATCTTTTTCTCAACGTATGGCACGCGTTTTTCAACTTTCTCGCCATCAACCGTTTCGGTTACCATGCGCGATTTGTGCTCGACAAACAGCACAGCCATGCGGCGTTTCACCGCATTACGCGTGGTACGGTTCATCAGCTGTCCGCCTTTGCTATCAAGGCTGATATTCACCTGCGGCTGACCATTCTCATCGAACGACGCTTGTGCATTTGAAACGCTGGAACCTGTGATGATGATATCTTTCTCAAGACGTGCTTTACGACCAGGCTCACTGCGGAAATCATAGGTTTCTGTGAGTGCACTGTTCACGTCTGTTTTCGCTTCTAAACGGAATTCAAGGTTCGCCGTTTTACCGATAATACGCTTCGCTGCGGCTGCATCTTGAACACCCGGCAGCTGCACCACAATACGGTTACGCCCTTGGCGCTGGACCAGCGGTTCAGCTACACCCAGCTCGTTCACACGATTACGCAGCGTCGTTAAGTTCTGCTTGATAGCATAATCTTCGATCGAGCGAACAGTTGCTTCAGTGAGCATAATAGTGAGGAAGTTTGCACCATCAGCATCTTCAGCCGAGATCAGAAACTCTGGGTAGTCCTTACGCAGCAAAGATAGCGCTTGGTCACGTGTTTCTGGGCTGGAGAATTTCACCGACAAGCTACCATCGTCTAAGTGCTCCACAGCACGGTAACGCAGCTTGTCTTGACGCAGCTTGGTTTTGATCTCAGAGACATAAACATCCAAACGCTGTCCCACAGCTTGCGCCATATCCACCTCAAGCAAGAAGTGAACACCACCACGCAGATCAAGACCGAGCTTCATCGGGCCTGCGCCGATGTCTGTAAGCCAGTCAGGCGTCGTTGGCGCGAGATTCAGTGCAACCACATAATTCTCGCCAACGGCTTGGCTAACAATCTGCTTAGCTTTCA
This sequence comes from Neptunomonas sp. XY-337, assembly GCF_004959845.1. Classification (NCBI taxonomy): domain Bacteria; kingdom Pseudomonadati; phylum Pseudomonadota; class Gammaproteobacteria; order Oceanospirillales; family Oceanospirillaceae; genus Neptunomonas; species Neptunomonas sp. XY-337. The sequence continues at coordinate 39,881 of NZ_SPLL01000007.1, read as the reverse complement.
GCTGTGTTTCGCTGTCGGTAAAACGAATCAAGCCACTCTTATCGAGTAACTCCGACTCTTTAATCTCTAACCCGCCGTTCTCGATTGCAGCCGTTACTTTATCCATTAACGCCTGATCAACCTGATGTATATCTCGGGTTCCTGAGAGCTGAATGGCGTAATCCTCAGGATAGAGGTTAGGTGCCGCGTAGAGCGCGCCAAGCAACAAAACAAAAACGATTAGCAAATTTTTCCAGAGAGGATAACGGTTGAGCATCGTGCCCGTTCCTTTAACGAAATGAAAACGCCACTTATTAAGTGGCGTTTTTTAACAAAGCGCTTAGATACTTTTCAGCGTGCCTTTCGGTAGGGCTGCTGCTACGTGAGCTTTTTGGAAGGTCAGTTCAACGCCTTCGCTCACTTCAAGTACCACGTAGTCGTCATTTAGCTTAACAACTTTACCCAGCACACCACCGGCTGTTAGCACCTCATCACCTTTTGACAGGTTTCCTAGCAACTCACGGTGCTCTTTAGCACGCTTAGATTGCGGACGCCACATGAAGAAGTAGAAGATCAGACCAAAACCCACCAGGAAAATCACATTGAATAAACCTGGATCCATTTGGCCAGCTGCCGCAGCGCCTTCAGCGTATGCAGGAGAGATAAAAAAGCTCATTTCTATTCCTAACCTTTTGAAATTAAAGTAATCAGTTATCGCTCAACGGCGGTACTTCCATACCGCGTTTAGCATAAAATTCGGCTACAAAGTCGTCCAATTTACCTTGATCAAGTGCCTCGCGCAAACCTGCCATCACCTTCTGGTAGAAGTGCAAATTGTGGATCGTATTGAGTTGCGAACCCAGAATTTCATGGCACTTGTCTAAGTGATGCAGATAAGCACGGCTGAAGTTCTGACATGTATAGCAGTCACACGTTTCATCAACAGGACGAGTATCTGTTTTATTGGAGGCATTTCGTAGTTTTACAACCCCTGTATCAACAAACAGATGCGCGTTTCGTGCATTACGCGTTGGCATCACGCAGTCGAACATATCAACACCTCGGCGCACACCCTCGACCAGATCTTCTGGCTTACCAACCCCCATTAGGTAGCGTGGCTTATCTTCAGGCAGCTTATAGGCGACATGATCGAGTACTTTCATCATCTCATCTTTTGGCTCACCGACCGACAGCCCACCAATGGCATAACCATCAAAGCCAATGTCCACTAACCCCTCTAGAGACTCATCACGCAAGTGCTCATACATTCCGCCTTGCACAATACCAAATAGGGCAGACGGCGAGTCACCGTGCGCCTTTTTAGAGCGTTCAGCCCAGCGCAACGAGAGACGCATTGAATCGGCAGCTTCCTGTTCTGTCGCAGGATACGGCGTGCACTCATCAAAAATCATCACAATATCTGAACCTAAGTCACGCTGAACCTGCATCGACTTTTCTGGATCAAGAAAAACTTGCGAGCCATTCACAGGTGACTGAAAGGTCACGCCCTTTTCGGTGATCTTACGCATTTTACCAAGGCTGAAGACCTGAAAGCCGCCAGAATCCGTCAGAATAGGCCCCTGCCATTGCATGAAGTCGTGCAGATCGCCATGCAACTTAACGATTTCAGTGCCAGGGCGCAGCATGAGGTGGAACGTGTTCCCCAAAATAATCTGCGCACCAGTCTCTTTGATATCTTTAGGCAGCATCCCTTTGACGGTGCCATAGGTACCTACCGGCATAAATGCAGGTGTCTCCACCTCGCCACGCGGGAACGTTAAGCGGCCGCGGCGCGCTTTGCCCTGCTCAGCGAGCTTCTCAAACTTCATAAAACACGTTCGGCTCACGCAGCCTCTCCTTGATCGGTCTTGCGGCGAATACACATAGCATCGCCATAACTAAAGAAACGGTACTTTTCGGCTACCGCATCACGGTATGCCGCCATCGTATGCTCATAACCTGCAAACGCACTCACAAGCATCATCAATGTTGACTCAGGCAGATGAAAGTTGGTGATGAGCAAATCAACGCTTTTGAACTCATACCCGGGGAAGATGAAGATATCGCTATCACCTTGATAAGGCGCGATCTCACCTGACTTACTCGCGCTCTCTAGTGAGCGCACGCTCGTCGTTCCCACGGCAACAACCTTATTTCCGCGCGCACGCGCGGCTTTCACAGCGTCGCAGACCGACTGATCCACCTCGATATATTCCGAGTGCATCACGTGATCTTCGATTTTATCCACTTTAACCGGCTGGAACGTACCCGCCCCTACATGTAAGGTCACAAACGCCTTGTGAACGCCCTTCTCATCGAGTGCAGCCAACAACTCTTCATCAAAGTGCAGGCCAGCGGTCGGAGCCGCGACAGCGCCCGGTTGCGTACCATAGACAGTTTGGTAGCGCTCGCGATCTGATAACTGATCCTCACGCTTCATGTAGGGTGGCAATGGCATATGCCCATGCGCCTCTAGCAGCGAGAACACTGATGCTTCGCCCGCAAACCCCAATTCAAACAAGTTTTCATGGCGGCCAAGCATGGTGGCTTGAATTTCCCCCTCAAGCAGCAACACCGCTCCCTCTTTGGGAGAACGGCTAGAGCGCACATGAGCCAAGACACGATGAGAGTCGAGCACCCGCTCCACCAGCACTTCAACCTTGCCACCAGACGCTTTGGTACCAAACAAGCGCGCGGGAATAACACGCGTGTTGTTAAACACCACAACATCCCCCGGATCCAAATATTCCAGAATATCGCTAAACTGGCGGTGTTCTACTGCACCACTATTGCCGTCGAGGCAAAGCAAACGGCTGGCTGAGCGCTTATCTAACGGATAACTCGCAATCAGCTCTTCAGGCAGCTCAAAATGGAAATCTTTTACCTGCATATTACCCTTCAACATGCGTTAAAAAAGGCGAACGATTGTACAACAAAATGTATTTTTTATCAGTGTTATTACAAAACCGTTGACGCGGGAGAAAAGCGCTCTATAATACGCCCCACGTTTTGAGCCAGAGTGGTGAAATTGGTAGACACAGGGGATTCAAAATCCCCCGCCCTTAAAAGCGTGCCGGTTCGAGTCCGGCCTCTGGTACCATGCCTTTATCAAGTTGATAAAGAAGCGCTGAAAAGCGAACAGAAAGCGGCACGATAAGTGGCCGCTTTTTTTGTGCCCGTCGTTTAGATAACATAGCTACGTCTCCAGATTGAGTCACGGTTAGCCTCCCCTCCCGCGCCTATCATCGGTTGCTACACTCTTACAAAGAAAGCCCTGTTCCCTGATTTTTTGCCAAGGCATTACTTGCTTATCTCAAGCCAAAAAGTACTGAGTCACTGGTCTATAATCTGGGTAGGTGGACGACATAACAAAGAGGCGCCTATGAATCACAACAGCTTGGCTATTCTAGTTCCCTTAATGCTCATCAGCGTTGGTTCAAATGCAGGCGCACTCCTGCGAGTCTGCCATGAAAACCAGAACTACCCGCCCTACCTCAGCGCAACATTATCCACAGACTCAGATTCTCAGCATAAACAAGGCCTTCTTGCAGACTTACTCAACGCGTCGGCTCAACAGTTGGATATCGAAATCGAATACGTCTCGGCACCGTGGAAGCGCTGCATCCTGTTCATGAAAACGGGCTCGGTCGATGCGCTGCTTTCAGCCGTGCATGACCCTAGCCGAGAAGCCTGGGGGGTTTATCCCAGACAGGGCGGCCAAATCGACCACTCTCGTCGTCTGTGGACTGCTCATTATCGCTTATATCATCATCAAACATCCCCGCTAACATGGAACGGTGAACGGCTAAGCCATAACAGTCTGGGTGTAGACGCTCCACCGGGCTATAAAATCCATAAGCGTCTCAAAGAGATGGGAGCACTGCCGGAACTTAGTCATTTGCCAGAACATGGCTTTCGAATGCTGCAACATAAGCGACTAGATGGATATGTACTTGAAGAAGAAACCGCAAAACAGCTGATAAAACGCGAAGGCATGGATAAGATTGTGCCCGCTCAGAAGGTATTTTTAGAAGAGGATATATTCCTACCTTTCTCACATCACTGGTTTTCTGAGCATCCGCAACTAGCAAACCAGCTTTGGAATATCCTCGCCGCGCAGCGAAACGCTCAACAAAACCAGTTATCAAAAATTTACCAGATTTCAGCTCAATAAATAGGCGTTTATCAATGCTGCCCAGTACATCGAAGACGAGCCTTTTTCTACATTAGTTTTCACACACTTATCCACAGAAGTTGGGGATAGTTTTAGCCGACCACTTCCCAGCCACCAAGCCATAGCGTTTGAAACAAAGCGCAGCCTAGATCACCAAACGAATCCCGAGTAGTTCAACAAAATTCGTACAATCGTTTGAATTTAAATCTGGCTTTTTATTCATCTGTTAAGGATTTATTTGGCTAGAGGCCAATAATATGGCGCCCCAATGCGAATCAAGCCCTCAGGAGTCCAATATGTCTATTTTCAAAGGTCGTTTGAAAAACCTTAATGAAGAGCAAGGCTATGGTGTTATTTCAACACCCGATGCGGCAGGCGAGGTGCGTTTTGATTTGAAAGATTTGGAGCACTACGGCACGCCATGGATTGGAGAGAAACTCGTCTTCTCACTCAAACCCGGTGTTGATGGGCACTTTCGCGCTGTTCGAGTTAAACCCACCGCCACGGCGGTAGGGAACGTGCGAATCAACCGTATCAAAAGTAGCGAATACGCATATGTGATTATCCCCTTTATCGGTGCACTCATCGCTTGTACGTTCAGCGTTATCCCCTTGCTGCTGTATATCACCATGTCTTTACTCGCAGGATATGTGGTAACTCTGAACCAACACCACCAAAAGCGTCGTATTAATAAGCATTCTGTTGCACTGGCTGCGATTGAAACACTGGGTGGCTGGCCAGGCAGCGTACTATCCAAGCGAGCCCTGAACATCGGTTACCAGAATCGCAAATTCGCAATCTTCTCGTTAATCAATCAGCGCCTACACATCTTGTTATGGGCTGGCGTAGCAATCATGACTATTGTTTCAATTGTCAGTTAATTTCGGTCCCCGCATGGCTTGGTCTGATGGCTCCTTTCAGGCCGAGCCAGTTTTTTATCGAATTTAACTTTCCATGGAACTTTTCCCGCCTAAACAACCTCTTATAGTTACCCGCAACATCCCACAGGGTCGACAGAAGCAAGCAAATCGCGCCAGCTCGAAACTGAGTTTGCAACGCCGAGATGCCATAAAACTGTCATATTCATTGGGCAATATGTGAGAGTAAATTAACAGAGGATATAAAGATGGATCACCATCAATTAAGCGCACAGCTGAAGCAGTTGCTGAAGCGCGGCTACTCGATCGATGATGCCAAGCAAATGATAACTGCACCAACAACGATGCTAGAGCAAGTTGTTAGCGAGTATTTAGCAGAACAGGCTATCGAACAACGCAATATGGTTAGCCAACAAAACCAAGCTAACTATGCAATGGGATTACGCTACTAGCATGTAAGCCCCTCCTTTCACCGAAAAAAGCCTGCCCTTGCAGGCTTTTTTAATGCTTGTTGATTTCTATCAACCCATTCATGTGTGCCTTCATTCAGACTGCAAATGATAGCCTGCTAAGGTCGTTTGTATTTACATCATCCCAACGCACGACCTAAACTGTTACCAGTTGACACTGTGAGCATATATTAAGGAACAAGAACCATGAAAAAAATTATTTTAGCGGCAGCTGCCGCAGCAATGCTTCTTCCAGCAGCAGCGAATGCAGAACGTACTGGCGCTGAAGTGTATCAGTCTAAGTGCTTTGTTTGTCACGCATCTGGCGTTGCAGGCGCACCTAAACTAGGTGATAAGGCAGCGTGGGCACCGCGTATCGCTAAAGGTGAAGACGCTCTACTTGCAACAGCGATCTCCGGTATCGGCGCTATGCCTCCAAAAGGCACATGCATGGACTGCTCAGACGCTGAACTTAAAGCATCGATCACATACATGATTGAACAGTCAAAATAAGGCTCTCATGTGAATAAAAAAGCCGTCGTAAGACGGCTTTTTTGTTGGTTTCAATCCCTATTAAAAGATCTCATTCGGCGCCAGCCGCTCACCTTCAGAATCGTTTAGGCCTCGTGCTTGGATCTTCTCCAATAGCTCTTTATCTTTGCCTCGCTGGATCACGATCTCTACACGGCGGTTAGTGGCACGGTTCGCTGACGTATTATTTGGTACTAGCGGCTTCGTGTCAGCATGCCCAATGATCTGATAGCGCGCTTGGTCGATACGAGGGTCGTCAAATAGCTCTTCAGCTACGGCGAGCGCTCGAGCCATCGACAGATCCCAGTTAGAATTAAACGCACGCCCTGAGTACGGCACATTGTCCGTATGACCTTCGATAGATACGTTGCTATCTAAACCCAGCAATACGTCGCGAATCTTGGCCATAACGGGGATATAGGCAAACTTCAGCTCCGCTGAGCCAGATGCGAATGAACCTTTCTCTTTCACTCGGATAATGACTTTTCGCTCACTCGTTTCAACTTCCACACTGCCATCACCGATTTCGGTCGCTAACGCTGTTGCAAACTTCACCGCTTGCTCTTTAGCTTCTTGCTCAGCCTCCTGCTGCAGCTTTTGCAGTGCCTCAGCTTCACCTTCCCGTTTATCTTGGTTTTCCGCTTCCCCTTCCAACGAGCGTATATCCAACGTATTCATATCGTTGTTAACGGTCATTTGGCGGACTTCATTTAGCGGAGTAGGCTCGGGACGACCGGGGCTAAACTCCTGCGCAATGATCGATGTGCCTTTGGGGACATCTTCCACCTTAATCTGGTTTTGAACACCAAACGCTTCACGCATTGAACCTGCCAACTGCTTGAACTTCAGTACATCCATCTCAGAGAAAGAGAGCAGCAGTACGAAGAAGCACATGAGCAGTGACATCAAATCTGCGAATGTCGCAAGCCAGCCGGGGAGGCCGGCGGGACAGGGAGGACAGCCTTCGTCTTCTATATCGTCACTCATTACTCGTTATCCTTGCCTAGCCTTCTGACATGACGCGTTTTTTCTCTGGGAGGTAGTTACGCAGCATCTGCTCGATAACACGTGGGTTCTGGCCAGCTTGAATCGCCAACAGGCCATCGATGGTTAGCGCCTGATTGAGTGACTCCTCATCTTTACGTGCGGCCAGCTTATCGGCCATCGGCAATACAATCATGGTAGCGATCATCGCACCGTACAGCGTTGTCAGCAGGGCGACCGCCATCGCAGGGCCGATCGACTTCGGGTCACTCATGTTGGAAAGCATCTGTACCAGACCAACCAACGTCCCGATCATCCCCATCGCAGGAGCAACATCGCCCATCGCAGCAAATATTTTGGCGCCAAACTCATGTCGGTCGGTGGTGAGTTTCATCTCTTTGTTCAGCAGCATTCTGACAATATCTGGATCGTGGCCATCCACCAGCAATTGAATGCCCCGCTGCATAAAATCGGTGCTTACTGTTTTATCCTCAAGAGAGAGCAACCCACCTTTACGTGCAGCATCTGCTAACTCAACGGTTTCACTGATAATGTCTTCGGGGCTTACCGACTTGAACATAAACGCTTTACCCGCGATCTTTCCGGCCCCTAAAAACTGCGCCAACGTGAACTTCATCAGCACGACCAAAATGGTACCGCCGACAACGATCAATAACGAGGGAGGGTTAATGAAGACACCGATATCACCACCGGTAACCATCGCTGCGATGACAATACCAAATCCACCGAGCAGCCCAACGAGTGTGGCTATATCCACTTAAATCTCCTTTCTCACAACCAATGAATGCCTGTTGCTGAACGCGTTTTTCAAAGATAATACCAAAATAATCAGTAGGTTCACGCCGATAACTTTAGAGGTTATCGGCCGCGACTCCGATCAATTGACCCTATAAAGCTGATTCGTTAATTTACAGATCAGCTTTCAGGAAAACACTATGCCACGTAAAAAAAAATCCCCCGAACTCGAGCAATCGCTTGCTGATCTTGAAGCGCTCGTCACTCGTATGGAACAAGGTGACTTATCGCTAGAAGAGTCGTTAAGTGCCTTTGAAGAGGGTATAAAGCTCACGCGTGAGTGCCAAACAATTTTGGATCAAGCCGAGCAAAAAGTACAAATTCTGACCGAGCAAAACGGCCAACTTACCAGCGAAACGTTTCACGAAACACAGGATTAAATCGGTGTCTATCCAGCAACTCATCCGAACTTATCAACAACGCGTGGACCAGCAGCTGCAGGCAAAGCTCAGCCACAGCAGTATTGAACCGACCCTGCAAGAGGCGATGCGGTACGGTCTCTTCAATGGTGGTAAGCGCGTTCGCCCCGTATTGGTTTACCTCGTAAATCAGCTGCTAGATGGCTGTTTGGAGGATGCGGATGATGCCGCCTGCGCGATTGAGTGTATCCACAGCTACTCTCTGGTTCACGATGATCTACCCGCGATGGATGACGACGATTTGCGCCGCGGCAAACCCACATGTCATATCGCCTTCGATGAAGCCACCGCCATCCTTGCTGGAGATGGCTTACAGAGCTACGCGTTTGAGCTATTGAGCCAAAGCGCTTTAGCACCTCAAACACGTCTTGACCTGATTCGCACCCTTGCTCAAGCCGCCGGCGATCGCGGTATGGTGGCCGGTCAAGCGTTCGACCTGCGCCATGTGGGCCAAAGCCTCACCCTTGAGCAACTAGAAGCGATGCACAACCGCAAAACTGGCGCGTTGATCAATGCAGCCATCGAAATGGGCTACTACTCAGCCCCCGCTGCAAGCCCAGACTCGCTTGCAGCTCTACGACGTTTCGGCGATGCCATAGGCTTGGCGTTTCAGGTAAAAGATGACATCCTCGATATCGAAGGCGATACCGAAACCCTCGGTAAACCTCAAGGCTCCGACCTTGAGCAAAATAAGCCAACGTATCCCGCGCTACTCGGACTCACTGGCGCCAAAGAGAAACTTGCTGAGCTACACCAAGAAGCACACAGCATCGCCCAAAGCTTTGGTCCTAAAGGATCAGACCTTGCTTTGCTGGCTGACTACATCGTAAATCGAGATCATTGATGTTCACCGCCATTCCAACGCACCGCCCAGCGACACCGCTGTTAGATACCATTGACACACCTTGTGCGTTGCAGCCGCTCACAGCACAGCAATTAGCACAACTGGCTACCGAGCTGCGTGCGTATCTGCTGTATAGCGTTGGGCAAACAGGTGGACATTTCGGTGCAGGCTTAGGCGTTATCGAGCTAACCATCGCTTTGCATTACTTGCTCAAAACACCAGAAGACCACTTAATCTGGGATGTCGGCCATCAATGTTATCCACATAAGATCTTAACGGGCCGCCGCGAGCAGATGCTCTCCATGCGCCAACGCGACGGCTTAGCGCCTTTTCCAAAGCGCGATGAAAGCACATTTGACGACTTTGGCACAGGGCACTCGAGCACGTCGATCAGCGCAGCGTTGGGCATGGCGGTTGCTGATCAACTCTTAGGTAAAAATACACGATCTGTGGCAGTCATTGGCGATGGGGCGATGACTGCCGGGATGGCCTTTGAGGCGCTCAACCACGCCGCTCATACCCGCGCAAACTTACTGGTTATCCTCAATGACAACGATATGTCGATCTCCAAAAACGAGGGTGGGTTGGCAACTTATCTTGCCAAAAACTTGAAGTTAAAGGGCAGCCGCAGCGAAACATCGGCGGCGCTTTTTGAAGCGCTTGCTTTTGAATACCAAGGCCCCGTGGATGGCCATGATTTCGCGCAACTACTGCCAGCACTAGAAACCGCCTTAAAAAAAGAGGGGCCGCAATTTCTGCACGTTGTGACCCAAAAAGGTAAGGGGTTTGAACCCGCCGAAGCAGACCCGGTTGGCTACCATGCCATCACTAAGCTAGACCCGCCAAGCCAACCGAAAAGCCCCAAAAAGCCGACCTTTGCCAACCACTTTGGCCGCTGGCTACTCGCCACAGCGGAAAAAGACGCGCACCTGGTTGGTATCACCCCAGCGATGCGCGAAGGCTCCGATTTAATCGCCTTTTCTGAGCAATATCCCGAACGCTACTTTGACGTCGCTATTGCCGAGCAACACGCCCTCACTTTTGCCGCCGGTCTTGCTTGTGCGGGTACCAAGCCAGTCGTGGCGATCTATTCAACCTTTTTGCAACGCGCTTACGACCAGCTCGTGCATGACATCGCCATCCAAAAACTCGATGTTTTGCTGGCAATCGACCGGGCAGGACTGGTCGGTGAAGACGGCGCCACTCATGCAGGTGTCTTCGATATCGCCATGCTGCGTTGTATTCCTGAGATGATCATCATGACGCCCGCAGATGAGCAAGAGCAGTGGCTGATGCTCAATACCGGTTATCAGCATCAAGGCCCTGCAGCTGTGCGCTACCCGCGCGGAACAGGCTCATGCGAGACGGTGATAACCAACAATGAAACCCTTCCTGTGGGCAAAGCCCGCTTACTGCGCGCAGGAACTAGCGGTACAGCACTACTCAATTTCGGCCCCCTACTCCAGCAAGTACAGCAAATGGCAGAGAGCGGCGACCATACGCTTGTCGATATGCGCTTTGTTAAGCCATTAGATACTGAGCTACTAACGCACCTGCTGGCGCAGCATCAGCACATTGTGACCTTCGAAGATCATGCGATTCAGGGCGGTGCGGGTTCTGCCGTTGCCGAATGGTTAGCCCAACAGGCCTGGGGTGGGAAGCTCACTCTACGTGGCATTCCTGATCACTGGGTTGAGCATGGCAGCCGCGATGAGCAGCTTCGTGAGTGCGGTATTTTCGCCCCGGTATAGACGACGTGGTGGCCTTTCAGTTTTCTGTTGCTGCCCGTCAACTGATCGTTTGAAAAAAATAGTTACTAATAGCAAACGTCTCTACAAAGATGCACTTCCTGCTGTTATTCTTAGCAGCGCTAAATAAGGTTCATTCGCAGTTAATGATTAACTGCCGCTGCTTGGTCAGCAGAACGTAACAGGGAAGTATGCATTTAGCGCGTTCGCACTGCGATGCCATCTTCTCCTGCCCGCAAACTTTTAAGACGGATATTTGCAGAGATGGTCACGTTGCTTCGCCCCATTTGGCTTATCGCCACCGCACTCACCTTACTTTTTGCTACTCAACTCCATGCACAGGAGCGCGTTCAGCCCGCCGTGGCGATCAAAGAACCAACTGTTGGAGACGGCGTTAAAGGCAATGCAAAGAAGCGCCTTAAACTCGATATTATCTGGGATGAACTAGAAGCATCCTTCCGAGCAACACGCAAATTTCGCGTACTGAGCCGCAACAAAGCGGACTTAGCCGCTGTTTTAGAAGAACAAGAGTTCGCAAGTTCAGATCTTGCAAAAGGAGATGCCGCCGCATCAGGCGTGCTTAATAACGCGAACTACCTCATTCTGCCTACCATTCAAGACTTTAAGTTCTACAGCGCGCACAAAAAGCTGCCCAACTTCGACTCCAAATATAAGCGCACCGATGTAGGGTTTCTCCAGATCAGTGCCAAGATGATCGATACGGCAACGGGCCAGGTTGTTGCTAACTTCAGCCTGTCCGACAAATTTAATATCGGTCAGGGCGTCGTGAATGGACGCGGCGCAGTCCCTAGCAGTAAGCGTTTTACCAAGATGGCGAAGACCGTGGCCGGCCAGCTCGCAGACCAATTTGTTAACGCGGTTTATCCGATGAAAGTCGTTAAGCGTGACCGCCGTGGCAACGTCTTTATCAACCGTGGTAAAGATGGCGGACTCAAGGTTGGGGATATTTTCGATGTGTTCTACGCCGGCGAAGAGATGATCGACCCGGATACCGGCGAGTCGCTAGGTGCCTCAGAAGAGTATGTTGGCCAAGTCAAAGTAAGCCGTATCAACCCGAAATTCACCGTGGCAAAGGTTGTTAAAGAACTTGATGCCACCAACGCGCCCATCGGCGTTGGCGATATTCTGCGCACACCGCAAAAATAAACAGCTTGCCTAAGGAAAGAAGACACGATGAATAGGATTTTTCAGGCAGCACTGCGGCTGCGTGCGTTTGCAACACTGTTGGGGTTGCTCGTCAGCCTCATTACAACAAGCCTCTATGCTGCGCCAAAAGCACTTCAGGCTAGCCAGAATCGCGTTGTTGTTGCGGTGCTGGCACACAACGATTTTATCCCCGACGCCACAGGCGCGAATACGCCCAACGGCGTGCCCGAGGCGTTAGCGAGCCGTATTATAGAGAAGCTCAATGCCAGCCAGCGCTTCGATGTTCTAGATCGCACAGTGCTGCGCCGCAGTGTACTAGAACAGCGCTTCAATACTGACTCTGTTAGCCAACTCGATGCCGTATTAGATAAAGCGGTGGCCGACATGCCTAATGTGTCAGGAGGCACGGTAGCCGCCTCAGGCGCCTTTGCAGCCTACAGTGACCAACTGAAAGATTTTAAAGACCTTGGCCAGTTAGTGGGTGCTGACTACCTTATCTACCTAAAGGCCGAAGAGCTGTCTGCCAAGAGCGGTAACATGGCGCGTCCCTACAGTGATAGCGGCCAGAAAACACTGAAAAAGCAATTAAAAGCGCGCTTTTCAGTACGTATTATCGATGCGAAAACTGGCCGTATTGCGGGCGCAAAAACTCTGCGCGACGACTGGAGTGAACGTGGCAAACAAGCTAAAACCAGTGACCAGCTTGATGCGTTTGATCGCGTTGCCGGTTTAACCGCTGCAACCGTGATCGACACAGTCTTCCCGCTGCAGATTGTGAGCGCTTCGCCTTGGGTCCTCAACCGTGGCCGTTTTGATGGTGCAAAAGCTGGCGACCTCTACACAATCATCCGCTTTGGCGATGAGATCAAAAACAACGATGGTATCGTACTGGGTCAATTGGAAGAGAGCGTTGCAGAGGTATCGCTCACGAAAGTCCAAGATAACTTCAGCCTTTTCGATGTGGTATCGGGAACCCCTGCAAACGGAGACTCGGCTCGCCTAGCACAGGCTGCTGACTCCGCTCAGGCCACAGCAGGCAAAACAGCGCCACAATCTGTCTCTGCAGGCACTCCGGGACTGCCGCGCATCGCCATTGGGTTAGTAAAGGCTCACTCTACCGCGCGCACTGGCATCGATGCGAACGAGCATATCCCAGCCTTTACCGATACGTTGATGACCCGCCTCAGCCAAACACAACGCTTCACACTGATTGATCGCCAAGAGGTGGACCAACTGCTCAACGAACAGCTCGCGCAAGCACTGGCCGATAACCAAGACCTGCCTTCCGATATGGGTACCCTCACGGGTGCCGACTTCCTAGTCTATGGCAGCGTCTCTAGCTTTATGATCACAACCGAGCGCTCGCAGCTACCGGGGTCATCCCGCGTATTTAGCCGCCAAGTGGGCAAAGTCGAGGGCAATATGCGTATCGTCGACGCCCACAGTGGCGCCGTGCTGACCTCAGCACGCGTGAGCATCGATGAGAGCCTTGAAGCCAACGCATCGCAAGCGCGCGTCGTGACGTTATTAGCGGATGCTTACGCCAACCGCGTAACACGCGAGTTGATGGCCGCGATCTACCCCATCAAAGTTGCCGCCATTTCTGCCAACGGGGATGTGTATATCAACCGTGGTAACGATGGCCAGCTAAGAGCTGGGCAAACGTTAATCGCGCTGCGTGAAGGTGAGGAGATAAAAGACCCCGATACCGGTATCTCGCTGGGTAAAACCAACGTAACGCTCGGCTCAGTGACCCTTTCGCGCGTTGAAGCAGCTCGATCTATTGGCCGCTTCCAAGGTCAAGCGGAACTGCGCGTCGGTGACCTACTGCGCGCCGACATACAAATAGCGGGCACCAATCAAACTGAGAACACGCCAACAGCGAAAGGCGGCAAAATGACGTTGGCCATCGGCGATGTGCAGATCAACCGCCAAGGTCGAAACCGCCTACTGCGCGCAAACGGCGTCTCTCGTATTAGCAATGATTTCTACGTCAAACTCCAGCAGACCAACCGCTTTAATCTGTTGGAGCGCGACCAAGTTGATCAAGTGTTGGATGAAAAATCCTTTACTGCTATCGCCAAAGGCACAGATATGCCCCCGCAGCTTGCTGAGCTGTCGGGCGCTGACTACCTCATTCACGCCACAATCGATGACTTCTACATCAATACCGAGCGCAAACAGATCGCGGCGGTGAACCGGACTCAAGTTCGCCATGACGGCCGAGCCCTGGCGACACTGCGTATTGTAGATGTCCACTCCGGCGAGGTTAAAGCAGCGCAAAAGGTGAGCCAAGATATCCGCCTAGATAACGCGAGTGACTCGCAAGCGATGACCAACCAACTGATCGATCAATTCACATCGGCGCTTGTAAACAGCGTGACCACCTATCTTTATCCCGCCAAAGTGCTCGGGGTTGCTTCAGATACCCAGATCTATATCAACCGAGGTTCTGATGCTGACTATCGCACGGGTCAACAGTTCCGTTTGATGCGTCCGGGTGAGCCGCTCATCGACCCAGATACGGGCCTTAGCTTTGGCAGTATGGAGACAGAAGTGGGAACCATCGAGATATCCAGCGTAGAGGCGAACCGCTCAGTGGGCCGTTTTCTGAATGGCAGCCAAGCCAAACGTGGAGATATCTTACGCCCACTGGTTAAACCGGCACCCCATAAACGCAAAGCACCCAAGGTGAATAAACCAACCTTTTAAGCCAGAGGGGCAGACCTCTGTCTGCCCTAACTTCTACCGATAGATGGAGCGACGCCTGATGTCTGCCAGCCTTATGAAGAAGTTAGCGCTTGCTACTGCGCTAAGTATCAGTGCCACGCAACTTGCCGCGAATCCATTCGCCGAGTTGATCAATAATGTAACCAGCGCAAACCAGCAGCCTGCACAAGCTAAGCCCGTTGACCATGCGCGCCAAGAGAAAGTTACCAACGAGGGTGGACGCCAGTTTGCAGCCGGTTACAGCAAAGCGTTTTACCCCGTTAAAAGCCTGCTCAAGCAGGGGCAAACCGACCAAGCGCTGCAAGAGCATAAAACCATCTTTTTAGAGAAGGATGGCAAGAGCTTTCTTGCTCAAGTCGAGCATGGGCTTGTTGCACTCGATGCTAACCAAACCGATACCGCTATCAATGCATTTGCTGATGCCGAGCATATTTTGGGGCAAGAGTTCGCAGGCTCCAAATTGGGTTCCATGCTGCAAAGCTCCTCCTCCAATTTAGTATCCATGATCACCGGTGCTGGCGAAATTACTGACTATCCAGGTGAGTCTTTTGAGCGGATTTTAATGCTCAACTACAAGTCGATTGCTTATATGCTGCAAGGCGAGCGTAAAGCTTATAACGTTGCCCGCCGCTCCATCGATTGGCAAAACATCGAGAAGAAGCGCTTTCGTGACGAAGTAGAACTGGCTAAAAAAGAGCTGGCAAAAAAGGAAGCTGAGCAAAAAGAGCAAGGTAACGACCTCAGTGGTTTTGGTATCACCGACACCATCAACAAATACTACGGCAAAAGCCGCAAGGAAGCCGCCCAAGTCCCCAGCGCTTACGTTAACCCCTTCGGCTTTTACATGACCGGGATGGTGCAGGAGTTCGATAGTTACGATGATCGCTCTCTGCGCGATAATGCGCGTATCGCCTACCAGAAAGCACTTGAGCTAAATCCAAAGAGCAAGGTGATCAAAGCGGCTGCCGCTGCAATGAAGAAGAAGCCTCGCCGCGGCCGCAAACTCGTACATATCATCGTTGCAGATGGCTTCTCCCCCGAAAAACGCACGGTACAGTTTGACTACAATGCCGGCGGCGTTCCTCTGCCCATCAAACTACCGATCTATGAGGCTGAAACCTCACCAATACACCGCTTCGAAATCCAAACGGTTTCAGGCAAGCGTCTTGCACGGGTGCATAGTATCGCCGATATCAACAGCATTGCACTGCGCCATCAATATGACAGCTTACCGTTTCAGCAACTCAATATGACCGTCAATGTGGTGCGTAGCTACTTCGAGAATCGCGCACTGAGCAAACTAGGATTTCTTGGCAAAGTGGTCGGTGATGCCCGTCAGGAGATGGCCAATCCCGATATGCGTTCATGGATCTCGCTGCCAGAGCGCTTCTTAGCCGCCCGCATCGAAGCGCCAAAAAACCTATCTCGTATTCGGATCAAGGGCTTCGACCGCCGAGGCCGGACGCTCGTCAATCAGGTGGTGAAACTGCGAAAAGATAGTCACAACTTCGTTTACGCCCGCAATATCGGCAAGGTGATGAAGGTTGCTACAAACCAAAACAAAATGTGGGCCCCCATTAAATAAGGACATTCCGATGAATAAAGTGCTTTCCCGTATCGCGCTCTGCGCCCTAACGGCTTCCATGATCACTGGCTGTAATACGGTACGAACCGAAGACCAAGTGCAACGTGCGCTCGTCAATGATAGTCACCCACGCGCTCAGTTGGTGCTAGGGCATAAAAGTTTGCTCGACAACCTGATCTACCGCGACGTGAAGTTTGGCAAGGTGGGTAACTTTACTCGCGCTCAGTTCCAGCTGGAAAACCGCAGCGATCAACGCTTGAGCCTTGAATACCTGATCAAATGGCAGGATGAAGCTGGCTTTGATATTAACGACAACAACGTTTGGCATCGTTTCACCTTGGGCCCCCGCCAAGTCAAAACAGTGCAAAGCGTCGGGAAGTCTGACACTGCACATCAGATTCAGGTGATGGTCCGCTACCCCGACGATCTTTTTATCGAGTCCCACAAACAATCTCAAAAATCTCAGTAAAACAGCCTAGGAGCTATAAAGATGAAACTGCTTAACTTTGTCGGCGCAAGCCTGGTCGCTACAGCACTGGTTGGTTGTAACACAATGCCTGGGCCCGGCGGCCAAGCGGGTGTATCCGTACTGGACTCAAATACCCGTGCGCACCTTGATACTGAGCTTACTATGGCGGATTACACCGCGTTTGCAGAAAACGTGACCAATAAAATGCTCAGCTCCCGACTTGTGCAAAGCTGGGGCAACAAACGTCCACGTTTGATCGTAGCGCGTTTACAGAACAACACCGACAACGAAAATATCCGTATGCAGGATATTCACGACCGTATCACCGAGACGATCCTTAACTCAGGTGTTGCCCGCCTTGTGGACACTTCCGCAACACGGTTCGACTATGTTGTAAAAACAGAACTCTCCTCTACTCGCCAGTATGGCCAAGATGGCGCGGAGCTAGCGTTCTTTAAACTCGAGTTTAAGATGTTCAAAATCGACGGCGAGATGGTTGGCCAGTGGTCAGATGTTTTGCCGCTAGGTCGCGCAAAGCAGAAGTTTCTCTGATCTACATGCGCCGAGTCATGGGATAACCGATGACTCGGCCATGCGACACTATTTTAATTTTTAAACACTGTGCTAGTCTTGCCGATATCACATTGAGTGTGACAGAAAAGCTATTCCATCAAAACGTACGCATCTCCCTGGGCTGACCCGGCAGAAGCACTCTTTATGGATTACAATAACTATTCAAACCAGCAGGGAATGCTATCCCAGCTTCTTGAATCCGGTTCATTTAACAGGAGTATTAAATGAGATTTCCAGTACGGCCTCTTAGCTACCTAATTCTATGCGCGATGCTAACAGCCTGCGGTGGCGGAGGTGGTGATGACACCCTACTGACTAACCCGCCTACAGATAACTCTGGTGACAACGGCGGCGATAACAGCGGTGGCGATAACAATGGCGGTGATGGAGATGGCGGCGCTGTTGATCCAACACCTGATGATGATGGCGTTGTAAAGTCTAACGATGGCGATACCTTCAGCGTTAAAAACCAATTTATCGGTTTCTACATCGAAAGCCCTGACTATGACCGAGACGACTTTAGTGTGGGGCATATCTTTATGCAGCACCTAACGTCACCAGGCGCCCTAGAGGGTGGTGAACCGGGCGAAGCGATTGTTTCCTACAAATATAAAGATTGTCAGGACCGCAATACCATCACGCTTGCAGGGCGCTACAACGATAAAGACTCAACTTACGAAATCGGCTACGGCACAGGTGCAGTCGACCAAACTAGCCAAGTATTCTTTACTGACGTCGGCTTCAACGAAGAGCTTAGCGCATGGACAGGGCCGTACGATATCAATGGCTCCGACTACGTTTCCGTAGATGGTTGCATCAACCACCAGCTTGGTGCGCGCGGTAAAGTTGAAGTCTTCCCACTCAACACCACGTTCTACACCGATGGTAGCGCAGATTATGTAGTCGAGTTTGACTCTTCAAACCCACGCTCCATCAAGTGGAACTACGCCAACTTCTCTGCAGAAGCCACAAACCTAGAACATATCACGGTAAGTATCTTTGATAAGAGTAAGGTGGACAGCCTAAACCTCTTCGGTGATATCTACTCACTACAAAACCAATTATTACTCGCTGCGGATGACGAAAAAGACGCGCTTGAGGATCAGCTCAATACGGCTATTCTGACTTACTCGCCACGTATGACAAACGACCTGTTTGTATGGCAGGAGATTATTCCTGGGGATGCAAACAGCTTCACCTTACCAGACAGCGTTTCACTGGTGAAAGACAACTACTATATCCTGTCGATCACTGCATGGAGCTCAGAAGACCTAAGCAATAAGGTTTACTACTCGTCTAACCACGTATTCCGCGCTGACTGAGTTAGCCGGAAACACAAAAAAAGGGCTTCATATGAAGCCCTTTTTTATTGCGGTAACGACCAGAATTTAGTCTTTGTCTTCCGCATTGAAGTGGTGCTCTGTCATCATATGGCCAAGCTTGCCCATTTTGGTCGCCAAGTAGCCTTCATTATGACGGTTTTTGCCCACTTGCAACGGTACACGCCCAGCAACTTTCACGCCGTATGTTTCGAGCGCCGCCACTTTGCGCGGATTGTTAGTCATTAGCTGCACCGATGTAATACCTAAATGCTCCAACATCGGCTCGCACATAGAGTAATCACGCATATCCGCAGCAAAGCCTAACTGTTCGTTCGCCTCTACCGTATCTGCGCCTTGGTCTTGTAGGTGGTACGCCTTAATCTTATTGAGCAAACCGATTCCACGCCCCTCTTGGCGTAGGTAAAGCAAAACACCAGAGCCTGCTTCTGCGATACGTTGTAGCGCTTCCTGTAACTGGAAACCACAATCACAGCGTAAGCTAAAAAGCGCATCTCCTGTCAGGCATTCAGAGTGGATACGGGCTAGGACAGGTGTATCACCAGCTACATCACCGTAAACTAGCGCCACATGCTCTTTCCCCGTTTCGATATCTTCAAAGCCAACCATTGTGAAAACACCCCACGGCATCGGGAGCTTTGATTCCGCTACATACTTAACAGACACACATCTTTCCTCTAAAAAACAGGCACGATAGTTTACCAGCGCAGCGTTTCTAGCGTCACCTGAAATATCAGGATAACTGCGTATCCCGGTTGCGCGGCAAGCGTAAGTGCACTCGCAAACCACCTAGGTCGGAGTCAAGTAGTTCAAAGCACCCTTGGTACTGCTGGACAATATCGGTCACGATACTCAAACCAAGGCCATGCCCAGAGACTGACTCGTCCAAGCGTTCACCGCGTGATAGCAGCTGTTCACGCTTCTCGCTAGGGATACCGGGGCCATCATCTTCAATAAAGATCGTCAGGCAGGTTTCACTTAACACCCCGCTAATACGCACCGTGCTTTGCGCCCACTTACAAGCGTTGTCGATCAGGTTCCCCAACAGCTCGATCAGATCGTCACGCTCCCCCGGGAAAAAGGTTTTGCTTTTGATATCAACCTCAAACTGCAGCCCTTTCTCTTGGTGAATCATCCGCATCGCCTTAAGTAGCTTCTCTACCTCCGCATCAATCATCACGCGCTGCCCGGGCAGCGCAGTACCGGCAATCCGGGCCCGCGTGAGCTCACGCTCCATCAAGCCGCGCAGCTCAGCTGACTGCTGTTGTAGAGCTTCTGCACAATTCGGGCTATGCTGTTTTAATACTTCGATCTGCCGATCAATAACCGTTAGCGGAGTCTTGGCGGCATGGGCTAGGTTCCCTACAGCGTTACGCGAACGATCAAGCCGCATACACATGCTATCAACCATATAGTTGATTTCATCAACCAACGGCGACACCTCTGTCGTCTCCACACACGGCAGCGTCCGGATATCACCCTGTTTTAGCCGCGCGATATCTTGTCTAACCTGAGTAAGGCTTTTGAGGCCCCGTTTAATAATAAAAATCTGAGCAAGCAACAGCACAGCAATAAACACAACACCCACAGCACCAACCCACCAGCCAAGGCGTTTAAGCTCTGCTTCGATACCGCTAATATCTTCCGCTAAAACAATGCGAATCGTACCTTCCTGTTTCTGGAACGTGTGGTCATATACAAGCCAAGGCTCTTCGTTTTGGACATGCAACGCGATATGAAGTTGACCTACGCCGCGCCCAGCTTGGGTTGGAATTTCACCGTCCCATAGCGAACGAGAGTGCACCCACTCACCTTCATTAATCTGGTACTGATAGTAATGTCCCGACATCGGCTGATTATAAACAGGAGAAATTCGGCGTGTGTCTAGCTGCCATGCACGCTCATCTCGCTCCAGCGCTTGCAGTAGCGTGAACACATCACTACTTAAGCGAGTACCGACAAACTCATACGCAATACCACGCAGTGTAGAGCCTTGAATCACCCAAAGAATTGCGAAAATAGTGAGGGTTAGGCCGATAAACGCAATGTTTAAGCGGCCTTGGATGGAGCGAATCATGAGGTGTGACTCGTAAAGATATAACCTTGGCCGCGCTTGGTTTGAATACGCTCTTTGCCAATCTTCTTACGGAGCATCTTGATATATGCCTCGACGACATTGCTATCGTTCTCGGTGTTGTCGTCGTAGATGTGCTCAACAATCTGGAGCTTCGATAACACACGGCCGGGGTTGTGCATCATATAACGCAACAGCTTGTACTCCATGCCTGTGAGTTCGTGCAGCGTATCGCCGTCCACACGCACCGACTGGCTCTTTTCGTCGAGCACTAGCCCCGACTCTTCAAGCTGAGTCGTTGGCTGCTGGTTGGCACGGCGTAGCAACGCCGTCATGCGTGCTAGCAGCTCTTCAGTGTGAAATGGCTTAGCGAGATAATCATCTGCACCGGCATCGAACCCGTCTATTTTCTCTTGCCATGCAGAGCGCGCTGTCAGGATCAAGGTGGGGATATTGTTACTGCGTTGACGCCAGTTACGTAACACATCTAGCCCCGGACGCTCTGGAAGGCCAAGGTCAAGTATGCACAGGTCGTAGATATCTTCGTAACCCATCGCCTCGCCATCAATACCATCGGTGGCAAGGTCAACCGCGTAGCCTTGTTTTGCTAATTCATCTTTGAGTGATGGGCCAAGCACCGGGTCATCTTCAACCAATAAGATTCGCATGTTCGGTTTCTTCCTACGGCTTAACAGAGATACGTTCACCTGTTGTCGCATCGAGATAAAAAGTGCGAACAATCCCATCAACGCCAACAGACTCTATTAAGTAAATATAGTGTGTCTTGCTGCGAATGAGGAACGCATCCAAGATATGATCCGTAGTTTTGTGATCTGCAAGCTTCATTAGCTTGGACATCGGTAGAATCGTGCCCTCTTTAACAAGTACACGACAAGCCTGAGCATCTAAACGCTCTCCGCTCATATCCATTGGCTCTTGTTGCAGTTCTTTCGCGCTCACTAATGTGCTGAGTAAGCCGAATAGAAGCGTTGCAAAAATCCTATTATTTTTATTCATTGGCGCTCCTTAGCGATAAACGTAATACGGGCTCTTAACTCTGAGCCCGTATCACATACCGGCTACTACTAATTTCATTAACATTGCTTCCCAGCGAAGTGACCTTGTGTTGGGTGTTCTTCCAGTGCAACACTCAAACCTTGAACGACACAGTAATCAGACTGCGCGGCATTGATGCCATCAGTGAGGTGACGCTCGGTACCCACCAACGCGTTATCGTAGATTCCTGTAAACGCCACTGATGAATCCGCGATGGCATGGTGATGGCCTGCCATCAGTAGTGCTTCAGTGGATTGCTCGTTTGGCTCAAAAATCGCGAATGCGCTGCTTGAAAATACCAGAGTACCTATTGCTGCGGCTTGGATTAACGTTTTCATGATCTCTCTCCTGTTTTTATTTTCGAGTTCAGATTAATTGTTCAATCTGAAACGAAACTGAAAGAGCGATCATTTTTTAAACAAAAAAGATATGCCTTAAGAAAAGAGCGCTATAAGCAGATGCACGCTACCTAAGGCCATCAACCCCGCCAATATATCGTCAAGCATAATACCTAAACCACCACCGACTTGCTGATCAGCCCATTTTATTGGCCATGGCTTGAGAATATCAAAAAGGCGGAAGAGCAAAAATCCCAAGCAGATCGTACCAAAAGAGACGGGTACCGCAATCATCGTAATCCAAAAGCCTACGAACTCATCCCAAACAATGCCCGGATGATCATGAACCTTTAAATCGTCTGCAGCATATCCGCAGATCGCGATACCCAGCACACTGGCCGCAATGACAAAGCCAATATAAAGATCAAACGGCAGCAGACTTAAGAGTAAAAACAGCGGCACAGCGGCTAAGGTGCCGAACGTACCTGGGGCTTTAGGTGCCAACCCACTTCCCAAACCAAATGCCAAAAAGTTGACAGGCTGAGTTAGCACTCTTTTCGTTGTTACATTCATGAATTGCGTGTCTCATTCGCAAAATGATTAAAGCCAACAGCGGCCGCTGAAACGGTTCCCTCTGCGGTTTGTAGCCGCAGCCCGGGTTCTGCATCCACAACACCAATCGCGGTCAATTGTGCTGCTAAACTCGGTGCTTTCTCGCACAAAACTTGCCAACACTCCGGTGCTATGGTCAAGCAGAGCTCAAAATCCTCACCGCCGCTAAGCGCCCAGCGCTTGGCCGTCTCGTTATCAAAATGAGCAGCTAACTGCGTAGATATCGGCAGCAGATCTGGGTTAACAGTGGCACCGACGCAGGACGCCGTCAGGATATGTTGTAGGTCGGCAAGCAAACCATCAGAGATATCAGCCGCAGCGGTTGCGTAACGACGCATATGCTGGCCTAAGGAAACGCGTGCCGTTGGCCGGTAGAAGCGGTCGAGTAAATAATCGTTAGCGGCTATGTCCGCATTAAGAATACACTCCAACCCACCGCGGCTATCGCCCAATGTACCGGAGACACAGACAAGATCTCCCGCACGAGCACCTGAGCGCAGTAAAGCGGCGCCATGGGGCACAAAACCATGTACCTGTGCAGAGAGTGATAACGGGCCGCGTGTGGTATCGCCGCCGACGAGGTTAATACCGTAATACGCTAATCCCTCGCCTAGCGCCGCTGAAAACGGTTTAAGCCAGCTCTCATCAGCCGCTGGTAAGGTCAGCGCTAACGTGACCCAAGCAGGCTCAGCACCCATCGCAGCTAAGTCACTGACGCTGGCGCCCATTAGCCGCCATGCCAACTGAGCAGGATCGGTACCTACTACAAAGTGCGTTCCCTCCACGAGGGTATCGATAGACACCACGAGCGATTGCCCACTAGGTACCGATAGAACCGCGCAGTCATCACCGATACCCTGAATCACCGTATCGGCTTGACTGCCATGAGAGTGGCGCCCTAACGAAGTAAAAAACCTATTAATTAGGGCGAACTCATCCATAGCCGACTCTACTTGTTGCGTTTTGCTTGGATCTCAGCCATACGTACACGTTGCGCTAGCTTGTCTAGCACACCGTTAACGTAGCGGTGGCTGTCTGTTGCGCCAAACTTTTTGGCCAGATCAACGCTTTCATTGATCGCTACACGGTAAGGAACCTCTAAGCGATGGATCAACTCATAGCTACCGATACGTAGCACCGCTAACTCGATAGGGTCTAACTCACTCAAGTTACGGTCGAGGAAAGGCTGAAACGCTTCGTCAAGCTGTGACTTGGTGCCGGCCACGCCTTGGAGTAACTCACCAAACAAGCGGACATCCGTTCCCGACATATCGTTATCAACACGGAACTGTGCTTCAACCTCATGGACCGGATGGCTAGCAAGTTGCCACTGATACAGCGCTTGCAGTGCAAAGCTGCGAGCTGAGCGGCGCTGCTCTGTTAACGATGGCTTCTTTGGCTTGCGCGCTGGTGTGTTCTCTTCGCTCATTCCGGGGATGCCTCAAGATTTTTCAGCAGGCTAACCATCTCCAATGCAGACAATGCAGCTTCTGCACCTTTGTTACCCGCTTTGGTACCGGAACGCTCAATCGCCTGTTCGATGCTGTTTACCGTCAGGATGCCATTCGCCACCGGAATACCATACTCCATTGATACCTGCGCCACGCCCTTAGAGCTCTCAGCAGATACATACTCAAAATGAGGCGTACCGCCACGAATAACAGCACCCAAAGCAATAATGGCATCATCACGCTGCTGAGCCGCTACCTTTTGTACGGCCAACGGGATCTCAAACGCGCCCGGAACACGCACGACGCGGATGCTGTCTTCAGATACGCCATGGCGTTTCAGTGCATCTAGCGCGCCTTCCAGCAGGCTTTCAACAACAAATGCATTAAAACGGCCCACTACGATGGTGTATCGACCACCAGCGGAAACGAAATCACCTTCAATAATTTCAACTGACATACTAATTTTCCTGTTTATGACTCATCGCAGGGGATGTATTCAACGATCTCCAGATCAAAACCAGAGATCGCGTTAAATTTGATTGGGGAGCTCAGCAGGCGCATTTTACCGACGCCTAAATCACGCAGGATTTGCGAGCCAGTACCAACGGTTAAGTAAGCGCCGCTGGAACTGAAATTTGCCGCTCGCGTTGCCGGATGCTTACCCAGCACTCGGTGCAACGCACTCTCAAGATCTTCACGCTGGCCGTTATCAAGCAGCAAGACAACGCCTCGGCCCTCCTCAGCTACTTTCTTCAGTGCTCGGCGCATGGTCCACTTCGTTTCGCCGCCCGTATCAGCGCCCACTAAATCACGCATGATATCGCCACGTACATGAACGCGTACATAGGTCGGATCGTCGGCTGAGAACTCACCTTTCGTGAACGCCATGTGGGTCACGTTCTGAATAGTGTCGCGGTATGTTCGGTAGTTGAACTCACCAAATTCAGTGTCTAATGTACCCTCGTCGGATTTCTCCACCGTATGCTCGTTGGTCGTGCGGTAGTGGATCAGGTCGGCGATCGTACCGATTTTAAGACCGTGCTTCTCGGCAAACTTCTCAAGATCGGGACGGCGCGCCATAGTGCCATCATCATTCATAATCTCGACGATCACAGACGCTGGCGTCAGACCAGCCAACCGCGCTAGATCGCAGCCCGCTTCGGTGTGACCCGCTCGGCTTAACACACCACCAGGCTGCGCCATCAGTGGAAAGATGTGCCCCGGTTGAACGATATCTTCCGCTTTCGCATCGGCTTTAACCGCTGTGCGTACGGTGTGCGCACGATCAGCTGCTGAGATACCGGTTGTTACGCCCTCGGCCGCTTCAATCGATAGCGTAAAGTTGGTTGAAAACTGCGCACCGTTGCTCTGCACCATTAAAGGTAGCTTGAGTTGCTCACAACGCTCACGGGTGAGGGTCAGGCAGATCAAGCCACGTGCGTGGGTCGCCATGAAGTTGATATCCTCAGCGCGCACCATATCCGCGGCAATGACGATATCACCCTCGTTTTCACGATCTTCATCATCCATCAGGATAACCATCTTGCCCTGACGAATATCTTCGATTAACTCTTTTGGGCTATTTAGCTCCATTATGATTCCTGCCTTGCGCGCGTTTAGCGCTTCATAAAACCATGTTCTGCAAGCTTGCTCAGCGTTAAGCCCGATGACTGCTCAGATTCAGCATGATCATCTTGCCCTGCCAGCAATAAACGCTCCATGTAGCGTGCAATAATATCCACTTCAAGGTGCACTTGCGTGCCCACTTGGTACTGTTCGATCAATGTTTCCTGTGCGGTGTGCGGCACAATATTAAGCGCAAACGTGCGGCCTGAAACACTATTGACCGTCAGGCTTACACCATCCACCGTAATCGAGCCTTTGGCCGCAATATATTTTGCAATCGCCGCGGGGGCTTCAACGGAGAAATAGATAGAGCGCGCATCCGCTCTTCTCTCAACAATCGTGCCGATGCCATCCACGTGTCCTGTCACAATATGTCCACCTAGGCGGCTTGTTGGCATCAACGCCTTCTCTAGGTTCACGCTATCGCCGATTGCAAGTGCTTCAAGACGTGTATGAGCCAGTGACTCACGCGATACGTCCGCCCAAAAGCCATCGCCGGGCAGTTCAGTGGCGGTTAGGCACACTCCGTTTGTCGCGATACTGTCACCGAGTTGCACATCGGTCAGATCTAGCGCTCCGGTACGGATATACAAGCGCATATCCCCCTGAACGTCTTCACGTGCAGCAACCGTACCTACCGCCTCAATAATCCCCGTAAACACCCTGTCTAGCCCCTCTGTGCCAAGCGATATGTCAGCCGTAAGTCATCACCAAATTGGCGGACATCTGTTAATTCTAGTCGTTGTTGCTGCGCCATTGTTTCCAGTGGCAACTCCACTAGCGGACGCGCATGAGAACCCAGCAGCGTGGGTGCCATAAAGACCACCAGTTCATCAACTAAACCTGCGGCAACAAAGCCACCGGCTAATACGGCACCCGCTTCGATAAGGATCTCATTGCACTGTTCCTGTTGACCTAAATAGTCCAACACCCAGGCCAGATCAATCGACGCCCCCGATAGCTGCGCCGCGACACGCTCTGCGCCGCTACGTTCAGCGTCGCTAGTGGTTATCCACAAGGTGCGTCCGAGTTGCTGTAAAATGCGTGCATTCGCGCTCAATTGGCCTTGGCGATCTAACACCACACGCAAAGGTTGACGCTCAGCAACCTGCTCCGCGTTGGCTAAGCCAAGCTCGGCAGCGCGCACCGTTAACGCAGAGTCATCATGTAAAATGGAGCCAATGCCCGTTACCACTGCACAGCTACGCGCCCGCAAGCGCTGCACTGCTTGGCGCGCTGACGCGCCAGTAATCCATTGCGATTCACCACTGCGCATCGCCGTGCGGCCATCTGCGCTCATCGCAAGCTTCACGCGCACCCATGGGCGTCCCGTGGTCATGCGTTTAATAAATCCCGGGTTCAGTGCTCTTGCTTCATTCTCGAGCAAACCCACCTCGGTAGCGATACCCGCTTCGTTGAGCATCGCGATGCCGCGACCATTGACCTGTGGGTTTGGATCACCCATCGCGGATACCACACGGGCGATCCCAGCTTGGGTCAGTGCTACTGCACATGGCGGTGTGCGTCCAAAGTGGCTGCATGGTTCTAACGTTACGTAGGCGGTTGCGCCCTTTGCAGCAGCTCCCGCTTGGCGCAACGCATTGACCTCTGCGTGACCTTCACCCGCACGAACATGATAGCCCTCGCCAACGATTGTCTCGCCATGCGCAATCACACAGCCAACCCTTGGATTCGGCGATGTCGTATAAATACCTTGGCGCGCGAGCTGGATTGCTCTCGCCATTAGCTGTCGATCAAGATATGGATTCATTTAACGCTCTAGCTCCTCAGCGGCAGACTCATCACCGGCGAGGCGGTCAATCTCCGCTTTGAACTCATTAATATCTTGAAAGCTACGGTATACGGAGGCAAAGCGAACATAGGCCACCTGATCGAGTTTGCGGAGCTCTTCCATCACCGCCTCTCCCACTTGCCGTGAGGGCAACTCCCGCTCACCGGTTGCGCGCAACGAGTGTTTGATACGATTGATGCAGGCTTCTATGGATTCAATGCTGACAGGACGCTTTTCCAGCGCTCGTTGGATACCACCGCGCAGCTTATCCTCATCAAAGGGCTGGCGAGAGCCATCGGCCTTAATCAGCCGCGGCATCAGAAGTTCGGCAATTTCGAAGGTCGTAAAGCGCTCATGACAGGCACTGCATTCGCGGCGACGCCTGATCTGCTGGCCTTCAGCGACTAAGCGGGAATCAACGACTTTCGTTTCCGTTTTTCCGCAAAAAGGACAATGCATATCGATTTCCTGTCATAAAAGAGCGTTAGCGCCGTGCGCTGTAAATAAAGAGCGAGATACGAAAAAAGGCGACACCTAAGTGTCGCCTTATTATTCTAACCGATTCAGTGGTTATTTATAAACGGGGAAACGCGCACAGATATCGAGTACCTGACCTTTCACACGCTCAATCACTGACTCATCATTGATGTTATCAAGTACATCACAGATCCAGTTAGTCAGCTCAGTTACTTCAGCTTCTTTGAAGCCACGACGCGTCACTGCCGGTGTACCGATACGTAAGCCAGAGGTGACAAACGGAGAGCGTGGATCGTTAGGCACTGAGTTTTTGTTTACCGTAATGTTGGCACGGCCAAGCGCAGCGTCGGCATCTTTACCTGTGTACTCTTTATCGATGAGATCAACCAAGAACAGGTGGTCTTCTGTGCCTTCTGAAACGATTTTGATGCCACGCGACATGAAAGTTTCCGCCATCGCTTGAGCATTCTTAACCACTTGCGCTTGGTAAGCTTGCCACTCTGGCTCAAGTGCTTCTTTGAAGCATACCGCCTTCGCCGCGATGATGTGCATCAGCGGGCCGCCTTGAGATTCTGGGAAGACAGCAAAGTTAAGCTTCTTCTGCAGGTCTTCATCAGCACGAGCAGAAACGATCAAGCCACCACGTGGGCCGCCCAACGTTTTGTGCGTTGTTGTCGTTACCACATCAGCAAACGGTACCGGTGATGGGTAAACGCCTGCAGCAACCAAACCTGCAATGTGTGCCATATCAACAAACAGATATGCACCAACTTTGTCTGCGATATCGCGGAAACGCTGCCAATCAACGATACGTGAGTAAGCAGAGAAGCCTGCAACGATCATTTTTGGCTTATGCTCAACCGCTAAGCGCTCTACTTCATCGTAATCGATCTCACCCGTTTCTGGGTGTAGACCGTATTGAACTGCATTGTAGATACGGCCAGAGAAGGATACTGCAGCACCGTGAGTCAAGTGACCACCGTGCGCCAAGCTCATACCTAGAACTGTATCACCCGGCTTGCAAAGTGCCATGTAAACCGCTGCGTTTGCTTGTGAGCCAGAGTGCGGCTGAACATTAGCGTAGGTTGTACCGAACAGCTCATTAGCACGCTCAATGGCAAGCTCTTCTACCTTATCAACGTACTCGCAACCACCGTAGTAGCGCTTGTTGGGATAGCCCTCAGCGTATTTGTTTGTCAGTGCGGAGCCTTGAGCCTCCATTACACGTGGGCTCGTGTAGTTCTCTGACGCGATCAGTTCGATGTGCTCTTCCTGACGCGTGGCTTCAGCTTCCATCGCTGACCATAGATCAGCGTCAAAGTCGGCAATTGACATATCTTTGCTAAACATAGCTATCCCCTAAAATGACAGGCCCGACCGGTAAAAAGTGAGCGTTACCGGCCTTTGGAAAGGGGCGCATTATACTCTCTTTTGAAGGCAAAACGCACTTGAAACTCGGTCAATTTATCACGAATCCCATTCATAAATTCGCATCGGCTTAGCTCGCCCTGTGAAGAGTGCTAGAATATGCGCCTTTCTAACTAACCGAGATGGTAAAGCATGGCTGTTATTCGTTGGATTTTAGGCAAAATCATCTTATTGATCGACTTCATTACAACTCCTAAAGGGATCAAGCGCAGCGCCGAAGCTCAGCAAGCGGTTGATGCAGCGACCCAAGACTTAGCACTCTATCAGTTTCAAGCATGTCCTTTTTGCGTCAAAGTGCGCCGCCAAATGAAGCGTTTGTCACTCAATATCGCCCTACGCGACGCGAAGAAAGATACCCAGTACCGTGAAGAGCTGCTTCAACAAGGTGGCAAAGTGAAAGTGCCGTGCCTGAAGATAACTGATGCAGATGGCAGTGTGCGCTGGCTTTACGAGTCGAATGATATCAATGCGTACCTCACCGAGCGCTTTGGCCAAACCGAGGCTTGAAAGTCGCATTCGCAGGCGTGGACAGGTAAAATCCGCACTATCTTTTTAACCGATTTTCTATTTGCTGAGGGCTTATGGCACAGTACGTTTACTCGATGAACCGCGTGGGCAAGATCGTCCCACCAAAACGCGAGATTTTAAAAGACATCTCCCTCTCCTTTTTTCCGGGCGCCAAAATCGGCGTATTGGGTTTAAATGGCGCGGGTAAATCTACCCTTCTTAAAATCATGGCAGGCATCGATACCGATATTATCGGTGAAGCACGCCCGATGCCCGGCATCAACGTGGGCTACCTGCCCCAAGAGCCGGAGCTGGACGATAACAAAACCGTTCGTGAGATTGTTGAAGAGTCAGTTGCTGATGTAAAAGCGGCGCTGGATGGCCTTGAGCAAGTCTACGCAGCCTATGCAGAGCCCGATGCAGACTTTGACGAGCTAGCAAAAAAGCAAGCCGAGTTTGAGAACCTGATCCAAGCGAAAGATGGCCACAACCTAGAAACCGCGCTCGAGCGTGCTGCTGATGCGATGCGCCTACCAGCGTGGGATGCCAAAGTTGAGCACCTATCAGGCGGTGAGCGCCGCCGCGTTGCGCTATGCCGCTTGCTGCTTGATAAGCCAGATATGCTGCTGCTGGATGAGCCAACCAACCACTTGGATGCAGAATCTGTCGCGTGGATCGAACGTTTTCTACAAGAGTACCCGGGCACTGTGGTTGCGATCACCCACGACCGTTATTTCTTGGACAATGCAGCAGGCTGGATTTTGGAGCTGGACCGTGGCCGCGGCATCCCTTACGAGGGTAACTACTCCTCATGGCTAGAGCAGAAAGAGAAGCGGCTAGAGCTAGAAGCTAAACAGGAAGCGGCGCACCGTAAATCGGTTGCCTCCGAGCTAGAGTGGGTTCGCCAAGGCTCGAAAGGCCGCCAGTCTAAATCCAAGGCGCGTTTGAAGCAGTTCGAAGAGATGAACTCGAAAGAGTTCCAAACACGCAACGAGACGCAAGAGATCTACATTCCACCTGGCCCTCGCCTAGGCGATAAAGTGATCGATGCAAACAACATCTCTAAAGCGTACGGCGATAAAGTCCTCTTTGAAGACCTGAGCTTCTCAATTCCGCAGGGGGCCATTGTCGGCATCATCGGTGGTAACGGTGCGGGTAAATCCACACTTTTCCGTATGATCGCAGGTGAAGAGCAACCGGATTCTGGCACCATCGAGATCGGCTCTACCGTCGAATTAGCCTACGTAAATCAGTCACGTGACCTCAGCGGCGATAAGACTGTCTTTGAAGAGCTTTCTGATGGTCAGGACATTATCACCGTGGGCAATTATCAAACACCTGCTCGCGCATACTGTGGCCGTTTCAACTTCAAAGGTGGCGATCAACAGAAGCAGGTCAGCGAACTTTCCGGTGGTGAGCGCAACCGCTTACACATGGCTAAATTGCTGAAAGCGGGCGGCAACGTACTGCTGCTTGATGAGCCTACCAACGATCTTGATATCGAAACACTACGTGCACTAGAGGAAGCGCTGTTAGCCTTCCCGGGCTGTGCCGTTGTGATCTCGCACGACCGTTGGTTCCTTGACCGTATCTGTACACACATGCTGGCCTACGAAGGTAACTCACACGTCGAGTTCTTCGAGGGTAACTACACCGAGTATCAAGCGGATTACAAACGCCGTTACGGTAAAGAGCACCAGCCAGAGCGCATCAAATACAAGCGCATCAGCTAATTCGCTGATCTTGGCGGCAGCACGCATCGCTGCCGCCTCTCTCCCCTCTTTATATCGCCATTTTCCAATCTGCCTTCTATACTCAGTTGATAGAAACGCTATAGGTAGGAGAAGGAAAGTGACGGAACAGATTCCAGAACGCCGCCGTTTTACCCGTATTCACTTTGATGCACGCTGCATACTGCGCCGCGGCGCCGACGAATGGGATGTACGGCTTGCTGATATTTGCTTCAAAGGCGCCCTGACCGAAATACCAGAGGGAGGGATCGACTTAGCCGTCGGAGATGCCGCTGAGTTAATGATTCAGCTTGATCCAGAGGAAGCGGTGATCGATATGCCGGTGGTACTTAACCATAAGATTGGCAACTACCTAGGCTTTCAGCTCCAACGTATCGATATCTCGAGCATGACACATCTACGCCGCTTGGTTGAACTCAACCTTGGCGATCCAGACCTACTGGAGCGCGAGTTAGACCATTTATATCACGACTAAAACACAAAGCGGGGTATGGAAGATGGCGTCAGATAAACTGACGCCAAAAGGACTGAGAGTTGCTTAATTTAGCGCTCTGTTATCATCACCTTAACTAAGGCTTGCATGTCACCGATATCACTGAGGGTCATGCAGCGCTATCAGCTCAACCTTATTCGTAATAGCGTGCAAGCTCTGGTGGTACTTCAGTGGAAATTTTACCCACATTTCCAGTGTCACCATCAATACCAATAAAAGTTGTCGTTTTGCCATCACCCGGCACACAAACAAAGCTCGTGCCCAAGTCAGTGCTTGGATATTCTGGCATTCTAGTTATAGGTTCCCAAGAGTCGGTGGTTTCAGTTGCAACAAGCAGCGTGTAGCATCCTGCTAAAACCGACATATAAGCACCTTTGTTGCCATATTTTGGCCAGTAAGTCGACCCAACTTGTGTTCCGACAAAGTCATCTCCTTCATAGGAAACATGACTTAGCTCACCCTCTTCTCTGACCCGTTGGGCGGATTTCAAATACACGTTCGCGTGGTCAAAATCCGTACCACTCATTTTATAAACGTGCACGTTGCCTGAGGGAATCACAATTTCATGTTCATCACCTATTTCTGGAATATTCACCCACCCTGAAAACTCTTGTGTTGTGATATCACCATGCTCCCTAGTCACGACTAGTAACGCATCACCGCTTTTGGCTGTCTCATAACAAGTGTCGTACCAACCAATACCGTTGGTATAACGGTCATATGTCTCAGGGGCTGGGCTAGGCAGAACATTTAAGAGGCAGCCACTACTGCCTCCCGAATGGTACAACTTGGCGCGATAACGACCAAAGTCGTCACCGAACGGGTTACCCACATCAAAATAATTTTCGTGAGCGGCTAAACGAAACTTAACCGTTTTGCTAATGGAGTCCGCATCAGCAAAGCTTGAAAACATACCCATAACGGCTAGCCCAACTACAACGCTTTTCATTTTACATTCCTTGTAAACAATTGAATAACAAACTAATTTTCGAGTCGCAGATAATAGCGCAAGCCAAAGTACAATAAAATTTCGATAGAAATCACTCCGCTTTATCCAAAGCAGCTAGCTGTTAGCCCCTTTTTTAAAGCGCGTCCAATGCGTCTGCTAAGCGGCTAACGCCAACGATCTCAATGCCATCAATACCCTCTTTCGGGACGTTGCCTTTGGGCACAATCGCGCGCTTGAAGCCATGTTTAGCCGCTTCTCGAATCCGCTCTTGGCCGTTAGGTACTGGCCGAATCTCACCCGATAGACCCACTTCACCAAACACCATCAACGACTGCGAAAGTGCGCGATCACGGAAGCTCGACACAACGGCTAAGAGCAAAGCGAGATCGGCGCTTGTCTCCAGCACTTTGACGCCCCCTACCACATTGACAAACACGTCTTGGTCACCGGTATGCAGACCGCCATGACGGTGCAATACGGCAAGCAACATCGCTAGCCGGTTAGACTCAAGCCCGACGGCGACTCGGCGTGGGTTGTTCATATGTGACTCGTCCACTAGCGCTTGTATCTCAACCAGCAGCGGGCGCGTCCCTTCCCATACAACCATGACTACACTGCCAGGGCTCGGTTGCTCGCCGCGGTTCAAGAAGATGGAGCTTGGGTTTTTGACCTCTTTCAAGCCGTTTTCAAGCATTGCAAATACGCCCAACTCGTTCACTGCACCAAAGCGATTTTTGTGTGAACGAAGGGTACGAAAGCGGCTATCTGATGAGCCTTCAAGTTGCAAAGAACAATCGATCATATGCTCAAGCACCTTCGGCCCTGCCAAGCTGCCATCTTTTGTGACATGGCCTACCAGAAATAGCACGGTTCCAGTTTGCTTGGCGTAGCGGGTTAGGTCAGCGGCGGATTCACGTACCTGTGCAACGGAACCCGGTGCCGACTGTATCTCAGCCATATGCATCACTTGAATGGAGTCAATAACCATGATCTTTGGCTGCAGCTGCGTTGCTGTTTGGCAGATCACCTCAACGCTGGTTTCGGATAGCATCTGTAACGCATCGGCTGCTAATCCTAAGCGATGGGCGCGCATGGCAACTTGCTGCAGTGACTCTTCGCCTGTGACATAAAGAGCCGGCTGCGTTTGCGCCAGATAGCACATAATCTGCAGCAGCAGCGTACTTTTACCGGCACCTGGGTGACCACCAATTAAAATCGCAGAGCCGGGTACTAATCCTCCTCCGAGTACGCGATCGAGTTCTTGGGTACCGGTACCGATACGGGGCATATCTTTGAGATCAACATCAGCAAGTTTGACAACACGCTGGCTGGTCTCGCCAGCATAACCGTCAAAACGCGGTTTGACCGCTGCGGCTTTTGCGGGTGCCACGCGCATCTCAGTGAGCGTATTCCACTCTTTGCATGCACTACATTGACCTTGCCATTTGGTGTAGTCCGCTCCGCATTCGGTGCAAACGTAGGCAGTTTTGGCCTTTGCCATGAGGATCTCCTGATAACTATTATGAATAGCATTCTACCTAACCTGTATAGAAGTCATCTAGTTAAGCGTTTTTTTGATGCGGGATTACCATTACAATCGAAGACATCAATAAAAAAGACAGCCCCACCAAGGAGAGTTTAATGAAGCTGGAAACCATTGCCGTTCATGGCGGTTACTCACCAGACCCAACAACAAAGTCTGTTGCAGTGCCTGTTTATCAGACCACTTCTTACGCGTTTGACGACGCCCAGCACGGCGCAGATCTATTTGATCTAAAGGTGCCTGGTAACATCTACACGCGCATCATGAACCCAACCACCGACGTGCTAGAGCAGCGCGTGGCACAGCTAGAAGGTGGGGTTGCTGCATTGGCGGTTGCATCGGGTATGTCAGCCATCACTTATGCGATCCAAACATTGGTCGAAGTGGGCGATAACATCGTTTCTACGAGCGAGCTTTATGGCGGCACCTACAACCTGTTCGCACACACGCTACCTCGCCAAGGGATTACCGTGCGCTTCGCCAACAAAGATGACTTCGATGCGATCGAAGCTCAAATCGATGAAAAAACGAAAGCTCTTTACTGCGAATCGGTGGGCAATCCATCCGGCGGTATTGCTGACATCGAACGCCTTGCAGAGATCGCTCATCGTCACGGTGTACCACTGATTGTTGATAACACGGTACCAAGCCCACTCATGTGGCGCCCTATCGAGCACGGTGCAGATATCGTTGTACACGCTGCAACCAAATATATGGGTGGCCACGGAAACTCCATTGGTGGCGTCATCGTCGACTCAGGAAAATTCCCTTGGGCTGATAACGCGGAGCGTTTCCCGCTGCTCAACACACCTGATGTATCTTACCACGGTGTGGTATATACCGAGGCCTTTGGCCCTGCTGCGTTTATTGGTCGTTGCCGTGTCGTCCCTTTGCGTAACATGGGTGCTGCTCTTTCACCCATGAACGCATTCTTGCTACTACAAGGCTTAGAAACTCTGGCGCTGCGTATGGAACGCATCAACGAAAACACGCAAAAAGTTGCTGAGTTCCTAGCACAACACGATAAGGTCAGTTGGGTTAACTATGCCGGCCTTGAGAGTCATAAAGACCACGCGTTAGCTCAAAAGTACATGCAGGGTAAGGCGTCTGGCATCTTGAGTTTTGGTTTGAAGTCAGGCCGTGAGGGTACTCGCCAGTTTTACGATAAGCTGGAGGTATTCCTGCGCCTAGTGAATATCGGTGATTGTAAATCGTTAGCTTCGATCCCTGCAGAGACAACGCACCGCCAGTTGAATGATGAAGAGTTGAAGTCGGCAGGCGTGGCGCCTGAGATGGTTCGCCTATCAGTGGGTATCGAGCACATCGATGATCTGCTGGCAGACCTTGAACAAGCACTCGCAGCAGCAGGCTAAAAAAGGCTGGATTCGCAGGTGGCGATGCCTGCGAATCCAGACAAGCTTGGTAAGACAGCTATCTCACCAGGTAGAGATCTCGTTAATCAAATAGTTCTGGTGTCATCGGCTCATTGTTCAACATGAACTGTCGATATCTTTCGGGAATCTCAGCTTTCCCTCCCGCCTTATAGTTCACGCACACAACAACAGCTTCCCCTTCTGCAGCAACCGCTTGGTGCTCCACGCTGTAAACAATATGCTCCATCACAAATCGGTCCTGTTCAATGCGCGTAACACGCGTAGCGCTTATCACATTGCCGGGAAACGTGAGTGGAATCCGATAACGGATACGGGAGTCCCTTAAAATTGGGCCTACGCCTTCCTCATCCTTGATCGCGACATAATCACATGCTTCGAAATACGCCATGCGAGCACTTTCAAACCAACGTAGGTAAACCAAGTTGTTCACATGCTGAAATGCATCCATTTCGCCCCAAGCGATGGGTATCTCTAACCGGACAGGAAAGCGTTCTAAAATTTCTTGGCCCATACTCACCTCGAGCAGCTGATTGCATGAGCTCTTATTAAGACGTAACCTGTAAAATAAAGGAAATCTTTTAATCTTATCCAAAGAATAAAAATAATTTATACACTATGGAAATCAGACAGATTCGCTATTTTCTAGCCGTTCAAGAAACGGGCAGCTTCACTGGCGCTGCAGAGAAACTCTTTGTTACCCAGCCAGCACTTTCGGCAGCCATTAAATCACTTGAAGAGGAGCTAGGTGCCCAGTTGCTGCGCCGTGGCCACAAGAAAGTGACCTTAACCCCTGAAGGTCTGCGCTTTCGCGATAGAGCGTTCGCTATTATTGCCGAGTGCAATGCGGCCAAGAGCGAGCTGTCTAGCGAGCCTGCGCAGCGCATGTTACGTATGGGTGTCCTCAATACACTTAATACTAAGCCGATCAATCAGTTAATCTATCATTTCACGACAACCTATCCTGACATCGAGCTGCACCTAGAAACAGGCACTAAAGACATCCTCGCGCACAAACTCGGCCAAGGAAAAGTCGATGTACTGCTTACCTCACTCTCAGGGGAGGAAGCATCAGAAACAATCATGCCAATCTATCAAGAACGCTTTCAACTGCTGCTGTCTCGCCAACACCCTTTGGCCAACCGCTCTAGCGTCCGGCTCGCCGACTTACATAAATTACCTTTTGTATTGCGCAAAAACTGCGAGGTACTCAATGAAGGGAAGCGGGTGTTTTTAGCAGAGCAAGCGCAGCCGCATATCACATGTCGTACTGATGACGATGCGTGGACCCTCATGATGGTTAGAAATAACCTTGCTGCGGCGATTATGGCAGAGACCGTTTTACAAGATGGTTTAGTATCCATCCCAATCATCGATTTTGGCTTAGTACGCAATGTGGGATGTCTGTGGCGTATGCACAGTGATCAAGAGACCGTTCGCTGCTTCACGCAGTTCGCGGCGCAATCTCTAGCACAACTGGATCTTCAGGCGAGCTAAAATAGAAAGGGTTGCAGCAGCTATCAGTGGCAGCCGCTGCAATGAGGTGCTTATCAGTTCTGGTGGTACTTCGCACTCAGCTCATGCACAGCATCTACGAAAACCTTTGCATGTTCTGGATCGACAAATTGGTGGATACCATGGCCGAGGTTAAATACATGACCATTTCCTGTACCGAAGCGGCTCAGGATATCTTCAACTTCCGAGCGAATACGGCTCGCTGGTGCGTACAGTACCGAAGGATCCATATTACCTTGCAGCGCTACTTGGCTACCAACGCGCTCACGTGCATTACCAATATCAGTGGTCCAATCAAGACCTAGCGCATCAGCGCCGGCATTGGCCATTGTTTCCAGCCATTGGCCGCCGTTTTTCGTGAACATGATCACTGGCACTTTACGACCATCGTACTCACGAATAAGACCTGCAATAATTTTTTGCATGTAGGCCAGCGAAAACTCCTTGTACATTTCGCCGCTCAACACACCACCCCACGTATCGAAAATCTGTACAGCTTGCGCGCCGCTGCGAATCTGCTCATTCAAGTAGTCCGTCACAGAGATCGCAAGCTTATCAAGCAAGGCGTGCATCACTTCTGGCGTAGCAAACATCATCTTCTTGATATGGCGGAAATCTTTAGAAGAGCCGCCTTCCACCATATAGGTTGCCAGAGTCCACGGACTACCGGAGAAACCAATCAATGGTACACGTCCCGACAAAGCACCGCGGATCTCTTTAACCGCATTCATTACATAATCAAGATCGGTACTCGCATTCGGAATCGGCAACGCTGCCACATCTTCCTCTGTACGAATGATCTTTTTGAATTTGGGACCTTCACCTTGTTCAAAGTAAAGCCCGAGATCCATTGCATCTGGAATAGTCAAAATATCAGAGAAGAGAATCGCGGCATCCAGTTCATAACGCTCTAAAGGCTGAATCGTGACTTCGCACGCCAACTCTCTGTTCTTACACAGGCTCAGAAAATCTCCGGCTTGCGCACGTGTCTCGCGGTACTCTGGTAAATAGCGCCCTGCTTGACGCATCATCCATACAGGCGTTACGTCAACCGGCTCGCGCATCAATGCACGTAAGAAACGATCATTCTTCAGTTCTGACATCAATCAAACCCAACATCTAATTAGCGTAAATAACGGATGATTCTACCGATTTTTGCGCAGAAAAGCGCCCAAATTCCTTGCAGAAGATCAAGCAAGGGCCGCAAAATTCACCCTTAAAAGCTGATGAGTAATACTTTTTTCTGTACAATTCTCGATCAATTCGAAATACTTGAATTATGCAAACAGATACATCACTGATCTCATTACCCGAAACAGCAAACCAGCATGATCACCGCTATCACCAGCTCGTGTTTGGTTTCGAGGGAAATACAGAGTTTGATATCCAAGGACAAGGCCGTAAGGTCAGCCTAGGTCAAGGCTGCTTAGTGCCCTCGACAACGGGTCATGCATTTTGTGGTGTGGGCAATAATCGTATCGTTGTGATTAACGTGCCAGAAGCTCTAGCTGAAACTCAGCAATTATTCGATAAGGCTAGCTATTTCACGCTAGATAGCCAACGCACCATTCTTTTACAAGCAGTAGCACAAGAGATGCAGCAAGCACACGCCATGTTGCAAAATGTATGTGGGCAAATGCTCTTGTGCGCCACACACAACTTACTCAGCAATCGAACTCATATACGTGCAACTCAAGCATTAAATCTCGATATCATCGATCAACACATTGCTCTGAATTTACATCGCAAAATCAGTGTTGAGGAGTTAGCAGCTTTGGTTTTTTTAAGCAGCAGCCACTTTCATCACCGCTTTAAGCAGCTGACACACGTCACTCCTCTCCACTACATTACGACAAAGCGAATAGAAAGAGCCCAAGCCTTATTGAAAGAAGGCATGTCTGTAGCCAATGTTGCGGCAGCGACCGGCTTCCCCAATCAGAGCGCCTTCACTCATACCTTCAAGCAACACGTTGGCATCACACCTGCTCGTTATCGCCTGTCAGCATAAACAAACTCAACACTTACACATTGAGCGTTTGACGCCCACTTTATTTTTTCTAGACAATATAAGAAGCCCTGACCGTAACCGATCAGGGCTTCCTAATTAAAAGCTTGGCGATGTCCTACTCTCACATGGGGAAACCCCACACTACCATCGGCGCTAAATCGTTTCACTTCTGAGTTCGGGATGG
>NZ_SPLL01000006.1:175899-297734 GCF_004959845.1 Neptunomonas sp. XY-337 | reverse complement strand
GCTTCTTGAGCTTCTTGAGCTTCTTGAGCTTCTTGAGCTTCTTGAGCTTCTTGAGCTTCTTGAGCTTCTTGAGCTTCTTGAGCTTCTTGAGCTTCTTGAGCTTCTTGAGCTTCTTGAGCTTGATCAGATGGTGCCGCTTCTACTGTTTCGGGTGCAACCTCCGGCTGCGCGTTTGCATCAGTTTCAGCAACGGCTTGAGGCTCAGCAGTAGCAACTTCAACAGATGGCTCAGGCTGCTCAACAACCTCAGCAGCTTCAACGGCTGGCTCGCCAGATTCAACATCAGCGTTTTGCTCCGCTGCAGCGTCTTGCTGGTCGACTTTTGGTTTACGGCTACGACGTGGTTTCTTCTCAGCGCTATCCAAATCTGCCAGAAGCTCCTCCGATGGGTGAATACACTCAAGCTTAACGCCTGTTTCTGCCTCAATA
Organism: Neptunomonas sp. XY-337; assembly: GCF_004959845.1. Lineage (NCBI taxonomy): Bacteria > Pseudomonadati > Pseudomonadota > Gammaproteobacteria > Oceanospirillales > Oceanospirillaceae > Neptunomonas > Neptunomonas sp. XY-337. The sequence goes on along the minus strand of NZ_SPLL01000006.1, from coordinate 297,305 downwards.
TCAGGGATCATGAACGAGTCATTCTCACACGCGAAGCAGATAGATGTCCCTTCCGTTCCAGCGCGGCCAGTACGGCCAATACGGTGCACGTAATCATCTGCATCTTCTGGGAGCTGGTAGTTCACGACATGAGTAACGCCATCAATGTGGATACCACGGCCTGCAACATCCGTTGCCACTAACACTTCGATCTTGCCGTTACGGAAATCTTCCAGTGTTTTTACACGTTTGTTCTGCGGAATCTCGCCAGACATCAACGCGGCTTTCACACCATCTTTCTTCAGGCGCTCAGCAAGATCGCGGGTTTCATGGCGACGGTTACCAAACACAATAACGCGCTCGATATTGTTAACGCGGATGTAGTTACGCAATAACTTGTATTTTTCGCTGCTAGAGACCAAGAAGACCTGCTGCGAGATATTTTCAGAGGAGCGCTGTTGCGCCTCGATCTCAATCTGCACAGGATCTTTCGTCCACTGGCGCGCCAAGTTCATGATATCGTCGGTAAAGGTTGCACTGTAAAGCAGCGTCTGGCGCTCTTCGCCTTTACGCGGCGTGTTACGGATAATTGTACGTACATCAGGGATGAAGCCCATGCTTAGCATACGGTCAGCTTCATCAAGCACGAGCACTTCAACGTTGTAGAGATCAACATCTTTGGAGCGCACGAAATCGATCAAACGGCCCGGCGTTGCAACCAAGATATCAACAACGCCCGATTTTAGCTGCGCGCGCTGTTTGTCATAATCCATACCGCCAACCAGCGATACCACTTTCAGTTTCGTATACTTACACAGTCCTTCAGCATCTGAAGCGATTTGCAGCGCTAATTCACGCGTTGGCGCGATAATCAGTGCACGAGGCTCACGCAAACGCTGATCATCTTCAAGTTTGTAATCGAGCAGGTCGGTGATGATGCCCACCAAAAACGCAGCCGTTTTACCGGTACCGGTTTGCGCTTTGCCGATGATATCGAGGCCAGCTAACGCAGGCTCAATCGTTTCGGCTTGGATCGGTGTGCAGTATTCGAAACCGAGATCGTGGATCGCACGCATCAGTTTATCGGGTAGATTAAAGTCGTGAAAACGCTTTTTACCTTCGACCTTCGCTACCACAAAGTCTGAAGGTTTCCAGCTGGACTCTTTCCTAGGCTTACGGGAGCGATTTCCGGAACGACGACGATCTTTACGCTCTCCCTTAGCCTTCTTGCTGGTTTCTGCGCTGACTGCTTCCTGAGATGTCTTATCTTTTTTGTCTTCCAACGTACTAACTCTCTTTTAACCTATTTCCCGACGAAACGGGGGTAATGAATCCAATAATTGACGGCCATAACGGCGCGTTACAACACGGCGATCTAACAACACGACCCGGCCGCTATCTTGCTCTGTTCTTAGCAGTCGTCCGACTGCTTGAGTTAAACGCACCGATGTTTCAGGAACGGTCCATTCCATAAATGCGTTTCCACCGCTCTGCTCTATCCACTCAGACATGGTGGCATCAACCGGATCATCCGGCACGCTAAACGGCAATTTAGTGATGATGACCTCTGTAAGGTAGTCCCCCGGGAGGTCCACACCCTCAGCGAACGACGCCAAACCAAATATAATACTCGGCGCATCATCATCCACACGTAGTTTATGTTGGCGAATAATCTCATTTTTGGTGAGATCCCCTTGCGCTAACACAAACCCTTTTAATCGTTCGGGCAACGCCTCTAGCACAGCGTACATCTGCCGCCACGAGCTGAATAATACCAGTGTTGCCCGTGCTTCGGGCAGGGTTTTATTCAAAAACCTGCTAACTTCTTCTTGATGCTCATCAGGCTTACCCGGATCACTGCTCATTGGCGGTATCATTAGGGTTGCCCGCTGCTGATAATCGAAGGGGCTTGGGAGCCTCTCGCAAGTAACATCCGCGGGAAGACCCAGCTCATCGATAATCCGGTCAAAGCGCCCTAACGCTGTCATCGTTGCTGATGTGAGCACCGCGCCAAACGCGTGCTTCCAGAGGTTTTCCTGCAGCGTCGCCGCAGCTGACACGGGGCTGCTTTGGCAATCAAAGTCGCGACCATCAAGCGATTCGCGCAGCGAGATCCAACGCGCCGTCGGTGCGCTACCTTCTGGGTCAGGTGTTGCGTAGCTTTTATTAAGTGCATAGATCGCTTGTGATCGCAGCCATATCTGGCCGACACGCGGATACCAGCGCTCAGCCACATCCTTGCTGATTTCGGGAACACCACCATCTAGCGCTTCTTTCAGTACATCCAAGATCTGCTCGGCCTTGAGCATCCACTTTTCGGTGGCAAACGCCATTTGTTTAGCTGTTTCGCTGAGCTTTTCAGGAATAAGCCCCTGCGGGAAACGGAAACGCTCAGGCACACTTTCTTGGCCATCAATCAACATCAGATGGAGCGTAGTGTTGAAGCCATCCAAAAAGCTCATCATATCAACACCCGGCTGGGCCATCTTTTCTAGATAGTTAGTGATAACGGGGTGATGATCTGTTTCGTCTAACAGTTGATTGAGCTGCTTTTCCGATCCTTTCAGCCACTTTTGCGTCGCCTTAATCCGCATACTGTAGGAAAAGTGGCCAATGGCCTTCGAGGCAAGGTGGTGTGCCTCATCGAAGATATAGATGCTGTTTTCTGGCTCAGGCAGAATAGCACCGCCGCCCAAGGAGAGATCAGCCAAAACCAAGTCGTGGTTGGCAACCACGATATCGGCTTTATCCATGGTGTCGCGCGACTTGTAGAACGGGCACACCGAAAAGTTGCTGCAACGGCGGTTGGTACAACGGGTGTGATCGCTAGTCAGCGGATACCATAGGGGCTCGTCTAGCTCTTGTTCTAAGCTGTCACGATCGCCATCCCATTCACCTGCGGCAAAGCGGTCTAGTAGCTGGCGATATAACGCGATGACACCGGCATCCAGCTTCTGATCAACCTCGTCCTCATACAGCGCCATCTGACCTAACTCATCTTGAGAGATCAGCAGTTTCTCCGCCTGTGAAATACAGAAGTAACGCCCTCGCCCCTTAGCCAGTACGTATGACACATAACCATCAACTAGCTTTGCAGCCTCTGGGAGGTCTTTATTGATCAACTGCTCCTGCAAGGCCACGGTGGCCGTTGAGATCACAAGCGATTTACTGCGTGCTTTCGCAATGGGGATGGCACTCAGCAAATAGGCCATCGTCTTGCCGGTGCCAGTACCGGCCTCGATCACGCACAGATGGTTTTCGCTGGTGCGCTCTTTCTTGTCGCCAAAGCTGATACCACCCAACGTACGCGCCACCGCCGCAATCATCATCTTTTGCCCATAACGGGGCTTCAAATCATGTTGCTGCAAGAAGGTGCGATAGCTTTGCTGGATGGTTTGTTTTAGATCGTCGCTTAACAAGAGAAAACTGCCCTATTTAATCGTGCGGCGATCATACCAATTTACTGGATATATAAACAGAGAAATGACTTTACTTGACTCACTTGCTGTATATAATCACAGATACTGTATATAAAAACAGGCACGATTATGAAGCTCACAAAAAGACAGTCAGAAGTTTTAGCATGTATCCGCGAACACATCGAAGCCACCGGATACCCGCCAACACGCGCCGATATTGCCAAGACACTCGGCTTCAAATCTGCCAATGCAGCAGAAGAACATTTAAAAGCGCTCGCCCGCAAAAACGCCATTGAAATCATCCCCGGCACCTCGCGTGGTATCCGCATTCCCGATCTTGAACAACCAGACCAAGGATTGCCGATTGTTGGCCGCGTAGCTGCGGGCTCTCCGGTGCTGGCGCAAGAGCATATAGAAGAGCATTGCACCATCTCATCCGACTTCTTTCATCCACCGGCGCACTATTTGCTGCGGGTCAAGGGCACGAGCATGAAAGATGTCGGCATTATGGATGGAGACCTCCTTGCTGTTCATCAATGCACCGAAGCAAGAGAAGGCCAAATCGTTGTCGCGCGTATTGGCGACGAAGTAACAGTGAAGCGCTTCCATCGCGAAAACCACATGGTCTATTTGATTGCAGAAAACCCTGAGTTTGAACCGATTGAAGTCGACCTACGCGAATCGGAGCTATCGATTGAAGGGCTAGGCGTTGGTGTTATACGCCAAGGAAGTGAGCCATGATGGAGCAGCTGCCGTTTATCATGAGCGAGGCGCGGGTTAAAAAACCTGCGCGCGTGGCGAATACTCAGATCCGCCGTAAACCCATCAAAGCAAAAAACGACACCCGCTACGGAAAAATTACGGAAATCATCACCGCAACAACCAACCTAGACGATGTACCATTTTTAATGCCATTGCTGGCACAACTCAGCGCTGATGATCGTTGGTTTGCTTGGATTGATCCACCAAAAGACCTGCCGAAAGAGATGCTGATTGAGGCAGGTATAGACCTAAACAAGGTGATCTTGCTTCACCCATCAACAAAAAACAGCGCACTCGATTTGGCGGCCAAAGCCCTTCGGGCTGGCACCTACCATGCAGTTATCAGTTGGCAAGGCGCTATTACAGAAAACGAGATTAGCGCGTTAGAAGCGTCGGCCACTGCGGGCAGAAGCCATGGAATTTTAGTGCGTACGCGCCGTACACACTAAAAGTCAGCGGGTCAATGGATGACCGATGGCATGGGAGGCTCGGATGCTTTCTCAACCTCTTCAGATAAATCAGACATAATCTGCGCACCTGCAACCAACATCAGCCGCGCAAGCTCTTCAGACTTTCCACTTAAGTTGGTTTTCACCTTCTCGGATATATTCAACGTCATCAGCGGTGTTTTTTCACCCGCTTTACGCATGACATAATCACCTGATTCGAGCTTTACAATCTCCAACACCGTTTCCGGCTGGTCTACATCACTACTATCCATTACCACTCTTGCATTCCGGCGCGTAGCCGCTCAACTAAACCTTGGAACTCACCAAACCAGCGTCGGTACTCGGCTAGTATGTCCGAATCCTCTGCGTGGTCTGGGTTTATTTGCATGACATGAATCTCAGATACGCTCACCGTATCGGAGGCGGCCTTACGCTCATCAGATGCGAGCCAACACGCATCATACGCAGCGAGCATCTTATGCAGCCAACTGCTTTCATTCGCCTCTAGATTGTGCAGCTCGGCACGCTCTGGCGATTCTTGGCCAGACGCTTCAAACTGCGCTTCTAGGTCGGCAATCGTGTTTACAGCTGCCGGACTAAAACGATACTTCTCTGCAATCTCGCGCAAGAACGCACCATAGGCGGACGCCAAGTGAAACAACACCGATTCGTTGTATGACTCAACCTCTGCATGCTGGCTCCAGCCGGTCGATTGATGAGCGCGCTCCAGTGCTTCTAGGTGCAACCGCACAAAATGTAATTTTTGGTTGGTTCTTGCTAAATATAGATCGCTCATCGTCTCTTCCTTTGCGTTACAGCGCCATCACTTTTTCTTCGCTTTAGCCTTAGGTTTCGGTTGCTCAACCACCCAAGCACCCTCTTGATAGAATGCACGCCAGCCGGTTGCTTTGCCATTGACCTCAGTCATCACATACTGCTCCTTTGTCTTGCGGCTATAACGTACGATCGTTGGATTACCCTCGGTATCGTGCGTTGGCGCGCTAAACAAGAACGCGTACTTTGGATCAATCTCGCTCTGGTGCGGTAGTAGCTCAGCAATTTTAGGCGCACGCGTCTCGCGGTTACGCGGGAACTGGCTCGCTGCCAAGAACAGACCTGATGCACCATCACGCAGGATGTAGGTATCTTCTACCTTTTCACAAGCCAGCTCTGGCATCGGCACTGGGTCCATTTTTGGTGGCGCAGGCTCACCATTTTTCAGCAGTTTACGCGTGTTCTTACACGCTTCATTAGTACAGCCGAAGAACTTACCAAAACGGCCATTCTTGAGCTGCATCTCGTTGCCGCATTTATCACACTCGATAGACGGACCATCATAGCCTTTGATGCGGAATTGCCCTTTTTCGATCTCATAGCCCGAGCAGTCGGGGTTATTGCCACACACATGGAGTTTGCGTGTTTCATCGATGAGATAACTATCCATCGCACTGTCGCAGATGTGGCAGCGGCGTTTGTTGATCAGGATGCGAGATTCCTCTTCATCATCACCATCTACGCTAACCACCTCATCGCCCGGCGTGAGATTAATAGTCGCCTTGCAACGCTCTTTAGGCGGCAAGTTATAGCCTGAACAGCCTAAGAACACCCCGGTACTGCCGGTACGGATCATCATATGGCGGCCACACTCTGGGCAGTCGATATCTGTATCCGTTGGCGTGTTAGGGCGCATTCCATCTTCACTGCTCTGCGCCTCTTCCAGCTTGCGGGTAAAGCCTGCGTAGAAGCGGTTCAGTAGCTCGCGCCATTCAGCCTCGCCGTGGGCGATATCATCAAGGGCATCTTCCATACGGGCTGTAAAGCTGTAGTCCATCAGATCGTTGAAGTTTTCGTTCAAACGCTCTGTCACGATATCGCCCATTTTACAGGCGTAGAAACGGCGGTTTTGGACTTCAACATAACCGCGATCCTGAATCGTCGAGATAATAGACGCATATGTCGATGGGCGGCCAATACCTCTTTTCTCAAGCTCTTTAACTAAGCTTGCTTCTGTGTAGCGAGCGGTTGGCTTAGTGAAATGCTGCTTCGGCTCAAGATCAGATAACGTGAGAATTTCGCCGGATTTCACATCCGGAAGGATGATATCTTCATCACCTTTGCCTTTGCTCGGCATCACTTTGGTGTAACCGTCAAAGCGCAGAATACGGCCCTTTGTGGTTAGCTCGTAATCGCCAGCCTTCACGGTAATTCGGGTACTGGTGTACTGAGCTGGCGTCATTTGGCACGCCAAGAACTGACGACGAATCAGGTCGTATAGGCGCTCTGCGTCGCGCTCCATGCCTTTTAGGCTGACCGGCTCAATAGAAACATCTGATGGGCGAATCGCCTCGTGGGCCTCTTGAGCGCCCTCTTTACTGCTATAACTGTTCGCTGTCTCTGGCAGGTACTTACTACCGAAGTTATCGCCAATATACTCACGGCAGGCCGCAACCGCTTCTGCACTAAGGTTGGTGGAATCGGTACGCATGTAGGTGATATAACCCGCCTCGTAGAGGCGCTGGGCCATCATCATGGTCTTTTTAACGCCAAAGCCCAAACGCGTGCTTGCAGCTTGCTGTAGCGTTGATGTGATGAACGGCGCAGATGGTTTGCTGCTGGTTGCGCGGTCGTCACGGCTGACCACTTCCAGTGTTGACTGGCGCAACTGCTCTAGATGCTGCTGTGTCTCTTGTTCAGAGGTTGGACGAAACGCCTTACCCGCGTTTTTGGCAACCTGCAGGCGCAGCGCATCTTTCTCTTGCGTTTCAGCACCGGCGTGTACTTCCCAGTACTCTTCTGGGATAAAGGCACGAATCTCTTTCTCGCGCTCAACAACCAGCTTTACAGCAACCGACTGTACTCGCCCAGCCGATAGGCCGCGAGCAATCTTTTCCCACAGTAAAGGCGAGAGCATGTAACCCACCACCCGATCCAAAAAGCGACGGGCTTGTTGAGCGTTAACATGGTGCATATCCAGCTCGCCTGGATCATCAAACGCTGCCGTGATAGCCTTTTTGGTGATCTCGTTAAAGACCACACGACGGTAGCGCTCATCATCACCACCAATCGCCTCGCGCAGGTGCCACGCGATCGCTTCCCCTTCGCGGTCCAAATCGGTCGCGAGATAGATAGTGTCGGCATCTTTTGCGAGCCGTTTTAGCTCATCAACAACCTTCTCTTTGCCCGGCAACACTTGATAGTGCGCTTCCCAATCTTTTTCTGGGTTAACGCCCATCCGTGCAATCAGCTGCTCTTTCGCCTTTTTGGCTTTATAGACAGCTTTCTCGTCGGGTGACATCTTACGCGTTAACGCCGCTTGTTTAGCACGAGCTTTAGGGTCGCTCTTTTGTGCACTGCCGCTGGTCGGCAGATCACGGATGTGGCCCACACTGGACTTAACTACATACTGGTTACCAAGGTACTTATTTATAGTCTTGGCTTTTGCGGGTGATTCCACAATTACGAGTGATTTTCCCATCGGGTCGATGTCCTCGGGCTAAACGGCGATACAAAAACAGCGAGCATATATAGGGGCTTAGCGCCCTTCGGTCAAGCAAGTCTGTCAAAAAACTGATTTACTATTATAATCTATGACCATTAAGTTACTTTTCAAGCGCTGGGACAGATTGAATAAAAAATACTTTTTATTCAACCACTTGTGATAGGTTATATCGTATATGTCTGAAGAAAATCTAATCTATCTGCTTATAATAGCCCTTATTGGCTCAATTGCTGTATCGGTGAGCTACTTTATTACCCGCCGAGAAACCAACGCGCGCAACGTTTCTAACCGCCTGCAATGGCTTGGCAAACAGACGCTACACTGCTTAGAAGCGATCAGTATGCTCAAAGCAGCAGGCTGTATGCCGGAACTGCTGGATAGGCTGAATCGCCATGCGTTACGCTATATCGAAGAGATCAGCACACTCGCGCCTGACTCAGACCTCATGACCCAAGTGAACGCCCAGAAAGAAACCGCCGACCGCATGACACAAGGGCAACGGGGCTTCACGAGTGATCGAGACCTCAAGCGCTTCCAGATCTATGTGAACTACACAGAGAATCTACTTAAAGATATGGTAGAAAAAAACGAGCTGCCCTATGCGCTCGGCTCCAGCTACGCCAAAGAGCTCTATTGGTTGAATATTCGCGTGGTTGCTAACGCGCACGTTAGCCAAGCGAATCAACTGCTAACACAGAATGATAAACTGACTGCCCTATCCCACTATAAGCACGCTAAAGCCGTTTTGGTGCGCGCGATGGTGCCACCGAAACAGAAACAGCCACTGATCGATGAGATCCAGCCCCGTATCCTTGAACTTGAACCCAAGAAAATTTACCGTGGCGGCGCGCTCGAGGACTCATTAGACAGCTATTTAGGCTAACGTCCCCAGAGGTGCGTTAAAGCCAAACTGAATTAATCCGCTTTTACCTCACGCAGGTTAAGGCTTAACGCTTGATAACGCAGCCCCGACTCAACCGCCACAGTGCCCACTCTCTTAAAGCCAAACCTCTCATAAGCGGTCACGGATGAGAGTGATGCTTTTACCGTGACTTCATCCTTTTTTGCAAACCCAAGCACTGCATCTAACAAAGCGCGGCCAATACCGAGGCGCTGTGCGCACGGCTCGACAAAAAACATCGCGATATGCTGCCCCGCTTTAAGCTCAACCACCCCAACAACAGATTGATTCCTTTCAGCAACCAAGATCACATGACCTTGCGCCGCACGCCGGTTAAAAGCCTCTGGCTCTGCTATCGATTTAAAGGTAACAACTCCCTCTTGGGATAACTCAGGCGCAACCGATTTCATAAAAGCAGCCATACAGACGTTGCTAACAGCGACAGCATCGCCAGCTACCATTTTTCTGATCATTGATACGTCTCCGATCTGACTATATGAGGTGTCTACTGAGTTTGGGTAACTCGGCGGCCTAACGCCAGGCACAGCGGAGAGGTACAATGGCGGCTTTGGTACGAACAGCACAAAAGGTGACAGTTTTGCCGAGTCCGTCTGCTGCCGCTTGTTATGCGACTTCATACTTCATTTTGTAACCGCCAGTAATTTCAAAGCCATTAGACTTGTAAAAGCCGACTGTACGATCGAACTCTGGTACTGGTGGTGTACATAACTCTAGGCGCTTCCATCCTTGCTCTTTCGCGAATTCTACAATCGCTTGGATAAGAAATTTCCCAATCTCTTTTGATCGATATTCTGGAGCCACGTAGAATTCTTGAATTATTCCAAATTTTCCCTCGGCATAGAGCGAGTGACTTTCACAGATAGCACCAAACCCAACGATTTTATCCTCATCAAATGCGGCCATTACATGATAAATGCCATTCGACACATACTTTTCACATAGGTCTATCGCTAGAGGAACATCAACATCGAAATGCTTAATGCCAGTTCGCTCAATTATTTCGTTCGTTAGACAAACTGCCAATTTGGCGATTTCTTCTGACTGGGACTTATCAATAATCTTGTACTTCATGCGATCTCAAATCCTTCTCCCGCATAACGCTGCGATTAGGGGTGGACAAAGGATGGCGGTGTTTTTTCTGATGAAAAAACGGTGATAGCTTTTGGCCAGTCGGTTGCAGCGCCTTGTTATGGCTAGCTTGCACGGAAGGACTCCAATTGGTCTATTAAATAGAGCAAGTCTTGTGGTATTTCATCTCTTTGAAACTCATCAATGATTTGAACATCGGTTAAGTTTACCTTGTAATCTTCCTGTACTGCATTTCTGAGCACTCTTAATGTATTTTTCCCAGGCACTATTCCCATTCTTGTATTGATATTTGCCCATATCCCTTCAAACACTTCAATAGCTTCTCTACTAATGGTACCTGTATCAACGCTGCTCCCTTGATGGTGAGTAATTCGTTTAGCTATATATTGTGATTGAGCATCTACTTTAAGTTCACTTGTAATTTCTTCTAAATAATCGGCGATATTTTTATCAATACTTATTTCTTCACCAGATCTGCGCTGTCTATTTTCAATCTGCTTTTCTAAAACTCTCTGAAGAACTGGCAATACAAGAAAGTAATTTTCCATTTCTTTTCGTTCGTGAATATGCGCATGAGTGAGCTCAGCCTGTAGGCTTTCTAAAATTTCTCCTATTTCTTCTTGGCAGTAATAATCTCGATCATAGACTGCAAATAGTTTCATATTTGCATCTATCGTGTTTTTCACTCCCCAAGCGAATGATTTAATTTTTTCCCAAGATGAAAACCCACCTGATTCGAATGCTGTTAGGTTATTGCCTGAGGCTAAATCATGAAGATCAAGGTTCTTAGCAAACCTTCTCACGGATTTGTAATCACTCATCCCTTCCACGAATAGAATCTTCTTAGTTCTAGCCAAATGAGTCAGTGTAACATTTTGCGCGGAACCTAGAGCCTCAAGAGCTACTTGAACTCCTTCAATATCTTTGAGCCTTTTAGCTGATCGTGCACCTTTATTAACCAATAAAATTTCTGAAGGGTCAGCTTCTCCCATTATTTCGACAGAGTGAGTTGCGAGTAGCACATCAGATTCCAGCCCTCTAAGAATACTGAGCAATTGACGCTGTACATCTGGGTGAAGATATATCTCGGGTTCATCTATAATAACAATGCTTGCATCACTCGACCTTGATAGGTGAGTTAAGAGCTGGCACCAAATCTGAAATCCAAATCCTGCCCAGTAAACCTCACGATCAATTCTATCCTCAGAGACAAACATACTTAATTTTCTGTTAGGTATATCTAATTCAGGCTTGCTTATCCGCATTTCAGGCCAAGTTGATGCGATCATTTCAGAAAAATCATCCCACCCTTCATCAAAATAGTGCCAATAATTTCGGAAGTGTCTACAAGCTCTATGCGTGTTTAAGGAATTTTTAACTGTATCCTCATTTACATATGCTTCCTCATGCTCAAGAGGACCCAGAACTGGAATGACTTGAATATTTATTGGGAAGGCATTTCGAAACCGACCGGGAGTATTTACTCCGCTACCTTCATTTTCCCAGTGCAAGATACAACCACCTTCACTAGGGAAATATAAATAAAGCTTATTTCTATTAGTTAACCTAAATTCAATTTTACTATCTTCTGAGTTGTAATCCGTAGCCACATTTTCTAGAGAAACACTAATTTGTTGCTCAGGTACTCTATGGCCAAAACCAGTACTCCCACTTGGTAAAGGTACTCTTTCCGCTTTTAGCCTTCGTGCCTTACGAAGAGCTACGTCTAGGATTCTAAAAGCACTAATTATTGTTGATTTTCCAGCATTATTAGGCCCAACTAGAATGTTAGTTTCATTGAAACTTACAGAGTAATTCCTTAATGCCTTAAAATTTGTAAACTTTACTGAACTAATTCTTACTTCAGACAAACTGAACTCCGATTTCTATAAGGCCATAACGCCGCGTTCACCGGCTAGTCCGGTGCAACGCTTTGTTAGCTCATTTAAGTGTGTCGATTTTATCCATATTCATGGAAGACCAAAAATTTCTTTCAAAGTGAAAGTTATACCACCCATCGGTTCTAAGTCGTTGATGTCCTTCCTTAACTTTTTCTCTAAGTTCATCTGCAGAAGCTATTCCAGTAATAGTGGACAACTTATTGAAATTCTTATGCTGAGCAGCTCTGATGAAAAATGGATATCCTTTACTATAAGATGCGTAGTGCAGTGTTTGAGGATACCAGCGAGTTTCCGGTGTTATAAAAGACATCAAGAGCACTATCAATTCAGCCTGCATAACGTCTGCGAAAGGAATGTCTTCTCGATCTGCTTGGCGCTTCAGCAATTCTGCTGCAGGAGCATGTAACTTTCTTCCTTCTGGGGCTAATATTTGTAGGGTCTCTGAATATCCATAGAAGCAATCAAACCTTTCAAAATTTTCTCCTCCGTAGCTATCTGAAGAAGGCATAAGATAATGAGAGGTGAAAACCTCATGTAAAACGCTGTAAGCCCCAGTTTTAAGTAGGGCTGCAACTATATATAGGAATGTTTCGTATACAAAAACCGAGTGAGCTTCAAACCATGAATCATTCCAACTATTGATTTTCGGCGGCCTAGATTTTAATTCCCGCAGCTTTTCAAGCACTTCCACTAATGCTTCGGAGAACTCTGCCTCTTCACAAACTTCACTTTCTAACAAAATCCAATCGCAGATGTGATCTCTTATCGGTTTTAGTTTTCCGCAGTCTTCCAAAACCTTTTCACCCATGGATGTTACATCTGGACGTTCTCTGACTCGCAGCTTATCTGCATACGAAATGCAAGCATCAACAAAATCTCGCCTGTAATGCTTTATTCCTTTTTTGTCTTGCAAAAGTGCTTGTTTAAGAGAATTGAACTTCGCAAAGGCTTCACTTGTAGGGATGGGCGTATCGCTAGTAATAAAAGCTGGTGCCTTTCCTTTTTTTGGCTTCACATGCTGAGGCTTGCCATACAGAAGACGAACTAATTGCTCCCAGTTTTCATTTTCGGCTTCTGAGCTTGAGAAATTAATCCACATTCGTGATTTCATAAATGTGGGCAAAATTGGCTCCCCATCATCTCCAAACGAGCACACGATTGGTATAAATTTGGATTGCTTTACTTTTGCATACACTTCACTCGATATAATCTGCGACTCTGTCCCAACACCGGCCTTCCTCGCATCAGCTTTTTCTGCATATGCGTGGTCGCATATAACTAGTACATGAGTAACTTCAGGGTCAGTTACCATGGTCTCCATAAATGCGTATTTGTCATCACCTTCTTTTAAGTCATAAATATCTAAAATGACATCCACGCCATCGGCTACAAGCCTATCAGCCCAATGCTTGACCAGCTCTTGGTGTGATTGATCCGTCCAGCTATATGAAATAAATACTTTTGGTTCATCCATAAAATCGATTCTTCGTTTAGAGCTTACGCCTTGGGTAAGCTGCCGGTGCAGAGCGCAGCGTAGTACCGGTCAGCTTCACCCATTTGTTAACTTCATACAACAATGTAGTGCTGAAGATCGTTCTTAGACCCCTGATATTTATCAAGTTTTCCCTTGGCTAAATACGTGATATTTCCAGATGCAACCTCGTTCAACAATTCCGCTTCTAGAGTGGCGACAGATTCTTTCACCCTTCGAATATCTTTCCCTAAAATCGCTTCTAGCGGGAGTTCGTCACCCGCGTTCAGAATTTTGACCTTCTTTTCCAGCAATGCTTCAAACTTAGAAAACTCAGAAATCGTCGTATCGATCTTCCCTTCGACTTCTTCTTCCAAAATGTAAACACTCGAAAGTAGGTGTTCCACAATTTTCAATGCGACTGACAAATGCTCCTTTTTCGGCTTTTTCATCTCATGGGCGGCGTCATTTCCCATGAAACGAATACCATGCAGTCGCTCTGCATCCTTGCGAGAGATATTTCCAGCAGTGGCCAACTTGGAAATCCTTACTTCTAAATTCCGACCTTTTATACCCAAATCATTGCAGACCGCCTCCACAGTACCACGAAGCCCGAGACCAGCGAGTACAGGAGCATTCTCCTGAAAAGCTAGCAAAACCTCTCGATAAACCTTGCCCACGAGATCTGGAAGGCAATAGTCGCCATCTAGGTTGCGGTGCCCCTTAATAAACTTAGGATATACATCGATTCGAGTTGGAACTTCCCATTCGTTGTCATAGAGTTGATATGCTGACTCGATGTCTTCGAAAACTTCTCGGAAAGACTTCGTATTACAACCTAAACACTCCACGATCTGGTAAATATAATCACAAGAATATTCCTCCATGTAAGATTCAGTGTGCTCAGAGAGGACCCCGTGATTGGTATCTTGCCCGCAGGAACGACAATAGCTTTTTAATTTCTTGGTCGTCATTCGAATGTTTAATCCCGAAAAGTTAACGCCCAAAGCAGCGGCGCGCGTTAGTGCGTCCAGCCCGCAGGGCGATGCTGCCTTTGCTTGTTATGTTTTTACGATATAACACTGAGCTAAAACCTCGAATTGACCAACAGCGTTAAAGTTGAATTTGTAATGTTTTATATTCTTCAGGGCCAATTTCACCTTGTTTTCGATGAAGCTCTAGCCATTCAGAATTTTCAATCTCGTAGCTACAATCGTCACGCTCGTTGCGTTAGAAAAAATTCGGCCATCTGCCACTTGAAGGCAATAGCATCACCAAAGAAAACTTCTACGTCGTTTTCCTGCCCAATCTTTAAAACGCAGAGTTAAATCTCCATTCTCTTGCTTAATTTCAGGGTACTCAGCATCAGCTGTGGAGAACCCTGGCTCTATTTGATTCGCTATCTGCATGGTGGTTTTGAAACATAACGCCGCACACAGGGGCGGCCAAATAAGCGCAGCGTTTTGGACGTCCCAGCGACCAACGTGAGCGACTGCTGTGACTTGTTAAATTGCATTATTCTCCACCCTTAGGTGAATCAGTGCCACCCGATCGCCATTGTAATCGACCCGTTGCTCAATATCGTAAGGCAGGAAGCCTAACTTGGGGTAAAAGAGCAACCCTGCTGCGTTTCGGTTAAAACATGACACGGAAACCGCCTTCGCGTAATGCTTCTCAAACCCCAACGTGACCATATGCTTAATCAGACAACTGCCCACTCCGGAACCTCTCGTATCAGCCGCTACTACAACGTTACCGATTGAGCACAGCCCTTCTTCCCACCGGTAAAAATTTGCGAACGCAACAACACGCCCCTCGACTTCCACGACAGTTGAGTCAGAGCGCTTTTTAATACTCTGGCGTACCTCCGCTTCCGAAAGTGGGAAAACTGCTCTAGGGAAGCAATAAAAAAGCTCTTCTCGTGTACTTGGAAGCCTACAGATATCGGAAATATCGTCTTCCGTTACTTCGCGGAGGTGCATAATTTCCTTCCATGCAATTTAACAGCCTGATTATGACGCCACGCGGCATCATAATAATTATTTAAATGATGTCATTTTATTTTTCTGACTTTTGGGCTAAATTTTTAAACCATTGTTTTAAAAGGGTTTAAATCAACACCATCAGCTTCAGAAAAAATAGAGTGGCAGGTTCTCGCTTTGCGAGGCTTAAAAAACGGCAGGAAAAATAGGTTGGCTATCCATACAGGTAAAGGCGATCTTTCTTATGGCTCAGCTTCCTGCTTTCAAGCAACACGATCTACGCGTTTACTTGCCAGAACACTAATAAAACAGTACATCGCGGGTGTCTGCGATGGCAAGGCCTGTTTTTAGGCATTACGCTTTCTTTTTAGTAGCTCTTCTTTTTCTCTTAGAGTTTTTAGGTTCCACCGCTGGCAGGTGGCGCAAGGACTCGGGAACATCGCCCGCTTTCAACTGCACCACAATGGTTTCAACCTGCTTGACCAGCCCATCCATGAAGGGTTGATAGGCGTAGCCACGCTCAGCCATAGAGTGCAGTTGGTGCTCCCAGTGGGCGGTCATATCGGGATAGGTAGATTCTGATGGTAAGGCATGAATCAACCCCCGCCCTGCGGCGGTGCTTTTGATAAGCTTACCAGCACGCGTTAACAGTTTGCGCTTTAATAGCGTTTCAATAATGCCTGCTCGTGTTGCTTCGGTGCCTAAGCCATCGGTCTCTTTGAGAATCTTTTTCAGCTCTTTGTCGGCAACAAATTTGGCGATTCCGGTCATCGCTTGTAGCAGCGTTGCTTCGGTAAAGTGCTTGGGCGGCTCTGTTTTACGGTCTTTTATCAAGCCTTCGGTACACGTCAGTTCCGCCCCCTTAGGTAAGGCCGGCACGGTATTATCGTCTTTATCTTGGGCATCTTTGCCCAGCAGCGCTTTCCAGCCGGGCTCAATTAGCACGCGCCCTTTGGCGATAAAGCAGCCCCCCGCAATATCAAAGATCAGCTTGGAGTCTGCGTACACCGCCGCTGGGTAGAACTGCATGATGTACTGGCGTGCAACTTGTTGGTAGATGTTAGCTTCGTGAGTTGATAAACCACTTAACGACTGCTTTTTAGGGGTTGGAATAATCGCGTGGTGGGCATCCACTTTACTATCATTCCAAGCTTTTGAGCGTAGCGTTTGATCAGCCCCAGCAACCGCCTGCGCCAATGTAGCCTCATTGTTAGAGACGGCACCAAGCACTGCGCTGGCTTGCTTAAAGTGCTCTACCGGCAGGTGCCGGCTATCAGAGCGCGGATAGGTGATCAGCTTATGCTTCTCATACAGGGATTGGCACGCATCCAATACCTGCTGCGCGCTCATACCAAAGCGTTTCGCCGCATCAATCTGTAGGGCCGATAACGAATACGGTAGTGGCGGCGCTTGTTTACTCTGCTTCTGCTCAGATGCCGTGACGGTAGCCAACTGGCCAGCTATACGTGATGCGACATTCTCAACCAACTTACGGTTAAGCACTCTGCCCTCTTCATCCTGCCAAGGCTGACATGCTTCGCTGGGTTGCCAGCGCGCTAAAATAGGGGCTTGTTGATACGGAATAACAGCATCTAGGGTGTAGAAGTCCTTCGGGACGAAGTTCTCTATCTCTTCATCGCGGCGCACTACTAACCCAACCAACGGCGATTGTACGCGGCCAACCGATAATACGCCTTTATAACCGGCCTTCTGCCCCAGCAGCGTGTAGCCGCGAGACATGTTCATCCCGTATAACCAGTCAGCTCTTGAGCGCGCCAATGCAGATATAGATAACGGTATAAATTCGCGATTGCTGCGCATCTGGCTAAGCGATGTTTTAACCGCTGGCAAGTTCAAGTCGCTAATCAGCAGGCGCTGAATCTTATCTTTCTTGGCCTTACTAACGCGGCAATAATCGATCACCTCATCAACAAGCAACTGGCCCTCGCGATCAGGGTCACCGGCGTGCACAACTGTATCAAACTCTTTGAGTAGCTTACGCACAACGCTCAGTTGCTTCGCTGCTTCCTTACGTGGTTTGAGCTTCCACTTGTCAGGAATAATGGGCAGATCATCAAGGTTCCAGCGCTTGTATTTTTCATCGTAAGCATCGGGTTCAACCTGCTCAAGCAAGTGGCCAATACACCAGGTAACCACATCGCCGTTGCCACAGCGGATAAACCCTTGATCTTTCTTTTGCGGGCTCGGTAAAGCCGCAGCGATCGCGCGGCCAAGGCTGGGTTTTTCTGCAATAAAAAGGCGTGGCATCTGAAAACCTAAATGCGTATATCGAGATCAATAAAAACGGCAGTTTGCTAAATAGCTGATTTAAGTACGCGCACGACTACGAATAATCTTATCTTGTGGCTCAGACTTGTGTGTAACCACGCGATTACGCCCAAGTTTCTTGGCACTGTAAAGCGCGACATCGGCTAAGCGCACTAAGGCTTCTTCGCTGCGCTGGTCTCGCGGCGCGCAAGCCACACCCACCGATAGCGTGATCGCCCGCTGACACTGCGGGCTGTTTTTAGACTCGCTCTCAACCGTCTTGATCAATGTATTGAGTTTTGACTCCGCCTCAGCTTTTGTGGTGTTGGGCAGAATCAACATAAACTCTTCACCACCGTAGCGCACCACAACATCGCGCGCGCGCGTGTTCTCGGTTAGCACCTCTGCAACTAAGCGCAGCGCTTTGTCACCTTCGGGGTGGCCGTAGGTATCGTTGTACTGTTTAAAGTGGTCGATATCGATCATCGCCACCGCAACTTCATACTTCTGCGCAACAGCGGAGCGGATCTCTCGTTTTAGCGTGTTACCTAGGCCGCGCCGGTTTAAGAGCCCCGTTAACGCATCGCGGTTAGATGCCATACTCAGCTCAGCACGTAACTGCGCGTTGTAAAAGTGCAGCCCAAGTGTATTACAGACACCGATAATCAACTTCTCATCATCTGTAGAGAGCAGTGGCTCTTGCGGTTTATCGGAGCGGATATGCAGCACACCAAATTGCATATCGCGGCAGAATATGGGGTAACAGGCAACGGACTTAATTGTCGTTAGGTTGGCTTGATCACACATCATCATCTGTGTGGAGGAGCGATCTTTGTAGGCCTGCCCTTGGCGCAGCACCCAGCAGCTCTCGATATCGATCTCGGTGTGGACACTCTCTTTGTGCTCGCCCCAAGCGCCTATCAACTTCCAGCGTTTAAACTCGCGATCAGCGAATAGCACGCCTACCGTATACTCCGGAAGAATGGTGTTGAGCGAGCGCACAGCGATCTGTCGCAACTCTTTTAGGGAGCTGGCACCGGCAAGGAAATCCCCCATGCTGCGGATCTGTTCGAGGCGTTTTGTCCGCTGCAGCTCGCTCTCGATAATCTCATTTTTAGTCGCTGTTAGAATGTGCGCGTGCTCTTCTGCAAGACGGCGCTCCTCAACCTCGTTCTGCATTTTAGCCAGTGCATCGTTGAGCTCTTCATGGGCCGCTTGGCTGTCTTTCCAAAGCTCAACAACATACCAAAGCAACACCAAACCGGTTAAACCCAGTGCTAACGGCAACGCGGACAACGGCGCAAAAACTAGCTCGCTCATCTTGATCCAGAGCTGGCTGCCATCAACAACGTAAATACCGATAAACAGCACACTAAAGAGACCTAAGATCAACGGCAGGTCATCACGGTTTTTTTTCATTCTTATCCTACAAACATCGGGAACAGGACAACTAAAACAGCCTAGAAGTTGGCTGCACTCGTGTAATTAACTATTTGATAATAGGCAGAAGTTAAGTTCGATTAGCCCCGCTATCACGTGACAAGCGCGGCGCTAAAACACTCACAACAGCTTAAGAAGTTTAGCAACAAAAAAGGCAGCTTTCGCTGCCTCTTGCAAAGATGGGTGCTAACTATTTCTGTTTCAGCTTTTTAAAGATCACCAGCAAGCTCTTCTGCATACGTTTTACCGCGTCTGCCAGTTCGCCAATCTCGTCGTTAGACTCCACGTTGATCTCTGTATCCATCTTACCCAAGCTCATCTGGCGAGCACTTTCAGACAGCTCACGGATCGGTTTTACCAAGGCGCGGTTCGAGATCCACAGGTTCACAGCGATAATCACCAGCAGAATAACCAGCCCCACCACCAATGATAAAATCGTCGTCGCTTTTACCTTGTCGTCAATCTCACGCTGGCGGCGCTCAATGACTAGGTCAATATCGTCGATATAGAAGCCCGTACCCAGAATCCAGTTAAACTCAGGCAGATCGACAGCATAGGCCAACTTAGGCGCTGACTGCTCGATAGAGGGTTTGCGCCACATATATTCGACATAACCGCTACCATTACGTGCTGCACGGATCAGCTCTTCGATGAAGCGCACGCCGTTCTCATCCTCAAGTTCGAGCGTATTTTTCCCCTCAAGGCTGATTTTGATCGGCTGAACCTGCGTGATGCCATCGTATGCGATCGCGAAAATATAGCCATTGTTGCTGCCATAACGGATAGAGCGCAACACCGCATCAACCTTCTGGCGCACAACATCTTCAGGTTGATCGCTTTTGATGATCGGCAGGATGGATGTTTTCACAATCGCTAAGTAATTTTTCAGCGACTCTTTTTTGGCTTCCATCATCGTCTGACGTACTTGTACGATCTCCGCCTCACCCAATGAGCGGATTTGCGCAATCGAGATAAACAGCAGCGCAACCAGTGTGATCGTCAGGGGTAGAACTGTAAGTAAAAGGATCTTATGTTTTATTTTTAAATTTTTCACCGAACGCTCCTTCGGGGCGAATATCCTTGAAATGTGGAGTCCTCCACACCATTCAGCCAAGGTCAAGGTTTTGTAGTTGGCCAGCCGACATTCTACTGAAAAACGATGACAACAAAACTAAATAACCGATCTTTTTCAAAGACTTTGGCTTCATTACGACTAATAGCCTAGTGCCGCGTATCTGATCAGCGCAACGCCTCTAAACGATCAATCGGTTTGCCCGCAGCCGACTCGTGCCGCTCCACCTGAGTCGTGTGCAGATAGTGGGACGTGGTATCAATACTGTCGTGACCGGCATCGGCTTGCACATGCGCTAACGGCCGCTGGTTTAAGTTAATATCATGGGAGATGCCGGTATGCCGAATCGCGTGTGGCGTCATATTTCGGACCTCTTGAGCATCCTCGTAAAGCCCGTCGTGTGTTAGGCGATCAGCAGTGCGATTAAACAAGGCGCTGATCTCATCACGCAGGTGACGAATCCCCAAGTTCGCGTTTTTAAGGCCTGCATCTCGTCCTCGGCCACTCGCTCGGTGGCGCACAAACAATGGCGTATCATCATTGCGCGTGGGTAAGGCTGTTAAGCCTAAAAAGCGCCGATAACGCTTCAATGCTGCCAGCATAGAGTTCGATAACGCCACGGTGCGCGATTTCCCGCCCTTACTGGCCGGAATAAAGAAACCCCAAACGCCGGTGTGGTTATCACGGCGGAACAGCCCCATCACCGGCGCGAAGCCGGGCCGCGCCGACACTTCAGAGATCCGCAGGTAACAGCTATACATCAGCGCGATTAAAAACAAGGTGCGCTCGTGCAGTTCCGGTTCTTCTGCCGCGAGCTGCTCGGCGGTTTCAACAATATAAGACCACTGCAACTCGCTAAACGCCTTGATCTCGTCCGGCGGTGATTGATCGACGATGCCATAAGCGGCCTTAAAGCGGCCGTTCTTTAAGAGCACCATGGCCGGATTGATCTCGGTGTAATCAGCCTCGATGAGAAAATTGAAAAAAGAGGAGAGAATCGCAAGCTTCGTCTTGAGCGCACGTTCAGTAATTTGATACGGCGCCTGCACGCCATCTATCCGCGGACCGCGAAAAGGGCGCCATGCAGGATTTGGCATACGCTCCTTCGTCGTTTTGCAGACGATAAACTGCGGTACATTGTGATACCCCACCAGCGCTTCGGGTGGCGCCACACAAAACCGGACATAACGCATCAATACGCGGCGGGTTATTTCAGCAACGGAACACTGCTCAACCTCAAAGGCCCACAGTAGAAATATCGTCACTTCACTGCGGTAGCTTTTGAAATTGTTCTCGCTAAAGCGCTGCTCAAGTAGCCACTCATACGCCAGCTCATAGGCTAATAACGCATCATTCACACGGTTCATCGCCACCTGCGTGAGATAACGATTTACTTGTTCGTTGCCCTCCTCTACATGCGTTGGGCTGTCAAACAATGGCTGAAAAATATTCGACATAAAGCCTTTTAAAACAGTAAATTAAATGCACTTTATTATAATTAACTTTATATCAAAAAAGATACTAGCAGTCTTTAACGAAAACGTCGCTGGCGCTGTGTTAGCGATAAAGCACCCGCTTCATCCAACGTGTAGATATCGCGGTCACGTGCGATAAACAAATTCCCTTGGTAATGCGCGCTTGCCTCCGCCTCAATATCGTCTAGCGAGAGTTGCCGCTGGGTGGGAAAGTCTAGATAACGTGCACTAAAGTGGCTTAATACCAACGCAGGTAGCGCGCTGGCCTGTGCGAATTCAGCCACTTGTGCCGCGTAACTATGCTGGGGGTTGGTCGCGATCTTCTCTGCGATTGCCTGAGTGTACGTTGCCTCATGCAACAGAAAGCTTGCCCCCTGTACCGCCTCTTTTAGTAGCGCTGGCTCATCGTTATCACCCGCAATCACAACCTTACGGGCTGGCTTGCCGAAAAGGGCCTCCCGCTCCGTAAAACTGTATGCGTACGAGGCGGTGCGGTGCGAAAGCGCGTGCACCGATACCGCGAAGTGCTCGGTGGTAAAGTCCGGCGCAAGCGTCGTCACATCGACTAACACTAGCTCGAAGCCGAGCTCCATTTGGCTACACACCACCGCAGCATTCACAAAGGTTAACACCTCGGCTGGCGCAACAATGGTCAGCGGGCGCTGGCGGGACTGCATGGCAGCCGTTGAGAGCAGCCCCGGCAGGCCGTAGCAGTGATCACCATGTAGGTGAGTGATAAAGATCGCCTCTAAATGGTACAAAGAGACCGGCATACGCATCACTTGATGCTGAGTGGCCTCGCCACAATCGATCATGACCCACGGTTTTACCGCGCTCTTACGCAAGCCATAACCCGATACGTTGCGTGATTTCGTTGGCATGCCCGACGATGTGCCCAGTATCATAAACTCCACAAAATACTCCTACTCTTCCAACTGGGATATCGTATAACCGCGCGCTTGCAGCGTATTTAATAGACCATCGTTTCCGATAAGGTGCAGCGCCCCCACCAGCACAAACTCCGTTTCAGCGGTACTCAGGTAACGCTCAATCTTGGGTAACCAGGCTTGGTTACGTGCCACAATCAGCCGCTGGTACAGCTCACTAAAGGCTTCCTGAAAAGGCGCAATGCCAAGCTGAACAAGCGCTTCCCTATCACCCACACGCCACGCGGCTTTTAAGTCGGCCATCATACTCGCAAGCGTTTGCACCTCTTCTAAGCTATGCAGCACTAGCTTATCCGGATCAGCTTGGCCCATCGTTGCAAGCAGCGTAATTTGTTCGGCGACGGTTTCCAGACCCTCTTGGGGCTTTTGCGCTATGAGCGCTTTGTCACTGAGATAGCTATCAACACCCGCCTCCGCAAGCCCGAGCCGATCCAACTCCATCATAGTGAGCGCAGCAACTGCGGCGCCGGGGCGAAAGTGCACAACACTCTCTGCAGGCCATTGGCGAGCGGCCAGCAGAGCGCTGAGCTTTGCCATCGTCTCTGGCTGTAGATCGTTGGCTAGTGTTTGGCCTTCGGGGTAGGTTAATTGGCCAAAGAAGTCGATATAGAAGGTGGGGTTCTGCATCGCCTGCACGTCGGTTTCAAAAACCAAGCGCTGAGATGCGTTAAACGCTGACTCAAACCCTTGCGGTAGCGGATAATCGTCGATACTCAAAACATGGACGGTACCACCTAGGTAAAGCGTGTTACCTGCTATCTCTATTTTCCACACAGGCGATGCCGCAAATGCGGTCGCTCCCCAGCACAACGCCACCAACACAGCAGCGCCTAGGCGGATTGTCATCTGATCGTCCCCAAGACTCTTTAAAAGAGCGCATAATGTAGCAGAATCGCTCTGCATACACAGCAAAGGTAGGATCTGAGTTGATGCCAATCCGACCTAATGGCTGGGTTTCTCGTGTTCGTTACCGGCTAGTCGATCTCTAAAACCAGTTTGCCAGTGGTTTCACCTGCCTCTAAACGCTGGTGCGCCTGCGCAGCATCGACCAACGGCTGCGCTGTAATAGTTGGCGCCAATACACCGCTGCGCGCTAGTTCAAACACTTGCTGCATATCACGATTGAACGCGTCAGGTTTTGCAGTGAAGTAGGTGTAGATATCACTGACACGTACGGCAATCGATTTCTGGAAATGCTGCGCCATATCCTCTGCAAACGTTCCTGCAGGTGGCCCTGCCAAAAAGCCAAACAGCACCACAGTGCCCAATGGTGCTAGTGCGCTCATATCATCGCGTAAGGAGTCTCCAGAAATAGGATTTAGCGAAATATCGACACCGCGACCGTCGGTGATCTCTTTGACACGCTCTACAAGCACTTCCGTTTTGTAATCGATGATATGATCTGCGCCTTGCGCACGCGCATAATCCTTTTTACCACTACTCACCGATGCGATCACAGTTAGGCCGAGGTGCTTAGCAATGTGGATAGCCATTGTCCCAACACCGCCAGCTGCTGCATGAATCAACGCAGTATCGCCCGCTTGAGCACGGCCTAGGTTAACCAGCATATGCCAAGCGGTCATAGCGTTCACAGGAAGCGCAGCCGCGGCGTTAAAGCTGGTGGAAGCGGATATTGGGGTAACGTAGTGCCCATCAATAACCGAATGCGTGCTGTAACCACCCGCACCGATAGGCCCCATCCACGCCACGCGTTCACCAACGGATATGCCCTGCACTCCTTCGCCCACAGCTTCAACAAATCCAGCGCCTTCTACACCCGGTATATGCGGCAGATCTGGCATCATGCCAGCAGGCATCTCACCGCGCCGAATGATGGTATCAATAAAGTTCACGGCAGTAGCGTGGTTGCGAATCAGCACCTGCCCTTTAGTGGGTACAGGGATGTCATGCTCGATGCGCTGTAAAACATCCGGTGAGCCGGCTTGGGGAATATGAATGGCATAAGACATGTTGATCTCCTCTTAAAAGCTATTTGAGAAGAGGATATCGAGCCACGCCCAGTATGATAATATCCAAATATAGAAGATATTATATCGCAGGTAGAATAATGATTTATAACGATCTTGCACTCTTTACAGTGGTTGCGAAGCACTTAAGTTTTTCTACTGCTGCCGACCAGCTCGGTATTCCGCTTAGTCGTGTTAGTCGGCGTATTGCTGAACTGGAAGATCATTTCGGCGTTAAGCTACTGGAGCGTTCAACACGCCGCGTCCGCCTGACTGAAGAGGGCTTGCGCTTGCTCAACCGCTGCCAAGCTCCCATGGAAGCGCTCCATGAGGCCGCCGGTTTTGCCGATGATATCAAAAGCCACACGGTGCATATCACAGCGCCTGTAGTCGCCGCCAGAACCACCGTTGGCCCTAAGTTGCTAGAGTACGCAGAGCAAAACCCAGCGCTATCGATCCACCTAACTGCCACCAATGCGATGCTAGATTTCTTTCGTGACCATATCGACTTTGCATTCAGAGTTGGGCCGCTAGACAGCTCCAATCTAATTGCTCGCCAACTTTGGCCAATTGAATATTGTCTGTGTGCCAGTCAAAGCTTTATCGAACAGCACGAACTGACTTCACCCGTTAAATTGGATGAAGTATTGCAACTACCTGCGATTGTTTCACATCAGCATTGGGAACTCAGCGGCGGCAGCCGTGTCCGTCCTAAGCAGATACGCCACCAGATTGATGACCTTGATGTTATCAAGGATGCGGTGTGCCGTGGCATGGGGATAGCGATGCTCCCGCAAGAGATGGTCGATGGAAACTTACGCCGTCTCGCGTTGGCCGATGCTAAAATGCTCAACCGTGATATGTTTGCCGTTTATCCAAGCCGGCGCTTGTTACCGGCGCGCGTGCGCGACCTCATCGACTTTATGGCGCGTTAAATCTCCCATTTTCAGGAGTTGTTTTGCTACGTTTAACCCTACGGCGCGCCAAGCGGCTTATCCTCATTGCGATACTAGTCGTAACGCTGACACCTGTGCTAATGAGTGTGGCTCTGCGCTGGGTTAACCCACCCACAAGCGCGTTTATGCTGCGGGCACAATTGATGTCAGTGATTCAGGACACGCCTTACCCGCTGCATAGATGGCAAAGTCTCGACCAAATTCCAACCAGAATGCAGATGGCGGTCATCGCAGCAGAGGATCAAAAGTTTGCTCAGCACCCAGGTTTTGATGTTGAAGCGCTCAAAACTGCAATACACCAAGTTATCGCAGGCAAAAAGGCCAGAGGTGGCAGCACAATTAGCCAACAGCTTGCCAAAAATCTCTTTCTTTGGGAGGAGCGTAGCTATGTGCGAAAGGCGTTGGAGATTCCACTAACTTTGCTGCTGGAAACCACCTTAAGCAAATCTCGCATCCTAGAACTTTACCTAAATCTAGCGCAGTTTGGGCCATTCCATTACGGCGTTGCCGAAGGTGCTAAATACCAGTTCAACAAACCGGTTACACAACTGGACACCGCTCAATCCGCCATGCTGGCCTGTATGCTGCCAGCCCCAGCGCGCTATCAAGCGTTGCAACCTAGCCGCTCGCTCAAGCGTAAGCAGCGCTTAATCATCCGTGCAATCGACAACTTAGGGGGCGCTCGCTACTTGCGCCAGCTTTAACAACACGCGGCACAACGTCCATACCACTAAGAATCACTTTTACCCGCATCAAAACAACGGTAAAGTGCTGCCGATTTAACTACTGAACCCCATGCCTCATGAATTACGCAAATCTACAAGCGCGCTTTTTCGCGCTGCGCAGCAACAAAGCGTTCGAGCTTTTTGTTGTGTCCGTTATTCTATTTTCAGCTCTGGTGATCGGCGCGAAGACCTATGATATGCCCCCTGCGCTGCTGACCGTGATCGGTTGGTTAGATGTTGGGATCACCCTATTTTTCTTGGTGGAGATCACCGTTCGTTTCTTAGGTGAGCCTGATAAAAAGCGCTTTTTTCATAACGCTTGGAACATTTTCGATACATTGATCGTGGTGGTCAGCCTTATCCCTATCGAAGATAGCGAGATGGCACTGGTAGGCCGTTTGATTCGTATCTTCCGTGTTTTACGGATGGTATCTATCGTGCCTGAGCTGCGCGTGCTGCTGAACTCCTTACTTAAAGCGCTCCCTCAATTAGGATACGTTATCCTATTGATGTTTATCATTTTTTATATTTATGCGGCGATCGGTGCAACCTTCTTTGCTGGCATAAATGACACACTTTGGGGCGATATCTCGATTGCTATGCTTACCCTCTTTCGGGTCATGACTTTCGAGGATTGGACCGATGTTATGTATGAAACGATGGCGGTCTATCCGTTAAGTTGGTTCTTCTACTTAACCTTTATATTTTTAACCACCTTTGCGTTCCTCAATATGGTGATCGGTATCGTTGTGAACGTGATGGAAACGGAACACGCTGCCGAGAAGGAACGCAAGTCAGAAGAGAACAACGAGCCAACCATGCAAGCGTTGCATAGCGAAATCCAATCGCTCAAAGCGATGATTGCTGAGTTAAGCTCACAGCAAAAAGAGAAGTGATAACAACAGGGCGCCTTGCAACTAAGGCGCCCTGCTCTTTTGCTAGCTGCCGCTTACGAGGCGGTAACCGGTTCAACGTGATAGGTTTGAATCTCGACACGTCCCGCCTCAATCTGCACCTGCCACGTTTCATTGACGAGCATATTCACTGGTGCACCCTTAAATTCAGACGCAGACTGCGTTTCAGCGATCAAACGGATGCGCAGCTGCACTTCAAAGCCTGCGCCTTTAGGATTCACCGTGATCTGCTCAACATGGTGATCACAGCCTGGCTTAAAAGTCGCTTTAGCGATGTTGTACCAGTCACGAAACCCTTCATGCCCAGCAAACTCGCCCTCTGGCGTGACCCACTGCACATCGCTCGCTAGACTCTGGGTAAAGAACTCGGACTCTGCTGGCAATTGATCAAACTCGGCGAACCATGCAGCAACAAACTTTTTGATAATCGCCTCAGGCGATTCCACCACCTTGCGGATGGCGCTCATCAGGCGCGTTGCATGATCTCGCGCTCGCTCCTCGACGTCTGCTTGGGTGTTGTAGACGCCCGGAATGAAAACCATACGGTTGGTATAGATCGGTGCGCGGTAATTCATACCTGCTAGGTAGGCCGTTTGCTGCAACGGATGAAGCATCTGTTCGACGGTGAAGTGGTTATAGCCAAGCGGATCATAGGACTCCTCGGGGCCGCCAACCGTCAGTGAGAGGAAAAAGTCTTTGCCCTTTAACTTGTCGCCTTCGGCTCCGTAAGCAAAGTTGTATGCAAATACGTCATCAAGCCACTTTTTTAACAAAGCCGGTGTCGAGTACCAGTAAAGTGGGAACTGCAACACGATGACATCGGCCGCCATTAAAGCGCGCTGCTCGGCAGCCACATCAATGTGATAGTCAGGATAAAGACTGTCCAAACGGCGCACTTCAACATCAAGCTTACTCGCTTCTAATTGCTGCAAAATAACCGTATTGGTATAGGACTGCTCTAGATCGGGATGACCCGATATAACAACGACTTTACTCATGTTTGCTCCACTATTCTGTGCACTGGCTGATCGAATATTTGGTAGTGTATCCTTCCCTATTGATACAGATTAGAATTGCAATAACTAATGGACTATTAGTTTAAATTGAACAGTGAGATGGGTTATGAAGGGCAGCACATTCCATCAGTTGGTCGTTTTCCGCACGATTGTTGAGGAAGGCAGTATTCGCGGAGCAGCACGTAAACTCGAGGTAGCGCCGCCCTCAGCCAGTCACGCATTAAAGCAGCTCGAAGCGCATATCGGATTGCCCCTGTTTACCCGCAGTACACGTCGCATTGAACTCACTGAAGCAGGAAAGCTACTCCATGAGCAGGTCAGTGGGGCCATCTCAACGCTCGATTTTGCACTAGAGAGCGTACAAGACTTGAACACTTCTCCCTCCGGCAAAGTCAGTATTACATTGCCACGCTTTGCGTTCGATTTCTTTCTGCGCCCCATCTATGCCGAGTTCTGCGCGCGTTATCCTGATATCCAGTTAGAGATATCCGTTTCAGATAAGTCCGTCGATATCATCAGCGAAGGGCATGATATGGGCATTCGCTTTGGTGATCGCATCGACCCCGGTATGGTTGCCCGCCAGCTGACCGCCCCTATGCGCGAGGCGCTGTTTGTTTCAGAGAGCTATATCGAGCGCTATGGTGTGCCCAAAACGCCTGATGACTTAAAGGACCACAAGCTGATCCAATATCGTTACATCGCCTCCAATCAGTTGGCGCCGCTTTTGTTGCAAAGCCAAGGTCAGGCTGCATCTGTACAGATGCCACTTGCGTTAATCGTCAATGATACGGATGTTATGGTAGATGCAGCACGTAAGGGGCTTGGTATCGGGCGGATTGTGACACCACTGGTTGCAGAAGATTTTAAGCGCGGCTCGCTGACACCGGTTCTCGAAGCCAACTGGTATCCCTACCCCAGTCTGTTTGTCTACTTTATGCAAAATAGCCAAAAAGCACGCAGAGTCAGGGTATTGATCGACTTTTTAGTGGAGAAAGGTGCCGCGCTATTCAGCACAGTACCCTAGCAGTCAGCTAGCGACTCGCTCATCTGGGGAAACATAACACCCTGTGTGCCCGCCTCCCAAGGTTGGTATCTATGCATAACTGCGCCAAATAAGTCGCTTTCAAGGTGGTGTGTTAGCCATTGTTGTAACGCAGGCCAAGGCTGAGCGTTAAACCACGCTTTATCAACATGAGCGCACTGTCGGACAAACGGAAACAGCGCGTAATCGGCCAACACATAGTGCGATGCCAACAGGCCTCCACCGTTTGACGCAATCTTGTGGTCAAGCTCACTCAGCCAATCGGCACACTGGTCGCGATAATAGCTCATTGGATGCTCTGGATAGCGATCAGCATACTTGTATCGATCTAGCCAAGGCTTAAACGCGGTATCATTTTGCCCGATAAGCTGCATACCGCTTTCGTAGTAGCTTGCATCTAACCAGCCTTCTGGGTCGGACTGCTTGAGTGCCCAATGCATGATATCCAAGCTTTCATCAACGACAGCGCCGTCTGTATCAAGGAGCACAGGCACCGTGCCTTTTGGAGACGCCTCCAGCATCGCTGCGGGCTTGTTTTTTAAGATAATCTCACGCAATTCTACTTTTATAGTGCTCGCAGCAACCGCTAAACGGGCACGCATTGCGTATGGACATCGACGAAACGTGTAGAGAATAGGACTTGTCATAGAAATAGCAGGTGTGGTTATACTTGCGCCCTAAAAAAATAATGCCGGATAGCGTACCGGTCCAGAGACAGAAAGTAAAAGGAACGCCTATGTTGCTCACGCACTATGAGCCTATACCGTCTTCGTTTTGTGACTATAACGGCCACTTGAACGAGGGCTACTATCTCGTCATGCTCACTACGGCGACCGATACCATTCTTGATCATGCCGGATTAGATGCCACTTCACGAGACAAGCACCAATTTAGCGCTTTCACCGTGCAGAATACCCTGCGCTATTTCCGCGAGGTCAAACAGGGCCAACAGGTTGTTGCGCACTCGCGTCTGCTGTCCAGCGATAACAAACGCCTGCGCTTGTGGCACGAAATGCGTGACCCAAATGACAACACGCTCATGGCCACCATGGAGAGTGTGATGCTAGCTGTGAATATGGAATCGCGCCGCTGCGAAGCATGGCCTTCAGAGATTGCAGAGCAGGTTTATGCATTGCAAGAAGCACATAATACGCTTAGTTGGCCAGATGGCGCGGGCGTATCCATTACGGCCCCTGCTGAGGGCTGCATGCCAAAGTTAACCACGCTCGCCTCTGCCTGAGCTTATATAAGCCTCCACTTTGCGCTACTGCTTGCAGGCCCTACAACAAAAAAGAGCCTAGCTAAATGCTAGGCTCTTTGATCAGTTAAACCGTAGTCTAGTCGTTATCGCTTGACCGGATTAAGTAGTCAAACGCTCCGAGTGAAGCCGTTGCACCCGCACCCATTGCAATAATGATCTGCTTGTAAGGCACGGTGGTGGCATCCCCAGCACCGAACACACCTAATGCCGATGTTTGGCCACGCTCGTCGATGATGATTTCGCCATGTTGCGACAGCTCAACCGCACCCTTCAGCCATTCCGTGTTAGGCACCAACCCGATCTGTACAAAGATGCCCGCCAATTCGATATCGTGTGAGTCACCGCTTTGGCGATCGGTGTAGCGTAAACCGGTTACCCGCTGGCCATCTCCCACCACTTCTGTGGTCTGCGCCTGCATGATAATCTCGATGTTTTTAAGCGAGCGCGCTTTGCGGATGAGCACTTCGTCGGCACGCAGCACATCGGAAAACTCCAATACCGTCACATGGTCAACGATTTTCGCCAGATCAATGGCCGCTTCAATCCCCGAGTTACCGCCGCCAATAACGGCAACCTTTTTACCTTTAAACAACGGACCATCACAGTGCGGACAGTACGCCACGCCTTTACCACGGTACTCATGTTCACCCGGTACATTCATCTCTCTCCAGCGGGCGCCCGTAGATAGAATGATCGCTTTACTCTTTAGCTGCGCGCCATTGTCTAATGTGACGGTCGAGTAACCTCCAGGCTGCTCTGCCGGTTCAAGATGCGTCGCACGCACGCCGGTATTCACATCAACGTCATACTCTTTGACATGCTGCTCAAGATCGCGGACCAGTTTCGGGCCATCCGTCGCTGCAACCGAGATAAAATTCTCAATTGCCATCGTGTCAGCGACTTGCCCACCAAAACGCTCAGCTAATACACCTGTGCGGATCCCTTTACGTGCCGCATAGATCGCAGAAGCCGCACCGGCAGGCCCACCCCCTACAACTAAGACATCGAAGGGCTCTTTTGCATTGAGCGATTCTGCCAGCTCGCTATCGCTGGTGGTATCTAACTTCGCCAAAATATCACTCAATGACATACGGCCTTGGCCAAAGAGTTCATCGTTTAAGTACACCGCGGGGACCGCAAGAATATTGCGCTCTTCAACCTCCTGCGGGAAGAGCCCACCATCCACCATGGTGTGGGTGATATTCGGGTTTAACGCCGCCATCAAGTTAAGCGCTTGGACAACCGCAGGGCAGTTCTGGCACGACAGCGAAATATATGAAACAAAATCCAAGCGCTGATCAAGCGTACCAATCTGCGCTAGTAACGCTTGGTCCTCTTTCGAGGGGTGACCACCAGCTTGCAATAACGCAAGCACAAATGATGTAAATTCGTGACCCATTGGGATTCCGGCGAAGGCAACCCGCGATGTTTCACCTGCGGGGCTGACTTGCAAGCGCGGGATTCGCCCTGCTTCGCCAGATTCTGTTTGGGTAGAGACCTTATCGGAAAGCTCCGCTACATCGTTAGCCAATGCGTGCAGCTCTTTCGACTTGGCCGAATCGTCAACATAAACCGTTAATACGATAGGTTGCTTTAAGTTAGTTAAGTACTGGGATAGCTGTTCGCGAATCGTAGCGTCTAACATAGTGCCTCCAAATAAGTCTGAAACGCCTGCCCCGCAGGGCAGGCTAGGTATCGCTATTTAGATCTTGCCAACAAGGTCCAACGAAGGTGCTAGCGTCTCTTCACCTTCCTTCCATTTCGCTGGGCATACTTCACCTGGGTGAGCCGCAACATATTGCGCTGCCTTGATTTTACGTACCAATTCACCCGCATCTCGGCCGATACCACCGGCGTTAATTTCGATGATCTGGATTTTGCCCTCTGGGTCGATCACGAATGTGCCACGCTCTGCCAGACCCGCTTCTTCGATCATCACACCGAAATTGCGCGTGATAGCACCGGTTGGATCACCGATCATTGGGAACGAGATCTTTTGGATCGTGTCAGAGGTGTCGTGCCACGCTTTGTGCGTGAAGTGCGTGTCAGTCGATACGCTGTATACCTCAACGCCCATACCTTGAAGTTCTGGGTAGTAGTCAGCCAAATCGCCTAGCTCTGTTGGGCACACGAATGTGAAATCAGCAGGGTAGAAAAACACAACTGACCATTTACCTTTCAGGTCTGCGTCAGAAACTTCGATAAACTCGCCATTGTGAAATGCGGTCGCGTTGAATGGCTTAACTTCAGTGTTGATCAGTGTATGTGACATGATTCTCTCCTTTGAGATGATGTATGTGTTCGACAGGAGAGATAGTAAAAAACCGGCTTTTATTTCGGAAATTAATAGTTTCTAAGAGTGTGATAGAATTTTCTAATTGAACGATTAAGAACAACTATGCAAGCCAATAAGCAGGATGTATCAATGACTAACCCCGGCGCCAATGACCCTCTTCACGGCATCACACTCAAACACATCGTTACCGAGTTGGAGGCCTATTATGGATGGGAGGGGCTAGCAAAGCAGATCGATATCAATTGCTTCAAAAAAGATCCTAGCATCAATTCAAGCCTTAAATTCTTGCGCCGCACACCATGGGCACGCGATAAGGTCGAAGCACTTTATCTTAAAACAGAGCTAAAAAAGCGACGCAATAAGGGCTAGCCTACCCCCTGTAATGCTTGAAGCACTACAACTAGTAATTGCCCCGATAGGCTCGATTTAGGGACAATTAAAAAAATTTGAGTAATCTACTCGGATTAATAGCAAAACAGACAACGTCCAAGGATCGGTCTCTTTGTCAGTTGATACCCAGTTTTGAGTATTTTCACGAGAGAATGAGTCTTGGCAGATGCTTAGAAAGAGTCGTAATACGCTCGTTATTACCTTAGCGCTCTTCCTCTTAATTGAGATAGCCTTACAGGTACGTTCCCACATCCGGTTTGGACAGAGTGTTTTCAACGCGCTAGCAAATGAGACGACCTATCAGTTTAACGAGCAACTTGGCATAAAACTGCTTCGTCCAAACCATACACTTGCTGGTTCAAACGCGGTCATCACAACGAATGCTTTGGGCCTGCGTGATGATGATCTTGAATCCCCAAAGCCAGAAAATCAGTATCGTATTGCGTTAGTGGGTGCCTCTACGGTGATGGGAACCTATACACGGAATAACGCTGACACACTCTCCTATCAGTTACAGGACATTCTGAATAACAGTCTTGATAAAACGTCACGACCGATGCGCGTAATAAATGCGGGGATCGCTGGTTACTCACTGCAAGATCAGAGAAAGATCGTCGATAACCTGCTATCTAAGCTCGATGTTGATCGCTACATCTTGTACACGGGATTTAACGACCTTGGCGGCTATTGCAAACCGAGTCAGAGTGCAGCGGAAAAAGATGACTACTCTCTCCCTACGCTGGCGTTGCCGAAATGGCTACTCACCACCGAATTAATCACGAAAAATACGGTAGCCTTGCGAACATCGCTTGCAAAAAGTCAGGCGCTATTGAATCCCCAAGACGTTGATAAGAGCAAGTTCAGCCACAACCTAGAAGCACTGCTGCAAAGCTTAAAGCGCACCGAAAAGCCCGTTTTAGTGATAGGCAACGCCGTAGCATTTCGGCGAGATATGCCAAAGGAGCAGCAAGCCAGCTTGTCGGAGACCGCCCGTTACTATAATGGCTGCTTTGACACCGCGGGGCTACTGACGCTCTATGACGCACATAATGACATTATCCGCGCAGCGTCTGAGGAAAACGGGTTGCGGTTTTTTAATTTACAGAGTGAATTACCAGGTGGGGAGGAATGGTTCGGTGATTCATCACATTTCTCTGTTAAAGGTAACAAACGCGTTGCTGAAATTATTGCGGCAAAAATAGCCTCCGACTTACCGAATAACAAGGAGTAAGGTGTGGCTTTTCAGTCTTTTCATTATGTTGTTTTTTTCCTCGTTATTTTTGGCTTGGTGAGAGGCATATTCCGCGACAACCACGATGCGAAAAAGAACTGTTTGCTAGCAGCCAGTTATTACTTCTACATGTGTTGGGATTGGCGCTTTGCTGGGTTAATTTTCGGCATCACCTTAATTAACTACATCATTGGCCAGAAAATCGCCGATGCTACAGATCAACCGAAAAAGAAAGCTTGGCTGACGCTCTCATTGGTCAGTAGTTTGGGGATACTCGCTTACTTCAAATATACCAACTTCTTTATCGACTCATTCAACACATTGCTCACCAACCTAGGCGTCGAAACATCGCTGCCTTTGTTAAGCATAATCCTACCTGTGGGAATCTCGTTTTATACGTTTCAGAGCATTAGTTACTCGTTGGATATCTATCGAGGCAGGCTAAAACCGGTCAGCAGTTTGCGTGATTTTTCTCTGTTCGTAGCCTTCTTCCCACAGCTTGTCGCTGGGCCCATTGTGCGGGCAAGTCACTTTTTGCCGCAGCTCGAAGAAGGCTACAAAGAGGAGCAGAAAAACCCAGTAGAATCTGGCGTCGCACTAATAATACGCGGCTTTATAAAGAAAATAGCCATTGCCGATGTTTTAGCCGTGCATATCGTTGACCCTGCGTTTGCATCACCGGGTGACTACTCTCCTTGGTTCTTGCTCATCGCGCTGTATGCGTACAGTTACCAAGTTTATATGGATTTCTCTGGCTATACAGACATTGCCAGAGGTACGGCACGGTGTTTAGGGTTTGAACTGCAGATCAACTTTGATCGCCCTTATAAAGCCACCAGCATCGGCGACTTTTGGCGCCGTTGGCATATATCAATGTCATCTTTCTTTCGGGACTACTTATTCTACGGCCTCGGCGGCTCCAAGTATGGCAACGTGTATGCCAACCTATTCATTACTTTCGTTGCTATCGGCGTTTGGCACGGTGCCGGATGGAATTTCGTCGTGTACGGTATTTGCCATGCCAGCATGATCGCCTACGAGCGTTGGCGCATGAACCGTCGCAAAGCTGCTGGCTTACCTCCCCTTGAATACACTGGGCTGCATTGGATCTGGCGTGTATTTTGGATTTTTACCCTTGTATCTTTCACAAGAGTACTATTCCGTGGCGGGAGCCTTGACGATGCGTGGCTATACGTAGAAGCGATGACGAACTTCACGAATACGCACACGCCGATAGGCTTAGTGGGTGGCGCAACACTCTTGATCGCCACCGCGCTGCATTACACACCATCAAAATGGACATTTGAGTGGAAGAATATCTACTGCCGTATGCCTTCATGGTTACAAGCGGGAGTTATCGTAACCACAACATACCTCGTGGTGGCATTTTCCACCGGCACTGCGCCGTTTATCTACTTTCAGTTCTAAGCGGCGATGATTAAATTAGAGTAACTGCTGTTGCCCATTTTCATGACATGCCCCCAATGACTGCATGGAGCTATTGTACATGTTTTAGGTATACCTACGTGAACAACACGAAGACAAGGCTATGCCACTGCAGCCTCGCAAACTCGAATGGCAGACACCTCTTCAACTCGACAAAAATCACAGACGTTATAATGTGATTTCACTATCTAAGCCATGCAGTGCAGTGGCTTGTACGCAGCCAACAACCTCGTTTAGACCGGATTCTCACTTAGCTTAACAACAACCCTGTGGCCCCACGATACCTTACAAAGTAAGCTGAGAGCGGCACTCTCAGCTTATTGCCGTATTATTGCTTCGAAAACTGTAAATAACCTATCACTGATAGCAGTGCGAAAAAGATGGGGTCACTCCAGCCAAAGCCCACAAAGATACCTATTAGCGCAGCGTACAAGGTGATAGCGACACCAAGCAGATTAGTAATGAGCACACCCGCAAGTAAGCGCTTGGCTGTTTTACCCGGCTCAATATCCCGTAAAAGATATGTTATTGCCCCAATACCGCCTAAAAAAATGCTGGTGTGCTGGGATAAAAACAACGCATATTTATCGTTTATCTCTACACCATAAACAGGCCAGAACACACTCGGCAGGAAAAATAGCGCGAGCGCAAAAATCATATAAATTACGCCGTGAACCGTCAAAAACGCTTTATTCGACAACATACAATTTACTCCTCATGAATAGGGCCGTGGTTGATGTCTGTAAGCGGTACGTTGACATCAAAAATGATGCCACGTACCTCTTCTACTCCGAGCTTTTTCAACCGCGCAGTATGCATTATAAGATACGCTTGGGCCGAAGACTCGTCAGCAAATAAGTAAATACCACCACCTAAATTGTCTGCTCGGTTCTCTGTCCAGATCTTCCAGATCATCCCTGGTTCGTGGTTAATCGATTGCGCGAGCTCGAACATTGCATCTGGGTCAGCAGACGCAGCTTCTGGATAGTCAAAATCAACTTGTAGTAACTTTTTCATAATGCCCTCTTGAAAGGTCGTTGATGTTTGTATTTTGTTGAGCAACTTTGCGCTTACCCAACCTTTACATCTATGATAATTTCAATTTATAAACATAAAAGTTCATAATTCGGACAGTAAATGTTGATAAATTAGACATATGAGATTAAAAACAACCCTTGATCAATGGCTTACACTTTCCGAAGTGGAGGCAGCGGGCAGTATTCAAGCCGCTGCTAAATCCCTCAATAAAAGCCACACAACTCTGCTATACACAGTTCGCAAACTTGAGGAGCAGCTCGGGCTCACGCTTCTGGAAGTCAAAGGACGAAAGTCCGTACTAACAACCGCCGGTAAGGCACTGCTGCGCCGCTCCCGGTCAATGTTGGAGCAAGCGCACGCACTTGAAAATAGCAGCGCGCTGTTGGCGGAGAACGTAGAAGCGGAAATCATCGTAGGTATCGACCACCTGTGTGACCGGTCTTGGCTGTACGCACCACTTGCAACCTTTATCGCTGAAAATAGCGTGACGTCAGTGCGAGTGATCGAGACATCACTGTCCAAAACGGAGCAGATGGTTAAGGCGGAGCTTACCGATCTTTCTATTATCAATATCCCCGTTACAAATGCAGGAGCAGAGGCTTTCGGATCAGTTTCGATGGTACCTATCGTATCTGCTCACCACCCCATAGCCGAATACGAATCAGTCACGTTGAGCGAGCTTGCCGCCCTACAGCAGATTGTTGTCACCGATTTAGGCGCATGTGAGACGCATGATGTCGGTTGGCTAAAGTCAAGCCAGCGGATCACTGTTGATACCTTCGATCATGCATGGGATGCGGTCATCTCTGGCGTCGGCTATTGTCGCTTCCCTGAGCACATGTTGGCACGCTACGCGAACGATGCGTTTCACCGGTTGCTTGTTGAGGGGGCCAACAAATATCAAGTGCCGCTACACCTGACTTTACCTAAAGGGGAGAAAACCGGTCCAGCGGCCCGAAGGCTTTACGCGTTACTAAGCGAGTCGGTGAACCGGAGAGATAACCTCTAAATGTCTTAGCCTCAGACTAAACCCAAAGCTAAAGCAATGAATTTATTCGGGTATGGTCAACACACCGCCGGTGTAACTGATTGGCTGAGCGCTCGCATCACCGATAGGCGGCAAATCAGTTTGTGCCAAGCTACCATTCGGTGCCGTTGCAGCAACAACCTGACTATGTGGCAGCTCGGCTCCTGTTGTTAGATGAGACCACATCAGGTCCATCGCCTGCTTGAAGTAATAGTCGATGGGCACATAGTTCATACCCGCTGTTGCATATAGCTGGTTAAGCACGTCCAAGTGTTGCGAGTTGGTGACCTCATAGTAGCGTAACTGACTTTTATCGCCTTCAACTTGCTGGTTAAGTGCATAGTAGGGACGCGAAGAGTGGTTGACCGGAATCAGCGCATCCGCACGGCCATGAACAATAATGGTAGGCAACCCACGCAGATCACCGGTGCCGCGTACTTCATCAATACCCTGCATTAAACGGCCATGCAGTGGGTTGTCTGAGTTGCTATAAAGGTCATACCAGCATTGCGCACCTTCGAAGTTGTAGTCGAAAAGGCCATTGGTTGAGCGCGTTGCAATCTGCAGTTGCGGCCCATCTGGCGAGTCATTTTTGATGAGGAAAATATTCGCGGTACGCGGGATACCGTTACTCGTTGCTGCGAGTGTCGCTGCTGAGGTGTTAGCCGTTGGCGTCACGCCATCAACCGCCGACATACTGATGTTACATAGGTTGTCGACCACCGAACTGCGGGTGTAAGCGGGGCCATATGTCGCCAATAACGATTGGAACAGATTAATGCCCGCATAGCCCACCAGCAACTTATCGGATTCTGGAAGGAAACCCGCACTATTCAACGCATCTTTGGCATATGTGCCCAGCGTTGCATAGTCAGAGGAAGCCGGAATCATCCCTGCACTGACCAAAGCATCACAGCGCTGTGGCGCTATAGACGTAAGAGCGAATAGTGCACCGGTGTTGTCGGGCGCTAACGCGGCACAAGGCGCATACAGCTCAGCTAAAGCAAAGTACTCATAGGCCGCTTTGGAGTGCTCGCTCACCGGCGCTCGATTGCCCATGACAATCGAGAAGGGTGCTGATGCTTGTTGTGGGTTGATATTAGGTTCGCTCACGACAACCGCATCAATTAAGCCGTGAGCATCTTGCTCAGCCGCACGCAACGAGGCACCGCCGCCGTTCGATACACTCGCTGCGATCACTAAGGTGTTATCGCTGTTGAGCTTAGCATCGGGGTACTGCTCATTGAGTTGGGCAAAGGCAAAGCGGATCGCCTCCAGCGTCTCTTTACCCCAATCCTTTTCAATATTCTTTTGCGAGTGCGCATGCTTGTATGCATAGCGATGCGGGTTGTTCGCCACATAATCAGCCAGCTCAGCCGCGCTTGGCGGTGTGACGCCACCATACTCGGCACTGGGCTTAGCGAGCGCTTCTTGTGTGGGTACTTGGAACGAGAGCTCCTCTTGAGCACTAGCTATAGCGATAGGGTTCAGTTGCAAGCCATAGCCGATGCCTTGAGTCAGATCCACGGCGCCGGTGCCTTTGTTTGCATCGGTATAGGCGGCGGCACAGCCATGCTCAACCGCCCATGCCCCCGAGGTCCCAATCGCGCCATAAACCCCTCGCGAGCCAGACGATGGCGCCGCCACAATACAGGCCTTGTTGGGATTGAAGTTATCAGGTATCTGCACCATCACAGTGGAGCGGTTGATGCCCTCCCCAACAAACGCGAGATATTCGTGACCGGGATAAACAGTATTATCCATCGGCCCATAAAGGCGACCAAAGCCCCCTGCATCTGATGAGTCAACTAGGGCTCGGTAGTTCGCACTGATCGCTTGGCTGCGCAGTTCCGTCTTAGCTGGGTTATTTGGGTCGGTATAGAAACTGGCTGGCGGCGTTTGCAAACCGCTGAGGCCAAAACCACCGAGCAAACCATCACCACTACCGTCGTAGTACGTTTTAGCCACTGGGCCGATATTTGTTGGCGCTGGAACGGCTGCTGAGTTGTCGTTACTCGAACCACACCCCACCATCACAAGTGACATAGATGAACAGGCAAGTACAGCCGATAACTGCTTGAAACCTCTCGTATTCTTCACGATATAACCTCTTTTTTATATTTTTTGTCGAGATCGAGAAAGCGGACACAGAGGTGCGAAAGAAACGTTAGCATCCTGCCAGTACAGCTTTCCCTAGCATGCACAGATGAGCTGCGCATCGTTCCATCAAAGCAGATTCAGCATCGCCAAACAACCGTTTATACATTAACAAATCTAATAGCGTGCTTTGAGTAAATGCACGCTTCGCCACGTCGTGCTTGCCTTGTATTAAAAACGCGCAGCAACTGCGCTGTATGACGTCCATAAAAAAGGCAGCCAAATTGGCTGCCTAAACTACTAAGGGTCAAAATAGGTGAGGACTTTTAGCTCGTCACTAAACCGTGGCGATCCATAATCTCCTCGATTTCCGGCAAGCTAGCTGGATCATCGATTGTCGATGGGATCGAGTACTCGCTTCCATCTGCAATCTGACGCAGCAACTTGCGCAGAATCTTGCCCGAACGCGTCTTCGGTAGGCGCTGTACAACAATCGCCTTCTTGAAGCACGCAACCGCGCCAATCTCTTTACGAACCATGCCCACCAGCTCAGCTTCCAGTTCGTCCTCATCAACATCAACACCGTTTTTGATCAAGACCATACCAACTGGTTGCTGGCCTTTCAGTGGATCGTTGACACCGATAACACAGCACTCAGCCACCGCTGGGTGCCCTGCGACGATCTCCTCCATCTCACCGGTTGAGAGACGGTGGCCAGCGACATTAATCACATCATCCGTACGGCCCATAATAAACACGTAGCCGTCTTCGTCTTTGTAACCGCCATCGCCTGTTGAGTAGTAACCTGGATACTCAGACAAGTAACCCGTACGGAAACGCTCGAAATCACCCCATACTGTAGGTAGGCAGCTCGGTGGCAACGGTAGTTTAATGGCAATGCTACCCTGCTCCCCATTTGGCAACTCTTGACCAGCGCTGTCGAGAATCTGCACATTGAAGCCTGGGATAGGCAGCGTTGAAGAACCCGCTTTTGGTTCCTTCATCTCAACACCCGTCAAGTTGCCGCAGATTGCCCAGCCTGTTTCTGTTTGCCACCAATGGTCAACCACTGGCTTGCCGAGGGTATCTTTTGTCCAGTGATACGTTGGCGGATCAAGACGCTCACCGGCCATGAAGATCGTCTCTAGACCTGAGAGATCATAGGGCTTGAGGTACTCAGAGTCTGGATCTTCTTTACGGATTGCACGGAATGCCGTTGGCGCAGCAAATAGCGCCTTAACTTTGTACTCTTCACATACACGCCAGAAGGCGCCAGCATCTGGTGTTTTGATCGGCTTACCTTCGTACACAACGGTTGTACAGCCTGCCAATAGCGGCCCGTAAACGATATAGGAGTGGCCCACAACCCAACCCACATCGGAAGCGGCCCAGAACACTTCGCCCGGTTCAATGTTGTAGATTGATTTCATGCTGTATTTCAACGCGACGGCATGACCGCCGTTATCACGTACAACACCCTTTGGTTTGCCCGTCGTACCCGAGGTATAGAGGATATAAAGAGGATCAGTGCCTTTCACCGGCACGCAGTCAGCAGGCTCTGCTGTTGCCATCGCTTCTTGCCAGTCGATATCACGACCTGCAACCATCTCAGCTTCCACTTCAGGGCGCTGGAACACAATGCAGCTATCAGGCTGGTGCGCTGACTTCGTAATTGCCTCATCTAGCATCGGCTTGTACGGAATGACTTTTGCAATCTCGATACCACAAGACGCCGTCACCACAACTTTTGGCTCCGCATCATCAATACGTACCGCCAGCTCATGCGGCGCAAAGCCACCAAACACAACCGAGTGGATAGCACCCAAGCGTGCTACCGCTAGCATCGCGATTACAGCTTCTGGGATCATCGGCATATAAACAACAACGCGATCGCCCTTTTCAACGCCTTGTGCTTTTAAAACGCCTGCAAATTTTGCAACCTCATCACGCAGTTCGCGGTAAGTGTAACGACGCTTTGTATCGGTTACGGGTGAGTCATAGATCAGTGCATCTTGATCCGCACGGCCATTCTCAACGTGGTAATCCAACGCTAGATAAGCGGTATTCAGCTCACCGTCGGCAAACCAGCGGTAGATGCCATTTTCGTCTTGGCTCAAAATAGTTTCTGGCTGTTGAAACCACTCAACCGCTTGCGCTTTCTCTCCCCAGAACTGCTCTGGCGTTTCGATCGATTTTGAATATTCTGCCTGGTACGACATTGCGTGGGCCCTTCTGCTTGTAGATTAATTTTTCGGGACAACGATAATGCGAGCTTTATTGTTATTGTTGACACTCGACTTGATTCGATGTGTCTACTGTACGCAATAAAATGGGCGTTTAAACTAAGACATAAGGCGAATAAATCGCAACATTGTCGACAATGTTGGCTTTTTGCTCCTCTCACAACGCTAATTTTTGATACAAATCAGCGAACATATCAGGCCGCTTTGTGCTTTTTTCTCCCCTTAAAGCTCGAAAGTGCACCTGAACCTATGAATCTACTTCACTTATAAATGAAGCTTGCTCAGGTAAATTAATTCCAAATTGGTTTATCATACCCGCTGTTTTATAACGGTTTTGGATAACAAAAATGGCAGCGGCAATCAGAGATCAACTTATCGCAACCCTTAAAGAGCGTATCGTCATCTTAGATGGAGGTATGGGCACGATGATTCAGGCGTATAAGCTTGAAGAGGCCGACTATCGAGGTGAGCGTTTCGCTGATTGGCACTGCGATGTAAAAGGCAACAACGACCTATTGGTGCTGACCCAGCCCAACATCATCAAGGATATTCATCGCGAGTACCTCGCTGCGGGCGCAGATATCATCGAGACCAACACCTTCAACGCAACACAGGTCGCGATGGCAGATTACGATATGGAATCGGTCAGCCTAGATATCAATGTTGCAGCGGCAAAGCTTGCCCGTGAAGTCTGTGATGAGTTCACTGCACAAACCCCAGAGCGCCCACGCTATGTGGCAGGCGTGCTTGGCCCCACAAACCGTACCTGTTCCATCTCGCCCGATGTAAACGATCCGGGTTTTCGTAACATCACCTTCGATCAACTGGTCGAGGCTTACTACGAATCAACGCAAGGGCTGGTTGAGGGTGGCTCAGATATCATTTTGATCGAAACAGTTTTCGACACACTGAACGCGAAAGCTGCGATCTATGCGGTTGAGAAATTTTTTGATGATAACAACATCAAACTACCGGTGATTATCTCTGGCACGATCACCGATGCCTCCGGCCGAACTCTCTCTGGGCAAACGACCGAAGCGTTTTGGAACTCGATTCGTCATGCCAACCCGGTGGCGGTTGGTCTGAACTGTGCGCTTGGCCCTAAAGAGCTGCGCCAATACGTTGAAGAGCTATCACGCGTGGCACAATGCCATGTTTCTGCACACCCTAACGCTGGTCTGCCGAACGCTTTTGGCGAGTACGATGAGACGCCCGAAGAGATGGCGGTAGAGATCGGCGAGTGGGCAGCATCTGGATTCCTCAATGTCGTCGGTGGTTGCTGCGGTACAACACCGGACCATATCAAAACAATCCGTGAAGCCGTTGAGCAGCACGCACCGCGCCAACTGCCAGATCTGCCAGTAGAGGCGCGATTAGCTGGCCTTGAACCGATGAACATCGGCGCAGACACGTTATTTGTGAACGTGGGTGAGCGTACCAATGTGACCGGCTCAGCGATGTTCAAACGCCTTATTAAAGAAGGTGACTACGAGACAGCACTCGATGTTGCGCGCCAACAGGTTGAGAACGGCGCACAGATTATCGATGTCAACATGGATGAAGGGATGCTTGATGCGGAAGCGGCGATGGTTCGCTTCCTCAACCTAATCGCATCCGAGCCTGACATCTCGCGCGTGCCGATCATGATCGACTCCTCAAAATGGGAGGTCCTCGAAGCGGGCCTGAAGTGCATCCAAGGCAAAGGCGTGGTGAACTCTATCTCTCTCAAAGAGGGTAAAGAGAAGTTCATCGAGCAAGCTAAGCTGATCAAGCGCTACGGTGCTGCCGTGATCGTGATGGCTTTTGATGAGGTCGGCCAAGCTGACACCCGCGAGCGTAAGATCGAAATCTGCGAAAAGTCCTACCGCGTTCTAGTCGACGAGGTGGGTTTCCCGCCAGAAGACATCATCTTCGATCCAAACATCTTCGCAGTCGCCACCGGTATAGAAGAGCACAACAACTATGCGGTTGACTTTATCGAAGCCACCGGCTGGATCAAACAAAACCTCCCTTATGCAAAGATTTCGGGGGGCGTATCCAACGTTTCTTTCTCATTCCGTGGC
Source organism: Neptunomonas sp. XY-337 (assembly GCF_004959845.1). NCBI lineage: Bacteria > Pseudomonadati > Pseudomonadota > Gammaproteobacteria > Oceanospirillales > Oceanospirillaceae > Neptunomonas > Neptunomonas sp. XY-337. The sequence goes on along the minus strand of NZ_SPLL01000006.1, from coordinate 252,918 downwards.
AACAACCCGGTGCGCGAAGCGATCCACTGCGTCTTCCTTTACCATGCAATCAAGCAAGGTATGGATATGGGTATCGTCAATGCAGGCCAACTGGCAATTTACGATGATCTGCCAGAAGAGCTGCGTGAGTTGGTGGAGGATGTCATCCTAAACCGCCGCGACGATGCCACCGAACGCTTGCTGGATGTTGCAGAGAAGTATCGCGGCAACGGCGCGGTTGAAGAAGACCCGCAAGCGGCGGAATGGCGTGGTTGGGATGTCAACAAACGTCTTGCCCACGCGCTGGTTAAAGGCATTACTGAGTTCATCGACGACGACGTAGAAGAGTGCCGCCAAAACTATGAGCGCCCCATCCAAGTGATCGAAGGACCGCTGATGGATGGTATGGGAATCGTCGGCGACCTGTTTGGTTCAGGTAAGATGTTCCTGCCACAGGTGGTGAAATCTGCCCGCGTTATGAAAAAAGCGGTGGCCTATCTCATGCCGTTTATCGAAGATGAAAAGGACGCGAACGCCTCCTCCTCTGCTGGCAAAGTGATCATGGCGACGGTTAAAGGCGATGTGCACGACATCGGCAAGAATATCGTTGGCGTCGTGCTGCAGTGTAACAACTTCGAGATCATTGACTTAGGCGTTATGGTGCCTGCTGAAACTATTCTCAAAACAGCGCGTGAGGAAAATGCAGACCTGATCGGTCTGTCAGGGCTGATCACACCATCACTCGATGAGATGGTTCACGTTGCGAAAGAGATGGAACGCCAAGGCTTTGATATCCCGCTGATGATCGGTGGCGCAACAACATCGAAAGCACATACCGCAGTAAAGATTGAGCCCGCTTTCAAGCGCGATCAAGTGGTTCATGTCACCAATGCATCACGCGCAGTGGGCGTTGCATCTGCGCTCTTGTCTGACAGCCGTAAGGCGGATTATGTCGCAGAGATCCAAGCTGACTATCAAGCCGCCCGTGAGCGTCATCTGGCACGCCAAAACGATAAGCGCCGCGTCTCTTTGGATAACGCACGCGCAAATAAGCATGTGATCGACTGGGATAACTACACCCCGCCGGTACCCAAACAGCTCGGTGTACAGGTTATCGAAGATCTAGACCTCAATGTGTTGCGTGATTACATCGATTGGTCGCCTTTCTTCCACTCGTGGGAGCTAGCAGGCCGTTATCCGCGCATCCTAACCGATGAAATTATCGGTGAAGAGGCCACCAAACTATTTAAAGACGCGACAACGATGCTTGATCAACTGATTGAAAATAGATCGCTGCAAGCACGAGCCGTGTACAGTTTGTTCCCGGCGAACAGCGTAAACGATGATGATATCGAGCTATATACCGATGAGAGCCGCACGGAGGTACTCACAACGCTGCACCATTTGCGCCAACAAACGGAGAAAGTCGCGGGTAAAGCCAACCTGTGCCTAACTGACTTTATCGCGCCAAAGTCGAGCGGCAAAGCCGATTATTACGGCGCCTTCGCAGTCACGGCAGGCATTGGTATCGACGCGCTGGTTGAAGCCTATGAGCGTGATCACGACGACTACAACAGCATTATGGTTAAAGCCCTGGCAGACCGTCTTGCCGAAGCGTTTGCTGAGTATCTACACAAAGTTGTGCGCACCGACGTTTGGGGCTACAACCCAGAAGAAGCGCTCGATAACGAAGCCTTGATTAAAGAGAAATACCAAGGCATTCGCCCTGCACCGGGTTACCCAGCGTGCCCAGACCACACTGAAAAAGGGCTGCTTTGGGAACTGCTTGATGTCGACAATACCGCTGGAATTACGCTAACGGATGCATATGCCATGTTGCCAACAGCAGCCGTCAGCGGCTGGTATTTCTCACACCCAGAGGCTCAGTACTTTGGCGTTGCTAAGATCAGTGAAGATCAGGTAGAGAGCTATGCCAAACGTACCGGCATGGAGAAACAGGTAGCCGAGCGCTGGCTTGCACCTAACCTTGGTTACGAGCCAGAAGATAGCTAATCAGCAGGCTTGCTGATACTGACGCGGTGTGATGGCTACACGCCGTTTGAAGTGGCGCTGAAAGTGGCTTTGATCGGCAAAGCCGAGCGTTGCGGCAGTATCGGCAAGCGACTCACCCTCGCGTAGCAAACGCTTTGCTCGGCGAATACGCTGATCAATTTGGTACACATGTGGCGCTTGACCATACGCTTGCTTAAATTGACGCAATAACGTGTAGCGGTTTAAACCCGCTTCGTTGGCGAGCTCCTCCAGTGGGATATTCTCGCCTAGACGATCAAGCAACAACGTATGCGCCCTAACGATACCTTGGCTCAACGTAGGCTCTTGATGTTGTGTATTGGCAAACAGCGGCGCTAAGAAACTGATCAGAGCAGTCTCTGCAAGACCACCTTCGTCTTGGTGCTGCAAGTAGTCGTAGAGACGGTTGAAGCGTTGCTCAATAAGAGGCGATTGAGTACAAAAAGCGGCCTCAAACGGCTGATAGTCAAACAATTTGCTGCCGCCCACCTCTGCTTGTAGTTCTGCAACCCAATGGGTGTTAACAAACAGCATACGATACGACCAAACACCCGCTTCGGGGTTACATGCGTGCGTATCGCCCGGATTAATCGTCACTAAGGTGCCCTGCCCAACATCATAATAATTACGATGATTGAGATAACGCGCTCGCCCTTGATCAATCAACCCAAACGAGAATTCGTCGTGGGCGTGCTCCGCGTAACATGCTCCCGAATGCTGAGCTTTGCGCATCTCAACCTGCGACAACGCACGGCTGCGCTGAAATAGATTTTGCTCTTCCATCTACCCGATCCATATCCAAAGCACACACGTCACCAATAATAGTGCCATCACGCTATTAAAGATACGCCCCGACACAGGCCCGCTAACCCATGGCCTTAATAGGTGCCCAGCGCACGCCCAAGTGCCCACACCGGTAAAGCACGCGATAAAGGAGATAATGCTGAATAACAGCAGCGGCGAGATGGCACTTTCAACGCCCGTAACGAAGAGCCCGATACCCGACATCGCCACCAACCACGCCTTAGGGTTAAGTACTTGGGTGAGAAAGCCATCCATAAAGCTGGCGGGATTCACCAACAAGCGCGCATCGCTGCTCTCTCCAAACGGCGCAGAAACAGCGATTCGATAAGCGATATAAAGTAGATAAGCACTGCCCAGTAACGTGAGCAGAGGTTCAATGGCTGGCAACACATGAGTGGCTATAGCCATACTCAGGCCCACCGTCACCACAACCAGCACGTAAGCCACCGTCGCGCCAAGTACAAACGGTAAAGCCCGCATGACACCAAACTGAGACCCTGTCGTTGTCGCGATGATATTAACGGGCCCTGGCGAAACCGCACCGGTTAAAGCAAAAATCCACATCGAAAAAGCTAACGTCATAACTACCTCCAACACTGAAGGCAGCAGGTTACAAAACGGTTAGCGAGAAATATTGAACGCTATTGGCAACTTACGCTGCCAATAGCTGGAGGTCGTTAGTCCGCTAGGGGTAACTGTATATGGAAGGTCGAACCAATTTCGACATCAGAGGTAACAGCCATATTGCCGCGGTGCTGCTCGGTAATAATGTAGTGAGAGAAGGATAACCGCCCACCCGCATCATGATCTTCTGACTCGCCATCTTGGCTGAAGAACGGCTCAAACAGGTGCATCTGCTCTTCGTGCGTCAGCCCTATACCATTGTGCTGCACCCGGATCCACAGGCTGTCATAACACTCAGACAACATCAGCTTTAATTTTGGCTCGTAAGGATCGCTAGCCTGCGCAGCACGAGCCGAGATAGAGCGCATCGCGTGTCTGAAAAGGCTTAACAGCACTTGCTGAAGTTCTGTGATATAGCAAGGCAATACCGGTAAGCTCTCCTCGAAATCACGCTCGATCTTAAGGTCGCGAAACGTGAATGAGTCACTGCTGATCACATCGTTCGCAACGCCAACGGCACTCTCCATTACATCGATGACATTGGCCTGTTGTTTGCCCTGATGCTGGCTACGTGCGAACGCCACTAAGTTGTTGGTAATCGTAGAGACCTGCGTGCCCTTTTCAGACATATCTGCCAGCAACGCCTCCAACTTGGCAACTTTCTCTTTATCGGCCTCATCTTTAATGAAGTCATGCTGGGACAAAATGCCCTGAAAACTCTTTAGGTCCAGCAAAATCGCTTGCAGCGGCGCGTTGATATCATGCGCCATGGTTGAGGCCAGCTCCCCCATAAACGACATCTTATCGTTATGGATAAGCATGTTCTCAGCGGTAATCTGCTTACTCACGTCATCCACCAGTATCACGACGCCCGGATGGTCAGCATCCCGTAACGGATAGATCGTAATGTCAAAGTGAGACACGCTGCGCAAACTTTGCTTAAGGTGGATGGTGCGGTTTTCGCGGATCGCCTGTTGAACCGTTTCTGGCTGGATTGTCGCCGAAGGGTAGACCTCCCACAGATTCCGCCCAAGCGCATCATCCGCACTAATCCCAGAGGCTTCTGCTACACGACGGTTCCACTGCGTAACGCGCCCCTCTTTATCTAAGCTGATCAGCATTAACGGCATACTGGTAAGGATATCCTTGATATAGGACTCCGAAACCCGCAAACGGCTGGTCGTATTGACGTGCTGCTCCACCTCTTGGGCAAGAAGCTGGTTACTCTCTTGCAACAAGCGGTTGGATTCATCGAGCGTCGCGGTGCGGTCTTTGACACGCTGCTCAAGCTCTTTACGAATCACATTGAGTTCGTGGTTAGTCTTCTTTTCGCGGCGCTTAGTGAGAAACAGCCAGATGGCGATAATGGTAAGCAGGATGATCAGAATCCCGCTGCTCCAGTTTGCTACGTACTGCCAGTTCGTGTTCCCCTGCTCATCTTTGATCGTAAACTTAATGGCTGCCTGTACAAACGGTGTCATCAGGAGCAGCACGAGGGGGAGTAAAAATTTCTGCATAAAGTTGTGGGCTCATCGCACAAAAAATGGATCTATGATCTTGTCGGAAACCGCCTGAGTATATCACCTCAGCCGACCGAGAGACCGCTAAATACTTGATAACAAATCATATTCCAAAGTTCCCTTCCGATTATAGCAATTTCTTGCCGGTGACATTACCAATCCGTCGACACAAACATGCCTGCCCCTTGGCAGCGAAGGCACATCCCCATAGAATAGTCCGATTAACCGATTGGATACTAAAAGGGTTCCTATTGCCATGCGTGCAAGCCAATTTCTTATTGCTACTTTAAAAGAGACCCCATCTGACGCGGAAGTCGTCAGTCATCAGTTGATGCTGCGTGCCGGCATGATTCGTAAAGAAGCCTCTGGTTTATACTCGTGGCTGCCCATGGGTTTGCGTACGCTGCGTAAAGTTGAGCGCATCGTCCGCGAAGAGATGGACAACGCAGGCTCCCAAGAAGTTCTAATGCCAGCGATTCAGCCATCTGAGCTCTGGGAAGAGTCAGGCCGCTGGGAACAATATGGCCCTGAGCTACTGCGCCTTAAAGATCGCCACGGCCGTCCATTCTGTGTTGGTCCAACACACGAAGAGGTCATCACCGACCTAGTCCGTCGTGAACTGCGTAGCTACAAAGAGCTACCTGCGAATTTCTACCAGATTCAAACCAAATTCCGCGATGAGATTCGTCCACGCTTTGGTGTGATGCGCTCCCGTGAGTTCATCATGAAGGATGCTTACTCCTTCCATATCGATCGTGATTCACTGTGCCAGACCTACGACGTGATGTATCAAGCATACAACAACATCTTCACGCGCCTTGGTCTGGATTTCCGCCCAGTGATCGCAGATAACGGTTCGATTGGCGGTACAGGCTCGCACGAGTTCCACGTGCTCGCTGACTCCGGTGAAGATGATATCGCCTTCTCTAATGGCAGTGATTACGCAGCCAACGTGGAGATGGCAGAAGCATTAGCACCCGCAGCCGAACGTGCTGCCGCTAGCGCTGAGATGACCCTTGTCGACACGCCTGATGCAAAAACGATCGAGCAATTGGTAACGCAGTTTGAGCTGCCTATTGAGAAGACGGTCAAAACACTCATCGTTAAAGCTGCAGAAGACGCCGAAGTTGATTTCGTTGCGCTATTGGTGCGTGGCGACCACGAGCTTAACGAGATCAAAGCTGAGAAGCAGCCACTGGTTGCAGCACCGCTTACCTTCGCGACTGAAGAGGAGATTCGCTCGGTGATCAACGCAGGTCCGGGCTCCCTTGGTCCTGTGAACCTGACAATTCCGTGCATCATCGACCGCAGCGTTGCGGTGATGTCTGACTTCGGTGCAGGTGCCAATATCGACGGTAAGCACTACTTCAACATCAACTGGGAACGCGATGTCGCAACACCTGAAGTTGCAGATATTCGCAACGTTGTTGAGGGTGATCCAAGCCCATGTGGCCAAGGCACACTGCAAATTAAGCGCGGTATCGAAGTGGGCCACGTGTTCCAGTTGGGCACTAAGTACTCCGAAGCGATGAACGCGACCGTTCTAGATGAGAACGGCAAGGCAACAGCTGTTGAGATGGGCTGTTACGGCATTGGTGTGACACGTGTGGTCGCTGCTGCTATTGAGCAAAACCACGACGAGAACGGCATCATCTGGCCAAAAGCGTTAGCGCCATTCCAAGTGGTACTGGTTACGCTGAACTACGATAAGTCTGAAGATGTTCGCCGTGTGGCAGACGATCTTTATGCGCAGCTGCAAGCAGCCGGTGTCGAGGTTCTGCTAGACGACCGTAAAGAGCGCCCAGGCGTTAAATTTGCAGATATGGAACTGATCGGTATCCCGCATCGTTTGGTTATCTCTGACCGCGGCATCAAAGCTGAAACCTTTGAATACAAAGGCCGCAGTGATGATGAGAAGCAAGACGTAGCCGCTGAGGGTATCGTTGAGTTTATCAAACAGCAGATCGGCTAAAACTGCCTTCTTCTACTAACGAAAAAAGCCTCCATTAGGAGGCTTTTTTATTGCTATGTAGATCAGAGCAGGCAACACGACTCATACAAAAAAGGGACCTAGCGGTCCCTTTTTCATCATCACGTGTAACTACCCCTGCTTGAGCTTTTTGAAAATCACTTTCAAGCTCTTTTGCATACGGCCAATCGCGTCTGCCAGCTCACCAATCTCATCTTTTGAATCGACAGAGATATTGGTGTTCAGCTTACCCAAACTCATCTGGCGTGCGCTTTCAGACAATTCAAGAATTGGTTTTACCAGCGCTCGGTTCGAGAACCATAAGTTAATTAAGACAATCACGATTAAGATCACCACACCGACGCCCGACGATATGACCACTGTTGCTTGTATTTTTGCATCAACCTCAGCTTGTTTTAACGCAACAGCATCATCGATATCATCGATATAAAAGCCAGTTCCTAGCACCCAACCTAACGGCTTAATATCAACGGCATAACTCAGTTTCGGCGCCTCTGTACCCCGTGACGGTTTATCCCAAAGATACTCGACATAACCACCACCGTTACGCCCCGCTTTGATCAGATCTGCAATAAGCGGCGTACCGTTTACATCTTTTAGCTCAATGACGTTGCGCCCTTCAAGCTCTGGCTTAGCGGCGTGAATTGTCATCACCCCATCGTAGTTCAGTCCGAAAATGTAACCATCTTCATCACCATAAGAGATCGCACGCACTGCGGTGTACACTTCGCGCTTCATCTCTTCAACATCCAACTCAGATGTCAGAATAGGACGAATCGAGCTTTCGGTAATCTCGATATAGTTGAGCAGAGATTCGCGCTTTGACGCCATCATGGTGGTTCGAATCTGATTCACTTCTTGCTCACCAAGAGAGCGAAGTTGATAAATCGAAACAAGCATCAGTGCGATAACGGTAAGGATCAACGGAACAGCAGTCAGCAGAAGGATCTTCTGCTTAATTTTGAGATTTCTCACGAGTCCAACTCCAAGGGCCAAGAGGTCGCATCCGACAACCTCACTATATTATTGTTATTTAAAGGCTTCATGGGCGTGTTTGCCAACGCATAGGACTATATTCGGTTCTTCACCGAATGGAAAGCATGATTAAAGTGGAAAGCGTTGCGGCTCGATCTCGAGGGATACGCCATAGGTCTTAGAGATCGATTCTCGAATGCGCTCGGCAAGCTGCAGCAACATATCGATCTCGCCACCGCCAGTGTGAGTTAGCACCAGTGCTTGCTGTTGGTGAACACCAACGCAACCCTCTTGGTAGCCCTTCCAACCGGCCTGATCGATCAACCAACCTGCCGCTAGTTTCATACCATTTCCCGATGGAAACGCCACAATCTTGGGGTACTGCTTATGCAAAGTTTCATAATGGGCCTGCGAAACGACTGGGTTCTTGAAAAAGCTCCCAGCATTACCCAACACCGCAGGGTCTGGCAGTTTCTGTTGGCGCAAAGCGATAACCGTCTCGAAAACCTGCTTAGGCGAAGGTGACAAAACTCCTTGCTGCGCCAACGCATCGCTTAGTGCCTTGTAACGACATACCGATATCGACTCTCGCGCGAGTTGGAGTGTAACTTGGGTAATGACGTAACGCCCTGGGGTGTGCTTAAACAAACTATCACGATAAGCGAACTCGCACGCCAAATTATCGAAGCGAACAAAGCACTCATGTTGAAGGTCGAACGCTCTTACACTAACCGCCACATCACACAGCTCAGTGCCATACGCACCGATATTCTGCACTGGCGCAGCGCCCACCTTACCGGGTATCAGCGCCATTGATTCAATACCCGACAACCCCTGATCAATGCTCCAGCCTACAAAGTCGTGCCAATTTTCGCCCGCATTGACAGTGACAAGCGCGTCATTGTGCAGCTCAATCCCGCGGATGTTGATGAACAACACAATCCCTTCGATACGGGGCGCTATAAGGATGTTAGAGCCACCACTCAGCACGTGGATCTTGAGATTCTCGGCCTTGGCAAAGGCTACTGCCTCAAGAAGGTCGGCCTCCGAATCAATCTGAATAAAGTACTGAGCAACAGAGGGGAACCCCAACGTATTGAGCTGTTGCAGAGAATGATCTGCTAAAACGTTCATGCCATCAGCTTTTTCTGAATATCTACCAACAACCCCATCGACGCATTCTCAACAAGGTCTAGCACGTGCTCGAAGCCCGCTTCACCACCGTAGTAAGGATCCGGCACCTCTGATTCAACGCACTGCGCAAAATCAAGCAATAACCCTAGGTGGCCATCATAATCCTGCGGAGCAATGGCTTGTAAATTTGCCAAATTTTCATTGTCCATCGCCAAGATATAATCAAATGCCTCAAAGTCACTCGCACTAACCTGACGCGCACGCAACGAAGATAGATCATACCCGCGGTTTGCGGCAGCGGCACTTGAGCGCTGATCAGGAGACTTGCCAATATGGTAAGCCGCTGTCCCCGCCGAATCTACGCTAACCATACCTGCAAGGCCCGCTTGCGCGACCATATCTTCAAATACACCATGCGCACTAGGAGAGCGGCAAATATTGCCGAGACAGACAAAAAGAACGGATTTTTTATTTCCCATCAAAAAATCATACCTTACTGCGTTATTGGAAAGAGTCTGGACATCAAACTGGCGCGGACATTATAAAGCAAATTGGCCGCAAAGAACGTTATGCGACCAAAGCTCAAACTATATTCCTTCTCGAATATGGCCCTAACTACAAAACAGAATCGAGCCACTGCGCGAGCTTGGCTACCAGTACCTGTTCAAACTCAGCGCGATCGAACCCGTCTGGATCTTTTGCAACAGGGCCGAGTTCCACCTCTAACGCATCAGGGAACGTTGTTAAAAAAGAGAAGTGGCCCGCGTTAACTATAACCTCATGAGTCAGCAGGGTTGCATCGGAGAAACCGTTGGCAATTACGGCAGCGTTGTAACGCGTTGTGAGTGCTTGATCAAACTCAGCACTAAGCATAAAAACCGGTATATCGACCACCGCTAACGCTCTGTCGGCTGCAAATAGCACGCCGACGGGGGCCATTAGAGCCAGTGCTTTTACCCGTGAGTCTTTAGGGTGCTGAATAGAAACCTCTTTCAAGCCACCAGCACGAGCTGCAAGGCAATACGAGTCGGTTAGCGCATTCGTAAGGCACTGCTCAAGCAGTGTATTGGTAGAGGCAAGACCTCCGGCAACCGCCAGCGCCGTGTAGCCGCCCACCGAGTGCCCTAGCACCGCGATCTTATCGGATTGAATATGGTTATGTACTGGCGCTAGCGCGAGCAAAGAATCGATAGCCGAAGAGATATGCTTGGGGCGCTCAGTATAGTTTTGTACAGAACCTGCTCGCGTATTGTCACGAAAGTTATTCCCAGGATGTAACGGCATTGCCACGATAAAACCGCGACTCGCTAACCCAACAGCGATATGGTTATAGGACAAGGGGCTAGCACCGGAACCATGGGAAAAAACCGCCAAGGGAAAACGCCCTTCTGCTATCGGAGCACCTATAGCCAAATTTAGATGAAAAGGTCCAAACTCCACATGCTTTGCATCCGCCTGAGTAGGATAAAACACCATCATGTCGAAGCGCTCAGCACCGCCCGCTGACGCTACCTCCACGCGTTTAAAGCCAACCTCATATGCTAAAGAGACGCTTGAGAAACCACAGCACAGAGCCAGCAACACGCTAAGAAAATACTTCATCATCGCTCCTTGAAAACTAAAAAATTGTGATAGCAAATACGCTTAAAACCGAATCATGATTGCTGAAAAGGTTTATGGACAGAAAAGCAACGCGGAGTTTTATCAGCAAGCCCCGCTTTATTTGTGGATCAAGCAGAGTCTTTCAGCTTACGGCGCGCAATGCCGGCTATAACTATGCCTCCGCCAACAAGGAAGCCAAAGGGCACTGTCGGTATGGCTGCTGCCGCTGGGCTAGGCACGGTGAGAAGCGGCGAAAGGACATAAAGATGACGAGCGAGATTTGAGTTGCCTGTATTTGCCCAATTTTGATCGATTTCGCCCAGATCCCCAACCGCACACCCTGTACCCGCGAAGCCTAGCGTAAAGCCTACTACTCGCTGCCCGAAAGCATCAAAGCCTGTGAATGCAAATTGGCTTGATAAAAGCACATTACCATTCTCGTCATATAGCATGGGGTTAGCTAAAGGGACTGCACCTCCCGAGAAGAGATCTGAACGGTTATTGGCAACAAGGTTTCGTTGCGTGTTGTAGATTGGGGCCACGATATTGTTGTTAAATGCGCTGCCAGACGCTGCAACCGTATCTGTGATCACGCCTAACGCGCTGCTGCTTTCGTGAATATACAAAGCTTGCCAGCCGTTAATACTGCTCGTCAGGCTGCCTGCAGCGGCGGCACTTGTTGCGTGGTTTTCAATTGCGGAAACGGGCACTTCAACTCCACCTAGCGGCCCACCACAAAAGTAATCTGTCGTGCTTGTTGTAAAGACAACAAAAAACTCATCCCCCGGAGTTAAGCCGGTGGGTATAAGATTTGCTGGGGCATCTAACGCAACGGCGGTTCGGCTTAGTAAGCACAATATAATCAGGCTTTGTAGGAAACGCACAGATAAAGCTCCTTCTTCATAGTTTGGCCAAGATCATATCCCATTCAAACAAAAGAAATGAAGCGATAAAGGTACACATTCGTAATAGGGAGGAACCGTTTGCTTAAACTGGCTTTCACGGCCGCCTAAACTTTAATTACCACGCGCACAGAAAACCTATCAGGGCTAGGTTGCTCGGCTACGATTGAGCCGCCAAGTGTGTCAATCACACGCTTCGCCAGCGCAAGGCCGATACCCAGCCCACCGGAGTTGCGACTACGGCTTTTATCCGCTCGATAAAATGGCGTAAACAGCTGCGCGATCACCTCTGCTGGAATTGCATCACATGGGTTCTCAATGGTCACCGCAACGCTATCGGCACTCCTGCATAACGTGATCTTTACATCAGCTTTTGTATAGTGATGTGCGTTACCCACAAGATTGCCCAGCGCTAACGTCAGCAGGGCTTTATCTGCCATCAAAACGACAGGCTCGGCGGGGAGTTCAAGGTTGATTTGGTTGGCATTGTCATAACTCCGGCACAAATGTGTCAGCAAGCCATTGAGATCCACAGGTTCAAGGTACAGCTCATCCCTTTCGATGCGACTAAACGCTAGCACCGCCTCCGTAATATCCTCTAGCTGCTGCACATATTGATCTAGCCGCCCTAGCCCCACTTGCAAAGATGGCTCATCTGCTTTTGCTGCCAATAGATCAAGCGCAAAACGGATACGTGCCACTGGCGTGCGCAATTCATGGGGGATCGCTGCAATCATCACTTGCTGCTCAGACACGAGCCGTTGGATCTGTTCCGCCATCGAGTGAAATGCCTCACTGATATTGGGCAATGCCTTCATCGCCTCTTGCGGCAACTGCGTTTGCTGCAACCCGGTGAACTCAGATAGGGCCACTTCCAATGCGCTCAAGGGTTTGTTTAGCCGATACAGCAGATAAGCGATGCCCAAGAACATGGTCAACAAAACCACCACTAATGGCCCGATAAGCAAAAACAATAACGGCCCCTCAAGGTCGGAGGGATCAACCCACTCGCTCTCCCCTTCTTTAAAGCGAATGAGTTGTCCCTCCTGTGGACTGGGGTAATAGGTATAGAAATCTTCGTCGTCCGTTGCCATAAAGAAACCTGTGATCGTCTCTTCAATCGTAAACGGCTCACTCTCTTCAGGGAGCTCCGACGTCTTTATTAACTCAGCGCTTAACTCAAAGTAACTGTGATACGCTGCCAATAGTTCTGGCCACTCATCAACGGGCGCCGCTGCCAGCTTTGGACGCACCACTTGATACTCAAACGCACTCTCTTGGCGAAACTCGATACGGCTAAAGTCCGCAAACTGCGGGACCACAACGATCGTTAAGATCGCTGCAATCCCTAACGCCATAATCAAACAGATACCAAGATAAGCTTTGATAAACAGTCGGCGCATTCAACGTCTCCAGCCAGCGCTAAGTTAAAGAGCGCACTGTAGCACTATCTTAAGCGTACCGACTAACCAACGACTTTGTGGCCACGCTGTTTCATGCAGCTGATCACAATATTTTTGCGCTCATCACGGGTCTCCCACGCACGGCCACCGCTACCTACCGCAGCGCCAACAAGCGCGCCACCCACGATATCGCCGGTATCACCGCCAGAGCCTGCCAGTGCGCCTAACGCAGCACCTAACAGCGCTTCACTTTTAGTATCGCCATTAAGGTACTCGCGTTGCTCCGATAACTTCTGACACGCGGCCAAATCTTGCTGAAAACGCAGATCCTTTGGGCCATCAACCAGCGGCGTATATTGGCTAGATGTATTGGCGCAGCCAGTTAGGAGTAGTAATGCAAAAGCGCTAGCGGATAAGGTAATATGGTTGCTCAGTTTCATCGTAATTCCTCTCGAGTTAAGTGTTGCAAGCTTCAAGCTGCATCCTGTGAATGAGAGAGATAATAGCGCTGAGCCGCGCGGGAATAAGTTGCGTTTCGGTGAGCAATTGTAAGGGTTTGTAAGCCGCTTCGGAAAAACAGTAAGGCAACTGCTAAATGAGCACTCCACAACAGATTCTGCTCGTCGAGGATGACGCGCCACTTGCCGAAATGATGACAGAGTTCTTAACTCAGGAGGGCTATCATGTCTCCTGCTTCATGGATGGCGATAGCGCCTTCCAAGCACTCGATACCAGCCACTATGATCTAGCGATTTTCGATCTTATGCTGCCGGGGCGTGATGGGCTTGAACTAAGCCGCCAACTGCGTAAAACCAGCGACTGCCCCATCTTGATATTAACCGCTAAAGACGACGATATGGTTGCCGCGGCATCTTTACAGCTTGGCGTCGATAACTATCTCCAAAAGCCGATCCGGCCACACCTTTTGCTAGCCCATATACACGCGTTGCTGCGCCGCGTGCAAAACGGCTCCGCGACACCGGAGAACCGCTTACAGGTCGACCTGCACACCTATGAAGCCCACCTAGATGGCCAGCGCTTAAACCTGACTAGCGGTGAGTACCAGTTGTTAGCTTATCTGTACGAGCGCCACGGCGATATCGTCCCTAGAGAGCAGCTATACCAAGATATACGCGGCATCCCATTCGATGGCCTCGACCGCTCTATCGACCTACGTATCTCGACGTTGCGTAAAAAGCTTGGTGATGAATCCGCCCCCTACCGGCACATCAAAACCATTCGCGGTAAAGGTTATCTACTGGCGCTGAACTGAGCCTGCGCCTTGCATAAAGCGGTAAAACGCTCTCCTACATGTAGCCACGCAGCTCACAGCGGTGTTAGTGTGCGGGTATTCCGTCTGTTTACCACATAAAAATAATGCGCTGCAGGCCAATCTTCGGTTACCACGGCCAAGCCCTCCAGATCAGACTTGGGAGTATCCACATGCGTCAGATGAAGCCACTACCCCGCCTTAAACCCACGCCACTACCGAGCCTTAATATTGTTCCAGAAGTCGAGGCACGAGGTGATCTCAAACGTGTTTATGAGGATACCAAGCAAATACTCGGCGTGCCTTGGATGGGCGTCGTCACTATGGCGTTTGCCAGTTACCACAATTTTTACGAGGTACTTTGGCAAGGCATTCGCGAGACGTGTGGTACAGAGCAGTTCTCTCAAGCCTGCATTAAGCTGCAAGAGTATGTGGAATTACGCGCTAAGGAGATTCCAACAACGGATCTTTCAGATACGCTAATTCAACAGGGATACTCAGAGCGCGAGCTTGGCCAAATCATGGCCACTATAGAGGTCTTCGCGAAGGGCAACATGCCGTATCTGCTCATTGCATCACTGACCCGCGCAATACTAGAGGGCCACGAGTTACCCGTATCACCAACATCTGCGGCCCCAATGCCCAAACCAACCGAAAAATTAGCACCATTACTCCTAATAGAGGAGCACCATGCTACGCCTGACCTTCAACAGGTTTATGCAGATATAAAAAGCACACTGGACCTGCCGTTCGTGAACACAGATTATCGTGCGCTAGCACGTTGGCCCAGTTACTTTACGGCAGCATGGAAGGACCTACAGCCCCATATCGATACACCGCGTTATGAGCAGATCCTTACCGATATTCACAGCAAAGCGCTCGACATCATCTCAGAGCTACCAGTGCATGAGGGCCTGAATACACAGACCCTAATCAATGCAGCTGCGCGTGATACTAACCGCGAATCCGTTTTGCGTGTCGTTGAGCTATTTCAATACCTATTACCGGGCTTGATCACCAACGTCGCGGTCTTCAAACACCAGTTGGCTAACATACATCGCTGATGCAACAGCATCGCAGCTGAAGGCGCTGCAATATCAGCGCGATCGTGCAGGTTTAAACAACCGCAGGTTGCAGTAGCTGTAAGCTCACCGATTCCAACCACGGCTCAACCGTCTGTTGGAACGCTTTTAAATGCGCCGTTTGAAAGAGCCCCTCAAGGTGATCAAGGCTTTCCCATTGCTCTAGCAAGGTGATCGTATCCATACGTTGCGCCGCTTGCCTTGCCACCGTATCTGCCATATCAATCGTCGGTAAATACTGGTAACAACCCGCTTCTGCTAATACGTCGTCACGAATATCCAACAAGGCATCAAGCACTTGTTGTTTCTGGCCGGGCTTTGCGGTGATCGTCGCTACTAGATGTAACATGCTTTTTTGCTCCAAAAAAAAGCGGGAGTTAACTCCCGCCGTTTAGGTTATGCCGTTGCTGAGTCTTGCAGCGTGGGGTAATCCGTGTAGCCTTCAGCACTTTGCGTGTAGAACGTTGCAGGGTCTGCTTCGGCTAGTTCTGCGCCCACTTTAAAACGCTCGGGTAGATCTGGGTTAGCAATAAACGGGACGCCAAAAGCGATGGCGTCCGCTTCACCACTGGCAACCGCCGTGGCCGCCTCGTCATGGCTGTAGCCCATGTTTAGGATTAGATTGCCTTGGTAGTGCTCGCGCATCGGGCTCACCACATCGCCCTGCTGAGCACCAAAGAAGTCGGTACGCATTAGGTGAACATAAGCGAGGTTGTAATCATTTAGGCGCTTAGCTAACCATGTGATTAAACCAACGGGATCGCTATCACGCATATCGTTAAAGCTATTTAGTGGTGATAGGCGCACGCCAACTCGGTCACTCCCCCAGACATCAACCGCCGCTTCAATCGCTTCGAGTAGCAAGCGCGCACGATTCTCAATGGGGCCGCCGTAAGGACCTTCGCGGTGGTTTGTGCCATCACGCAAGAACTGATCCAGCAGATATCCATTCGCGCCATGTACCTCAACACCATCAAAACCCGCTCGTTTGGCGTTTTCAGCAGCGGCTCTAAACTGCGCGATAATTTCTGGCAGTTCCTCATCTGAAAGCGCACGCGGCTCGGTGTAGCTCTTTTTGCCTTCGGGCGTGTGCACCTCTTCGTTAGCAATCGCTATCGCGCTCGGTGCAACCGGCACACGGCCATCATTTAACAGCGGATGACACGCACGGCCGCCATGCCAAATTTGCAGAACAATTTTGCCGCCTTTCGCGTGTACCGCATCCGTAACACGCTTCCACGCCGCCACTTGTGCATCCGAGTAGATACCCGGCTCACGCCAGAATGCAGAGCAGCCTTCAGCGATCATCGTGGCTTCTGCGATAAGCAAACCTGCTGATGCGCGCTGAGCATAGTGCTCGGTCATAAGGTCAGTGGGGACATGGTCTGCATCCGCACGTGTACGCGTCAGCGGGGCCATAAGAATGCGATTATTCAGTTCGATAGCGCCCAGTTGTAAGGGGCTAAACAGTGTATTCATCGAAAATCCTCGAATCTGTCTGCGGTTTTAGGCCGGCTTGTGGCGCCTAAATTGATTAACTCAGCTGCTATTACAACAAGTGATAACATCACTGGGTAGAGAGGAAAAAATTGAAACGGTTGTAACGATTAGTAATAACCAACCCGAATTGGACAACCACATTTTGTTGAGCGTTACTGATCCCACAGCGGCGAAAAATCTGGTGCAGCGATTCGGATGTAGTGAGTACCGAAACTGAGTTCCAACTTATTAAAATCGCTCTACCATCGATGGGCTCTAAGGCGCAGAAGAGTTTCCAAAAAACTGAAAAGTCATGACCTTTATCCTTTACTGGAACTACTGCGCTTTGTACAGTGCAGAGAGCGCTGGAGTTGAACTACGAAATTTACAGAGAGAGATTAAGCACTGCATTCTGCGGTATTAGTAACCAAAGCATCATCAGAAGATTGTATCTATCCGAATTCTGACCCGCACGAAGCGGCCTCTAGTGATTTCCTTATGAACCAAGAAGGAGTGATTAAACACATAATAATGAATGCCAAATTTCTGACACTCTCCACCTTCTTTCCGCAGTAAATAAGAGACATTATGTGTTATTACGATTAGCATAACGCTGCTATCGTTACTCTTGCCACTTCACTTATTGGGGCATTGGATGAAGCTGCAATAAACCTATTTATCAGGGCTCAATAACACGCAAAACATCCAAGATAAATAACTATCGAATAATAGCTTAGTAACCAGAGACCGTATTGATAAATCGCCGTATCAAGGAAGAGAATGAAAATACAACTGATAGACTATTGGAACGGATCAACTTACGACCCCATTAATGGAGTTGATTTTTTTGAAGAGCTAAGTCAGAAGGCATATCAACGGCTCAGGATGGAAATAAATGACACAAGAAATTCAGGAGCGCCCCCCACTCTTCGCTGCAGCTTGTGTAAAGAACCACTTTACATCAGATCCAAAAGCCTATCAGATAAACACGAGTATTTTCCGAGTCACCATAAGGCTCTTTCTGAGGAACAAGAACTCTGCCCTCAAAGAAGTCACTCTCATATCCCAATAGAAGTTATACGAGCGCTCAAATATCAAGGTGCAGCTGAAAGCAAGCTCCATCATGACTTAAAACACCGTATAGCTGAAATCCTCAGGCTAGATTCAAGTATACCTAGTGACACCATATATATTGAGAGAACAATTAAGGTTAAGGGGGAGTGGCGAAAGCCTGATGTTCAAGTCTCTCTCGATGGGCTTGTAACAGCCTTCGAAGTTCAAGTATCTACTGAAATGGCTCCAATGATTTCTGTCAGACAATACTTCTATCAGAAATTCGGTCGAATAATCTGGGTCATGCCTCATTTTGACCCAGGAAAAATACGACAAAGCCAAATTGATATTGCTGTCACGAACAATGACCACTTGTTTGTGTTAGATGATGAGATGATCCAACTGAGTGTTGAAAGAAAAGAGTTGCACCTTCGTTGCTGGATTCATGTGCCCTACAGAAATGCCAGTCGTTTAGAGTACGAATGGCAACAACAAACGATCGGTCTCTCTGATGTTCAATTTAAAAACGGACATCCATATGTCGTCGATGTGGAAGCAATAGAATCCGAAATTAAGGCAGAATGTGAACTGATCGAGGAAAAAAAGCAGCCTACTACTTACCCAACCTATACAAATAAAGTTGTGCCCTCACAAAGGCGGCTATGGGGTAGATGGTCTAGTATTTGCGAATCAATCACTGACGATGCTATTCAAAAGCATCTTATTTCCACTATAACCAAAAAGTATCAAAAAGGTAGCCAATCCTCCCACCTTTTAGGAATCCTCTTAAGACTATACGGACTTAATTGGAAAGACCTACAGTGCAAGGATACTACTCTAGCTTTGTTACAAAGTGCTGCAGACGGGCATCTTCATTGGGAAAATCAATCTTGGAAATGGGCTGGCCATCAAGTATGTCAGAACCACTCTAGGTGGTTTTCTCCTTTCCTTAAACTACTGAAGAAAAGCAACGTATGGCCTCTAGATGATCTGATCGAGTCAAGTATTTTTCAAGAAACCTATAGAGACTTAAAGAAAACCCCCATCTACTTAACATATAAAGAAAAAAACCTACTATCGTTAATGTTTCCCGATACGTTTGAGGGCACAGAAAATAATCCAATCAAATATAATCTAATTGATTTCGAAACAAATGGCTTTTGTTATACAGCTGAGCTTAGGGCAAGAGAAGAAAGTGATATTCTCGATGTTGTTTTTTCAGATTTTGATGGCTATAAGACAGCCTGCTCAAGGGAAGAAATTTCCAAGGGACTGGTGAGTAGGGATCTAGAACGAATGATACATTACCACACTAAATCCAACCGTTGGTTACCAATGCCAAACCTACCACCTAATGCTGACTATGAGGCTATAAACTTTCCGGTGGGTAGCACAGGAAACGATAATTTCTTTGATAAAATAGATTATCAACTATTAACTCTAGAAAAAGAACTTCGAAGCATTACAAGTTAATAGGCGGCCAGAGAAAATCAGATCAACGTGCTTAGCTGTCAAGATTAAAATGACTTTTCCCAGCTTTAGAGCCACTTCTTCGATGAGATTTTTCATCCTATGCTGCTTTGTTTTTAAATACCACTGGTGACATATAACACAACGAGCTATATGGCCTGATATGGTTGTAGTGATCTCTCCATTGATTGATTTCCCACTCGGCTTCTTTAAGGCTTCGGAACCAATGCTGAATCAGGCATGCTCTCCTGAACTTATCATCTAAGCTTTCTACAAAGGCGCTCTGAGTTGGCTTCTCTAGCTGGACAAAAGCCGGCTTTGCACTGTTTTCCTTACTCTAGAAGAACATAGCTTTACTAGTAAATTTCAGTTCTGTTATCACAAACGATGAGTTTAGGGAGATCTTTGATCTGCTTCAGCTCATCTAAAAAGCGCGCAACACCGGTCCCTGAGATCAGCACACCCAACACACGCGAGCAGGTAAATGCGGTGTACTACCGCAACACCAGCTTATCGCGGCGCATATCTGCGTTTCTCGACTTTATAGAGCCGCGCCTAACCTTAGCGAGCAAACTAAATTAACCGGTGATCCGCGCAACCACCTTGCCCAGCGTGCGCTGCTCTCGTAGTGTCATCAACGCATCGCCAATATCATCAAGGGCGATGACATCAAGCTGCGGTACACGGATTGCGCCCATCTCTAATAACGTCGAAAACGCGATACCCGCACGTACGATACTGTTGCGCCCTTTGGCACCATTAACATGGCCAGAGCCTAAACTCAGTTGGTGAAAGCTCAACCCTTTGAGGAATGCACCGGGATACTGCTGTGCATTGATTGTGTCCACCAGCTCCACCATCTGCCCTTCAAAGCCAAGGCTCAGCGCGGCCAGCTTGGCATTCTCACCGCCAACCGCATCTAGTGCCGCTTCAACACCCTGCTGACCTGTAATTTGCATCACCTGCTCGGGAATGTTTTGTGTGCGGTAGTCCAGTGTGTGGGTCGCACCTAGCGAGCGCAGATAATTGTGCTTTCTGCTGAGCCCGTGGCGATAATCGTCTCCACATCAAACCGGCGCGCCAGCTGGAGCGCAAAGCTTCCCACACCACCGGCGCCGCCCATAATAAGCAAGCTGTTGTGGGGGACATGAAGCTTGTCAACGAGTGCACGATACGCAGTCCAGCCTGCACAAGGCGTTGCTGCTGCGAGTGTTGATGCCACATTGGAGTGTGCGATTAACGTGCGGGCATCTTGGATCGAATACTCAGCAAAGCCACCATGCGCTCGGCGCATATCCCCGTGGTACAGCACGTAGTCGCCCACTTTCCAATCGGTTACTGCATCACCTACAGCGCAGATCTCCCCTGCCACATCCAAACCGCCGACAAACTGATCATCCATATCTGGCACCATGGTATGCCAGTGATGAATTTTCGCATCGACGGGGTTAAGCCCCACGGCATGTACTTTTACGCGCACATCATATGGGCTCTTGATGGGCGGCAAAGGTAACGTTTGCGTAACAAACCGGTCGCGATCTTTGCTGTAAGTAATTGCTTTCATGTAGCTTTTGTATCCGAATCTCAATTAAAAATTAGCTGGTGTATGCGCCACTTGAGTAGTGCAGCTCGTAACTATGGCTGTAGATCTCAACGATGTTGCCAAACGGATCTTCCATATAGATCATGCGGTAAGGCTTCTCGCCGGGGTAATAGTAGCGTGGTGCCGGCATCCGCTTTTTACCGCCAGCGGCGACGATTTTCTCGGCCAGCTCCTCAAGGTTGGGGTCTTGAACACAAAAGTGGAAGACGCCGGTTTTCCAATACTCAAAGTTATCTTCTGGGTTCTCTTGGTTTTTAAACTCGAACAGCTCAACACCTACCCGGTCACCGGTGGATAGGTGGGCAATACGGAAACGCTCCCAGCCTGCGCCGAATACATCGGTACACATCTCACCAATCGCCGAGTCATCTTCGGTGATCTCAGTGGGTTCCATGATCAGGTACCAACCCATCACTTGAGTGTAAAACTCAACGGCTTTCTCAAGATCAGGTACTGAGATGCCGATGTGGGAAAAAGTACGTGGATAGGGCTGCATAACGTTCACCTCATTCATATCTGTTTCGATTGAGTGAAAGCATAATGCTGCGATACAATTACATAAAATTATGATTTATTTTTATTTTGATAACCTAAAATTATGATAAATCCAATATGGTTGAAAACCTTCCAAACGCTTGTGGAGGTGGGCCACTTCACCCACACCGCGGAACAACTTTTTATGACGCAGCCCGGTGTAAGCCAACATCTGCGTAAGCTTGAGGAGGCCTGCGGCCACCCCCTTATCCAGCGCGAGGGCAAGCGTTTCGAAATCACTGAGCAAGGCCGAGCTGTTTATCGCTATGCGCTTGAGCAGCAAGCCCAAGAGGCCGAACTCCTCGCCAGCCTAAGCGAAGACAACCCGCATCAAGGCATATGTAAGCTCTCCTGCTCTGGTGCCGTAGCCATGCGGATCTATGCGCCAATGTTGGCAAAGCAGCGCCGCCATCCAGGCCTACGCATCGAGCTGGAAGCCGCGCCCAATACCCGCATCATGCATCAGGTGCGTGAAGGTTTGATCGATATGGGCATCGTAACCAGGGCGCCAGAAGAGGCGCACTTTAAGGTCGAGCCGATAGGGAGCGAAACACTCTGTCTCGTCTTACCTAAAGCTCATACCGTGGATCAGCCAATCGCAAAAGCGCTGGGCCAGCTGGGCCTGATTGAGCACCCCGATGCGATGCAGTACCTAGCGCTCTACTGCAACCAGTGTGGCGATCCAGAGCTGGCTAACTTGCCACTGCATGAGCTACCACGCACAGGCTACATCAACCAGTTACATCAGATTTTACTACCCGTCGCGCAGGGGTTGGGTTTCACGGCACTGCCCTACTCAGCCGTTGAGAGCTTCGCAGATCAAGACGCGCTGGCAACCCACTCACCAAACCATGCGGTGGTTGAGCCTCTGTTTTTGATCACCAAGCGGCACCGAGAACTGCCATCACGCTTCACCGCCATCAAGACCCTGCTGCAAGCACTGCTCGGGTAAGCGCCGTTAAAACCGGCCAAACGCGCCTAAGCTGCAATATTTTACAATCCACGATCACCTAAACGCGCCATCATCTCTTGCAAACCCACAGGCTTACAGGAACTCTCTTGCTATGGCATCCAACGACTCATGTATTGAAGATACCGTTAGTTTCACCAGCGATAACATCGCCGCTGCCGCACCTGAAATAGTGCAAGCGATGGCACAAGCCTGCCAAGGCAACGCGCAACCCTATGGCGGCGATGCCCTTACGCAAAACGTTGAAGCGCAGCTTAAAGCCATCTTTGAGTGCGATCTCCAACTCTTTCTGGTGCCGACAGGTTCGGCGGCCAACGCCATCAGCCTTGCGGCATTGACTCCTCCTTGGGGAGCGATCTTGTGCCACCAAGAGAGCCACATCAACAACGACGAGTGCGGTGCACCTGAGTTTTTCACCGCAGGTGCCAAGCTTGTTGCCGTTGCAGGTACCCACGGCAAGCTCGATCCGCAAGCACTTACCCAAGCCGCCCGCAACAAACGGGGCGATGTTCATTCTGTGGAGCCAACCACCGTGAGCATTACGCAAGCAACCGAGGTGGGCAGTATCTATGCGTTAGACGAGCTGAACGAGATAGGCCAGATCTGCCGTAATGAAGGGCTAAAGCTACATATGGATGGCGCACGCTTTGCCAATGCGCTGGCGGCGCTGGGCTGCACACCCGCTGAGATGACGTGGAAAGCCGGGGTGGATGTTCTGTCATTCGGTGCCACAAAAAATGGTTCCTTGTGTGCGGAAGCGATCATACTCTTCGACAAAAGCTACGCCCAAGAGATCGCGTTTCGCCGTAAACGCGGTGGCCACTTGCTCTCCAAAATGCGTTTCCTATCCGCGCAGATGCACGCCTATCTGGCTGATGATCTGTGGCTAACCAACGCGCGCCACGCCAACCTGATAGCGGCAAGGCTAGCAGCGGGTTTGTCGGCTTTGAGTCGCGTGAGCCTTATCGCACCAACCGAATCCAATATTATCTTTTGCCGTATGCCGACTAAGATGGTCGCAGCACTCCAGCAGCAGGGTTTTCAGTTCTATCACGACCGCTGGGGAGATGGTATTGTGCGGCTAGTCACCTCGTTTGCGACCACGCAAGCGCAGGTTGATTCATTTATAGCAGCGGCAGCACAACTCAATCAAAACACCGATTAGCTCAAAATTTATGAGAGATCAGATCCAATATCAGCATATCGATGCAAACTCCGACCTGATACTCAGCGAAGGCACCTACGCCAACTTTGCGTTTAAGCCTCACTATCATCTGGATTACCATATCGGCATGGTGGTTAAAGGGGTGCAGCGCCAGCAGTTTCGTGGGCGCTCGGTTCTGCTGGGGCCGGGCAGAATCTCGATTATGCCACCGGGCGAGGTACATGATGGCAGCGCGTATCAACAAGACGCCTACCAGATGCGCACGTTTCGTATCGCGCCCACCCTACTCGACAGCTACCTGTGCGAGCTACAAGGCTGCGATAACGAAATCAGCTTTGCAGGAGCGATGCTGGAACACCCACAGCTCGCTGGCCGCCTAGACCAACTATTTGCCTCGTTACAGCACACCCGCCAGGCAACACTATCCAGTGAGACTGCTTGGTTTAACATTTTTG
Source organism: Neptunomonas sp. XY-337 (assembly GCF_004959845.1). Classification (NCBI taxonomy): domain Bacteria; kingdom Pseudomonadati; phylum Pseudomonadota; class Gammaproteobacteria; order Oceanospirillales; family Oceanospirillaceae; genus Neptunomonas; species Neptunomonas sp. XY-337. The sequence goes on along the minus strand of NZ_SPLL01000006.1, from coordinate 228,873 downwards.
AACCGCTGTTTGCAGAGCTTAAAGCAGTTAAGCCCGCTACGGTCTCTGGCGGCTTAACCCAGACGCAGATGCGATCGATTCGGGAGTTTTGCGAGGCCAATTTAGCCAGCAAAATTAGCTTGATGCAGCTAGCCAGCTTGTGCAGTTTGAGCCGCTTTCAGTTGCTGCGCCGCTTTGAGCGTACTGTTGGCCTAACGCCTCACAACTGGCTCACACTCTTACGACTAGAGCGCGCCTGCTTACTGCTAAAACGCGCCACACTCACACTTGCTCAAGTCGCAATGGAGGTGGGTTTTTACGACCAAAGCCACTTTGTGCGCACATTTCGGCAGTACTACGGTATTGCACCATCAAAGTACTGAGCAAAGCCTGCATAAACAGCACAATAACCGCTGCTACTTTCTCCTCTTTTGGTTACTCCTCCCAATAAAAAAAGGCGCCTCGCTGGGCGCCTTATAAAACGGTTAACAATGCCGGTTATTTAATCTCGTAAACACTCGCTGTGCCGGATACTTCATTACCGACAATCAGCAGTGCCGCGCCCGTTGGGCTGTGTTCTGCAGCAACAAACTTCATGCCCTCCGGTGCCAAATCGCCAGCCGCTGATACGTTGTTTTCGATATCTACCTGATAATCACGGTTGGTGAGGTAGTTCACAAAGACCGGCGCTTTAGGGTTAGTGATGCGGTACTGCATGATACCGCCCACACGCTCTAAACCGATAAATGCGTAAACTTCGTTACCGACCTTACCAATCGCGAGCGCTTCAGGCTCTGGACCTTTATCGTCGGAGCGGTTATCGAAGCCGTTCTCATCATTGTTGGCATTAAAGCCCATCTCGCCCAACACAACCGCTGTGGTTTGTTCAAAGTCATCACCGGAATCAAACACCAGCTCGCCGCTATCGGCATTGAAGATTGAGAATGAACGGGTGCCAAACGCCACCAGCTTAGAGTAGCTCTGGCCATCTTGGTTTAGGCCTTCAGTGGTGATCGCTTTAAGGCGCCCCAGTACGGCACTATCTTGCAGCATGTCGGCGTCTTGGAACACGCTGCTATCCAGCGTGAAGTCTTTGATGCGCGCTTCATCAATCCACGAGATACAGTCGCCATCATCATAGGTATGACCGGCTTGCTCGCACTCGCTTTGCGTTACGCCATCATAGATGTACTCACGCGAGTCGCCTTCGTTTGCCGTCACAAGATAGTTAACCCCATCAACACGGTAGCTTGCGACGGTATCTGGCATGTACGCACCGTAAAGGTTGCTGTAAGTGCGGATATTAATAGCGTCATCTTTGTTGCTGGCATCTAAGCCGTTGCCGCTTACACTGTGATCCTTATAGCCAAGCCCCCAAATGCTATCGACACGGGCTGTTGCAAGGTCAATCACGGCGACCGCGTTGTTCTCTTGCATCGCAACATAGGCTTTTGTGCTATCACTGCTAACGGCGATGTACTCAGGTTCTAGGTCTTGAGCAACCGTCGCATTTGGATGTGAGATACGTACCATCGAACCCAGTTCACTCGCGCGCGAGCCACCTTGGTTGAAATCGCTAAAGGTGATTTGCGTGGCGGTATCTGCAGCAACGCCGTTGTCGATCGCAATCAACGTCACAGAGCCTTCTGGATCATTAGTGTAGTCGCTTGAAGGTTCACCTTCGTTAGCTGCTAGCGCGTATTTTCCATCAGCAGAGAACACGACGTTATCAGGCAGAGCACCAGCGATGACGGCTTTCTGGAACGTCGCGGTCCCGTTCTGATCTAAGCCATAAAAAGCCACAGCACCTGCTGCTTGCTTATCGTCATTTTGTACCGCAATCGCCAGTAGGTCGTTACTGATAGCTAGGCTATTGATGCCACCAACACTGAAACCTGACAACGCTTGCTCAACATCTGCCGTGACATCCAGTTGGTGACGCAACGTGAGGTTAGAAGTCGATAGCGGGTTCAATAGCGGCTGCGAGCCAAGGGTTGCGGTGTCTAAAATATCAACCGTGCTGTCCTTTGCATTGATCAGCAACACAGACTCACTGGCTTTGTGGTAGCCGACAATCTCCGCTTGGCTTTTATCTAACTGCTGATCAGCAGGCACATAACGGCCCACCAAATTCATGGCGGCATCGCCACTTAAGCTGTTGAGCGATGTTTGCAAATGGCTCACTGCATCCTTTGCGGATACCGTGAGATAGGCATCGATAGCAGCGCTATCACGCCAATCACTAACGCTAGCTGGTAGTGTATCTGGAATACTCAGCGCGATACCGTTTTCAGCCACACTATCTGCATCCAAACTTTGCAACAGACGCGCTAGATTCACCACGGCGGGGTTGTACGCAGAGCTAGCACCAAAAAGATCCAGCGGTGTAATCGTCTGCTGAGCTTTCACAGCGGGTAATTGCAGGTTACCAATAGCGAAGGTGACCATCTCGCCAGCTTGGTAGGTAAACTCACCGTTTGCATTCGTTTCGCCTGATTGGCTTGGCGTGCTGAAGCTCAGCCCCTGCACAGGAGAATCGACAAATCGGCCTGTGAGCGTTTTGTCATTATCGTTGTTACAACCGGTCAGCAAAGATGCCGCCAGTACGCTTACAAACAAGGGGGTACGTCTAACCTTCATGATATCCTCACACTTAGCTAACCTAAATTTTTGAATATCTTATGGCACTAATGTGACTGTTCTGTGACGTACAACGAAGGAAACTTTGGGTTTCCCACGCCTTCGCGGTTTTGCTCTACATGCTATCAATATCTCGGGTATGTTCCGCTTCTTCCAAAATCCAATCACGGAAAATGCCTGCATGAGGGTGTTCATACTGTTTGTCAGGGCTGACCAGATAAAAGGCTTCTGAGGCAGGAATACGCTCTTCAAGCGGAGCGGTCAAACGGCCCGACTCAATCAACTCAGCCACCAAAGAGGTTCGCCCCAACGCGATACCATGGCCTTGAACTGCCATCTCAAGTCCGGTAATCAGCGTATCCAATTGGATGCTCTGGTCTGAATCGATATGGGGGTAGCCGGTCTGACTTAGCCAATAACCCCACCCCTCTTCATAGCCGATCACATGCAGCAAGGTGTAGTTGATTAAATCCTCGGGGGAGCTTGGCAGTGTGTCACCAATACTGGGGCTACAGACTGGTATAAGCTCATCCCAAGAGAGCCGATCGGCACGAAAGCCACGCCAGCTGCCCTTGCCGTAGCGGATGTCTAAATCAGCATCTTTTTCGCTCTCTTCAGCCCAGATATTACTGGTGAAACGCAGCCCTACACTTGGAAACTGCTCACGGAAACGGCCAATTCTCGGCGCTAACCAGTTGGTAAAAAACACCAGATTTGTTCGTACGGTTAACGAGCGGTCACGCCCGCGCCCAAACAGCTCATCCGTTGCCACAGCAAGGCGCTTAATCGATTCATGCACGACTGGCAGATAGGCTAATCCCGCTTCGGTGAGTTCAAGGCCACGCGGAAGCCGCTTGAAAAGCGTAACTCCTAACTGAGACTCAAGCCCCTTAATCTGCTGGCTGATCGCAGCCTGCGTCATATTTAGTTCGGCCGCCGCTTGGGTGAAGTTCAGATGTCTTGCAGAGACTTCAAAGGTACGCAGCCAATTTAAGGGCGGGAGTCGTTTTTTCATCACTCGATCCTACGGAGCTAATTTTATTATCGATACTGGCGCAAGCAGGCCTACAGATCTGTAAGCCTGCCATGTGGGCTGCGCTAGCCTACTTCATTGTTGGCATGGAGAACTCAACACCTTCACGCACACCCGCAGAAGGCCAGCGTTGGGTGATGGTTTTACGCTTCGTGTAGAAACGTACACCATCTGGCCCATAGGCGTGTAGATCACCGAACAATGAGCGTTTCCAACCGCCAAAGCTATGGTAAGCCACCGGTACCGGCAGGGGAATATTGATACCTACCATACCGACTTGAATATGATCCGAGAAGTAGCGTGCAGCTTCGCCATCACGTGTAAAAATACATGTGCCGTTACCGTACTCATGATCATTGATCAGTTGCATCGCCTCATCCATGCTCTCAACGCGGACCACTTGTAGCACCGGCCCAAAGATCTCCTCCTGATAACTCTGCATCGCTGGTGTCACACCATCGATGAGAGTTGCACCGACAAAGAAGCCCTCTTCATAGCCGCTTACTTGTGGTGCTCGGCCATCCACAACAACGGATGCACCATCCGCTTCGGCACTATCGATATACCCAACCACTTTCTGTTGATGTTGGCGAGTAATAACCGGACCGAAATCATTGCTGCTATCGCTGTAAGCCCCAACTTTCAGGGTCTGCATGGCATCACGCATCTTGGCAACCAACGCATCAGCCGCAGCATCCCCCACAGCAACAGCCACCGACAGCGCCATACAGCGCTCACCAGACGATCCGAATGCCGCGCCCAGAAGTTGGTTAACCGCGTTGTCCATATCCGCATCTGGCATCACGATAGCGTGGTTCTTCGCGCCGCCCAGCGCTTGGCAACGTTTGCCGTTGGCATTAGCTGTCGTGTAGATATATTCTGCGATCGGCGTTGAACCTACAAAGCTCACCGCTTTGATACGCTCGTCGGTAAGCAGTACATCAACGGCTTCTTTATCGCCATTCACGACATTGAGAACTCCCTCCGGCAGACCCGCTTCATGCAGTAGCTGCGCAATAAATAGGGTGGACGATGGGTCACGTTCAGATGGTTTCAGTACAAAGGTGTTGCCGCACGCAATAGCAAGCGGAAACATCCACATTGGCACCATCGCAGGAAAGTTAAATGGCGTGATGCCCGCAACCACACCCAGTGGTTGAAACTCGCTCCACGAGTCGATGTTTGGGCCCACGTTTTTGCTGTATTCGCCTTTGAGCAGCTCTGGGATCCCGCACGCATATTCAACATTCTCGATACCGCGTTGCAACTCACCTGCCGCATCATGGCTGATTTTACCGTGCTCTTCACCAATCAATTCGCAGATGCGATCAGCGTTCTGCTCCAGTAGCTCTTTGAAGCGGAACATAATACGGGCGCGCTTAATAGCCGGCGTGTTACGCCACTGCGGATATGCAGCTTCGGCAGCAGCAATCGCCTCTTCCACCGTCTGCTTTGACGCTAACGCCACTTGCTTAGATGCAAGGCCAGTTGCAGGGTTAAAAACCTCCTGCGTACGGGCTGCATCTGTGTTGATTTGGCCGTTTATTAGATGTCCAACAATGTTCATGGGTGTTTCCTCAAGATTGAATCGAGCAGCCTAATAACTACTCCTATGACTTAATTAGATGCGTGCCGATTGATCACCACAGCTGCTTATAGATGTCGATGATCTGCGCGTGGGTCGGTACTCGGGGGTTGTTATTCGGGGAGCCAGAAGCTAATGCTTGTTCGGCCATGATCTCCAGCAGATCAAAGAAGGCCGCCCGCTCAATCCCAAACTGGGCAGGCGTAGGCACTTGCAGTTCAGCGTTTAGGGCGCGCAACTCCTCAACTAACTTAGCGTTCGCCACTGCATCGCTTTCATGTTCATCAGCGACACCCATCGCTCGCGCGCAGTCGGCGTAGCGAGCTGATGCCTCTGGAATCGAGAACTCCGTTACAGCCGGCAATAGCATGGCGTTAGACAACCCATGAGGCACATGGAACGCAGCACCAATTGGCCGGCTCATGCCATGCACCAGCGCGACCGAGGCGTTAGAAAACGCAATACCCGCAAGGGTTGAACCTAACATCATCGCTTCACGCGCGGGTTTGTCGTTGCCGTCATGATAAGCGCGGCGTAGGTTTGGCCCGATTAAGCGCATTGCCGCAATAGCCTGACTATCGCTATACAAGCTCGCTTTTTTACTGACATAAGCTTCCATCGCGTGGGTCAGCGCATCAATACCGGTATCTGCCGTGATACGGGCTGGCAAAGATAATGTGAGGTTATAGTCAACCAAGGCCGCAACTGGCATAAAGCCGACCCCAACGCACAACATCTTCTCGTCACTATGGTCATCAGTGATGATCGTAAACCGCGTGACTTCGGAGCCGGTACCCGCAGTCGTTGGTACCGCTATAATCGGTAAGCCAGCTTCATTGACGATGCGCGGAAACTTATAGTCGCGCATATCACCACCGAACTTCCCTAGAACTCCGATCGCCTTAGCACTATCGATTGGGCTACCGCCGCCGAGCGCGATAATACTGTCGTAGCTACCATTTTTAACGGCTTCGACGCCGGCTTGAATCGAACTGATGGTCGGCTCAGGCACGGTGTCATCAAATACATCTGCGCGTATCGATGCATCTGCCAAACTCGTTTGAATCGCTGCGGCATAGCCTAACTCCACCATCATCTTATCGGTAATGATGAGCGGCTTGGCACAGCCTAAGCTGGCGAGGACCCCAGCTATATCCCCGCTAGCACCTTCGCCTACTTGCAGGACACGAGGAAGAATGATTTGTGTAGACATAAGAACTCCGACACCCAGCCATGTGGGAAAAACAGTGTAATCATCGAAAGAGTGCCCTCCATGTGATGCCATAGAGGGCGCTTGGGTTAGGGATTAGCGCTCAGGCACCAATGCTCCATCAGCTTCGGCTTCGATCTCGCGTGCCTCTTCAGCCACTGACGACTGGCACGGATTCACCTCCTCCTGAAGGGAGCGCAATAAACCGTAGGTCGCCATGATCGCGATGACCGAGAAGGGTAACGCCGCCACGATAGACGCTGTTTGTAACGCTTTAAGGCCGCCGGCGTATAGCAGCACCGCGGCTACCGCACCAATAGCTAGCCCCCAGAACACGCGTAGTCTCGCAGGAGGGTGTTCATTACCGACAGAGATCAATGTGCAGATCACCAATGTTGCCGAATCTGCAGACGTCACAAAGTAGGTCACTAGCATGACGGTACAGATCGCTGCCAACACCATGGTTAGCCACTCATTGGCCACCATCAGCTCAATCGTTTTGAACAGCGCCATGGTAATGTCGTTATTCACCGCCTCAACAACACCACCTTGGCTATGCAACTCCATGAAGATGGCGCTATTCCCAAAGATAGTGATCCAGAAAGTTGAAAGTAGCGTTGGTGCGATCAAGACACCTAATACAAACTCGCGAACCGTGCGCCCTTTAGAGATTCGGGCAATGAACATTCCTACAAATGGTGCCCAAGCGATCCACCAACCCCAATAGAAGATGGTCCACCAGCCTTGCCACTGCCCTTCAGGATCAGGGTCGACCCAAAGGCCAAGTTCAACCGCGTGAAGAAGGTAGTCACCGGTATTCGTGAAAAACGCACCCAGTAGGTATGCCGTTGGGCCAAAAACAACAAATAGCACCAAAATCAACGCCGTGAGCTGCATATTCAGCTCACTTAGAATACGAATGCCTTTATTCACACCCGTCAGCGCAGACACGGTCGCAATGATCGAGATGGCAACGATTAATATGACCTGATTGGTCGACGACACCTCAATACCCAGCAGATAGCTCAGGCCAGCATTCATCTGCTGCGCACCAAGACCTAGTGACGTGGCAATACCGAAGACCGTACCAAACACCGCCAATAGATCCGCTATATGCCCAATGGGGCCGTAAATACGTTCACCAAAGATCGGATACAAGCTCGAGCGGATACTCAGTGGCAGCCCTTTACGGTAAGAGAAGTACGCAAGAGCCAAACCAATCACTGAAAATAGCGCCCAACCATGCAAACCCCAATGGAAAATCGAGATGCGCATAGCAACTTGCGCCGCTTCTTGAGTCAGTTGCTGGTCTTCTGTAATTAGCGGATTACTCTGAAAATGGTAAATAGGTTCCGCAATACTCCAAAAGAGAATGCCGATACCAATACCTGCCCCGAACAGCATAGAGAACCACGAGAAATTGCTAAACTCGGGCCGATCATGGTCTTTACCAAGACGGATACTGCCGTAGCGGCTTAGAGAGAGCCAAATTGCAAAAAAGAGAAAGCAGCTGATAACGCCTACGTAGTACCAGGCAAGGTCTGAGGCGATATAATTTTTCGCTGCACTGTAAAGCCCATTCGCATATTCAGGATCAACGATCGTAAACAGCACAAAGGCTAGGACCAACAGCCCAGAACCAATCGCCATAATTGGCGACGTATCGGCAAGCAAGCCTCCTTTCGCGAGCATAGTTTCGTTACGCATGCTCTAACCCTCCCTTATCTCGGATGACCAGTACTGAGCAGTCGGCATGACGCATTACATGCGCCGCATTCGCGCCAAGTACATAGTCTTTCAGCTCAGGGCGGTGTGAGGACATCACAATAAGGTCCGCATTCACCTTTTTGGCGATACGTAATACTTCGCGAGGGACACTACCCTGCCCCACCGCAGCATGGGAGCGGATCCCAGTAGGAACCTGCTGAGTGATCAGCGACTGCAAATGCTGCAAGCCATCTTCGCGGATATGAGCGTCAATACCGTCGGGTAGATGCGCCGCAATGGCAGGGATATCTGCATTCGGCACCACAGTAACAACATGGAGATCGGCACTGTGGTTACGGGCGTATTCGATTGCGTCTGGCAACGAGGCGCGCCACGAGGAGTCGTGGGCCAAGTCCACCGGAATGACGATATTCTTGTATTTATTATGCATGATTCGTCTCTTTGCTTGGGGTTCATGATTTTTATTCGAGCCCAATGGCATAAACCACTTCGGCAAACCTGTTGATGAAGTGATTTCACGGCCATTGTTATGAAATACCCCCGGCCGTGAAAAGAAAAAAAAAGAACCCCTAAGACCTAATTATTTTTATAGCTAAAAATCAAAACCACTAACAAACCATAAGAAATATCTAATATTTACCGAGCTTTAGCTGTAATTCGGCGCACACCCCAAAACAAGCCATAAAAAAAATGACGCCTTAGGCTAATTTTTTATTGCTGGTTCAAAAAAAAATTCGTTCATACCATCTCCCGGACCAGTCACCTCTACCGCAACGGCATTCAATCCTATCGGGAGCCAGACCGATGCAGGGTGCTGCGAACAGCGTTTAGCACAGACCGAGCGTCTGCTTAGCGAATGACAACTGCGCGTCCACCACCATCTGCTATCGGATTGGACGCTTTTTTTGACAGGATAAATCGAGATGAATAATAACAATCAACTACCTCTGAAAGACGTCCGTGTAGTCGATTTTGGCCAGCAGATTGCCGGTCCCGCTGTTGCGATGACACTCGCAGATTTAGGGGCAACGGTAGTGCATATCGATCCGCCAGAGGGCCCAATGTGGGACCATCCTGCCAATGCAGTGCTGCAGCGAAACAAGCATTGCTTACGGCTCGACTTAAAAACCGCAGCCGGACTGAATCAGGCGCTCAGTCTGATTGCCGAAGCCGATATCGTCATTGAGAGCTTCCGCCCGGGCGTAATGCAGCGCCTGGGTATCGATTTTGAGCAACTACGCCAAAACCGCCCAGAGTTGATTACGCTTTCGGTACCCGGTTTTGCCAGCAATGACGAGCTGCGCCGCGAGTGGAAAGCAACCGAAGCGATTGTTGCAGCCACCTCTGGGGCCTTCACTGATATGGGCTTTAACCGTGTACTAATGGGCATAGAGCCAAGCTTCTCACCGCTGCCGCTTGGTTCCTCTTACGCCACCTCCCTTGCTGCAAGTTCAGTGGTACTCGCACTGCTAGAGCGTGAAAAGACGGGCCGCGGTGATAGCATTGAAGTGCCTGTGACAGCCGCGCTGATGGAGGGTTTATCCTATAACTCCTATGTGGTCGAAGGCCTTCCTGAGCGCTACAAAACCATGCGCGAGCATGAGATTGAGTATCGCAAAACCAACAACATCAAAATGGATCTGACCTATGCAGATCTTCAAGAGTACCTCGACCCCTTCTACCGCACTTATGAGTGCGCCGACGGCCGCAAGTTTTACTGTGTTTGCCCATCGCACCGCAACCACGCTAAGCGCGCCCTGATAGCCCTCGGTATCTATGATGAGTTGATCGCGGAAGGCCTACCGGATGTAAAAGATCTCCACCAGCCTATCGCTGAGTGGGAAGGTGAAACCTCGATTGGTGTTTACCCACTACCGAAAAAGTGGGCAGATATTATCTCAGCGAAGATGAAACAAGCTTTCCTGACCAAAACCTCCGATGAGTGGGGACGTATCTTTGGCGAGGGCCAGATCCCCGGCGCGCCGCACCGCACTACCCAAGAGTGGGTCAACGACGAGCACACCAATACTGCGGGCCTCATCGTGGAGGTGGATGACCCAGAGTATGGTCTGATGAAACAACCGGGGCCAATCACATGGTTTGAACACAATGCCGAAGCGATGCTCACGCCTGCTCCGCGGCGCAATGTCAGCTATGAGGAGGCGCTCGCGACGCTGCAAAACGCTGCCGCGCAAGCGCCGCTATCACGCCCAACGGGCGACAATATTTTACCTGCCAGCGGCAAAGGTTGGCTTGATGGTTTACGTGTGTTGGACCTCACTAACGTCATTGCTGGCCCCCACTCTGGTGCTTTCTTGGGTCGCTTCGGTGCGGAAGTGATCAAGCTTGATCCGGTAACGCCCTTGTATGATCCGCTGATCGGCACGCTGTTCACCTTCCAAACGGATATGGGCAAGAAGAAGGCGCTAGTGGATATCACCACCGATGATGGGCGCGAGGCGTTTAACCGTCTGGTTCGCTCAGTGGATCTTGTGTTGATCAATGCACCTGATCGTCAAATGAAGCCACTCGGTTTAGATCACGACAGCTTGCAAGCGGTGAACCCGGGTGTGCTTTTCTGCCGCCTTGACTGCCTCGGTGGTCCGCGCCCAGGCCCGAAAACAAACTACATCGGCTATGACGATATTATTCAGGCCAACAGCGGCATCATGAGCCGATTCGGCGGCCCAGATACACCAGAAGAGCACGCGCACTTAGGAACACTGGATGTAAACTGTGGTTTCGCTGCAGGACTTGGCATGGCGTTAGCGATCTACCACAAGCACAAAACGGGCATTGTATCGCGTACTCGTACATCTTTGTCGGCGGTTACCAACCTTGCACAAGTGCCGTTCGCATTTGATTATGAGGGGCGCGCACCCTTTAACGAAGCCTCTGGCCGCGAAGCATTGGGCAACCATGAGCTGTCCTATTTTTACCAGACAGCAGACGGCTGGATCTTCCTAGACTCCAATACCCAAGAACTGCCTAAACTGGCGGCTATTGAGGGGCTGGCCGGTGTCGAGAGCACCAGTGATGTTCGCAGTTTCCTAACGGAAGCCTTTGCCCAAGCATCCACTGACTACTGGATCGACGTACTGCACAGTGCTGATATCGCCGCAGCAACGCCGCTATCGATCGAGACACTGCGTGAGCAGTACAGCCGAATCGCCGATGGTTCGTCGGGTATCGATAAGGGCAGCTATGCGTTCTCGATCTACCCTGACCACCCAAGCGGCCACTGCCTAACACAGATCGATCACTACTCGATCCGTCCGACGGAGGCGCGCATTAAAGCAGTCGCTCCAACTGAGCGCTTTGGCCACTCAACTCGCGAGGTCCTGCGTGAGGTGGGCTACTCAGATAACGAGATCGACGACATGATCGAGCGCAAGATTGCCGGGCTTGGTTGGGGTAAGGAGTTCTTACCGAGTTAATCACCCTTTGCAGGTGTATGTATCAACATGCACCTGCACTTTTATCCCGCACGCTCTCCTACTAAAAGCCCCCGCAGCCCATATACTTCAACCAATGGTTGAAACCGTTCCACCCGGTCATGCCCTACACGCACCACCTGCCCTTGGCTTACCCTAGCGAAACAATAGGGAGCCCTTAAACTATGAATGTACTAATTGTTTACTGGCATCCGGAACCGGCAAGCTTTAACGCAGCCATGTTGCGCACTGCGCAAAAAACACTGTTAGCACAGGGGCATGATGTTCAAACATCTGACCTTGGCGCACAATCGTTTAACCCGGTTTCCGGCCGCCATAATTTTACACTTGCGGCCAACGCTGAATACTTTAAACAGCAGCACGAGGAGCAACATGCTGTTGAACAGCACTGCTTTTCAGACGACGTTGCCGCCGAGCTTGAGAAGCTCGCTTGGTGTGATCTGCTACTGTTCCAGTTTCCGCTGTGCTGGTTCGCGATGCCAGCGATGATGAAAGGCTGGATCGATCGTATCTTTGTGTACCAGCAAACCTACTGCCAAGAAGCTCGTTATGAGTGTGGCCGCTTTACCGATAAGCAAGCACTGCTCGCAGTCACCACAGGCGACCCTAAGTGTATGTATGAGCCAGATGGCGTACATGGCGATATGCTGGGCGTTCTTAAACCGATTCACCGCGGTGTCTTAGCGATGACGGGATTTCAGGTCTTACCACCGTTTATCGCCTATGAGCCTGCGGAACTTAGCGAGCAAGAACGCATCGTATTGCTAGATCAATATCAGTCGCGCTTAGAGAATATAACTCGCGATACGCCGCTGAGTATTCCACCGTTTAAAAACTAAGGAGACACCCATGACAACATCCTACACCCCACCAAAAGTATGGACGTGGGACAGCTCCAACGGGGGCGAATTTGCCAGCATAAACCGCCCTATCGCAGGCCCTACCCACGACAAAGCACTACCGACAGGCGAGCACCCATTTCAGCTGTACTCCTTAGCCACACCTAACGGTGTCAAAGTCACCGTCATGCTTGAAGAGTTGCTGGCGCTTGGCCACAGCGGTGCCGAATACGATGCGTGGCTCATCCGCATCAATGAGGGCGATCAGTTCTCGAGTGGCTTTGTGGATGTGAACCCAAATTCGAAAATCCCGGCGCTTTTAGACCGTAGCGCTGACGAACCCGTACGTGTTTTTGAATCGGGGTCTATCTTACTTTATCTTGCAGATAAATTTGGCGAACTGCTGCCAAAAGAGCCAGCAGCAAAAGCTGAGGTGATGAACTGGCTATTCTGGCAGATGGGCTCAGCACCTTATTTAGGGGGCGGCTTTGGCCACTTCTACGCATATGCGCCAGAGAAGTTTGAATACCCTATCAACCGCTTCACCATGGAAACCAAGCGCCAACTAGACGTACTAGAGCGCCAGTTAGCAGATCATGCCTATATTGCCGGTGACGAATACAGCATCGCCGATATCGCGATCTGGCCATGGTATGGCGTTTTGGTGCAGGGCAAACTCTATGGCGCCGCAGAGTTCCTATCCGTTAGCGATTACCCCAACGTGATCGCTTGGGCTGAGCGGATTGCTCAACGCCCTGCTGTACAACGCGGCCGCCGCGTTAACCGTGTCTGGGGCGATGAGTCGGAGCAGCTGGCTGAGCGCCACAGCGCCAACGATCTGGACTAAACTTAGCACAGACAGCTGCCCGAACGCCGGGCAGCAACCACCCATACGACGATAAAGGGGCCTATCGCGCTCAATGATTCCAAACCAGTTACCGGTTTTTATAGCCGTAGTAAAAAACGGCAACTTCTCAGAAGCGGCTCGCCAGCTTGGTGTTTCATCCGCAGCCGTGAGTAAAGCGGTTGCGCAGCTTGAAAAAAACCTCGGCTTACGCCTGTTTCATCGCACAACCCATTCACTCACACTCACAGAAGATGGCCACGATCTATTCCGGCGTACCGGTCAACTGGTGGATCAACTTGAAGATCAGATCCGTCTCAGCACCGATAAGCAAAAAGCGCCGCATGGCCGCTTAAAGGTCAACCTGCCTGATAGCTTTGGACGCATGGTGGTGCTCCCACTGATCCCATCTTTTATCGAAAAGTACCCCGATATCGAGATCGACCTGCGCTTTGATGACCGCATCGGTGACCTTGTAAAAGAGGGCGCGGATGTGGGCATTGGCGTCATGTTGAACCAAGATAGCCGCCTGATCGCTCGGGAGTTTTACAAAGTCCAGCCCATTTTGGTTGCAAACCGCTGCTACGTTGATAAGTACGGGATGCCAAAAACCCCATCTGAGCTTGTCGAGCACAACTGTATTGCTTACCGCTCCTCCACCACTGGGCGCAAGAAAACATGGAACTTCCGTGTTGATGGTGAGCTGCTGCAAATAGAGCCAGAAGGCAACCTGATCGTTAACAACCTATCGGCTGCCGTCAAAGCGGTTGAGATGGGGGTTGGTATTGCCGCAGTGAGCATCGGGCATGCAAAAAACTACATTGAGCAGGGCTGTTTTTATCGTATTTTGCGCGAGTACGAAGCCGACCCAATCCCAGTGATGATCTACTACTCATCGCGCAACTACCTACCTGCAAAAACACGCCTATTTATTGATCATATGCTCGATCATTTCCATGATGAGCGAGAGATCAATATGGACGATATGATCCACGAAATTTAACCACAAAGGCTCCCGATGGGAGCCTTATCACTTAGGGCGTCAGTACCAATTTGCCAACATACTTTTTCTCCAGAAACACCGCTTGAGCTTGCTGGATATCAGCCAGATCAAAACGTGCTGCAACCTGAGGTTTAATTTCACCGGCTTCGATATAACAAATCAGATTGGCAAACACCTGCCGCGGCTGCCATGTGGAGCCGAACAGGCTCAGATCCTTTAAACATTACCTGCAAGGTAATAGTTTTCCTGGATTCATCAGGTTTTTCGGATCTAGCGATTGTTTGATCTGCCACATGACATCTAGTGCCACAATGTCCTTCATTCGTTCCATCGTATCCGTTTTTGAACAACCAATTCCATGTTCCGCACTGAACGTTCCACTAAGCTCTTTTATCACTACTTCTATTTCTTCAACTATCTCTGATTCAAGTATCGGATCCCATTCAGCTCCAGCCAGTACATTAGGCCATATCCCATAGTGAAGATTCCCATCACCTAAGTGGGCAATTACGCTGTATTCTGAATTAGGGGCAATTATTGCTAATCTGCTCTCCATTTCATCAATGAACCTTTGCACCTTATCAAGCGGCACGGCTATGTCACTTATTATTGGACGGCCTTTGGCGAGTATGGCTTCAAGGCCTCCTTCCCTTATACTCCAAAGAGTTTTACGTTGCTCCTCTGACTGAGCTATTACCGCATCCAAGACTTCGCCCTCTTCAAAGAGTTCTTCTAGTAGCGACTCAAGCAGGTTCATAACAGGGATTGAACCATCTTCCTGAGGGGCTACATCTTCAGGTGAAACTGCGCCAATTTCGATAAGAACGGAGTATTCCATTGGTTGGTCAAAAGGAGGAGATAAATTATCAAAATGATTTGTTACTAACTCAATAAATTGATGCGGCATTAGCTCAAAAGCCTCTACGCTCCCTCTTGTCGCCTCTTGAAATCGATTAAGCAAATTTAGTGCGGCATCGACACTCGGGATAGCAACCAATGCTGTTGCATAGGCTTTCGGCATTGGGAAAAGCTTTAGCACGGCCGATGTAATCACTCCCAGTGTACCTTCCGAGCCAATATATAAATTTTTTAGCGAGTAACCGGTATTGTCTTTATGAAGCTGGGACATCAGATTGAGGATGCGGCCATCAGGCGTTACAACTTCGAGTCCCATACACAAATCTCTTGTATTCCCGTATCGGACAACATTGGAGCCACCTGCATTAGTGGCCAAATTACCACCAATCATGCAACTGCCCTGTGCACCAAATGTTAGGGGAAAGATGAGCCCATACTCTTCCACCGTCTGATGTAGCTCTTGAAGCACCACCCCTGCTTCAACAATTGCTAAATGGGAATTAGTGTTAATCTCAATAATTTTGTTCATTCGATCTAAAGAAAGAATGATTTGGCTTTTATCCTGACCAGGGTACGCCCCCCCAGCAATACCCGTGTTACCAGATTGCGGTACTACTGAAATATCATGCTCATAGGCAAACTTGATGACGTCTGCCACTTCTGATGTGTTTGACGGGCGTACAACTGCCAGTGACTCGCCTTTCCATTTACCAGTCCAATCACAGTCGTACTTTTCGCGGTCTTGTTCGCCGCTTAATACATAAGCCTCTCCTACTAATGCGCCCAACGACTTGATAACCAATGAATGTTCCATGTAAAGACCTCTGGTTTGACATTTTCTTTTCAGCCATGAGCGTTGCATTTATTAATGAATCAAGGCTCAGGGGAGGACCGCCTACATACTTGTTAATCAGCATGCTGGCGGCAAAAGTGATATGAACAATCTGATGATGTGACTAACTTCGCAGCTTTGTCGGAAAATATAGATTAGCGGTTATAATTTCTTGCGATTTCACGCAACTCTTTCAGCGCTCCTGCCGCATCCACGCCTCGATCTGCGACTCGGGCTAGATATTCTTCGTCCATGCCTTTAATCATTGACTGGAACTCTTTATCTATCAGATCACCTGGTTTTACTTCTAGGATGGATACTCCGGCTTCTTTTGCTGCCTTCAGCCCTGCCGCGTCACCATTATCCCAGGCTCGCCCCGCCAGTGCGGACAACTTTTCTCCAGATACATTCATAATCGCCTTCTGATCGTCCTCACTCAAAGTTGCCATAAAATCCGGGTTGAGGAACATAGAAAAGCTCATTGTGTACATGCCGCCAGGCAGGAGTACTAACTGTTTTGTTACTTCGTTCAGACGTAACGTTTTTTGTTCGCTAGCCGGTATGAATACGCCCTCGACAACCCGTTGCTGCATCATTTCGTAAACTTTAGGGGCAGGGGCTCCAACCGGGGTGATGTCCATTCGCTTGCCCAGAGCACCCTGGATTCCCCCACCTAGACGTATTTTACGGCCTTTTAAATCCTTCAGTGAGTCGATAGACTCCGCCAAATGGATCTGGCCTGGCCCGTGAGTAAATAATGCAGCGAGGGTAAGTCCCTCATGTTCATTAGCCTGCTTATAATATTTGTTACTCACTCGCCACAGAGCAACCGATGCTGCCTCAGCGCTGGCATTCAGGTTAGGAAGCTCCACAGATTCAGTGAGTTTAAAGCGGCCTGGTATATAGCCGTGCACACTCCAACTAGCATCAACTACCCCATCCTCCACCAGTTCGAACATGGTTTTGGGGTGCCCCAAACCATACTCGATTACCATTTTCACTCTCCCCTCGGTAGCTTCGTCAATCCACTTACCCCAGGTATCCAGCACTACTGAGTTTTGGGGATGGGTTGGCGGAAGCCAGCTCGCAACACGCATTTTGGTTTCGGCTATTGCGGTCGCAGTTAGGGTCATACTTAGGGTAATACCCACTAGTGGTTTAAACAGAGTCTTTAGTTTCATGGTCTACCTTCTTTTTATTTTTATATCTCTAAATCAGATCTGGTTATTAAGAATCGCGAGGGCTCGCTCATCCTTAGCGTTTGGAAATACCATTACGCCCAGGAAAATCAGGAGCCAACTCTCTGGAGTTAGGCATTTTTAGCCATAGCCGGTAAAGGTGCCTTCTGCGGTCAAGTTCTTCATAATCTTCGAAGCCTGTGCGGGAGTGAAAGATAGCGTAATTGTTAGCAAACTGAATATCGCCGGGCTCCATCATCATGTCTAAGCGGATATCTGGATCGCTTAGAATCGAATCAACGAGATCTAACGCTTCAATTTCTACTGGCGATAGCGGTAAGTCTGCGTTTTCCTGGGCTATCTCTATATACTGGCGTAGATACATGCCGCTTAATTTGCCTTTGTGATAGCTAAATATGGGTGTTTGACCAACATCACCATCATTTAGGTGCTCTAACAGAAAGTGACGGTGAAGGAGCCCGAGATACTCAGGGTGTTTTTCGAGAATTTCATTGTAAAGAGTCATTGCACTTGAAAGACTACTCATACCACCCGATTTGGCCTTGCGTAGACAGAGTAAACCCACCACATCTGACAGGTCGGCATGATAAGGAAGATATTCATTTGTCTCGTACACACGAACTTGTTTGGTATCTTCCGCCCCGATATTTTTGACATGCCCCAACATATCGCCATTCATGTTTTGTGATACAGGTTTACCCATATGCAGACCTAAACCGTAGTAAAGTATGGCCGCCTCTTCATCTGAGTAGCGTTCGATGGGTAAGCCGCGAATAAGGATAAATCCGCGTCCGTTTTCAAGTTCTTCGTTGAAGTGGTTGATCTCTTCTGCGAGCTCAGTGATTGGGAAGTCTTCTTTGGTAAAGTCTGGGACTTTCAGCCCTTTAGCCTTGACGTTTTCTAGGGCTTTTTCAAGAACAGTAATTGACTGATCGGACCAGTGATAAATCCACGAAGTATCATCTTTTATGTCTTTGCCTTTCCATGCAGTTGCATCTTCGATTTTTTGTTTGAGAATGACGCTCATCATCTATCCCTCTAAAGCCAGATTGTAATTATTTTTTCTGTCTACAACGGCAGGTGCCGAGAGCAACCACACAGTTATCAGCCAGATAGAATGCAATTGAAATTAATATAAACAGCGCCGTTTATAAAAAAAAATACATATTCATTATGGCTATCCATAAAAAATCAATATAGCTTTACATTGATACCGGGTTAGGGAGGCAATAGTGAAACTTACTCAGTTGAAATACTTTCTCAGAATTGCTGAGGTAGGTAGCGTATCTGCGGCAGCACGCGATCTGTTTATTGCCCAACCTGCTCTCAGTCATCAGATTTCAGCACTGGAAAAGGACCTTGGGGTTAAGCTGTTCATACGTTCGGTGAAAGGTGTTCAATTAACGCCGGCCGGGGAGAAGTTGATACATCATGCAGGTCTGATTTTACGCCAGATCGAAAATGCACGCGCGGATGTTATATCTGATGAAGCCTCACCTCGTGGTGAAGTGAGTCTAGTGTTGGATGCTTCTAAGGCGTATACATTAATGCCTTTATTGGTAACCGAAACCGCCCAGCGCTTTCCTGAAATTCAGCTTCAAGTTTTTGAAGCAATGAGTCTGGTAGCCGCCCAAAATATTGCTGATGGTAAAGTTGATATAGGCTTGATTCCCAATGCTGCAGATCTCAGCGATGTTGAGGTGCTGCCTGTTTATCGTGAGTCGATGCACCTGGTGGGGAAAGATATACGACAGAAGAATACTGATATTGATGAAGATCAGCAGACGATTCTGTTTGAAAAACTGTCAAATTATCCTCTGGTTGCCCCGTCCCGACCTCACAATATAAGGATGCATATCGAACAAACGGCGTTGGAGGCACGCCGCCCGCTGGATATCCGTTATGAGCAGGATGCAGCTCAGGGAATGCGTAGTTTAATCAACAGTGGCATTGCTAACGCGCTTATCCCTAAGGATGTGATGAACGTAGAATTACAGAAAGGCGAATTGGATGCTCTGAAGGTGATTCAGCCTTCTATTGACCGGGTTCACTCTTTGGTGCGGTTGAAAGGGCGGCCTGTAACAGCAGCATGCCGTGTCATTGAAGATTTGGTTGTTGAAGTGATTACTTCCCTATGTGAACAAGGGCTCCTTGATGGTGAAATTCTAAACAGCTCTGGTTAAGAGAAGTTGTAAGTGCGGAGGATTTTTAAGGTGAAATCTGGAGGAAATCAATATTCGCCTTGTGCTCAACTTCCTCCCAATCCCAGTGATGATCTACTACTCATCGCGCAACTACCTACCTGCAAAAACACGCCTATTTATTGATCATATGCTCGACCATTTCCATGATGAGCGAGAGATCAATATGGACGATATGATCCACGAAATTTAACCACAAAGGCTCCTTATGGGAGCCTTATCACTTAGGGCGTCAGCACCAGTTTGCCAACGTACTTCTTCTCCAGAAACACCGCTTGAGCTTGCTGGATATCAGCCAGATCAAAACGCGCAGCAACCTGAGGTTTAATCTCACCGGCTTCGATATAACGAATCAGATTGGCAAACACCTGCCGCGGCTGCCATGTGGAGCCGAACAGGCTCAGATCCTTCAAATACAGAGTGCGTACATCCAGCTCGACAATCGGCCCGGCAATTGCGCCCGATGCCACATAGCGCCCACCACGCTGCAATACATCCAGCAGTTGTGGCCACTGGCCACCCGCCACAAGATCCACCACCACACTGACCGACTCTGAATCAAGCGCCTGCGCTAACGGTGCATCACGGGCGATCACCTCATCAGCGCCTAACGCTTCAACTTGGGCTTTTTTCTCAGCGCCACATATCGCGATCACATAAGCACCGCGGCGCTTAGCCAATTGCACAGCTGCCGAGCCAACTCCGCCGGATGCACCTGTGATTAACACCCTATCATTGGCATCAACCGCTGCTTTTTCGAGCATCCCTTCCGCTGTCGAGTACGCACAAGGAAACGACGCCAGCTGCGCATCGGTAAGGTCGCTCTGGATAGTAAATGCTTCACGTGCAGGCGCCGTTGTGTATTGCGCATACCCACCATCGCGCTCTGAACCAAACGTGATGAAATCGTAGGTTGCTGCATGCTCACAGCTCGGATGCATAGGCCGCACCAGCACCCGCTCACCGATACGAGCCGCATCGACACCTGCACCCACCGCGATAATCTCTCCGCAGCAGTCTGCGCCTTGCACACGGGGAAAGCTCAGTGCTGCACCTGACCATGTGGCATCCCCAGCATCCACATCACTAAAGCCCTGAGTGGCACCTGTATCGGTGCCAGACTGCACCGCTTTGGAATACCAGCCGATACGGGTATTGATATCGGTATTGTTGATCGCACTGGCACCCACCTTGATCAATACCTCGCCAGTTTTGGGCTCAAGTACGGGAAGATCGTGACGGTACTCTAGTTGATCCAGCCCGCCGTGGCCGGTTAACACAACCCCACTCATTGTCGTTGGAATGCTATCTGTTGGCATGATTAGCGCCTCTTCTCGCTGTTATTGTGCAACATAAGGTTAGGCTAACGGCTTGCTCATAATTTCGTCAAACGAATATAATTAAGACCATAATTCATTTTTATTGAACCACAAACTATGCTGATAGGGCCGCTTATGAAACCGCTGTTAGATTTTGAACTGCTAAACACCTTTGCAACGGTTGTCGCCGAAGGTGGCTTTAAAGGCGCTGCTTCCAAGCTGTTCCGCTCGCAAGCGGCTATCAGTATGCAGATCAAGCGATTAGAAGAGCTACTAGAAACCAGCCTTTTGCAGCGCAACAACCGCGGTATCAAACTCACCCAATCTGGCGAAACATTGCTCGCATATACCGACAAATTGCTCAGTTTAAACAACGAAACCCTCAATGCGTTGAGCAAAACGCCACTCCGGGGAGAGGTGCATTTTGGTGTTCCCACCGATTATGCGCCCTACTTTTTACGTCATTTCATACCGCAGTTACGCCTCACGTTTCCTGAACTCGTGCCCCTTGTGACATGCGCACGCAGCCGTGAGTTACGCAAGATGGTAGCCAGAGCCGAAGTTGATATCGCTATTGTGACAGGAGAACCCACTTTGAAAGATAGCGAAACTCTCTGGTCGGAACGGCTGCTATGGCTTGGCACCAAACACCTAGAGGTTGAGCCAAACACAGCCCTCCCCGTCGCGCTCTACGATGGTGACTGTATCCTCAGAGACATCTGCCTTAACGACCTTAAGAAACGTGAGATCAACTTTAAGCCAGTGGTAAAGAGCGCGGAGATCATCAACCTAGAGGTTGCTGTTGCAAGTGGCCTGGCGGTTAGTTTACTGCCCGAGTCGTGCCTACACACCAACCCCGAACTGCGCGAGCTACCCGGCTGGCCAGAAAGCCATGTGCTTTATGCAAACCTGATCCAAGCGAGCACCCTTGAGCCTAAACTGCTCTCACTGTTGGCAGACTGTATGCGCGAATCGATGCGAAAAGGTAGCGCCAATGCCTAGCTTATAGTGATATGGGTTAGAAACGGGTTGATGGCTAATGTACCCCACCGACTATTTATAGCAGGAGTCCCATGCGCGTATGAGCCTATTTGGACACTGTGCATTGAAGGTCAGTGGTTCTTATCTTGCTCTTCACTGCTCAAGAGCCACAGAATGTAGCCAACGATGGCCAACACCGGAAAGCCAAACTGCCCGAATAACTTTGCCCCCGTGTAGCCAAACAACCACCACACAGCAGGGATAGTCAGCAGTGCTAAAACCACGGCAATATAGATAAAGCGAGGGATATGCCAACGGATAGATGCAGCAGGATGCTGACTATGACTGAAGGCCCACCGGCGCCAAACAGTGAGCACAAAGGCTATCGAAAAGAACAACACTACAACGACTAACCAATCCACTAGCGCTAAGCTCTGCAAGCTACAGTTCGGGTGACAAGCAAATAGGCTACCCATTCCAATTAGTCCTTTTTAGCGGCAACCGGCAAAGCAGTTGAACAGTTAAAGCCGCGCTGCCCAAAGAAACACGCTCTTTGTTAGCAGAGCGGTGTTCTCTAGCACGAGCATTTAGTAACTTTTCTACTGACCGGCAAGTAAAAAACGTTCGCCTCTTATACGTTTAAGTAATCCCGCACCGCCCGCCAATCTGGGTACTCAGTTGAGCCAAAGTGCAGCAACTGCCCTTCGAACGCCTCTTGGCGGCGGCCCGTGATATTATCGTCGATAAGGTAATCGCCCTTAAGCAGGCTCTTATTGCGGCAGATAATAAGCCGCTCCACCATCTCCATTCCCAAATGATCACCCACCCATACGCGCTTTTCTGTGTAGCAAAGCGGATTTTTAACCGATGGTGCAGTCAGTATGTATGGGTCATACCGATCTGATGCGAGCAAAGCACTCACCGCTTCAATGGCACCCTCTTTGGGTGCGAGCGCCGTAAAAAATCCGTATTGAGATTGCGGAAAACTAATAGCGGGATTTAACGCTAAGGCTTGATTGAATGCTTCGGTGAAGTTACAAAGCACATCATCCATATCGATATATACAATCATTCACTGCTTCCTTTTTTAAACAATTCCTCAAAACAATAGAAAAACCAGCATCCGCCCTGTTTATTTACTCTTTTCTTAGAAAAAACCTAATATAAAAATTAATTTTTATAAAAATATACTGATTACCTCTAATTATAAAGTATAGATCATTAATTCCTATAGATCCCTATATAAATTCCCCTCTAAGCAAGATCACCATTTCGTAAAAATTTTCATTATATCAATAACAAGATATTTACCGACTTCGTTTGAGCGGCACTCTGCTAATAAATAAAAAAACCATTTCGTTGCAAAGTTAATATCCATCAAAAAAAACAGAACCAAATTCAATTAATTTATCATGATAAAACGCCAAAATTACATGAAAAATACCGGTTGAAACATAAATCTCACATAGGTTTCTGCTAGAGATATATCAAATCATCGTGCTCCGGCACGTTCAATAATCTCACTCGTTAAAAACACCGAAAACTTCGCAGATTCCTCTAACTAAAGCTGACAAACAATCTTATATTTTTCGTAATCTTTAAATCTTTTAGAGCATAAAATCTTGCTAGAGAGCTAATCTTAGCTAGCGGAAAATACTCGAGAGTCTTGTATACTTTTACGGCGCACGCGAAAAAGCATGGAAATACAAGCCATAACGAAAATAATGAATAAATTTGGCTCAGGCACCTCCGCTACTCCGATATGTTTTGCGACTGCATAGGTATAATAAACACCAGCACCAGCATTTTGAACTTGGGCTCTGTTGTTTTCATGTTGGTGAGGCTTTCTTGGGTTGTAGAACCAACCTTTAGTGTAATCAGCACCCACTCCATCATATATAGAAAAACCGAAAACAGGTCCAAGTCCGAGATTAGGTAGCGAGAGCTGTGTGCCAAGCTCATTAGCAAAAATGCGAGCAAGATCGCTGTCACCAAACCAAGCTTGGTCTTCAATTACTAAACGATGAGTGCTTAACAAACCAGTAACTGTGTTTATTTCATAAAGATTGTCATAAACTTGGACAATTGGGCCGGCTGATGCTTTGTAAGAAAATAAAGAAATAAAAATAACTAACAATATTCGATTCATATTAGGACCTCTAAAACGTTTGGCTTGAAAAATAAAAACATGATTAAGATGCCAACCTGCATCAAAACAATTAATTAAATAAATTCCTCCTCATATCCTCCTGAATAATTACCTGATTTTTAAAACCCTATTTAGCTATAAAATAGAGTAAAAACAGCCTAAAACACCCAGAAAAACAGAGTGACAAGCAAGCCGATGCGCTGTTGCTTAAGAAGGATAAAAGATAAAGGTGCTATCTATTAATAAAGAGAGGCACTTAGTTGGCCCGGCTTCCTTACCTTAAGCGTTGCTACGCGTCCTGCGTGCTTATCATGACTGGTTGCGAACATTAGCGGTTTACGTAAAGTGGATCAATAGCTGAGTGTGTGGTGGATTAGCCGCTGGATGATCCAAAGCAGGCAATGGGGCTGGCTGCGTGAAATAAGAGGCTACTTAAGCAGCCTCTTGAGGGTGGCGGGGGAGCTTGATAGAAGCACCCGCTGCTGCGAGCAAAAACAGCATCGATACCCACAAACAGGCTTGCAACCCGCTGCTTCCCTGCCCTGCATACTGGAACAGTGCACCAGAGAGCAGTGTGCCCAATAGTCGTCCCATCGCGTTCGACATGTAATAGAAACCAACATCCAGCGATACACCATCTCGCCCTGCGTATTGCACGATAAGATAGCTATGCAGCGATGAATTAATTGCAAATACAGCACCAAAGAGCATCAGGCCGCATACCACAACCCAGCTGGCGGGCATGCCCAGCCAGAGCGCTGCAGCGATTGCGCCGGGGATGAGTGTGAGTAGGCTTACCCATGCCAGCGCGCTGGCACCATCGGGTGTTTGGTTGCCATGGCCACGCGTAATTTTTGGCGCGACACCCTGCACCACGCCGTAGCCAATAACCCACAGTGCCATAAACGCGCCGGTCTCGCTGTGATTCCAGCCTAATGTTTGTGATAAAAACACCGGCAGTGCTACCACAAACCAAACATCACGGGCACCAAACAAAAACATACGCGCCGCAGAGAGTACGTTGATCGCTTCGCTTTTCGAGAAGATATCGCGGAACTTAGGTTTGCTTTTGGCTCGGCCTAAATCGTCTTTTAGCAAGACTAAGCTCATTAGCCATACGGCGGCTAGCGCGATGGCCATGGAGGCGACAGCACCCGCAAAGCCTAGCCAACTGAGCAGCACGCCACCTAAGAAGAAGCCCACCCCTTTGAGTGCGTTTTTTGAACCTGTCAAAATAGCGACCCATTTATAGAGCTGGCCCTGTGCATCGCTGGGCACCAGTAGCTTGATCGAGCTTTTGGCACTCATTTTGTTTAGATCTTTAGCGATTCCAGACAGCGCTTGAGCCGCCATCACCCACGGTACGGTGAGCCATGAGGCGGGCACCAACAACATGCTCAATGCCACCACCTGCATCACCAAACCGATGTTCATGGTGCGGTTAAGGCCCCAACGCGCGCCTAACCAGCCCCCGACCAGATTGGTGACAACCCCGAAAATTTCGTAAAAGAGAAATAGCAGCGCAATATCGAGCGGCGCATAGCCAAGGCTGTGAAAGTGCAACACCACCAGCATCCGTAACGCACCATCCGTAAGCGTAAATGCCCAGTAGTTACCGGTAACAACGAGGTACTGGCGAATAGCGGGGGTGAGCTGGCTTAGCATTTAGCTGCGCCCTACCTTTAACGCCAACTCAGCGGTGCGGTTCGCATAACTCCATTCGTTGTCATACCACGCGTAGATCTTCACCTGCGTGCCATTAATCACCATGGTTGATAGCGCATCAATAATGCTAGAGCGCGGGTCTGTCTTGTAATCAATGGATACTAACGGGCGCTCTTCATAACCGAGAATATCTTTTAGTTCGTTCTCAGCCGCCGCCTGCAAAAAGCCGTTTACCTCTTCGGCGGTGGTATCGCGGGCCACTTCAAATACGCAGTCAGTGATGGAGGCGTTCGCCAACGGCACGCGGATCGCATGGCCATTCAGCTTCCCTTTTAGCTCGGGGAAGATATGAGTGATAGCGGTTGCTGAGCCCGTTGTGGTAGGAATCAAGCTCATTCCGCACGCGCGTGCACGGCGCAAGTCTTTGTGTGGTGCATCCAGGATTGTTTGGGTGTTGGTAATATCGTGGATGGTAGTGATCGAGCCATGCTCGATACCGAGCTTTTCGTGCAACACTTTTACCACTGGCGCTAGGCAGTTGGTGGTGCAGGAGGCTGCCGTCACAATACGGTGCTCATCTGGATTGTAAAGGTGATCATTCACACCCATCACAATATTGAGTACACCCTGCTCTTTGACGGGTGCAGTCACAACAACACGCTTAACGCCCTGCGCTAGGTATGCTTGCAGTAGCGCCTTAGTTTTCATCTTGCCAGAGGCTTCAATCACCAGATCGCAGCCAGACCAGTCTGTTTCATGAATCTGTTTATTCTGGCTCGTGGTGATCACCTGCTCGTTGATCGTGATGGTGTTATCACTGGCCTGTGCGTCTTGTTCCCAACGGCCATGTACCGAATCAAAGTTCAATAGGTGTGCAAGGGTTGGCGCATCGCCCGCCGGGTCGTTGATATGGACGATCTCAACATCGCCTTTACCCCAGATAGCGCGGAACGTTAGCCGCCCCATGCGGCCAAACCCATTAATACCGATCTTTAAGCTCATCTTCTTTATCCCACATCTATTATCAGTGTTTGGTCGATCACGCCTCAGCTCGATCAAACCAATGTGCTGTACGGTTTGCGATGGCCACCAGCGATAACATCACCGGCACCTCCACCAACACCCCAACTACGGTGGCCAGCGCTGCCCCCGAGTGTAAACCAAATAACGAGATCGCAACGGCCACCGCTAGCTCAAAGAAGTTAGAGGTGCCAATCATACAAGCCGGTGCTGCTACATTATGTGGCAACCGCAACCAATAAGCCGCAGCATAAGCGATAACAAAAATACCGTATGTTTGTACCAGCAGCGGTATCGCAATAAGACCGATAGTCTCGGGCTGGCTGATAATCGTTTCAGCCTGAAAACCAAATAGCAGTACAACGGTGGCGAGCAAGCCAAGTACCGACCAAGGTTTAAGCGTCTGTAAAAAATGGTTGAGACGCTCGGTATCACCCTGCTTCTCGAGCTGGCGGCGTGTCCACGCACCCGCTAAAAGCGGCAGCACCACATATAACACCACGGACAGCAGCAGCGTTTCCCATGGCACTTCGATATCACTCACACCCAACAAAAATGCGGCAATCGGTGCAAACGCAAAGATCATGATCAGATCGTTTACTGAAACCTGCACTAAGGTGTAGTTTGGATCGCCTTTGGTGAGCTGGCTCCAAACAAACACCATCGCGGTGCAAGGGGCGACACCCAATAAAATCATACCGGCGATATATTCTGTTGCGCTCTGTGGATCCACCCAATCAGCCACAAGTACGCGGAAAAAGAACCAACCTAGCAGCGCCATTGTGAAAGGCTTAATTAGCCAATTGATCACCAGCGTTAGCAACAACCCTTTCGGCTTTTTACCGACATCTTTGATCGCCGAAAAGTCGATCTGCACCATCATGGGGTAGATCATCACCCAGATAAACAGCGCCACCACCAAGTTCACATGCGCAAACTCCAACTGCGCAACGGCAACAAAAAGCGCAGGTGCCAGATTACCCAACACCACACCTGCAACAATACATAGCGCAACCCAGAGGCTTAAATAACGCTCAAACAAGCCCATGAACTCTCTCCTCTAGATAGCGCGCTGGTTAACTCGCGCTGATAACTGCTCTGCCGTTTCAACCCGTTCAGAGTAACGGTCGGTGAGGTACTCGCCGCGGCTGCGGGTCAGTAGCGTAAACTTCACCAACTCCTCCATCACATCAACGATGCGGTTGTAGTACGCCGATGGCAGCATGCGCCCCTCTTCATCAAACTCCATATAGGCTTTTGGCACCGACGACTGGTTCGGTATGGTGATCATGCGCATCCAGCGCCCTAACACACGCATCTGGTTAACGGTATTAAAGCTCTGCGAGCCGCCGCACACCTGCATCAGTGCTAATGTTTTGCCTTGCGTGGGTCTTACTGCGCCTAAGCTCAGTGGAATCCAGTCGATCTGCGCCTTCATGGTGGAGGTCATCGCACCATGGCGCTCAGGCGATGACCACACCATACCGTCGCACCACAGCACCAGATCGCGTAGCTCCTGCACAACGGCGTGGTTATCTTCCACAGCATCGGGCTGAGGCAGCTTGTGCGGATGGAAAAAGCGCACCTCAGCACCTAACGCCTCCAGAATACGCGCCGCCTCTTCCGCTGCTAGGCGGCTAAAGGAGCGTTCACGTAAAGAGCCATATAGCAGCAAGATTTTGGGCGCAGTTTCACCCTCGGCGGCAAGCTTAGTAAGCTGGGGTGAACGCCATTGTTGCGGATCAATATTGGGTAGGTCTTTCATGTTTTAAAAACTCACTGGCAGGCGGTATTCGATGCGCTAGGTCGCGCACTCATCTGTTGCAGACGGTCTTGAGGGGCGTCTAGCAAAGTGCTGCTGTGCAGGCGTGTTTCACGCAGAATGTTCAACATCCAATCATTCAACAGCGGGTGTAAACGGTAGAAAACCCATTGGCCCTGGCGGCGATCAAGCAATAAACCGTTTTTGCGTAACTGAGCCAGATGGCGCGAAATTTTAGGCTGAGATAGTTCCAACGCCTCCATCAACTCACACACGCACAGCTCGCCCTCTTGTTCAATCAACAGCAGGCTTAGTAGGCGTGTCTCATCGGCGATAGATTTAAAGAAGGTAACAGCATCCAGCGCTTTGACTTGTGAATCCACGTTCTTGCTGTTCACCAACACGAACAAGCGCAGGCGCTCGCTTAACTCCTGCAGGGTGCGGGTAAAGGCTTTTGGGTCTGGGCTGGCTTTCGGGTCTGGGAAGTCCCACGCCAGCACAACGCCGCCATGGGGCCAAGCTCGGCATTCTCGATGCGCTTTATCGCACAAGGTGATGATGTAATCGAACGGCTGATCGCCCAAGCTCTGTACCGACTTAGCCACTAATCCCTCGGCGGATAAACCAAAGTGTTCGATCGCCTCTATCGTGCGTGGGTCTACCTCGGATGGCTCGGTGCCAGCACTAAACACCTCAAACTGATCGCCCGCTAACTGGCGCAGCAACACCTCCGCCATTTGTGACCGTGCGGAGTTAGCGGTACAAAGAAATAGGACTTTTTTCACGCGACACCCTCTTAATATTTGGGTGCACTATACATACCTAAAACAACATATACAATTATCCATATATTCTTTCATTGATATATCTAATTTACGATATATCACCTAAGCAGTTAGCACGGGTGATATATCGGCATTAATAGTCATTAGGCGAACGCTGTATCCAGTGTGACAAGCGGACGTCGCGTTGAGATCGCGTTAAGTGCGATGTTATGGATCATCACATCAACCGTAGAAGTCGCCTCTGCCAGCACCTGCAGATCGTAGCCACTTGCATCGGGCGAGAGCGCTGTATGCGCCACACAGTTCTGCGTCATCATGCCGCAGACCAGCAACTTTTCGATGTTGTGCGATGCAAGTACAGCGGCAAGAGAGGTATCAACAAAGCTGTCCGCGTTGCTCTTAACCACCACCGGAGCATCTGGCGCTGCGGCGAGTATCTGTGGGTGGATCTCCACACCGGTTGTGCCCTCGTTAAAGAACGGCGCTATACCGCGGCTGGCATCGGCCACATGTTGGACCAGCACAACAAGGTCTCCCGCTTGCTGCGCTTTCTCTATCGCCACCAGCGTATTTTTTAGCACCTCTTCTGTGTTCCACAACGGGAATTTACCTGTTGCGAAATAGTCGTTTTGTAGATCGATAACTAGCAAAGCGCGTTTGGATGTATGTGACATTTCCTTCTCCAATGTGAGTTAACTAAGTGCCATTGTCACCTACGATCAACACACCAACGAGTGGCCCAAAATACATATTTCGATTATATTGGGCCAAAAGAGCACGGTAAACATCATGACCCATTCACCAATTCAGATCGCGGTGGTTGCTTTCGAGGGGATCAGCGCATTTCACCTTGCTGTGCCGGGCGTGGTTTTTCGCGAAAGCCGCCATGGCCAGCCACATTTTGCATTGACCGTGTGCTCAGCCGAGGGCACCAAGCTAAGCACCAGTGCCGGTTACGCCATTGAGGTACAAGCAACGCTCGCGCTGCTAGATCATGCTGATATTGTGGTGATTCCGAGCTGGCGTAACCCTGATGAGACACCGCCAACAGCACTGCTTGATGCGTTGAAGCGAGCACACCAACGTGACGCGATGATTGTGGGGCTATGCCTTGGCGCTTATGTCGTCGCAGAAGCTGGCCTGCTGGATGGAAAGCACGCCACGACCCATTGGGAATACGGTGATCACTTCACCAAGCGCTTCCCCAAAGTTCAGCTCAGCGCCGATGTGCTTTATCTTCAAGAGGAGCGTATTGTTACATCCGCAGGAACCGCGGCAGGTATGGATTGTTGCTTATATCTCGTACGTGAATTAGCGGGTGCCGAGATGGCAAACCGCATCGCCCGCCGCTTGGTAGTGCCGCCGCACCGCCAAGGCGGGCAAGCCCAGTTTATTGAAAGCCCAGTACCCAGCGCAGAACGCGATCACCACCTTGCTCAGCAACTGGACTGGATACGCGCCAACCTGCACCGCCCGTTAGATATCGACGGGCTTGCCGAACATGCTCACATGAGCCGCCGCAGCTTCACGCGCCACTTTCGCCAACTCACCGGAAGCTCCGTGAGCCAATGGCTGCTCAACGAACGCCTTACACTCGCTCAACAATTGTTGGAAACCAGCAGCTACCCGATTGAAGCCATCGCCGAGAAAAGCGGTTTTGGCTCCACCGTTTCACTACGCCAGCAGTTCCGCAAACGCTTCGGTGTGAGCCCGCAAGCATGGCGCAAAAGCTTTGCTGCGGTGCGCAGCAAGGCTAATTAGGTACAGGAAGAGCCGAGCCGTTTAGGCATCGTAGAGCGTGTTGGCCCAGTCTCCTGCAAACGCGCGGCGCAGTTCAGTGTAACGCGCCAGCAGCTGTGTGCGGGCGGCCACCAGCTCAGACTCGGACGAGAGTAGATCGCGCTGTGCATCCAGATAGTCCAAGTAAGGGATGATCCCTTCCTCATAGCGCGACTTTGCCTGTGTATGAGCATCTTGAGCAAACCGCTGGCGATTTATCAATAGTGTCAAGCGCTGTTGTTGGCTTTGCCACTGGGAGATGGCGGTATCTGCGCGATTGAGTACCGTTAGCCACTGCTTTTCGTAGGCTTCAAGCACTGCTTGCTCCTCTAGTTTAGCCGCACGTAAGTTAGCCTTCAGTGCTGCAAAGTTGAGCAGCGACCAGCGCAACGTCGGCTGTACAAGGCGCTGCCCTTGCGCATCACCTAAGCTCAACCCGCCACCGTTTAGCACACCGAGTACACCTCTAATACTCACTTGCGGATATAGCGATGCTTGCGCCTCATCGGTGAGTGCAAAAGCGCTGGCAACGTTAGATGTTGCCAGCAGCACAGAGGGGGCTTTAACCAACGCGACAACAGGTTTATCGATCGCCCACAACATCGAGTTGGCGGACGCGAGCAACCCTGCGGTCTGCCCAGTCACAATGCCTTGAACCCTCGACCCCGTGAGGACTGCTAGGGTCTCGCGGTAACGGTTTTGCTGCTGCACTAGCGCTGGCTTTTGAGCACGAAACTCGTACTGCAGTGCTTTAGCTCGGCTCAATTCCAGCGAGGTTGCAAGCCCCTCGTCAACACGAAACTGCAATACATCGACACTCTCATCGAGTAGTTTCAGCTGCTGATCTAGCACCGCGAGCTGCTCCTCAGCACCAGCAAGACCGGAATAAGCTGAGACGACGCCACTCACAACATCCGCCAAGACCTGCGCCTTTGCCGCTTGAGCATTGTTGGTACTGGCTTGTGCCTGACGCACGCGTGCGCTGATCCTGCCAAACAGGTCGAGCTGCCAATCGGCACTTAGACCTGCGCTCAGTTGCTCGGTACGTTGCGCATCCCCTCCGCCCAACGGTTGCTGCCGAGAGGATGAGGCTTGTGCAGCTACACCGCCTTGGGGGCGATATTGATCACGGCTAACGCGCAAGCGCTCTAGCTGTGCATCAACCCTCAACGCCGCAGCCTTTAAATCATGATTAGCAGCGAGTGCACGCTCGACCAACTGATCGAGCGCGGGGTCGCCCATCGCTTGCCACCAATGAGCACCGGTGTTGGGCAATTCGGTCTGATTGGCAAGCCGCTCCGAGATCACCTCGATAGCAAGATAGTCCACTTCAGGTAGCGCATGGCGCGGGCTAGTTGTCGCACAACCGGCCACCAGCAACGCTGTTGCTATCACAGCGCTAAGCTTAGTTTTGGTCAGTGACTTACTCATGGTTTGCCTCCTTCACTGACGGTAGCTGTGGGTCTCGGCGGCGCTCTAGGGCGGTCATTGCCATGTAGAACACCGGCGTAAACAGCAAGCCAAACAAGGTCACGCCTATCATGCCGGAGAAGACTGCCACACCCATCGCTTGGCGCATCTCTGCTCCAGCGCCGCTCGCCAGTACCAACGGCACCACACCTGCGGTAAAGGCGATGGATGTCATGAGAATAGGCCGTAGACGTAAGCGGCACGCTTCTAAGATCGCTGCTAAGCGCGTTGTGCCGCTATTGCGGTTATCGCGCGCAAACTCGACCATCAAGATAGCGTTCTTACACGCCAGAGCCACCAACACGATCAACGCGATGCGTGTAAAGATGTTGTTGTCGCCCTCCATGAGCCAGATACCCGCCAATGCTGAAAGAATAGTCATTGGCACAATCAGAATAATCGCCAGGGGCAACGTCAGGCTCTCGTACTGGGCCGCCAGCACCATAAACACCAGCAACACCACCAGCGGGAAAATATAGACCATCGTGTTACCCGCCAAGATCTGCTGATAGGTGACTTCGGTCCACTCAAAGGCCATGCCTTTGTCCAACTCTTGGTTGAGGATGCGCTCAATCGCTTGCTGCGCTTGATCCGAGCTATAACCCGGCGCTGGGTTACCATTGAGCTCCGCACTCGGGTAGCCGTTATAGCGCATCACCCGATCAGGACCAATCGCCGGCTCAACCGTGAGCACCGAACCCAGCGGTACCATGTCCCCTTTGGCGTTACGCACTTGAAGGCGCAGAATCTGCTCCGGATCGACCCGGAAGTTGGCATCTGCTTGCGCATTCACCTGATATGTTTTACCAAACAGGTTGAAATCATTGACATAGAGAGAGCCAAGGTAGATCTGCAACGTTTCAAATACTTGCGCTAGCGGAATCCCCTGCAGCATGGCTTGCTCGCGGTCAATCTCGATATCCATCTGCGGCACCTGAATACGGAAACTTGAGTACAAGCCCGTTAATGCCGGATCTTGGCGCGCAGCGTTCAGTACTTTTTGGAGATTTGCGAACAGCGCTTCGAAGCCTAAACTACCGCGATCTTCGATCTGCAGTTTAAAGCCACCTGTCGTACCCAAACCTAAGATTGGTGGAGGCGGAAACACGGCAACGAAGGCCTCATCAATCTCAACAAAACGGCCATTCAACTGGCCCGCTATCGCATTCGCAGAGAGCGCAGGATCAGTGCGTTTGTCAAAGTCCTCTAAGGTTACAAAGACGATGCCGCTGTTGGAGCTGTTCGTAAAGCCGTTCACTGATAGGCCTGGAAACGAGACAGTTTGCAACACGCCGGTCGTATCCAGCGCCAATGCTTCCATCTGGCGAACCACCGCTTCCGTGCGATCAAGGCTGGCCGCATCAGGTAGTTGCGCCACCGCAACAAGATACTGTTTATCTTGCAGCGGGATAAAACCGCCGGGCACGGTATCAAAGAGCTTAATCGTACCGCCGAGCAAACCCACATACACAATACCGACCACAACGCCCAAGCGAATCAGCTTCTTAACACCCTTCTCATAGAGGCGGCCAATGCGCTCAAACAAACGGTTAAAGGGGTTGAATAACCAGCGCCCAAACAACGCGTTCATCACGCGCGTGAGCAGATCTGGCTTGGCATCGTGGCCACGTAATAGCAACGCGGATAGCGCAGGTGATAGTGTGAGCGAGTTAAATGCAGAGATCAGCGTCGAGATGGTAATCGTCAGCGCAAACTGTTTATAGAACTGGCCACTCAAACCTTGGATAAAGGCGGTGGGAATAAACACAGCGCACAGCACCAATGCAATCGCGATAATCGGGCCGGTGACTTCGGTCATCGCTTGGCGAGTCGCCTCTATCGGAGATAGACCTTCGCCGATATTACGCTCAACGTTTTCGACCACAACAATGGCATCATCCACCACGATACCGATCGCTAACACTAACCCAAACAGCGACAGTGTATTAATCGAGACACCCAACCACTGCATCACAGCAAAGGTGCCGATCAATGAAACGGGGACCGCAATGAGCGGAATGATCGATGCGCGCCATGTTTGCAGAAACAAGATCACAACAATCACCACCAGCACGATCGCCTCTAGCAATGTGTCGATCACGGCATCAATCGAGCCACGTACAAAGACAGTCGGGTCGTATGCGATACGATATTCAACGCCCGCTGGGAACGCTTGCGCCAAACTATCCATAGTGGCGCGCACCTGATCTGATAGCTCGATTGCGTTAGCGCCGGGGCGTTGGAATACCGGAATCGCAACCGCTGTTTTACCGTTTAGCAAGGCGCGGAGCGAGTAGCTATCTTGGCCAAGATCGATACGCGCCACATCTTTCAGGCGCGTGATAGCACCAGAAGGCGCCACTTGAACCACAATGTTTTCGAACTCTTCGGTACTTTCCAAGCGCCCTTTTACGTTAAGCAGCACCTGAAACTCGCTCTCTAACGTGACGGGCTGCGCACCTAAACTACCCGCAGCAACTTGCTGGTTTTGCTCGCGAACAGCACGCACAACATCACCCGGCACAAGCCCGCGTTCGGCCAAGGCATCTGGGTCAAGCCACAGGCGCATTGAATATTTACCACCGCCAAATAGCTGTACATCGCCCACACCCGGCAAGCGGGCTAGCTGATCTTTGATATAGATATCGGCATAGTTGGATAAGTAGCTAATCTCGCGCTCACCAGAAGGCGAGAAGAGATGCACCACCATGGTTAAGTTAGGTGACGACTTTTCGGCAACTACACCCAGACGCTGCACCTCTTGTGGTAGGCGCGGTAACGCACTGGTGACGCGGTTTTGTACCTGCACCTGAGCGCGGTCTAAATCGGTACCGAGCTTAAAGGTCAGGGTTAGGGTCATCCGGCCATCTGTTGTGGCTTGCGAGAACATGTACAGCATGTTCTCGATGCCATTCATCTCCTGCTCTAGGGGAGCAGCAACGGTTTCTGCGATAACTTTTGGATTCGCACCTGGATAGTTCGCGGTCACAACAACCGTTGGCGGCACAACCTCAGGATATTCGCTGACCGGCAGTTGGAATAGCGAAATGCTTCCCCCTACCAAAATCAGCAGAGACAGCATCGCCGCGAAGATCGGCCGGCTGATGAAAAAGTGGCTAAATTTCATAACGATAGCGGCCCTACTTACGCAGACGGTTCAATGTCAGAAGCGAGTATTGTGAGATCTTGCGTTTCGATCTGAACATCGCGTGGCGTGATCGGCATCCCCGGACCAACGCGTGCAGGACCGTTAACAGCAATGCGCTCACCCGGCTCAAGACCTGACATCACAACACGCAATGCGCCTTCACGTGCGCCCAGTTCGACTTTGCGGTACTCAAGCACATTGCTGTCGTTGACGACCAACACGAAGCGATTTTTCAGGTCAGTACCGATCGCACGGTCAGGTACAACAACGGTCGGCTGAGACGCTGAAGCCTCTAGCGTGATGCGCGCAAACGCTCCCGGGCGCAGGTTAGCGGCATCCGCCGTAAACACAGCGCGTACCCGCAAGGTGCCCGTTTGCTCGTTGATACGGTTGTCGATAAAGTCGATCTGGCCCATGTGTGCCAGATCATTGCGGCCCACCAAGCTCAATGCTGCCGGTGTTTGGCTCTGCATCGAAACATCAGAGAAGCTGCTATTCCACGTCCGTTCATCAATATCGAAATAGGCATATAAACGATCCGTTGCAACCAAAGAGGTCAATACACTCTGGCCGGCAATAACGTTGTTACCTGCGGTGATAAATGCGTTGGAGACTTGGCCATCGATGGGTGCACGCACCTCAGTGAACTCAAGATTCAGCTTAGCGGCCTCTAACGCCGCTTTAACCGAAGCCAGCTCAGACGCACGTTGCGCTGCAACCGATAAACGCGACTCCGCTTGTTCGGCAGACATCGCATTACGCCCCTGCAGACGTTTTGCGCGCTTTGCTTCTGAGCGCGCTTGGCGCAGTGCAGCTTGAGCACGGTTAAGATCTGCTTCTAAACGAGCAACGTCCGCAGCGAACGGGCGCGGATCAATACGAAAGAGGAGATCGCCCTTTTTCACATGGCTGCCCTCGCGAAACTCAACCGCATCAATCACGCCTGAGACACGCGGGCGCAACTCAACTTGCTGTGGCGATACTAAACGCGTGGTAAAGGTATGCTCAGGGCTATACTGGGCATAGATAACGGTTGCCACATCCACAGGCTGCGGCGGCGGTGCTGACTGTGCCGGTGTTTCCGCTTCTGCGGTGCAACCCGCGAGGACAACAGCCAGTAGTAAACTGGAAAGTATGCGCAAATGCATGAAACTCACTCCAACTTAGAGTCGATTAAACAAATGTGGCGTGAGTATCTAAGAAGCGCCCCCCAACCTGTAGGGGTGCGGTGGTTACATTGGTTGCAACAATAAGTTGAAACAAGCGATAGACAGAGCTAACTAAAGATATTAGCTAAAGCGCATATTAGGATCTTGGCCATAACGGGCATTCAAAAGTTGGCGTAAGCGCTCTGCGCCGAAATAAATAAGAGCAGAAAAAGCTGTATTTGAGTCCATGGTGAAACGCAAAAGAGGGTTCGGTTCAAGCGATGAAGCCCTACGATTTTTAAGACAAAATCAACTTGAGAAAAAGTACATTCAAAGCATTTGAGAATAGCTTCGTAAAACGAAGACAATTTGATCACCACTTCCCTTATTCGACTCTTGCATTCGGGCATTGGCTAATTGCTTTCAGTTTAATCCCTTTGCGCACGCCTTTTGCCTGAAAAGGATCGTGTGAGGTAACGCACGCACGATAGCAGACGATGATGCGTGTTGTCAGTTCTGCGTTTATCACCCTTCGAGAGGAGTATCTTCATCGATACGCAGGTGTGATTTAACAAGGGATAGGTTCATATTTCGCCCATAAAAAACCCGTCGGAGCGGGTTGATAGGTGTAAGTTACATAGACGCCCACTTTTTCTCTAACAGCGTCTCTACGTCTCGGAGCCTTACTGTAAGGCTCGTTGAGCATTCAAACTCTCTCAGAACAAACCTATATTCACAGATATACATAACCATGGACCCAACTTTGAACTTGTCTAGGTTATGATCTTTGACCATCTGGTCTATATCGCTCTCAATAAGATCACCGACCCCATAAACAAATCTGCGCAGCCTAATACTTCTGGCATTCAAAAAATCAAGACACAATCGCTGTATTTTTGATGCTCCTAACAGAGATTTCAGAAGGGACATTAAAGAGATATTGTGGTTACGAGCAGCTTTAATTAGCACCATCATAACTACTGACTTATCTATGGACGCATCAGCCAAGAATAATAACTTTTCCCTAGATTTTTGATCAGAAAACTTATGGATGAAAGCATATATATTTTCTACTTGGGACGTTAATACTTTTACCTCCCCGAGCTCTAATACTTCCGTAAACATCTGATCGTAAGCATTTTCAGTCGCCGCAACCGATGTCAGCAGACTTGATTCTTTAGTCATCAAAAGACTTTCAAGTATAGTAATGGTTGGCTTATCCGCAGCGTCGTCCCGATAACCTTTCAAGCACAACTGCAGTTAGGTGCTGTACATCGGATTGGTCCAATTGGGTTTCAAGTGCCTGAGCACTTCGCCCTAACTCAACCCTACTTAGCTCCAGCTCTTTTGAGTTTACCTTTAAGGCTTTCTGGTTCTGCCGCAACGTCATAATAAGAAAAACCAGACTCACGAACGATAGCAAGGGGTTGAGCAAGCCTCCCAAAGTATCTCCTAAGAGTGCGTACTGCTCTCTGATATCTTTGGTATCAATAGCAGGAAGGATAGCCCCAACGTCTCCATGAAACTTGGATAAAAAGGCCGCTATAAAGAAAGGAATCAGTACAAAAATAATCCAGTACTGATTAGGCCGAATTTTATCTATAAAGTATGCAAAACTACTTCGCTTCTCTAAGCGCTCTAACTTCTTTTGTAGCTTATCGTCCTTCATCGCTCTTCCCTGCATATCACGTTTACGCGCAATATACAGGGAAATGAACGGCTTGGACTACTGCTCTTCTGCGTCTTTACCTGTGCCGGGCTTAACCGCGACTTTGGCACCTTCGATCAGTCGCTTGGCTTTATCTGGAACACATCAAACCGCCTGCCCAGCAGCAAAGCCTGATGCCCACGCCCACTGGAAGTTATGGCCGCCCAAGTGGCCGGTCACATCTAAGCACTCACCGATAAAATAAAGGCCGGGAGCTAGCTTCGCTTCCATCGTTTTTTGGTTGATCTCATCTGTATCGATACCGCCAATCGTCACCTCTGCGGTGCGATAGCCCTCGGTGCCAGAGGGTTTTACCTGCCAGCAGGTAAAGGCTTCAGCCACCTTTGCCAAATCGGCGTTGCTTTGATCTGCCATGCGTCCAGAGCAGCCAAAGAGTTCGCAAAGAATTTGCGCCATCCGCTTACTCATGTGACTGGCCATAACCGTAACAATATCGGCTTTGGGTTTTTCTTCACGCTGCACTTTTAACAACGCGAGTAGGTCTTCTTCTGGGAAGAAGTTAACGCAGATGGCATCGCCCGGCCGCCAATAGGAGGATATCTGCAGCATCGCTGGGCCACTTAATCCACGGTGCGTAAACAGCATGTTCTCTTTGAACGTCATACCGTTGCAGCTGACTGTCACGGCGTGGGAGACACCCGATAACGGATTTAGATGCTCTTTTAGCTCCGCTTGCAGCGTGAACGGCACCAGCGCAGCAGAGGTTGGGTAGATCTTTAAACCAAACTGCTCGGCAATATGATAGGCAAAAGGCGTTGCGCCGCCATTGGGGATCGACAAACCACCAGTGGCGATCACGACAGACGGAGCGTTCATCGCCCCGCTTGACGTCACCAGTTGATAGCCATTATCCGTTGCAACGAGACGCTCTATCGTGGTCTCGGTTTGTATCTGCACCCCTGCCCATTCGCACTCCGTCATCAAAACACGCAAAATCTCTTTGCTGCTTTCGTTACAAAAGAGCTGGCCGAGTGTTTTCTCATGGTATTCAACGCCGTGGCGCTCCACCAACTCAACAAAGTCGCTAACGCGATAACGGCTGAGTGCGGAGCGGCAAAAATGCGGGTTGTGGGAGATGAAGTTTTCAACACTGTTGTGCAAGTTGGTGAAGTTACAACGCCCTCCACCAGACATCAGAATTTTGCGGCCAATCTTCTTGGTGTGCTCCAACACCAAGACCGACTTACCTCGGTACCCAGCGGTTGCGGCACACATCAAGCCCGATGCGCCCGCCCCAATTACAATAACGTCAAATTCCAATGTAGAGTCTCTTTAAGCGTCTGAGCCGCTGCTATCTTTCTGTTGGTTTAACTTACGAATTTTATCGGCTAAACGCCCACCTCGAGCGCCACGCTGTGTTGGCTCAGAGTTCTGCGCAGCTTGCTCATTCTCTTGAGCTTTCTGATAAACCGACTTGTGTTTCTTTTTCTTCTCCTGCGCGCGCTTTTTACGGCTCTCGTAGCTGTCGCCATCAGCCAAGCGCTCTTGTTTAGAGATCACAGGATCTGCAGGTAAATATTGGTGCACAAAGGCACGTTTTTTCTTGGTTCTAGACATTTTGGTACTTCCTCGCGCCTATTGTTTTCTGTCAACGTCTTGCTCTGCGGCTTCAGCTGCTTCTGCTTCTAGGCGCATTCGTTCTGCTTCTGCGCGTTTTTCTTCCCACTCGGCAACCGTTTCAAAGGTAATTAAACCCAGTTTGCCTGAGCGCAAATCGTTTAAAAGAACTTCACAGGCTTTGTGTACATCGATCACACCACCTGGGCGAAGCCCACCACGTTTACGACCGATCTCATCTAGTAACGCAGTATTGGTTTCCGGTAGTTCTTTCAGCTTGTAACGTTCTAAGAGTCTTTGGGGATAATCTTGTAGTAAAAAGTTGGCCGCGTATTGCCCCACCAACTCATACTCAATGGCGGTATCGCGGATGGCTCCACTAGATGCCAAACGATATCCCGAATCGTAGTCTTCAATTTTGGGCCACAAGAAACCTGGCGTATCCGATAGCGCCATACCGTTTTTCAAGGTGTAGCGTTTCTGGTTCTTGGTGACCGCAGGCTCATTGCCCACCTTAGCGATTCGGCGGCCCAACAATGCGTTGATCAGCGTGGATTTACCTACATTGGGAATACCCATAATCATGGCACGCACCGTGCGCTCTTTGTTAGCACGCGCAGGTACCATCTGCTTGCACATGTCGGGTATTTTTTGAATCACCTTTTTCTGGTCCTGACTCAGAGCAATCGCGGTAATGCCCTCTTGCCCGTTGAGAAACTCCAACCATTCGGCGGTACGTTTCGGGTCAGCTAAATCGCTTTTATTGAGGATCTTTAACACCGGCTTCCCTTTGCGCAAAGAATCGACCAGAGGGTTCTCGCTCGAGAGAGGCAAGCGCGCATCAAGCACCTCGATAACGGCATCAATTTCATCCATTACTTTGGCGATCTCTTTGCGGGCTTTATGCATGTGCCCAGGGAACCAGTTAATTGTCATCTACATCTCCTAAATCGTTGGTCGCATTATACCGTCGGTTCTTCTATTGCGCAGTTGCAAATATCGCTTAATTTTTTGCAGTTGGCTCAACACCCGCTAAAATGTGGGATGACTAATATTTGTTACGGGACTAGTAATTAATGACCGGTGAGGTTTTAGACAGCCAAGTGCTGATGGCTAGGCAGCCAATTTTCGACCACAAGCAACGCGTGGTCGCCTATGAGCTCCTCTATCGCAAAGAGGACGCAGCGGAAGCCTCATTTCTGGATGGCAGCTCAGCCACCAGCGAAGTTCTACTGAATGCATTCACATCGATCTCTGATGCAGGTTCTGTGCGTAAAGTACCGGCTTTTATCAACCTAACTTACGATATTGTGGTTGAGGGGAATATCCCTGAACTACCGCGCAAAGAGGTTGTATTTGAGCTTTTAGAAGATGTTGTTGTTGATGAAGCCTTCGTAAACGGTGTGCGCAACCTAGTTGATCAGGGGTATCGCATTGCGCTGGATGATTTCACCTACACCCCCGATTACGACCCTCTCCTTGAGATGGCACAAATCGTGAAGCTGGATGTGATGCAGCACAACCACGCGGAGCTCGTGGAGCAGATCAAACATATTCGCCCGTTTAAGGTCACGCTTTTAGCAGAAAAGATTGAGACGCACGAAAAACTTGAAGAGTGTGTTGAGCTTGGCTTTAAGCTGTTCCAAGGCCATTTTTTAAGTAAGCCAAAAGTCGTTAAAGGCCGTAAAGTTAGCACGAGCCAAGTGGCGTTGATGCAACTGCTGCAAGAGCTGCAAAAAAGTAATGCCACGCCCGAAGTGCTCGAAGCGCTTATCATTCAAGACCCGGTTTTGACTTACAAGTTGCTACGTATCGTTAACTCGGCTGCCAACTCACTGGTACGCAAAGTCGAGTCTGTTTCGGAAGCGATTGTGCTATTAGGTATTCCTCAGGTTAAGAAATGGGCAACGCTCATCGCGATGTCTGCCAATACCGAGAAACCTGAAGAGCTATCACGCCAACTATTGATCCGTGGGCGCATGTCAGAGCAGGTTGCCGAGCGCCATAAACGCCCGAATGCGCCGAGCTACTTTATGGCGGGCATGATGTCAGGCTTAGACGCGCTGCTCGATCTTGAACGTAGCATGATGCTTGAGCAGGTCCCGCTAGGGGACGATATCAAGCAAGCGATCTCTGACGGTAGTGGCGAGATTGGCGAAGTCCTGAAGAACGTGATTCATTATGAAGCGGGCGACTGGGATCTACTCCCCATGAACTTCGATGGCGATGTCTATGAAGCCTCCTATCGCGAGGCGGTATTGTGGACTAAAGAGGCGATGCAAGCGCTGGCTGATCAGAGCTAAACCCTAAAATCTCATCATAAGGCTGCTATTGCAGCCTTTTTTATTCGTTTGAGTTTCATTACATCAGATAGTCGTTACACCGGTTTTCTAGCGGCCATCGCAGCAAACAAAGAGCCTACAACAATCAGCGCTGCTGCAATGATAGTGGCTTTTGTAAGTACTGCCTCAGTAAACGCCGCTAGCAACACAACCGAGATCAGAGGCGCACCGTAGCTCAGCACTCCCAATAGCGGCAAATTGCCATGCTTTATTCCATAATCCCAAGTGAAGAACGCAACCCCCATCGGCCCAAGTCCGAGCAACAGAATACCGCTCCACTGTATACCTGAAGTTGGCCATACGGTGGTTTCAAGCAACAGGTGGCAGATGGCAGACAACAAGGCTGTAAAGCAACAAAACCACCCTACAACATCCGTTGATACTGCCTGTGTGAGACGACTCAACACCGAGTAACCTGACCAGATGAATGCGCACGCAGCAGCGAAGAGGTACCCTTTCAATTCGCCTTTCGCCATGTGCATCAATGCGTCAACACCCCCCATCAACACCCAACATCCGGCCAACGCCACGCCACCACCCACAATGTACTGCCACCTAAAACGATGCTCCGGCAAAAAACTCGATAACAATACAATAAGCAGCGGCCACATGTAGGCGATCAGGCTGACTTGAATGGCCGGTGCAAAACGCATCGCCATGAAGTAACAAAAGTGAAACGCAAAGTAACTCCCTACTCCCAAGACCCAAACCTGCCAGGGCTGGCGCAGATACCGTTGCCCTACATGCCCTTTTCGTAGCCAGTTGGTTGCCATCACGACAAAGGCAACGCCAAACGCCATCGATAGCAATTGAAACGGTGGAATCTTGCCGCCGGTAAGCTGAGTAAAAAGGGCCAGTGTTCCCCACAGCAGGATAGAGATCGACCCAATGGCTGTTGCTTTCATGAAAAACCTCTCGTACATACTCTGGAAGTAGATTAGAGGCGAGCAGCCAATAAAACTATCGAGAAACGGCGCAGCATCATCGAGATACAGCGAACTAGACGTTTTGGCGGTAATACCGTGGCGATCGATCGAAGAACTGACGAAACCGATAGCTGAACGCCGCGGCACTATCATAGCCGACCGCAGCGGCAATGTCGGTAATGGTGGCTGATGATGTCAGCAGGAGATCACGGGCATGTTCCATACGGCAGCGCACCACGTAAGCATGGACCGTCGTGCCTACCTGCGCTTTGAATAATGCGTTTAGTTGGCGAGGGCTTAAAGCCGCAGCATCAGCGACGTTTCGCACGTTAATATCCAGATGAAAGTGACGTTCGATATAGCATTTTGCTGCCGCTACACGCCGATCATACTCTGCTTCGGCGCCGTCCTCTAACAAGGCGACCGCTAGCGCGCTCACCTGAGACCGCAGTGCCGAAGAGTCTATATGCTCGAGCGAGGCTGCTAAAAAGCGGCGATAGTGCTGTGCTGCATAAGACAGCGAAAAGAACGGCGCTAGGTTAGCAATACGGGGAGCTTGATCAATAGGAATATCGGCAACAAGAAACTGATTGTTACCCTCTGGTGCAGCAAACTCATGTGTCTCTTGTGCGCAAATAAAACCTGCCCGATCTGCACATAACACACCCTGCGCATGGCCTATTTGAATCTCTAGTTCACCTTGGAGCGGAATCACGATTTGATGAAAGGCGTGGCTATGCGCACTAGGCGCCTTGCTGTAACTACGTTGTGTTAGGTCAATCTTGCCCACAATCTAGGCCTCGATGGGCTCTTTCAGCAGCTCTAGCCCTTGCTGGTCTGCGCGCAGGTACCACAAATGCGTGTCCCAATCACCGAGGACGATACGAGCACCCTCTACCACGCCCTGCTGTTGGTGAATAGCGGGACGATGCGTATGCCCATGAATTAAGATCGGCACTTGATATTGCGCAAAGGTCTGGGCAACGGCCTGAGAGTTCACGTCCATAATAGCGTTGGATTTGATTTTAGCGCTAGCTTTACTGGCTTCACGCAGTTGCTGCGCTATTGCAACGCGCTCCTCAAGCGTTTTTGCCAAAAACTCGTGCTGCCAAGCGGCGCTGCGTACCAGTCCACGAAACTGTTGGTACTCCACATCATCGGTGCAAAGCTGATCGCCGTGCATAATCAACGCCGACTGATGATTGGGTAGTTCTATCACACAGGCCTCTTCCAGTAGAGTCGCGCCGATATGCTCGGCAAACGCTGGGCCAACCAGAAAGTCCCGATTTCCATGCTGAAAGAACAGCTGACAACCTAGCTTATCAAGCTGCTTTAAGGCGGTGGTTATGGGCTCTATCTGCGGCAACATCGCGTCATCACCGATCCACGCCTCAAAGATATCACCTAGCAGGTATAGCTTCTCGGCATCGGCGCTGATCTGCTCTAGAAAAGACAAAAACGCCCGGGTGATATCCGGGCGTTCAGGTCTCAAATGAAGATCTGAGATAAAGTAGTCAGCCATAGCTGTTACGCTTCAACCACCTCAGCTGACTCGATCACAACATCATCAACAGGTACATCCTGATGGCCTGCACGCGTTGTCGTTTCAACCATTTTGATTTTTTCAA
The DNA here is from genome assembly GCF_004959845.1 of Neptunomonas sp. XY-337. Taxonomy (NCBI): domain Bacteria; kingdom Pseudomonadati; phylum Pseudomonadota; class Gammaproteobacteria; order Oceanospirillales; family Oceanospirillaceae; genus Neptunomonas; species Neptunomonas sp. XY-337. The sequence goes on along the minus strand of NZ_SPLL01000006.1, from coordinate 184,059 downwards.
CAACGTCCATGCCTTCAACGACTTTACCGAATACAGTGTAACCCCAGCCTTCAGTTGTTTTCGCTGTGTGATCTAAGAACGTGTTGTCGTTCACATTGATAAAGAACTGAGCAGAAGCCGAGTGTGGGTCCATTGTACGCGCCATCGCGATAGAGCCCGCTACGTTCGACAAACCATTGTCAGCTTCGTTATCGATAGGATCGCGTGTCTCCTTCTGTACCATACCTGGCTCAAAGCCACCGCCTTGGATCATGAAGTTATGGATAACACGGTGAAAAATCACACCGTTGTAAAACCCATCGCGCACGTATTGTTCAAAGTTAGCCGCTGTGTTGGGCGCTTTTTCATGATTAAGTTCAATGTGCACATCACCGTGTGTCGTATGGAAAACGATCATTATTATCTTCCTATTTCTCAAGCCTACTCGTTGGTAGGTTATTATACTCAAGTATTAAGGTGTTGCACTGATAATATTTTACCGGCTGGCGATTAACTGTCTTTGCGTAAGCGTTTATACTAGCGAGCTATCTATTCGCATTGCGAATCTTCGAATGAGCCACAAAGTTGCTGAGACGATGTCAAAAAACGAATCCACTGCAAAGCCAACAAACTTTATTCATCAAATTATTGAAGCGGACATAGAGAACCAAACCCATCAGGGTAAGGTTGTCACGCGCTTCCCGCCTGAGCCGAACGGTTATCTTCACATCGGCCATGCAAAGTCTATCTGCCTTAACTTTGGGACTGCAGAAAAATACAACGGCGTGTGTAACCTGCGCTTTGACGATACAAACCCAGAGAAAGAGAGCCAAGAGTACATCGATTCAATCGTGTCCGATATTGAGTGGCTCGGATATAGTTGGAACGGCGATATCCGTTATACCTCACTCTACTTTGACCAGCTCTATGCATGGGCCGTACACCTGATCAAAGAGGGCAAGGCCTATGTCTGCGACTTAAGCCCAGAGCAAGCGCGAGAGTACCGCGGCAACTTTAGTGAGCCGGGCAAAAACAGCCCTTATCGCGACCGCTCGGTTGAAGAGAACTTAGCGCTGTTTGAACGCATGAAGAATGGTGAGTTTGCAGAGGGAGCTTGCGCTCTTCGCGCCAAGATCGATATGAGCGCACCTAACATGAACTTGCGCGACCCAATGATCTATCGCATTTTGCATGTACCTCACCACCAGACGGGTGATAAGTGGTGCATCTATCCGATCTATGACTTCGCCCACGGCCAGTCTGATGCTATCGAAGAGATCACGCACTCACTCTGTACGCTTGAGTTTGAAGACCACCGCCCACTTTACGACTGGTTTATCGAGAACCTACCCGTCCCTGCTACACCAAAGCAGTACGAATTTTCTCGCTTAGAGCTGAACTACACCGTTACCAGTAAGCGCAAGCTTAAGCAGCTCGTCGATAATGGCACGGTTAGCAGCTGGAATGACCCGCGCATGCCAACTATCTCTGGCCTGCGCCGTCGTGGATACACACCTAACTCCATCCGCAACTTCTGCGACATGATTGGTGTTACTCGCTCCAATGCTGTTGTTGACGTGGGTATGCTAGAAGCTGCAATTCGTGATGATCTGGACAAAACAGCACCGCGCGCGATGTGCGTTACTCGTCCGCTTAAAGTCACCCTCACCAATATGGATGAAGGCCATGAGGAGTGGTTCGAGCTTCCCGCCCATCCAAAGGATGAGTCACTTGGCGTACGCCGTGTTGGACTGACACGAAACCTCTTGATCGAACAAGAGGATTTTATCGAAGTTAAGCCGGTGGCGAAGAACAAACATGAACGCTGGAAGCGCTTAGCTCTCGGGGATGCTGTTCGCCTGCGTGGCGCTTACGTCATTACCTGCAACGAAGTTGTTAAAGATAGCCATGGCGAGATTATTGAACTGCTATGCACATATGACCCAGACACGAAAGGTGAGAACCCAGTAGGCTACAAGCCGAACGGCGTTATCCACTGGGTTTCTGATGAGCTTTCAGTACCGTGCGAAGTACGCCTGTATGATCGTCTGTTCACTGAAGCCAACCCTGACGGTGATAAAGAGGTGGAGTTTACAGAGCATCTCAATTCAGAATCGCTGGTTGTGTTACCTAACGCACGCGCTGAAGCAGGCTTGCGCGAGGCCGCTGTTGAGTCTCGCTATCAGTTTGAGCGAATGGGCTATTTTTGTGTCGACCCAGACTCAACATCAGAACAGCTAGTCATCAACCGCACTGTCACCTTGCGTGACTCTTGGGCCAAAGCCCAGAAGTAATGTGTGATAAAAAGCCCAGCACTACGCTGGGCTTACTTTCTAATCACCCAATACAACACCTTCTCTGCGCTTATCAGCAGCGCCCACCATGGTGCCATCGGGTTTTATCACAAACCCATGAAGGCCAGAGTTTAGGTCGCGGCGATTCACTTTAAATCCCATACCTTCAAGTGAAGTCGCTAAGCTATTACTCTGTACTCCTAGCTCAACATCATATGTGCCAAAGCGGTTAACAGCATGAGGGCTATTAAAAGCACTGTCTAGTGACTCTCCCCAAGCTAAGTGCCGTATCAGTGCCGAAGAAACATAGCCGATAATTCGCGAACCGCCCGGCGATCCGACCGCCATATAAGGTACGCCATCTTTCATAACAATAGTTGGCGACATCGAAGAGCGTGGGCGCTTACCCGGCTCAACGCGGTTAGCGATCGGCAAGCCATCTTTATGGGCTCGGAATGAGAAATCCGTTAGCTCGTTATTGAGCAAGAAGCCATTCGACATTAAACGCGAGCCAAAACCATTCTCAATGGTTGTGGTCATCGAGACAATGTTCCCTTTTGCATCTCGTATCACAAAGTGGCTCGTCGATGGCAACTCTATCGACTCATCGTCCGCCAACGATACGGCGTTTTCCCAGCTAGGCTCGCCCGGGGCAACCTCCGATAACGCCTCGCCGGGCTTGATAAGCGCTGCCCGCGATTTCAGGTAGCCCTCATCTAACAGCCCTGACGGCATCGGCACATAATCGGTATCTGCCATATAGCGCCCACGATCAGCGAACGCTAACCGCGAGGCATCGCCAATAATTTGCCAACTGATCGGATCATCTGCACTGCGCTGCTGCATTCTAAACTGATCAGCGATGCCTAAAATCTGCCCCACCGTAAGTGCACCCGAGCTCGGTGGCCCCATGCCACAAACTTCGTAGCTCATAAAACCGCCACAAACCGGTGCACGCTCCTTGATGCGATACACTGAAAAATCTTGCAATGCTAGAACACCGGGATTGCCCTCAGCACCTGTGACTGTTGCAACAATATCCTCAGCAATAGAGCCGAAATAGAAAGCATCTGCACCTTTGGTTGCTAACGTATCGAGCGTTGCCGCATAGGCTTCATTCGTCAGGGTTTGGCCGGTTTGAAGTGGCGAACCATCCGAATTAAAAAAGTAGGCTCGCGTCACTGAATAACGGTATAACCTACCGCGATCTTTGGCGATGGCGCTGGCCAAACGCTCGCTCACCGTAAAACCTTTACGTGCGAGCTCCGCCGCTGGTGCCAATAGGTCCGACCAAGCAAGCTTGCCAAACTTGGCATGAGTATCCCCCAGCAGCTTAACTGTGCCTGGTGTACCGACCGAGCGCCCACCCACCACGGCATCATAAAACTTCAGAGGCTGACCATCTTTTAAGAATAACTCGGGGGTAGCTGCTAGCGGTGCCGTTTCACGGCCATCAAACGTGGTAAGCTTGCCAGATTCTGCGTCATAGTAAACTAAGAACGCACCGCCCCCTAAGCCTGATGACTGCGGCTCAACCAAACCCAACACGGTCTGCACCGCCACCATTGCATCAATAGCTGAACCACCTTGCTGGAGTACCCGATACCCTGCTTCCGATGCCAATGGATGAGCAGCCGCAACGATATACTGGGCCGCAGTGACCTCACTCGTTGCTTGTACTGCCGATGTTGCCTCTGGTGCTATCGCATCAGTCACTTGCTCCGCTGCAGTGACACAACTGCCCGCCAATGTAATTCCGAGTGCTAGCGGCTTTATTATCTTCTGGTGCATGCTCACTCTCCTTAATTAGGCCCAATGCCTTTCTGGGTATAAGAGCTCTTAAAGTACTGACAGGAGGGATTCTGAGCAAGCGCTTTACTAGGGAGAGTTTGAGGTGCGGCTACCCACTAATCGCACCTCAAAACAAATTTCAAGCGGCTGGAACGCCACTGTGGAAACGGAAAGTATCATCTTCTGAGCAAATGAGTTGCTCTTCGATCGCTTTAAAATGCGCAACCCGCTCTGTGATAGGCTCCCCCGCGTAGTCTTCGGCCAAACCAAGATAGTCTTGGTAATGACGCCCTTCAGATTTTAGAAGCGAGCGATAAAATTTTGCCAGAATATCGTCTAAGTAAGGAGCAAGTTTTGCAAAGCGTTCGCAGGAGCGAGCCTCAATGAAAGCTCCAACGATCAACGTATCGACAAGGCGACCAGGTTCATGAGTACGAACATGCTCTCTCATTCCAGATGCATAGCGGGACGGTGACATATGGCAATATGTTACATCACGCGCTTCCATCAACTCTAAAACCTGTTCAAAGTGAATCAGCTCTTCGCGCGCTAAGCGAGACATCTTATTCAGCAGGTCACTGCGATCAACATAACGGAACATTAGCGTCATCGCTGTCGAAGCAGCTTTTTTCTCACAATGAGCATGATCAATTAATAATATATCCTGCTGCTTTAGCGCTTCATCAATCCACGCTTGCGGCGTTTCACAGCCTAAAAAGTCACGAATCTCGTCTAATACTTCCATCGAACCAACAACCTAACTAAAGAGAAGAGCGTATTATAATGACTTTAAGTGCGAGAACTCTAGAACGACAGGATAGGTCTGACAGGAATGCAGAGAATATTGCGCCCGATCAAGTGTATCGAGCGCGGAAGGAGAGACTAATCTATCAATGTATCGATGAGATCTATCATGAATTCGGTGTCTTCCGAAGCCATAGCATCCCACCCTTTGATGCTCATTGCCTCTAGAACAGAGCGGCCTTTGTCATCCTGATCCATCGCAACTAACTCATCCAACAGCTTAGGCGCTAACGCCTGCAACTTTGGACCAGCCATCAGGGTATGATGAACAACATCAATTTGGCTCTCAACCAAGACTCGCATTTGATTTCGGATAAGACCAGAAAGATCATCGAAGGCATCTTTCAGGAAAAACCCCACATCTGCTTGGCCGTTTAGCAACGCCTTAGCGACTAATACGTAGCTACCAGCACTTTGTTGCTCAATTGTGCTCCGATCAAGGTCCGCAGGTTCAATCATGATCATACCCATCATGTTGACATCTGGGTCTTGTGTGCATGCAACGCGCACACCTGGTTTCAGCTCTTCGATACTCTGGTACGGTGACGATTCTGGTACGACAATAATTGCCTCATCACTCAAACCACTAGGACGAGCCAGCGCCTTAAACCCCTTGTCGCGAACCAACATTGCAGCGTCATAAGGGTTAGCATAAATCAGATCGATCTTATCGCTTTGGATATCGCCGCGTTGAGACTCAAAATCGTCATAAAGCTCGAGATGGAACTTCTCCTCGAGGCGCCGCTGTAACCAGGTGTTAAAAATAAACCAACCAGACAAATGATCAGGCGAAAAGTCAGGGCTAACACTCAGAACATAGCTCATGCACTTGCCTCCCCAGCCAACATTTCAGCGTAGAGTTTCGCGCTTGCATCTACCTTTGTACGCGATGGCTTACGCCGAACCGACGTATACCCCATCAATTGACCGTTACGGATATTGGGTATCACCGTCGCCTTAACCCAGTAATAAGCACCATCTTTACGGAGGTTCTTAACATAACCGTGCCACTTTTTACCCGCTTGAATCGTATCCCACAGGTCCTTAAAAGCAGCAGCTGGCATGTCTGGATGGCGCAAAATACAATGGTTTGCGCCAATTAACTCATCGAGTTTGTAGCCCGACATGTCAACAAAAGCCTGGTTTGCATGGGTGATGTAGCCTTTTGTATCCGTCCGCGAAACAATAAGTTTACCGTCGGGATAAGGTACTTCGCGATCTACAACAAGCGCATCTCGCGACGTACCATCAAAATATTCGATTTGCATAAGCGTTACAGTAGCTTCCCTATTGCTTCAGCAGCACGCTTCACGTCTAGGAAAATCAAACCAAGGCGTGCATTTGGTTTCGCAACGACCGTTAAAACCGAATCGCTGTTTGCATGTGTCATCAAAATATAGCCGTCTGCGCCCTTCACGAGCACTTGCTCAAGCTCGCCACGCGCAAGCTCTTGCGCGGTACGCTCACCCAGAGACAGCATTGCTGCGCTCATAGCACCTACACGGTCTTCATCCATGCTTGCCGGTAAGAGCGCCTCGATCATAAGGCCGTCAGTCGAAATTACAGCAGAGGCCTCGATCTCAGCCGAAGTTCCGTTCAGGTCACTGAGAATTGACCCCATCATTTCAGAACGCATAACAATCTTACTCCGTTTTTTATATTGTACTTGATCCAATTATTTTTAATTCAGATATCGAACAGCTAGAGCACTCAACAAATCTACAAAAGACTGCTGATTCAGATTTGGCTGTTCATGAATCATCAATGCGAATGACTGAGATCCAATATGCACGATCCATGTGCCTAAGATACTGTTACCAACAGGGTCCAGCAATCCCCATGATTGCCCCATTAGTTTCAAATCAGTATTGAGCAAGCGACCGTGCCGCTCATGTAATGCAATTAAATCTGCAGACAGCGCTGCAAGACCATCTGCGTGATCTTGCTCAAAGCCTGCGGATGCCAAGCAAAACCCCTGATCGTCGCCTAAAACAACTTTTCCAGAGGACGATAAACTTGGCAGAATATCAACTAAACCGGCTTCTAAACTGCCTTTAAACGGTTCTGTTGGCTCGCTCACAAGCCCCAAGAAACGACGCGCTAAAAGGCGATCAAAGAGCGCCTGAGCACTACTCTCTTCCATATCCGCCAACTCAGCAAAAAGCTCGATACTAAACTCTAGCGCCGCTTCACTACTCATAAGCTGTAGCAGTATCGCGCGGGCATCATCAGGCTGTGAATTAACCGTAGCGTAGTATGCACCGCTTGGAGTTACTTGAAGATAGCGTGCAGCATTGTCATCCAGACTCACTTTAACCCCTTAAAACTTAAGACCGGCAAATTAATATTCAAAAAGCTGAGCTGTGGTTGCAGCAGCCATGACACCAAATACGTAGCGCTGAGGAATCTGCAACTCACTTATCACTTGGAAGGCACTCATGGGCCTTGTTTGCCAGAGGTTTATCACAGCGTGCACCTCTGGGACAGCGATATTTCTGACACACTCAGGCGCGTACTTCAGACGGCGCGTTCGTGTTGGATCATCATTCGGCAAGATACGACCTTGCACTGTCCAAAGGCCACTCAGCCAGAGCAAATCTTGTGCTGTCATCACCCGCTCAGAGAAACCGAGACCGTCTTGGAGGTCTTCCTCGATCACATCACCAAATTTGATGGAAAGCTCTCCCATACCAAATCGGCTTGTCATGACAGTGTACAACACCTCTTCAGTGAGATTAGTGACAAAGCAATCGGTCCAAGGCAAGTACTCTAAACGCAAATGTAAACCATCTATGGCAACCGATGAGGACTTCTCCCGGCCATCAGCAACCGCTTTTTCAATCCAAGGCAGTAACATACCATCCAGACTTATCTGCAAACGGCGGCGGTCAGCTTCTTGGGACCAATCGAGGTCTGGGAGGTGACCAAATACAGTGGCCATGTCACTAACGTGCTTTTTATCGATCGAAGGAGCTGTGAGTTGATCTTCCAGCGCCTTCTTTTTTTCTATGATGGGTAAAAGCGCAGCAGCGTTCGTTTCAACTGACTTATTCGGCGAGGTTGCGACGGCAGCAACCGCATGTGTATTGACGCCAGAGGAGCTCGCTCCCGATGCACCCGCACCTGAGCTACTAGGTACTCTGCCGTTCGGTTTATCGCTAGACCTGCGGTTATGCGCTTTCTCTGCCCTAAGTTTCGCTAGCTCCTCTGCTTTACGCTTTTTGAGGAGCGCCCGTTTCTTGGCAGCAATTTTCAACTCTGTGACATTGGAGCCTCGGCTTGCCTGCTCCTC